>CAZBDU010000214.1:0-1599 GCA_964490725.1 uncultured Spirochaetaceae bacterium | reverse complement strand
GCGATTCGTCGAGGTTCCTTCGGCAGCGTGAAGGAACTCGTCCAGAAGATCGATCTGTTCGTCACGGCCTACAACAAGGACGCCACGCCGTTCATATGGCATGCGACCGCCGACTCCATCTTGGAGAAGCTCAGCCGCTTATGCCAGAGCATTTCGGGGACGGAACATTAGCCTGCCAGATTCCGCTGTCGTTGTTGTGGAGCAAGCGTTGGTTGAGCTGACTGGCGTTCTGCCGGAGCGACAGACCATAGGCCCGGTATTGGTGGGTCAGGTGGACCACATGCTCCTTGGTGCGCCCTCTCAGGGCCACCTCTCGCCGGCGCTCGGGGGCCTTCCCTGCTCCTTGACGAAGGCACAGGCACCGCGGGATGATTGCGGCATGAACGCACAGTCCGGCCCCGGCGGCGCCGGGGTGATGGAGGGCATGGTCCTGGCCGCGTACAACAGGCCCCTGGAGCTGCGGGAGCTGCCTGTTCCAGAGCCCGGTCCCGGGGAGGTGCTGCTGAGGGTGACGCACTGCGGAATCTGCGGCACCGACCTGAAGATCGTGACCGGGCAGCTTCCGGAGGTGATCACCCTTCCGCACGTGCCCGGGCACGAGATCGCCGGCGAGGTGGCCTCGGTGGGCCCGGGGGTGACCGGCCTGGAGCCCGGCCAGCGGGGGGTGGTCTATCCCTACCTTTCCTGCGGCGACTGCGAGCTTTGCCGCGGCGGGCGGGAGAACATCTGCTTCCGGGTGCGGCGGCTGGGCTTCGAGCTCCCCGGCGGGTTTGCCCGCTACGTGAAGCTGCCGGCCTACAACTTCTGCCGCACCGGGGGCGCGGTGCCTCCCGGGGAGATGTCGGTGCTCGCCGACGCGGCGGCCACACCCTACCATGCCCTCAAGACCGTGGGGCGGCTGGCGCCCGGGCAGCGGCTGCTGATCGTGGGCGCCGGCGGGCTGGGGCTGTTCGCGGTGCAGGTTGCCCGGCTGATGGGCGCCCGGGTGGCTGCGGCGGATCTGCGCCCCGGCGCGCTGCAAGCGGCGCAGTCCTTCGGCGCGGAACTCTTGGTGGACCCGGGCCACAGCGACCCCCGCCGGGCCGTCCTGGACTGGACGCGGGGCCGGGGGGTGGACCTGGTGCTGGAGGGGGTGGGGGTGGAGGCCACCTTCCGCTGGTCCATCGCTTGCCTGAAGCGGGGCGGGCGGCTGGTGATCATGGGCTATGACCCCGTGAACCCGCTGCCCCTGGGCGCCAAGGAGATGCACTACAACGAGTGGACCGTTGCGGGCACCCGGCTTGCCCCGAAGCAGGAGCTGGTGGAGGTGATCGAGCTGGTGGAGCAGGGGGCGCTGCGGTCCGTGGCGACGCGGCGCCGGCGCCTCCGGGAGGCCAACGAGGCGCTGCGGGAGCTGGCCGACGGGGATCGGGTGGGTCGCATCGTCCTGGAGGTGGGGTGAAGCCTGCTTGCGGCCGTCGTGCAGGTGAGCGCAGCCGGAGCGCCTGTCCCTGCGGCCCGGCGGATCACAGAGACTTGACTTGCGCTCCCTCGCCCGCGCTCTCGGGTGGGAATTCGTTTTGTAGGTAGTTGGGGAATAAGAAATCCCTCCCAGATAGG
>CAZBDU010000213.1:0-1850 GCA_964490725.1 uncultured Spirochaetaceae bacterium | reverse complement strand
GAGCAACAACATCCATGCCGAACCACCACCCTCGGCCAAATTGAGAATTGCTGGGAGCCCGGGGCGTTCGTTGCACGGAAGGCGCCTTTTGCGCTATACTGCATGCGGCCGCCGCCGGAGGAGCGATCCGGCGGGGGCGGGCGCTCATGACGAAGAACGACGCGAAGAAGCTGTATTCCGATATCGCCGCCCTGGTGTACGTGTTCGGCGGCGACCTGCGCCGCAAGTGCCTGGAGCGGGGCATCCCCGTGGAGTACGTGGAAGAGTTCATGGAGAACGACAAGCGGTTCAACCAGTTCCTGAAGGCCCACGACTTCACCGGTGACCCCAAGCCCCGCAGCGACGGGAACGGGAACGGTAACTCCTAGTCCCGGCGGCGAGGGCCAAGGAGTCCGGAAGGCGCCGCGGCGCAGTTCATCCCCGTCCCCATCGGTGAAGCTGCCCGGAAGTCTGCCATGAAGCTCGTCGCCGATCTGCACATCCACTCGCATTTCTCCATGTCCACCAGCCCCAAGCTCACTCCCGAGCACCTGGAGCTGTGGGGGCGGATCAAGGGGATCACCGTCGTGGGCACCGGGGACTTCACGCACCCCGGCTGGCTGGCCGAGCTGGAGGAGAAGCTGGAGCCCGCAGAGGAGGGGCTGCTGCGTCTCAGGGAGCCCTTCAGGCTCCGCCACGAGCTGGCCGCGGAGGCTCCGGTGCGCTTCCTGCTGACCGCCGAGATCAGCAACATCTACCGCAGCGGCGGAGCCACCCGCAAGGTGCACAACCTGGTGCTGATCCCGGACTTCCCCGCCGCCCGGCGCATCCAGGGCCGTCTGGGTGCGGTGGGAAACATCACCTCCGACGGCAGGCCCATCCTGGGATTGGACTCCCGGGACCTCCTGGAGATCGTCCTGGAGAGCTCACCGCAGGCCATGCTGATCCCCGCCCACGTCTGGACCCCGTGGTTCTCGGTGCTCGGCGCCAGGAGCGGCTTCCAGCGCATCGAGGAGTGCTACCGCGACCTGGCGGGACACATCCGGGCGGTGGAAACGGGGCTCTCCTCCGACCCGCCCATGAACCGGATGTGCGGCTTTCTGGACCGCTACACGCTGGTCTCCAACTCCGACGCCCACTCGCCGGAAAAGCTGGGCAGGGAGGCCAACCTGCTGGACACGGATCTGTCCTACGGCGCGCTGGTGGACGCCCTGGGCGGCCGCACGCCCGAGGCGTTCCTGGGTACCCTGGAGTTCTTTCCCCAGGAAGGCAAGTACCACTTCGATGGGCATCGCAAGTGCGGGGTGCGCTGGGAGCCGCGGGAGACAGCGGCCCGAGGCGGGCTGTGCCCGGCCTGCGGCAAACCCGTCACCGTGGGGGTGCTCAACCGCGTGTACCAGCTTGCCGACCGCACGGTCCCGGCAGCTTCCGGCCCTCCCTTTCACTCCCTCATCCCCTTGAGTGAGATCCTGGCCGAGATCCTGGGCGTAGGCGCGCAGTCCCGGCGGGTGGAGCGCCTCTACCACCGGCTGGCGGCCGCGGCCGGCTCCGAGCTGGCCCTGCTCATGAGCCTGCCCCTCCAGGAGGTGGAGGCGCTGGGCACAGACGCCCTGGCCGAGGCGGTGCGCCGCATGCGCGCCGGGGAGGTGCTGGTGGAGGAGGGCTACGACGGGGAGTACGGCCGGGTGCGGGTCTTCGCCCGGGGGGAGCGCGCGGCCCTGGGCTCCCAGGAGCTGCTCTTCCAGGAGCTCGCCGTCCGGGGGGAAGGCGGGGCGGGGCGAGCGGGACGGCGCCTGCCCCTCTCGCCCGGCGGCGTGCGGTCCGGCGGGGAGCCGGCCACCGCGCTCCCGCCCGCGGAGCCGTCTCCAGGC
>CAZBDU010000212.1:0-1951 GCA_964490725.1 uncultured Spirochaetaceae bacterium | reverse complement strand
GGGCCGCACCGGACCGGGATCCGCCTGCGCGCTTCGCCTTCAGCGATCCAGGAGCGCTCCCGCCACTGAGGCCGCCCTCGAGGCCACCGGCAGAGAGGCGGCGCGGCCCGCGATCAGGGCCACCGGTTCCGCCAGGGTGGGCTCCCCCAGAGCTTCCACGGCGTCCAGCAGCGCCAGCACCACTTCCGCCTGCCCGGCGGTCATGCGGCCCCTGCTCCCGGCGAGCCGCCGGGCCTGGGCGGCGGCCTCCTGCATGAGCGCAGCGCCGAAGCGCGGCTGAGGAGCCCAGGCAAGCATTCTCAGCAGGTCGCGCCTCAGCAGCGGCATGAGGCGGGGCAAGGCGGGCACCAGGACGTCCAGGGCCTCCACGTTCAGGAGAACCCGGGCACGCAGCTCCTGGCGGGGGGCTTCCCTGGGAAGGAGGGCCTGCAGGATCCATAGCTGGACCAGCTGGCTGCGGGTGCCCTCGGCTCCGCCCGGGGACCCGCTGCGGGCCAGCGCCACCAGGATGTCCGCCACGTAGGGATCCGGGCGGTGGCCCAGCGCAGAGGCGGCCTCCAGGGCCTGGGCCAGGTCGCCGCTCAGAATATAGGAGAGGACCACCGGGTTGTCCCGGCGGTCGGTCCGGCTTATCCAGGAAGCGGCATCCAGGGCCACGACCCCATCGAGCACGACGGCCCACAGCAGGGCCGCCAGGCAGGTTGAGCGCACGACACCTCCGTCTGCGGTCCTCGGTTGTAGCTAGTATCGGCATGGCGGGCGGCTCGGCTTGACGGAGCGCGGAGGGCGGCGATATTATGGACAGACGAAAGCGGTACCGTGCGCTTCCCCGTTATCCCTTGTATAAGGAAGTATCCAGATGAGCAGTGACGCCTCCGGAGGAGAAAAGCAGAAGGCCCTGGAAGCCGCAAGGCTGCAGATCGAGAAGCAGTTCGGCAAGGGCGCGATCATGAAGCTGGGAGAGCAGGCGCCTTCCACCGGAATCCCCACCATCGCCACCGGTTCCATCCTGCTCGACGCAGCCCTGGGGATCGGGGGCTACCCACGCGGCCGGATCATCGAGATCTACGGGCCGGAGGCCTCCGGGAAGACCACCCTGGCGCTGCACGCCATTGCGGAGGCGCAGAAGGTGGGCGGAATCGCGGCGTTCGTGGACGCGGAGCACGCCCTGGACCCGTTCTACGCGCGCAACCTGGGAGTGAACACCGACGAGCTGTGGGTGTCCCAGCCCGACAACGGCGAGCAGGCGCTGGAAATCGTGGAATCCCTGATCCGCTCCGGAGCGGTGGACATCATCGTGGTGGATTCGGTGGCCGCTCTGACCCCGCGGGCGGAAATCGAGGGGGACATGGGGGACTCGCACATGGGCCTGCAGGCCCGGCTCATGAGCCAGGCTCTGCGGAAGCTCACCGCCATCATCTCCAAGAGCCGCACCTGCCTGATGTTCATCAACCAGATCCGCATGAAGATCGGGGTGATGTTCGGCAATCCTGAGACCACCACCGGGGGCAACGCCCTGAAGTTCTACTCCTCGGTGCGGCTGGAAGTGAGGAAGGTGGAGACCATCTCGGAGGCGGACCAGGAGGCGGTGGGCAACAAGATCCGGGTCAAGGTGGTGAAGAACAAGGTGGCTCCCCCCTTCAAACGCGTGGAGCTGGAGGTGATCTTCGGCAAGGGGATCTCGGCGGAGGCCAGCCTCCTGGACGCGGCGGTGCAGCAGAACATCATCGGCAAGGCGGGCAGCTGGTACTCCTACGGCGAGGACCGAATCGGCCAGGGACGCGACAACGTCAAGCAGTTCCTGGCGGGCAATCCGGACATTGCCGCGGACATCGAACGCAAGCTGAGGCAGATCTTGTTCGCCCAGGCGCCCGGGGCGGCCCGGCCAGAGAGCGGCCAGGAGGCGGCCCCCGCGGCGGGCGGCGCCCCCGGCGGCGGTGCGGCCGCGCAG
>CAZBDU010000211.1:0-2035 GCA_964490725.1 uncultured Spirochaetaceae bacterium | reverse complement strand
GCTCCGGGCCGCGAAAGACCGGCGATCGACGCGCGGGCGCCGGCCGGGCGCCGCGAGCTGGTGCGTCTCATCCTGGAGCGGGCGGGCAACCCCGCGCCCTCCGGAAGACCCTGGGGGCCGCTGGTGGAGGACCCGGCCTGGGACCCCGCCGCGGACGAGGGCCCGTAGACCCGCCGGTTCTGGCCGCCTCCCGCCGGGCCGGCCCTCCTCGGCCAGCCCCTTCCCGCAGGCCCTGACCCACCGCCCCCCCTGTCGGCCCCTCTCCTACTGGCCCCAGAAGGAGGACAGGATGTGGCGCAGCTTCACCTCCAGCATGCGGTAGGAGTAGTGCTTCAGGCAGAGCTGGTAGTTCTTCTCGGTCATCCTGGCCACGCGTCCGGGGTCGCCCAGCACCTCGCGGGTGTAGCGCACCGTGTCCGGGGTGATGAAGTCGTCCATCTCGATGACGTCGAACCCCTTAGGCTTGATGTCGAAGAAGTAGATCGAGTAGTTGTTCACCAGGATGGGCCTGCGGAAGTAGATGGTCTCCAGGAAGGCGTTGCCGAACCCTTCCGAAAGCGAGGGATAGGTGACCAGGTCGGCATACGGGTAGATGTCCTGGAGTGTGTAGACCTTGCGGCCGTCCTCCGTCAGGCCCCGGCGGTCGGCAATGATGTCCTCCACGAACAGCGCCTTCACCCCGAGGAGGCGCGCGTAGTCCCGCACCCGCTGCTGGTAGTCGTAGCCCTCGTCGCCGGAGGCGTGGGAGATCACCAGCGTGGCCTTCCGCTCCAGGCGGGCCACCAGCTCGATGGCGTGCTCGATCCCCTTGCGCTGCACTACCCGGGTGGGTTGCAGCACCAGCAGCTCCTTGTCACCGATGCCGAGGTCGTGGCGGACGTCCCGGGCGTACTCGTCCGGCGGCGCGGGGGGATGCTCGAAGTCCATCACGTTGGGGATCAGCGTGGCCGCAATCCCGGTCCTGAGGGCCAGCTGGTTCTGACCGGAGCTGTTGATCACCACGTGCTGGATCGAGGGCAGGTGCGGCGGATAGGAGGAGCCGAAGTAGTCCCAGACGCAGTTGTTCAGGAAGCGCTTGCGCTCCCAGAAGAAGTCATGGTGATGGGCGATGGTCTTGATGCGGGTTTCGGCGATGGCTTCGCCGATGGCCATTCCCAGGGAGATGTTGAGGGGGATGGTGATGGCATTCTCGGGAATGAGGATGTCCACGTTGAAGCGGTCGATGAACTCGTAGAGCTTCTCCTTGAGCCGCTTGCGGTAGTGGTGGATCCTGCCGGTGAGCGCCGGGGGGCGCCGGGACTGGCTGAAGCAGGCCTGGTAGATCTCCTTGATCTCCGGGTGCTGGAAGTGCGCCTCCTCTACCAGGAAGGAGTCCTCCTCCGGGGTCTCCAGCTCGCCCGCCATGAACACGCAGCGATAGCCCCACTTGCGGAACACCTCCGCCCATTTTTCCGTCTCCAGCGACACCCCGTCGGTTCCGGCAAAGCGGAACGAAACGAAGCCCACGGTCCGGCCGTTGTGGAAGTCTCTCATGCTCCAGCTCCGGCGGCGGGCCTACGCCAGGCCCGCTCCTTCAGATTTTGGTACAAAATCTAAAGGAAAAGGCCGCACCAGGCAACCGAAGGCCGGCGTCCTGCGGGCAGGTCCGGGGGGCCTTGCAGCCCTGGCGGGCATGAGCGGGCCCGCGCCGGGCGCCGGCGGCTACCCCTCTTCGCCCGTCCCGGCCAGCAGCTCCGCCCGCTGCCCCTCCAGCTCCTCCCAGCGGCGGGTGAGCGTCTCCTGGCGGCGCGCGTTGCCGGCTAGCCGGTCCTTGATCTCCCGCACCTTCTCGCCGTCCAGGTAGACCTCCTCCCGGGCCAGGGAGCGCTCCAGCTCGCCCCGGCCGGCCTGCAGCGCTTCCAGCTCCTCCATGAGGGCGGCCTCCTCGCGCTCCAGCCGGCGGAGCCGCTTCTTGCGCTCCTTGTCCTCCAGGCGCTCCTGCTGGGAGCGGCTGACCGGCCCCCCGCCGGCCTCCCGGCCAGTCTCTTATACACAA
>CAZBDU010000210.1:0-2098 GCA_964490725.1 uncultured Spirochaetaceae bacterium | reverse complement strand
GGCCCTTGGCGGCCCGCTGCCGGAGCGGCCCGGGCCCCGGGCCCTTGGCGGCGCGCCCCCCGGGTGGCTATCTTATCTCCCATGCTGAAGCTTGGATACGCGTGCTGCGACATCACCCCGGCGGAAGCGGTGCCCCTGATGGGCTACGGCGATCGGACGCACCCGTCGACGGGGGTGCACGACCCCCTCTACGCCTGCGCCTGGTACGTGCAGGCCGCCGGCGGACAGCCCGTCGTGTGGGTGGTGCTGGACCTCTGCCTCGTGCGCGTGCAGACGGCAGCGGAGCTGGCGGCGGAGCTGGCCGGCAGGACCGAGGTGCCCGTCGGACGGATCCTGATCTCCACGACCCACACCCACTCGGGACCGGACGTGCGGGTGAGCGGGAGCGGCCCGCAGGAGGCCGCCGAACGCTACTACCGCCGTCTGGTGGACGGCGCCGCGGAAGCGGTGCTGCAGGCGCGCAGCCGGGCCTTCACCGGAAGTGTGGAGGTGCGGCTGGGCAGCGCCCGGATCGGGGTTAACCGGCGCGACAGCCGGCTGCCCGTCGATCCCCGGGTGGTGCTGCTTTCCCTGGTGGACGCGGAGGGCAGGCTGCGGGCGCTCCTCTTCCACTACTCCTGCCATCTCACCGCGCTGGGGGTGGACAACTACCTGATCAGCGCCGACTGGCTGGCGCCGGTGCGGCGCACGCTGCAGGCGGAGCTGGGTGTGCCGGTGGGCTTCCTCCAGGGCGCGGAGGGCAACGTGGATCCCTACACCCGTGGAGAGCTCGACATGGCGGACCCGGACCAGGCGTTGGGGGTATCCTTCCAGGAGGTGGAGCGCCCCTGGGCGCGCTCATGGCAGGGGCCGTCCAGGAGGCGCTGGCGGGCGCTCCGGCGGCCATTCTGGACCGCCTGGCGCTCCACTCCTTCCAGGCCTCGCTGCCGCTGCGCCATGGGCCGCTTTCGCCGCAGGAGGTGGAGGCCGCGCATCCGCGGCTAAAAGGAGCGCCTGGGCGGCTTTCTGGGAGTTCGGCCGGAGGCAGTGCCGGAGGACGGCATCGTGAACGCCCAGGTGAAGGAGCGGGCCCGCAGGCAGGGCCTCTCCGGGGAAGAGACCCTCCGCTGGGTGGCCGAGCAGTTCGCCTACGTCACCTTCCTCTGGCTGTACCGCCGGGGTGGGCGGGAGATCGACCCGGCCCGGGGGGTGATCACCGTCCCGGCGGTGCTTCTGGATTTCGGGCAGCTGCTGTTCCTGGGAGCCCCCATGGAGGTCCTGGTGGAAGTGGCCTTCGACTGGCAGAAGCGCCTCTCCGGCAGGGTGGCCCTGGTGGCGGGTCTGCTGGGAGGCTGGGCGGGCTACTTCCCCCACCGCCGCAACTTCGAGGAACCAGGGGCGGAGCGGCTCTACAAGACCGTGAGCACCCTCTTCGCCCCGGAAGCGGCGGAAGGATTTCTGGAGCTGGCGGAGCGGCAGGCCGGCAGAAGGCCGACGCTTCCGGGGGAGCAGCAGTGAGCCAGCGCGCGCAGGGGGCGGTGGAGCGGATGCTCCTGCAGGACGACGGTCGGTTTCCCAACAACCCGAAGCTGCCCCTGCTGCTCTTGCGGGGCGGGGTGGCGGAGGCCGCCGGCGATCCCGCGGCGATCGAGAGGCGGTTCGCGGCCAACGGCTGGCAGCCGGGATGGGGCGCGATGGGATCTACTCCTACCACCACTACCACAGCACCGCCCACGAGGTGCTGGGGGTGTACCAGGGGGGCGCGACGGTGCAGTTCGGCGGGGAGAAGGGGCCGGCGGTCAGTGTGGCCGCCGGCGACGTGGTGGTGATTCCCGCCGGAGTGGCCCACAAGCTCCTGGACGTTCCGGGCTCCCTGCGGGTGGTGGGCGCCTACCCTGCCGGGCAGAGCTGGGACATGAACTACGGGCGGGAGGGGGAGCGGCCCGCCGCCGACCGCAACATCGCGGCCGTGCCGGCGCCGGAGCAGGACCCGCTGTACGGTGCGGAGGGCCCGCTGGTCGAGCTGTGGGGATGACCGGCAGCGGGGCGGCGTTCCACGGCGGCGCGGCCTAGGAGTCCGTAGGGCATAGCCTGCCGGCGGAGGAGGAGGCAGGGGGTG
>CAZBDU010000209.1:0-2124 GCA_964490725.1 uncultured Spirochaetaceae bacterium | reverse complement strand
CGGCGCGGCTGCGGAGGCGAAAGCAGCCGTGCAGATCTTCGCCCGGCACGCCGAGACGCCGGGGCGCTCCGCCGCTGGCCAGCAGCAGCCGGTCGTAGCGGAAGCGCCGGCCGTTTCCACACAGGGCCAGCCGGGCGCGCAGATCCAGCCGTTCCACCCGGTGCCCGGTGAGGATGCGGATGCCCAGGGCTTCGTAGTAGTCGGGGCCCCGCAGAGACAGCGCCTCGGCAGGGGTGGTCCCCGCCAGCAGTCCCTTGGAGAGCTCGGGGCGGTTGCAGGGCAGGTCGGGCTCGGCGCCCAGCATCACGATCTCTCCAAGGAAACCGAGGCGCCGCAGCGCCTCCGCGCACGCGTTCCCGGCCGCGCCGGCTCCCACGATGAGAAAGGTGCGGCGGTCCGCGCTGCGGGCCTTCTTCAGCGCCGGCGGCGGCCAGGGGACGGCCGGGGGCCGGGGCGCTCCCACGTAGACCGCGCCCTCTTCCACCCGCACCTGGTAGCAGGGGATGTCGTCCAGGGCGGGCGGCCCGGTCACGGCTCCGTCCTCCACCGAGAAGCGCGCTCCGTGACGAGGGCACACTACCTCGGCGCCGGCCAGCAGCCCCTCGCTCAGGGCGGCGCCGTAGTGCGGGCAGATGTTGCCGCACACGTCCACCTTTCTGCCCCGCCGCGCAACCAGGAACTCTTTGCGGCCTACGGTCAGCCGCACCGCGCGTCCGTCCGGCAGATCCTCCAGCGCGGCCAGTCTCTTCCAGAAACCCTCAGGCATGGCTCTGCCACCAATGTCGGCAGGAGGCCGCGGCGAGGTCAACACCCGGCGCCGGCGGCGGTCTGAGCCGGCAGGCCCGCCGCCGGCCGGCTGCGGTAGGCGCGCCGGGCTACCGGCGCCGGAGCTGTACCTTAGCTCTTTGCTCATGTATACTCTAATGGAGACTTCAGCTTGGCCCTCACGTGAGGAGGGGACCATCTAGACAGAAAAGGCCGGCCAGCAGTACGCCGGCGCCGGGGGGAGAGAGTCCATGGCTGCGATCACCGAAGAGGCCGTCCGCGAAGCGCTGAGCACCGTGATGGAGCCGGAGCTGCACCGCGACCTGATATCCCTCGACTTCGTCCGCGACATCCGCATCGAGGGTAGGGACGTGAGCTTCACCATCATGCTCACAACTCCCGCCTGCCCGCTGAAAGACGTGCTGCGCTCCGACAGCGAGCAGGCCATCCGCAAGCGGCTGCCGGAGGCCGGCGCCGTGCGCATCGGCTTCGACTCCCGGGTCCGCGCAGACCGCCGCATCCGGGAGAAGCTCGACGTGCCCATCAAGACCATCCTGGCTGTCGGCAGCGGCAAGGGGGGCGTGGGCAAGTCCACCGTCAGCATCAATTTGGCGGTGTCTCTGGCCCGGGAGGGGGCTTCCGTAGGGCTGCTGGATGCGGACGTCTACGGCCCCAACGTGCCCATGATGGCCGGCATCGGGGAGCTCCCGCCGCCCCAGGCGGACAAGATCGTGCCCGCCACCGCCCACGGGGTCCGCGTGATGAGCATGGGCTTCCTGATCGAGCGGGACCAGGCGCTGGTGTGGCGCGGGCCCATGATCCACAGCGCTGTCCAGCAGCTCCTCACCGAGGTGGCCTGGGGCGAGCTGGACTACCTGGTGGTGGACCTGCCCCCGGGAACCGGAGACGCCCAGCTCAGCGTGGCCCAGCTGGTGCCGCTGACCGGGGGCATCGTGGTGACCACCCCGCAGGCGGTCTCGGTGAGCGACGCCCGCCGGGGTGTGGATGCGTTCCGACGCCTTTCGGTGCCTGTGCTGGGCGTGTTGGAGAACATGACCGGCGAGCTCTTCGGCACCGGCGGCGGAGAGAAGGCGGCCGCAGAGCTCGGGGTGCCCTTCCTGGGCAGAGTGCCCATGGACCCGGCGGTGGCCCGGGGCGGGGACAGCGGCACCCCCATCGTGGTTGCCGAGCCGCAGGGAGAGACGGCTCAGGCTCTGCAGCGACTGGCCCGAGTCCTGGCCGGACGGTTGAGCGTGGTGCAGTTCCAGGGCGCGCCCTGATCCTGAGGGGGCAGCGGAGCCGGCGCGGGTGGACCCGGCGGGCGGCAGCGGAGCCGGCGCGGGCCCCTCAGCCGTCGCC
>CAZBDU010000208.1:0-2271 GCA_964490725.1 uncultured Spirochaetaceae bacterium | reverse complement strand
GGCGAGGATCGCCCCCGCCGCCGCCAGGAAGAGCAGCGAACGGCGTACCCAGCCGCCGATTCCGCGCAGCACCCGCACCAGCAGGGAGCCGGCCACGGTCAGCCCCCCTGCCGCGCGGCCAGCTCGGCGCGGTACCGGCCAGCTTCCGCGCTGCGTCCGGTGCGCTCGCAGGCCTGGATCAGGTGCTCCAGCACGGCCTCCATCTCACCGGTGGGTCCGAGGGTCAGATAGACCTGGTAGGATTTCTGGAAGCTCTGGTAGGCCTGCTCCGGAAGGCCGGCTTTTTCCTGAATCAGCCCGCGCGCAAACAGGTCCCGGGCTATGCCCAGGGAGCTTTCCATCTTCTTGTCGTACTCCAGGGCCTGCTCGATGCTCTCCAGCGCCTCGACGGTGCGGCCCTGCTTGGAGTACACCGAGGCGGTCATGTAGAGGTTGCTGGCCGCCTCGGCGTAGCGCTTGAGCCCGAGGTTGATCTCCAGAGCCTGCTGGAAGTAGCTCAGCGCCCGCTGCAGCTCTTCCCGCTTCTTGAACGCGGAGCCCAGGTTATGGTAGATCACGGCCCGATCGGCGGCGGAGCCCTCAGGGCCGATCCCGGACTCCGCCTCGCGGAAGTACTGGAGCGCCCGCTGTACGTCCCCGCGCACCAGGTAGACCTCTCCCAGGTTGTTGGAGCTCCGCGCCGCCGCCTGGGGAAGTTCCGCCTTCCGGGCCACGGCCAGCGCCTCGGAGAAGCTCTCCTCGGCGCGATCGAGCTCTCCCACCGCCATGTAGACCTTGCCGATGGAGTTGTGGGACTCCACGATTCCCGGCTCGTTGTCTACGGCGACGTTCTCGGTGAGGGCCAGGGAGAAGAACTGCAACGCCTGCTGGTAGCTGGCCCGGTTGAAGTAGGAGTTGCCGAACTCGGTGTACTGCGCGGCGCGGTTCTTGCGTTCGGTCACCTCTTCGGGCTGCCTGGGGGCGCTCGAGCAGCCCGCGGCGAGCAGGGCCGACAGCGCCGGCAAAGCCGCCAGCAACGCGGCCGCCATGAGCGGTGCGGACCGCCCCGCAGCCGGTTCCGGAGCGGGCCTGGGGGAGCCACCCATCAGAAGTCCCTGTCGCGGAAGCCCTGAAAGGTGGTGGGCTGCTCTTTGCGCTTGGGGATGCCGCCCCGCAGCAGAGGGTTGTTCTTCACGGCCTGGAGGACGTCCTTGCCCTGATCGAGGGTCTGGCGTCCCTCCTCCAGAATGCCGGCGATCTGGGGCTGGGTGGAGTTGACGAACTTCGTGAACTCCTGGAGCTGCCGGATGATGGAGGTCAGCTGCTCCAGGGACTGGAGGATCTGGTCGTACAACGCGTTGTCGTCGTCCAGAATCGTGGCCACCGAGCCCTGCGGGTCCAGCAGCTTCCTGGCCAGCCCCGTGGGGTCCTTCATCCCGTCGGTGGTCTGCCTGAGGTTGGCGGAGATGCCCTGCAGGTCCGCCGTGATGGCGTCCATGCGGTCCAGGACCCCGTTGACACGGGCGGTGGTGGCCGCCAGGTCGTTCATCACCCGGGAAAGGGGGCTGTCCATCGTGCCTTTGATGGACCCGTCCAGGGAGACCGCCAGCTGCTGCACCGCCTCCAGGGTGTCCTGCACCTCCTGCAGCACGGGACCCAGCCTGGCCAGGGTGGAGCCGATGACGTCTTCACCCCCGGGGGCCTCCACAAGCCCGCCGGCCATCAGCTTCTGTCCCTGGGGCAGGTCCATGGAGGGAATGAAGGAGAACTCCGGCAGGGGCTCCCCCGGTCCCTTGCCGGGGTGGAACTGAAGCCCCCCGCCGAGCCCCAGGGGGTTGGAGGAGAGCTCCAGCACCGAGTTGGGCAGGACCCTGTCGTAGTAGGTGTCGTAGATGAGGAACTCGATGTCCACCAGGTTGTTCCGGGTGAGCGATACGCTGGCCACCTTGCCGATCTGGAAGCCTTTGAGCTTGATCGCCATGTTGGTGCTCAGTCCCTCTGCCGAGGCGAAGCGGCTCCAGAAGAGGTAGTTCCTGGCGAACCACCGCTGGTTGGCGCCCAGGAGAACCAGGAATCCCGCGATGCCCAGAACGGCGATCAGGATGAACACCCCGACCACCTGATCCGCGTAGCGGATTCGGAACTTCATGGCGGCACAAGTCTAGCCGAGCCCACCACAGGTGTCAAGGTTGGCCCGCCGGCGCGCCGCCGCCCCGGGGCAGACGGCTGCGGGCGCGTACCCGACTGCCCGCGCCCGACTGCCCGCACCCGACTGCCCGCACCCGACTGCCC
>CAZBDU010000207.1:0-2278 GCA_964490725.1 uncultured Spirochaetaceae bacterium | reverse complement strand
GGGCTTGCTTGTGCGCGGCGGTGGCGCCGCTGACGGAGCGCCTGTCCGGGAGGGGTCGCATCGCCGCCGTCGCGGTGAGCGCCATGGCGCCGGATGCCGTGCCGGTGGACGGGCGGGGGCAGGCCCTGGCGCCCTGCCTGCTCTGGCAGGACCGCCGCGCCGAAGCGGAGGCGGAGCTGGTGCGACGCCGCGTGGGGGAGCAGCGGGTCCTGGCGCTCACGGCCAACCGAATCGACCCCTACTACGGACTGGTGAAGGCGCTGTGGCTGAAGCGCCACCGTGCAGAGGCCTACCGGAAGGCGGCCAGGATCCTCAGCCTCAAGGACTACCTGGTGGCGCGCCTCACCGGGGTGCTGGCCACCGACCTCAGCCACGCGCCCCTGGCCGGGATCGCCTTCGATATCCGCCGCAACCGCTGGGACCGGGAGCTGGCGGGGGAGATCGGGCTGGACCCGGCCAAGCTCCCGGAGGTGATGCCCAGCGAGGCAGGCGCAGGCGCGCTCCGGGAGGAGCCGGCCCGCGCGCTGGGGCTGCCGCCGGGTGCGCCGGTGGCCTGCGGGCTGATCGACTCGGCGGCGGGCTACCTGGCCTGCGGGGCCGTGGTGAGCGGGGACAGCGCCATGAGCCTGGGCACCTCCGGGTGCTGGGGGATCTACCACCGGGAGGAGCGCTTCGTGGCCGGGATGAACGTCACCCGCGCGCCCTGGGACCCCGAGGGATACCTGACCAACGCCAGCCAGGCCTCTTCCGGGGCGGTGCTGCAGTGGCTCAGCGAGCTGACCACGGGCGCGGGAGCGGCCGGCGGCGGGACGCAAGCCTCCTTCGCCGTCCTGGAGCGCGAGGCCCTGACGGTGCCTCCCGGAAGCGAGGGGCTGCTCACCCTGCCCCACTTCGCCGGCGAACGCACCCCCCTCTGGGATCCGCTGGCCAGGGGAGTGCTGTTCGGGCTGGGGCTGCACCACCGCCGGGGACACCTCTACCGGTCGGCCCTGGAAGGGGCGGCTCTGGCCTTCCTGGGCAACCGCCTGATCCTGGAGGAGGCGGGCATGACGATGGCGGCCGAAATCGCGGTAACCGGCGGGGCCGCGCAGAGCGCCCTGGCGCGGCGCATCCTGGCGGACGTCCTGGGCCTCGCGGTGCGGCACATTGCCGGGGGCGGCGGAGCGGAGATCGGCGCGGCCTGGCTGGCCGGCAAGAGCGTCGGCCTCTTTCCGGACTACGCTCCGCTTCGGGCCCGGCGCGCCGGGGGGGCGCTCCAGCGTCCGGACCCCCAGGCCCACCGCTTCTATCGCAGGTTGTACGAGCAGGTCTACCGCCAGCTGTACCCGCGGCTGAAGGAGCTGTACCCGCGCCTGCGCCCGTCCTGAGGGAGGCATCCATGTCCAGCCCACCGCTTCAGAGCAAGTTCCGGTTCTTCGAGGAGTTCTGGTCCGGCACCGGGCCCATGCCCATCCTCTTCGCGCGGCCCCACCTGGCGCAGGGACGCAACTACGTCCGCTACGATCTGGTGGAGCAGCACCGGGACGTAGAGAAGCTCCTGGCGGACAGCCTGCTCGCGCTGGAGCCGCACCTGGACCTGGTGGACGACGGCATCCCCACCGTCCGCCCGGACCTGGGCACTACCCTCCTGCCGGGCGGGTTGGGTCTGCCCTTCCAGGTGCAGCCGGATCTGCACCCCTGGCTCACCGGGCACCTGAGCCTGGAGGAGTACCGGGACCTGCCGGGACCGGTTACCTGGGAGACGCTGCAGCAGGGGGAGCTCCCGCTGGCCGAGCGTTTCTACCGCCTGCTCCTGGAGGGCAGGCGGGAAGGAAGGGTGCCCGAGGAGGTGCATCCTTACCTGCCGGACACCCAGGGAATCTTCGACCTGACGCACATGATCGTCGGCACCGAGGCGCTGATCCTGCCTCTGGATCGCCCCGCAGAGCTCCACCGCCTGCAGCAGAAGAGCCTGGAGCTGTTCCTGGCGGTGACCGGCCACTTCAAGAGGCTCCTGGGAGAGCCCGACCGCAGCATGGTGCACGGCCACGGGATGCAAGCGGGAGTGTGGTTCCCCGACACCGGGGCCAGGATCTCCGAGGACAGCGCCACCCTGCTCTCCGGTGACATGATCCGGGAGTTTTGCCTGCCCTACATCCGGGCCGCCCTGGCGCCGTTCGGCAGGGGTTTCCTGCACTACTGCGGGCGCCACGAGGATTTCCTCCGGGAGGTCTGCCGGGAGCCCCTGATCTCCACCCTCAACCTGGGAAACCCCGAGGCATACGAGATGGAGGAGCTG
>CAZBDU010000206.1:0-2373 GCA_964490725.1 uncultured Spirochaetaceae bacterium | reverse complement strand
CTGCCGGGCTGCGGGCGCGCCGCGGGGGGGCGCCGGTGCGGCGGAAGGGCGCCCCGCAGGGCCGGCTTGCTCCGCCCCCTCGACCCGGAACCCTGCTACCATCGCTTCGAAGCTCCTGACGGTGGCGGCGTTGCTGGCTCCCAGGGCCGCGACCTGCCGGATGTCCCCTTCGATTCTGCTCAGCCCGGCGCTGATGCCCTCGACATCCTGCGCGTTGCGTTCCGAAAGGTGCGACAGCCCCTGCATCGAGCCCTCGATGGTCTTGACCCTGCTGTCCATGTCGGCGGAGGAGTCCCGCACGTCCTCACTGATGCGCACCAGCTCCTCCAGGGCTTCGATCACCTGGCCGCTGCCGCTGGAGATCTCCTGCATTCCCGCCACCATCTCGTTCATGCTGTCCGCCAGCTCCGTAATGCCCCGGATCATCTGCCCGATGGAGGACCCGGTCTCCTGCGAGACCTGCGTGGAGGAGTTGATGTGGGTGGTGATCGCGCCGAGGGAACGGCCGATGGACTGAGCGTTGGAGCGGGTGGCTTCGGCGAGCTGGCGCATCTCCTCGGCCACCACGGCGAAGCCCTTGCCGTACTCCTCGGCGTGAGCCGCCTCGATGGCCGCGTTCATGGCCAGGAGGTCGGTCTGCTTGGCCACACCGTTGATCACCTCCATCATCTCCTGGATCACCGCCGCGGACTTGGCGATATCCTGGATCGAAAGCGCCAGGTTGCTCATGTTGCTCTCCCCCACCCTGGCCAGCTCGGTGAGCCGTTGAATCACCTCCTGCTTTCCCTCGGCGATGCGGGTCAGGTTGGTGATGGAGGCCATGGTCTGCTCCACCGCGGCGCTGGATTCGGCCACCGAAGCGGCCTGATCCTCGATGCGGCTGCCCACCTGCTCGATGAAGCGGGAGATGTCCGTGGCCGCGTGGGTGGATTCGCTGATCTCCCGATCCAGGACCCCGATCTGCTGCTGCAGGGCGCCGGAAGCCTTTCCCATCTCGTCGACCGTTTCGTTGACCCGTCCGGACCTGCCCTCCAGGCTCGCCGCCAGTTGATGGCCCTCGTCGGCAAGCTGCTTCAGCCGCGTGATCAGGTCGCGGACGGTGCGGAAGACCGCGTTGAGCTGGTAGGCGATGTAGCCGAACTCGTCCTCCAGGGTGGTGGGGATGCGCCCGCGCAGGTCCCCCTGCGAACGGGCCAGAATTTCCACGGAGCCGGTCAGGCTCCTGATGATCCGGCGCTGTGTGGTCAGGAGCACCAGAAAGCCCAGCACAAAGGAGAAGGCGTTCACGAGCAGGATCTGCACCAGCCTGTGCTGAAACATCTCCGGCGACAGCCCGCCCATATAGAAGACTGCCAGGAACGCCACGTTGAGGTAGCCGATCAGCACCGGCACGAGGATGAACAGAAAGGTCCTGGTGGTGAAGCCCAGGCCGAAGAAGCGCTTGTGCGAGACCGCATCGGCGGGAAGCACCTCCGCGGCGATCATGTCCTTGAGAACCGGCTCCACCAGGGCGAAGACCACCAGGTAGTTGACCAGTGCGGCGACGTAGATGCCGAAGACGGCGAACACGGCGGTGACGATTGCATTGGCCGCGGAGGCATGGAGATACACCACCAGGTAGGCGATGACCAGCGCGGCCCCGACGCTCACCCTGATGAAGATGGCGGCGGACTGGAAGATGGGCAGCCTGATGAGACGGAGGAAGCCTGCCGCGCTCTCCTGCTGCGAGAGGCTGCCCTCGTAGAAGCCCTGGATGAGGCGGCCGTGGCGGCGCACCAGCACCACGTTCATCGGGTAGGCCACCAACACGACGATGCCCACCGTCAGGATCGCGATCACCCGCCACACCGCCACCATCAGTGCGGGCTCCAGGGTGAGCCCGTAGACCGCCGCCAGTGGTACACCCAGACCGAAACCGATCGCCTCGGACAGGTAGAAACGCCGGGCGAAGCGCCGCCGCACCTGTTCCGCGTTCAACTGTTTTCCTGCCACACGATCTCCACGCGGCGGTTGAGCTGCTGCCGCTCCGGTTCGCGGGTCACGGGATCCTTTCCGCCCAGCCCCTCCACCTGAACCTCCGAGGGCCGCCACCCCTGCGCGCGCAGGTAGCGCTCCACCGCGCGCGCCCTCTCCAGGGACAGCCAGGTGCGCCCCTCTTCACTCCCGTACAGGGCGCAGTGCCCCGTCAGGCGAACCGGCCCGGCCGCCTCCTGGAGCCGGCCCGCCAGCTGCTGGAGCTCCGAGCGGGCCTTCTCCGGGAGCTCGGCGCTGTCCGGCGGGAAGTACACCGTGGCGGAGCGCTCCACAGGTGCCGGCACGGCCGCCGCCTGCGGTCCGGGAGCCCCGCCCGCGCCGGGGGCGCCGCTGCTCGAC
>CAZBDU010000205.1:0-2422 GCA_964490725.1 uncultured Spirochaetaceae bacterium | reverse complement strand
GCCCTCGCCGCCGCTTGCCGCCCTCGCCGCCGCTTGCCGCCCTCGCCGCCGCTTGCCGCCCTCGCCGCCCGCCCTCGCTTCCCGCCGGGCTTGTAGATATTCCCGGGGATTCGGATATACTGGGGACTCGAAAGATGATCGAACAGGATCGGAGCAACTTCGACCGCTTCCTGGAAGAGCGGAGTGAGAATCTCGGCACCGTCATTCACTCCGTCTGGGAGTCCCGCGATGAGACGGTGTGGGCCGGCGAGCCCTACTTCTACCTCAAGCTGGGAGAGCTGGCCGACCGGCTGGGCCAGTTCATGTTCGCTCACGACATTTTCGAGGAAAGCCTGCGTCACTTCCCCACCCACCTCAGACTGACTCAGCTGTACTGCCTGTCCCTGGCCAAGTGCGGCTACCTGCTCTCCGCCCGGGATCGCCTCACCGGGCTGGTCAGGCAAGGTCACGAAGACGAGGAAACCCTGGGGATCCTAGGCCGGGTCTACAAGGAAATGTGGCTCACCGCGAGCGAGGGGGATCCGGGCAGTCCCTACCTGAGCCAGTCTCGCAATCTCTATCTGAAGGCCTTCCTGGGCAGCCGCGGCAACTACTCCGGCATCAACGCAGCCTCGCTGAGCCTGATCATGGGCGATCGGGAGACCTCCGACAGGCTGTCGCGCCTGGTGATCAAGATCTGCGCCGACCGGTTGGGGCAAACGGGCTGGAAGGACTACTGGATGGTGGCCACCCTGGGGGAGGCATTCGTCCTGCAGGGGCGCCAGGAGGAGGCCTCCAGGTACTACCGCCTGGCCCGAAAGCTCAGCGGCAACAACTACTCGACCCTGGCAAGCACCCGGCGGCAGCTGAACCTGCTGGCGGGCTACACCGAGATAGACGAGGGGGTCCTGAAGGCGCTAAGGATCCCACCGGTGGTGGCCTTCACGGGGCACATGCTCGACGCCCCCGGGCGCAAGGCGCCGCGCTTTCCCGAAGACAGGGTGGAGGGCGTGCGCGGGGCCATCGAGGGACTTCTGCAGAGGCTGGACGCCTCGATCGGTTACAGCTCCGCGGCCTGCGGCTCCGACGTCCTGTTCCTGGAGAGCCTCCAATCCCGTGGCGGAGAGACCAACGTGATCCTGCCCTTCGATAGGGAAGATTTCTTCTCCGTCAGCGTGGGCTTCGCCGGTGAAGGGTGGGTCCGGCGCACCAACGCCGCACTGGAGAAGGCCTATCGGGTCGAGCAGGCCAGCCGCGGCAGCTACGCCGGAGAGGACCTGCTGTTCTCCTTCGCCAATCGCCTTATCCTGGGCAAGGCGATGCAGCGCAGCCGCCTGCTGGAGACCGACGCACACCTGGTAGCGGTCTGGGATGGCAGCCGCAACGCCGGCCGAGGGGGAACCGGGGAGTTCGTGGAGACATGGCAGCGGACAGGGGCCCCACTCACCGTGATCGACGTGGGAACCGGGGAGCTGCGTGCGAATCCGGCGCCGTCCCCTGCGGTCCGTTCGGATCGCCGCAGGCGAGGGACGCCCAGGGGCGGCCGGGGGGAACGCAGCGTGCGGCTGAAGGCCGGCACAGTGGCCCGGGACGTGATGGCCATCCTGTTCGCGGACCTGGTGGGCTTCAGCAGACTCGGCGAAGACCAGATGCCGAGCTACATCCAGGGGTTCCTGGGAGCCGTGGCGCAACGGCTGCAGTGCGCCGCCGGCAGGCCTCTGTTCAAGAACATATGGGGTGATGCCATCTTCTTCGTCTTCCACGACCTGGTAGAGGCGGCCCAGACCGCCGTGGAGCTTCGCGACATGGTCCGGGAAACCGATTGGGGCAGCCTGGGGCTGCCCGGGGACCTCAACATCCGCATCGGGCTCCACGCGGGCCCCGTCTACTATGCCCAGGAACCGGTCCTGGGCCGGGTCAACTTCTTCGGCTCCCACGTGAACCAGGCAGCCAGAATCGAGCCGATCACAAGCCCGGGCAATGTGTACGCCAGCGAGCAGTTCGCGGCCCTGCTGCTGGCCGAATCGAGCCACAGCCTGGACTGCAGGTACGTGGGGGTGATCGTGCTGCCGAAGGAGTTCGGAAGTTACCCGATCTACCACATCAAACGGAAGAGCGAAATCGGCTGAAGCCTCGTTGGGGAGGATTGTTCATGGCGAAGAGAACACCGGGTGCGGGCAGCGACAAGAGCAGGCGGCGCGGGTCGGAAGCGCCTTCCGCGAAGAGAAGCGCCGGCAGCGGGACGGCGGGGCGGAAGAGCAGGGCCGCCCGGCCGGCCGGCCAACGGAAGGCGGCCGGGGCAAGCCCCGCAGCGAAGAAGAGCGCATCAGCCCGGAAGGCGGCGCCGAAAAAAGCCCCCAAGGCCTCCCCCCCCAAGTCCGCCAAGGCCGGCAAGACGCGAGCGACGAAACCGAAGGCCGCCAGAGCGAGGGCTGCCAGGCCG
>CAZBDU010000204.1:0-2456 GCA_964490725.1 uncultured Spirochaetaceae bacterium | reverse complement strand
CGCGGGCGGCGGCCGGCAGGCGCGCCGGGCGGGCCGCGCCGCGCTGGCCGCTCCCGGAGGCGGGGGATTGATCGAAGGGCGGAAATCGCTATAGTAGTCTCGTGACCGTCCCCCGGCCGGGAGGCATCCGGCGCCGGGCGCTGATCGCCCTGGTGCTGCTGGGCCTGGTGCCGCAGATCGCCATCTCCTTCGTGGAAGACGCCTACATCCGCCGCTTCACCGAGAAGCAGGTGGAGCTGAGCGTCAGCCAGGTGCTGGATCACCTGATCTTCTCGGTGTCCGGCACGCTGCAGAGCTTCGTGGATCTGGCCATCCACACGGCCACGAACCACTCGGTGATCCGCGCGCTGCAGGAGCCGCTGGACACGCCCCGCCGGCGCGAGCGCGCCTGGGCGCAGATCCGGGCTGAGATCTTCCGCAGCGAGAAGACTCTGGGGGTGGTGTATCCCTTCGACTACCTGGTGGCGGCGCGGGACGGGACGGTCTTTACGAACTTCTTTTACACCGCCCCACAGCTTGTCTCGGCGCAGATGCCGGCGCTTCGCGCGGCCGCATGGTACGGCGCCCCGGAAGGCTCGCTGCCCTACGTGCCCTTCTTCACCATGGAGAAGGCCCGGGACTACCTGAACCCGCACGGCGCCGAAAAGCTGTACTTCGTGCAGACCATCGCGGAGAACTGGGAGCCCGTGGGAGTGGTGGCCGTGGGGGTGAGCACCTCCGCAGTCTCGCGGCTGCTGGACGCCCTGCACTCTGATGAGCGGGACCCGCACACCACCGTGTTCCTGGTGTCCGAGGAAGGCGATCTGGTGGTGGCCGGGGAGACCAACGAGTGGAGCGCCGCCACCCTGGGCCCGGAAGGGCCCTTCGAGGCCGCCAGGGAGGAAGCCCGCCACTGGAAGATCGGGCGGCGCCGCTACTTCCTCTTCTCCCGGGAGCTGTTCCTGCCCTCGGTGGGCAAGCGCTTCCGGGTGCTGGCGGCTACCCCGGGCAGCGCCTATTACCAGAACCTGGGGCTGGTGCGGATCTTCTACTTCGTGCTGCTGTCGGTGACCTTCGCCATGGTGGGGGCCCTGATTCTCATCATCCAGCGCCAGATCGTGATCCCCATCGTGAGGCTGAACGAGCGCGTGAAGCGGCTGGACGGCGGGCTGCTGGAGAGCGGCCCGGCGGAGGAGCGGCGCGACGAGATCGGCGAGCTGGGGCGGAGCTTCAACCAGATGGTGGGCCGGCTGGCTGGCTACATCGAAAGCATCAGGGAGAGCGAGGCAGCCAAGCGAGCCCTGGAAATCCGCTTTCTCCAGTCCCAGATGAAGCCGCACTTCGTGCGCAACACCCTCAACACGATCCGCTGGATGGCGCAGATCCGCGGCGCCCGGGGCATCGAGAACGCTGTCATGTCCTTCTCCCGAATGCTCGGCTACCTGCTCTCCGACGGCCAGGAGCTGGTGAGCGTCCGGGAGGAGCTGGACTACATCGAACAGTACCTGTTTCTGCAGAAGATCCGCTATCAGAACAAGGTAGCCGTGGAGATGAGCTTCCAGGAGGCGGTGCTGGAGCAGAGGGTGCCGCGGCTGATCTTCCAGCCGATCATCGAGAACAGCATCCTCCACGGCCTAGCCGTGAAGAACGGTGGGGGGCGGCTTTCGATCCAGGGCAGCGCAGCGGATGGAACGGTGCGGATTCTCTTTGCCGACGACGGGGTGGGCATGACGGGGGAGGTGCTCCGCAGGGTGCGAGAGGAGCTGGAGGCGCCCTCCGATCGGCTGGAGGGCTCCGGCATCGGCCTGGCGAATGTGCAGCGCAGGATCAGGCACTACTTCGGGGAAGGCTTCGGCCTGGAGGTGGACAGCCGCCGCGGAGAGGGCACCCGGGTGGTGGTCCGCCTGCCGCGCCTGGGGCAAGGAGGGGTTCCCTGAGGCTGCTCATCGTCGACGACGAGCCTTTGGCGCGGGTGGGCCTGCGCACCCTGGTCCCCTGGGCCGAGCGGGGCTACCAGCTGTTGGGCGAGGCCGCCAGCGTGGCCCAGGCGGTGGAGCTGGCGCGGGAGCGGCCTCCGGACCTGGTGCTGGTGGACATCGTCATGCCGGAGAGGGACGGCTTTGAGCTGATCCGGGAGCTGAAGGCGCTGAACCCGGCCTGCAAGTTTATCATCGTCAGCTGCCGCAGCACCGTGGACTACTACAAGCAAGCCATCACCCTGGGGGTGAGCGAGTACATCCAGAAGAGCACCATCGAGGCGGAGGAGCTGCTCGCCGTGGTGGAGCGGGTGGCGGCGGAGATCAGGCGGGAGAGGCTCTACCAGGGCCTGCTGGAGGGAGAGCCTGCCGATGGGGAGGCGGCGCTGGAGGCGGTGGTGCAGAGAACGCTGCGGGGGCAGCTTCCCCCGGGACAGGGTCCGGCCGCGGCCCCCCCGGGCCCGGGGGGGGGGGCCCCCCCGGGGCCCGGGGGGGTTTTGG
>CAZBDU010000203.1:0-2507 GCA_964490725.1 uncultured Spirochaetaceae bacterium | reverse complement strand
GCCCTTGCACCGGGCGGCCGGGCAGCCGGCGCGTTGCGTCCGGCCGGCCGCGGCACGCGCGTAGGCCGGAGCGGTTAGCCGCTTAACTGGCAAAAATCGCCGAAACAACTTCTCCGGGTTATTCACACCGCGGCCCCGTGGTTGTTTCTTTGCACGTGGAGAGTGCGGCCAGAACCGCAGGCGGTCCCGACTCAAAACATTCCGCGCCTGCGCTTGCCCACATACAGAGTCATGAAGTTTTGCCGCTTGTCGAAGCTGATGTTCTTTGCCGCCCTGGGCCTTACCGGGCTGAGCGGCGGGTCCGTGGCCTACCTGCAGCTCAAGCCCCGTCCGCCGCAGGTGGTGACCGTCCAGAAGCGCGTGTACGTGAAGGACACCTACTACACCCGGGAGGGGGTCAACCGCCAGATCCGCCTGCTGATGGAGGCGGGGATGTCGGAGCAGGTTCTGGACATCTACAGCCGCATCACCGGCGACCGCCAGCTGGCGGGGATCATCCTGAGGGAAGCGCTGGCGATGGAGATCCCGGTGAACCTCCTCTTTGCCGTGGTCCGCAAGGAGTCCCGGTTCCGCAGGTCGGCGCTGGGCATCTACGGAGAGATCGGCCTGATGCAGCTCCATCCGCAGGTCTTCGCCACCCTGATCAGCGATCACGGCGAGGGCTACCTGTGGAACGCCGCCAACAACGTGCACTGGGGTGCCCGCCACCTGCGGCTGCGCTACGAGCAGCTGGGGGACTGGGACTTCGCGGTGCTGCGCTACAACGGCGCCGGGCGGGAGGCCCTGGAGTACATGCTGAAGGTGCAGGACTACGAGCGCCGCTACGACAGGCTCTTCAACAGTCTCTCCGGGATCGTGAGCGTCCCCGAGCCGGGCGTTTTCTGATCCGCGGGCGTCTATCCTCTTCCCCTTTACCACCCGTTGCGATATGTTTGCCTTCTGCCCATGAAGAAGGTCCGCCCGTCCACACTCGCCAGGCTTCTCGCCATCGCTCTACCCATGGTGGTGTCGCAGGCTTCCGACACCATCATGATGTTCGTGGACAGGCTCTTCCTGTCCCGGGTGGGGCAGTTGGAGCTGGCGGCCTCCATGAGCGGCGGCCTCACGCAGTTCATGACCGTCTCCTTCTTCGTCGGCACCGTCGGGTTCGTGAACGCCATCGTGGCTCAGCACTTTGGGGCCGGACAGCGGGAGAAGTGCGGCGAGGCGACCTTCCAGGCGCTGCTGCTGGCCCTGATGTGCTACCCGGTTCTGCTGGCGGTCTCACCGCTGGCGCGCTACCTGTTCGTCGTGGCCGGGCACGCGCCGCGGCAGATCGAGCTCGGCAATCTCTATTTCCGCACCCTCATCTACGGGTCGGTCTTCCTGGTGCTCCGCTACGCGCTGGCGGGCTTCTTCATCGGCATCGGCCGGACCACCGTGGTGATGGCTGCCAACGCGGCGGGGATGCTGATCAATATCCCTGCGAACTACGTGCTGGTCTTCGGAAAGCTGGGTTTGCCGGCGTTGGGGCTGCGGGGAGCGGCGATCGGCACCATCCTGGGCAACGCGGTGATCTTCATCATCCTGCTGCTCTTCTACCTCCGTCCGGCGAACCGCCGGGAGTTCGCCACGCACCGCTTCAGGCCCTCGCCGCTGCTGCTGAAGCGGCTGCTCCGCTTCGGGGTGCCCGCCGGCCTGGAGATGTTCCTCAGCATGGCCGCCTTCAACGTGTTCGTGCAGTTCATGCACTCCTACGGGCCGGAGGTCGCCGCGGCGGTCACCATCGCCTTCAACTGGGACATCGTGGCCTTCATCCCGATGCTGGGCATGAGCCACGCCACCACCTCCCTGGTGGGGCAGAACATCGGCGCGGGGGACCGCGAGGAGGCCAGGCGGTCGGCGTACACCGCGCTGCGGGTTGCCTGGATCTACTCCTTCACGATGGTGCTGTTGTTCGTATTCGGGACCCGGCACCTGGTCGGGGCCTTTGCGCCCGCCGCCGGCGAAGGGGCCGGGCGCGTGGCCGCGCTGGCCACCACGCTGCTGCGTCTGGCTGCCTTCTATACCCTGGCCGATTCCGCCCAGCTGGTGTTCACCGGGGCGCTCAGAGGCGCCGGGGACACCCGCTGGGTCATGCAGACCTCCATCGGCCTGCACTGGCTGTTCTCGGCCGCCGCTATCGTGCTCATCCGGGTGTTCCGGGTGGGGCCGGTGGCGGCATGGGTGGCCTTCATCCTGTTCGTCATCGGTTTGGGGGTTGCGATGTTCTCCCGTTTCCGGGGCGGCGGCTGGCAGCGATTCAGCCTGGTCCGGGAGCAGGAGGCGGTGGAGGCGGCCGTGCCGGCGGGCAGCAGGCGCAGAGGCGCGCGGGCCCGCTGAGAGCCGGGCGCGCACGCACCGGCGGGCAGGACGGGCCGCGTCCCCGGCTCCGCGTCCCCGGCGCGGGGGCCCCGGGCCCGGCCGCGGCCGCCGCAACGGCTGAGCCCCGTGCGGCGGCCGCACATGCGCGCCCCCCCCTCGCGGGG
>CAZBDU010000202.1:0-2517 GCA_964490725.1 uncultured Spirochaetaceae bacterium | reverse complement strand
GGCCGCAGCAGGCCGGCGGGCCGCAGCAGGCCGGCGGGCCCCCGCGGGGCTTTCGCTCCATCTCCCTCGGCATGGGCGTGCAGGCGGTGGAGCAGGCGCTGCTGGAGGATCCCCTGTTCGACTACCGCGGCGAGCCGGACGTCAGCTTCCTGCCCCTGCGGGAGCAGACGCTGATCGAGACCAGCGGCAGCTCCTTCATCAGCCGCGCCTACTTTCAGTTCCACGACGGCGCTCTGTACATCATGACCCTGGTGCTGGACCGCAGCCGCCTGGACTACTTCACCCTCTACACCACCCTCTCCGGCAAGTATGGCCAGGCCGCCAGCATCAGCCCTTCGGAGGCGGTGTGGAGCTTCCCCGGGGTGCGCCTGTCCCTTGAACGACCGCTGAGGGTCAAGTATATTGACTCCGCCGTGTTCGCGGCCCTGCAGGAGCAAGGCAAAGCCGCTTCCGACCTGCAGGAGCTTTCGAAGGAGAAGTTTCTCCAGCTCTTCTAGAAGGTGTGTCTTAGGGTTTACAGCGTGAGCAGGATTCAATCTCTGGGAGTGGCGGCCCTACTGCTGTCGGTGGCGTTGAGCGCTTCCTGCAGGCAGCGGCTGGACGTGGTGACCATCGGTATCGGAGGACAGCAGTTCCGGGTTGAGGTGGCCCGCAGCGAGGAGCAGAAGCGCCAGGGGCTGATGTTCCGCCGCCGCATTCCGCCGCGCCGAGGGATGATCTTCGTCTACCAGGCGGATCAGCACCTGTCGTTCTGGATGAAGAACACGCTGGTGCCGCTGTCCCTGGCCTTTCTGAGCGCCGACGGCCAGATCCTCCAGATCGAGCAGATGAAGGCGGAGTCGCTGCGCGCGGTGACCTCCCGGCGAGCGGCGCGCTACGCGCTGGAGGTGCACCAGGGCACGTTCGCGGAGCTCGGTGTGGAGGTGGGGGACCGGGTGGACCTGCCGCTGGGCTTCCCGGGCCGGTAGCCTCAACCGCCTCCGTCTTCCCCTGTCTCATCGATCTCCGGGAACAACTCCAGGGTGGGCTTGTCCTGATCCTCGCTGCGATCCGCGATGAGGATTTCGACCCGGCGCTCGATCCTGGTCAGCTCCTTCTCCAGATCCCTGGCCAGCCGGATCCCCTCTTCGAACACGTCCACCGCCTCTTCCAGGGGAAGACTCCCCGCCCGCAGCTTCTCGCTCAGCTGCTCGAGCCTGCCCAAGCGTTCTTCAAAGCTCTTCATTCGCGTTGCTCCTTGACCACGGCCGTGGCACCCCCATGGTGGAAGCGCACATCGAGGCTGTCCTGCGGCTTCAGCAGCGCCGAATCGGTGACCACGCGCCCGGTGGGCTCGTGCACCACCACGGAGTACCCCCTCCTCAGGATCTCCAGCGGCGAGGCGGCCCGCAGCCTCTCGCTCACCAGCTCCAGGCGATGGCGTCCGGCCACCAGGAAGGTCTTTATGGCGTCGGCCAGCTCCTGCCTGGTCTCGTCGAGGGCCTGCTGCTGGGGTTGCAGCAGCAGGGAAAAGTTCCGCTCCAGGTTCTCCCTGGAAAACTGGGCCACCAGCAGCCGGATTCGCTGCAGCCTGGAGAGCAGACCGTCGCGAAGGGAGCCAGCCATGGACTGTACGCGCTTGAGCAGCTCCAGCCGGGAAGCACAGACCATCTCGGCGGCCGCCGATGGGGTAGGGGCCCGCGCGTCGGCCGCCAGGTCGGAGAGGGTGGTGTCGATCTCGTGCCCCACCGCCGAGATCACGGGAATCTCTGAAGCCGCGATGGCGTACACAACCTCCTCCTCGCTGAAGGGCAGCAGATCCTCCAGCGACCCGCCGCCGCGGGTGACAATCAGCACTTCTCCCAGGTGGTGCCGGTTGGCCGCCTGGATCTGCCTGGCAATGGTGGTGGCTGCCTCGTCCCCCTGCACGGGCGTGGGCAGGATCACCAGATCCAGCCCGGCGCTGCGCCGCTTCAGCACCCTGAGAACGTCGCGGATGGCGGCCCCTGTAGGCGAGGTGACCACGGCCACCCGCCGGGGGAACAGCGGCAGGGGCTTCTTGCGGGCCGCATCGAAGAGCCCCCTGGCCGCCAGCTCCTGCTTGCGCCTTTCCAGCAGGGCCAGCAGCTCCCCCTCTCCGGACAGCAGTAGAGACTCGCAGATGAGCTGGTAGCTGCCTCTGCGCGGGTACACCGAGATGCTTCCCGTGGCCCTGACTTTCATGCCGTCGGCCGGCCGAAACGCCAGCCCCGGGAGCCTGCTGCGGAACATGACCACAGAGAGAATGGCCTCCCGGTCCTTCAGGTTGAAGTAGCAGTGGCCCGCGCTGGAGGGACGGAAGTTGGAGATCTCCCCCTCCACCGTCACCAGAGGAAACTCCGACTCCAGAAGGCCGCGGATGAGGCGGGTGATCTCGGAGACCGAGAAGACCCGCTCCAGAACGTTCATACGCCGAGAGTAGCGGTTTCTTCCGGCCGTGGCAATCCTGCGGGGCGGCTGCGGCGCGGGGGGCGGCTGCGGCGCGGGGGGCGGCTGCGG
>CAZBDU010000201.1:0-2562 GCA_964490725.1 uncultured Spirochaetaceae bacterium | reverse complement strand
GTCCGCGGTCACGTCTCCGGCCCACAATGCAGTCCGGCCAAATTTAGAATTGCTGTGTCCCGGAAGAAGCGCCCACCCGCCGCCCCGCAAGCGGTCAATCCATGAGGGGAATCGCGATCCGAAACGTGGTGCCCTTCCCCTCCTGGCTCTTCACCGAGAGGGTGCCGTTGTGCGCCTCTACCACGCTTCTGACGATGGACATCCCCAGCCCCGTACCTCCCTGCTTCGAAAAGGAATAGAAGGGCTCGAAGATCTTCCGCTGCACCTCCGGGGCCATCCCCACTCCGGTGTCGGCCACCGAGACGCGCAGCACCCCGCCGTCCCGGCCCACCTTGATGCTTAGGGTCCCTCCCTCCGGCATGGCCTTGCGGGCGTTGTCCGCCAGGTTGAGGAACACCCGGAACATCCTCTGATCGTCGATCAGCACCGGTCCGGCGTAGTCCACCTGCAGTGCCACGCCGATGCTCTGGGTGTTGAACCGCTCCTCGATGGCCTCCACCACCCGGGCGAAGAACTGCTTCAGGTCCACGATGGCGATGTTGAGGCGGATCTCCCCGCGGGAGTAGTCCAGCAGCTCGCTGGTCAGCCTGTTGAGCCGGTCCGCCTCGTGGATGATCTTGCCGGCGTTGCGCTCCACCCGCTCCCTGTCGCCGCTGTGCAGCACGATCATCTCCGCCAGGCCGCGCAGCACCGACAGGGGATTGCGGATGTCGTGCAGCACCAGGGAGGAGAACTTGCCCAGGGTGGACAGCCGGTCCTTGACCAGCAGCTCTTCCTGGGCCTCCCTCAGCGCCTGGTTGGCCCGCTCCAGGTCCCGGTTGCGCCGCCGCAGGCCTTCCACGAAGCTCTCGTTGCTGGTGCGCACCATGGCCGACACCGAGATGAGGATGGACACGGCGATCCGCGCGTTGTCCAGGATGATCTGGTGAAAGTCCGCCCTGTTGATGTAGAACAGGTCCGTGGGCTTCCTGGCCACCACGGTGGCGCTGCGGGGCAGATCGTCGATCAGCGCCATCTCACCGAACAAGTGCCCCTTCTCGTGCACCGCCAGCAGGTCCGGCTCCGGGAGCCGGTAGTCCTTCCACACCTCCACGGAACCCCGCTCGATGATGTAGAAGCGGTCGGCCTTGGAGCCTTCCTCGAAGATGATGGCCTCCGCCGGCACATGCTCGCTGTGACAGACCTCCTGGATGGCGCGGATCTCCTCCTCGGAGAGGCCCCTGAAGAAGTAAACGCGCTTCAGGAACTGAAACAGACTGCTCAACTAGGCCTGCTTTCCCTCGTACAGTGATTCTATGTAGGAGCGGGCGTTGTCCATGTGCACGTGACTGATGGTGCAGTGCCCGTCCAGCACCACCCCGTCCTGGATGATGAGCTCCGGGGTGGTGATGTTGCCCAGCACCCTGGCCGTGGCCAGCAGCAGGATGCGCCTGGAGGCCGTGATGTCCCCGATGACGATCCCCTCCACCACCACGCTGGTGGCCACGATATCCGTCCTGATGCGCCCCTGCGGGCCGATCTGGAGCTGGTCCACCATCAGCGCCTTGCCTTCGAAGGTGCCGTCGATGCGCATGTTGCCCTTCACCAGGAAGCGCCCGTCGAAGAAGGACTCCGCACCGATGGTGGAGTTGGCTTCGATGTCGATCTGCATTATCGCTCCTGTGGGCCCATTTGCGGCACGTTCAGATAACTGATCAGCTCCCGGCAGAAATCGTGGAGTCTCCGCAGGCCCTCTTCCACCTTCAGGCCTTCCAGATAGCGCTTGCCTTCCAGGCGTTCGAAGTGGATCACCTCATCGGCGTTCAGGCACATCAGCCCCTCGTTACGAATATCCTCGATCAGGTCCGCGGCAAAACGAACCAGGCTCCGGAAAAGACGGTCCACCTCCAGAAGGAGGTTGCGCTGCTTCTTGAAGCGGCGGCGCCGCATGTCCTCCTCCTGATGCTTGCCCTGGTGAAGGTCGATGCTCTCCGCGTCGATCTCGTAGTCCTTCAGCAGGCGCCGCACGTTTTCGAACCGATGATAGAAGCTGTCGCGCTCCAGGGAGAACTTGAAATCCAGCTTCATCCGCGTCTCGCTCAGCAGAGCCAGGAACTCCTTCTCGAAGAAGGTCAGGTAGAGCCCCACGTGGTCGATCTCCTGGTCTCCGGCTTCTTCGACAGCAGGCCCCTTTCCGCCCCTGCGGTCCAGCATCTGTCGCAGGAACGGGTAGGGCTCGAGAACGTCCCCGCCTTCCTCCTCTTCCAGCGCCGCCGGATCCAGCTCGTGAAAGGACTCCAGCTTCTTGCGGTAGGTGCGCAGCTTCTTCAGCTCCGCCCCCACCCGGTCTTTCTGATAGGGATCCCCCGTGGACTTGAACACGGCCTCGAACTGGCGAATCAGCCGATTGATCCGCTTCAGCTCTTCTTCAGGATTCATCGCCCTAATGTAGCACGAAGGAGAGGCGCTCTTCAAGCTTGGCCGCTCCGGCGGCCCCGGCGCGCGGCGCGTCATGGCGGCTGCGCCCAGGAAGCAGGGCCCGCCGGACAGCGCGGCGCCTCGCGGCGGCGAACGCCCCTCCAC
>CAZBDU010000200.1:0-2812 GCA_964490725.1 uncultured Spirochaetaceae bacterium | reverse complement strand
TCGGCTACAGCGACACTTGCCCCAGCGGGGCGATCCGGGACCTCTCCCGGCGGCTTTACGGGGTGCAGTTCCACCCCGAAGTGCACCACACCCCCCGGGGGAAAGAAATCCTTAGCAACTTTCTCTTCCGGATCTGCGGCTTAAAACCCCTGTGGACCATGGCCTCGTTCATCGAGGCCGCCACCGCCGGCCTCCGGGAGCAGGTGGGCGATGACAAGGTCATCTGCGCCCTGTCCGGCGGGGTGGATTCCTCGGTCACCGCGGTGCTGGTCCACCGGGCCATCGGGGACCGCCTGACTTGTATCTTCGTGAACAACGGCCTTCTGCGTAAAGGCGAGGCCGAGGAGGTCTTCCACCTCTTTCGGGAGCATCACCACCTGAACCTGATATATGTGGACGCCACCGTAGATTTCCTGCAACAACTCCAGGGCGTCACCGACCCGGAAGAGAAGCGCCGCCGGATCGGCCACGAGTTCATCCGCATCTTCGCCGCCGAAGCCAAAAAGCTGGGCGGGGTCAAATACCTGGCTCAGGGCACGCTCTATCCCGACGTCATCGAGAGCGTCTCCTTCAAAGGGCCGTCGGCCACCATCAAGACCCACCACAACGTCGGGGGCCTGCCTACGGTGATGCCCTTGAAGCTGCTGGAGCCGCTCCGGGAGTTGTTCAAGGACGAGGTGCGGGAAGTGGGGCGGGAACTGGGTCTGTCGGACAATTTGGTGTGGCGCCACCCCTTTCCCGGACCCGGGCTGGCCATCCGCATTTTGGGCGAAGTCACCGCCGACAAGCTGGCCATTCTGCGGGAGGCCGACGCCATCGTCCAGGAAGAGATGCTGGCCTCCGACTTCTATCGCCGGGTCTGGCAGGCCTTTGCGGTCCTTTTGCCGGTCCGCACCGTGGGGGTGATGGGGGATGAACGCACTTATGAGCATGTCATTGCGCTGCGTATCGTGGATTCCGCCGACGCCATGACCGCGGACTGGAGCCGCCTGCCCCATGATTTTCTGGCCCGGCTGGCCAACCGCATCATCAATGAAGTTAAAAAGGTGAACCGGGTGGTCCTGGATATTTCGTCCAAGCCGCCCAGCACCATTGAGTGGGAGTGAGTGGAGTGAGCAGTAAGCAGTGAGCAGTTGTAGGGCGCGTTGTACGCGCCAATGAAATACGTATCCTCGGAATAATGGTGCGTAAGACGCACCCTACGAGGATTAAATTGAATAATTAAGGTGCCCAAGCAGGAGCTTGGGAACGAGCACCTTGTTTGGTGCGTAAGACGCACCCTACAGAAACCACTTTCAGATGGGGAACAAAATAAATTAGTTAATAATATGGCCGCTCGCAAGAAAGATCAGAGAAATCAGGGAACCGAGTCACCGGCGGCGCCGCCGGAATCCGGCCTCCGGTTCTTCCGGGACATCCTGGGCCAGGATTGGGTGGTGGACCATCTGAAAACCGCCTGGCGCAAAGGGCGGCTCTCCCATGCCTATCTCTTCCTGGGGGCCGACGGGGTGGGCAAGGCCAGCACCGCCGGGGCCCTGGCCGCGGCCCTCAACTGCGCCCAGCCCGCCGCGGATGGGGACGCCTGCGGGAGTTGCCCTTCCTGCCGGCGCCTGGCGGCGGGGACGCATCCTGATTTTCTGGTGATCAGCCCGGAAGAGGGAAAGACGCAGATCAAGATCGAGGTGATCCGGGAACTGCGCCGCCTGACGGGTTATCCGCCCCTGGGCGGCGGCTGGCGGGTGGTGTTAATTAAGCCCGCGGAAGCGTTGACGGCAATTAGTGACGCCGCGGCCAACGCCTTGTTGAAAACATTAGAGGAGCCGCCGGAGCGGCACCTGCTGGTGCTCACGGCCCGGGGCGAAGCCGATCTCTTGCCCACCATCGTGTCCCGCTGCCACAAGCTGGCCTTTGCTCCGCTGCCGTCGGCCCTGATCATCCGGGAACTGGAGCGGCGGCGCGGCCTGCCCCAGTCCCAGGCGGCCCTGGTGGCCGCTCTGAGCGGCGGTTCCCTGGGCCGGGCCCTGGTCCTGGACCCGGAAGAACTGGTGCGGCAGCGAGACCAGGTGCTCGCGGACCTGGCCCAATTGCACCGGGGTTCGGCTGGCGCGGTCCTGGATTGGGCCCAGCGCCTCACCAAAAATCGCGCCGACCTGGATAACTTTCTCCTGCTGGCCCAACTCTGGTACCGGGACCTCTTGCTATCACATTTTGAGGCCTCCCCCAATCTTCTGGCCCATCAGGACCTCCTCCCGGACCTGGATCAAGAGCGGGCCGCCGGCGCCCCGGCCACCTGGTTCGCCCACTTCACGGCCCTGGGCGCGGCCCAGCGTCAGCTCCAGGCCAACCTCAACCCGGAATTGACCCTGGATATCCTGGGGTTGCGCTTGCAGCGCCAGAGGAAGGCCCATGACCCTCGTTAAGGTTTGTTTGGGTCCCGGCAGTCAATGCTGCCTGGTGGATTCAGGGCTGCTCGACCTCAAACCGGAAGACCGGGTGGTGGTGGAAAATGAGAACGTCTTGAAGCTGGGCCGGGTCATGGGCGTATATCCGGACGTCGATCTCCAACTGGCCGGACAACTGAAGATCCTGGTGCGGGTGGCCACCCCCGAAGACCTGGCCCAGGAAGAAAAAAACCGGCTCCTGGAAGAGCGGGCCCTGAAGTTTTGTCAGGCCCGGGTGGAGTTCCACCGGCTACCCATCTACCTGGTGAAGGTGGATTGCTTGTTCGACGCCTCCAAGATCATCTTCTATTTCACCGCCCCCGGGAGAGTAGACTTCCGGGAGCTGGTGAAGGACCTGGTCCAGGAGTTCC
>CAZBDU010000199.1:0-2851 GCA_964490725.1 uncultured Spirochaetaceae bacterium | reverse complement strand
GCGTTGCCCCGTGCCGCCGGTCCCGGCGCCGCCCCGTGCCGCCGGTCCCGGCGCCGCCCCGAGCCGGCGGCTCCCGGCGTTGCCCCGAACCGCCCCGGTCCCTATAATGGTGCAGGAGCGGGCTCTCCCCGGAAGGGGAGAGACTCCGGCGCGGACATGGCGGTGAAGGCAAAGAGCTACTACCTGTGCACGGTCTGCAGCCACGAAGAGCCCAAGTGGCTGGGACGCTGTCCCGAATGCGGGAGCTGGAACAGCTTCCGCCAGGAGCAGAGCCGGACCCCCGCCGGGGGCAAGCGGGCGGCGGCGGAGGAGACCCCGGTACCCCTGCGGGCGGTGGAGCGGCGCGAGGGGCTGCGCTTCGACGCGGGAATGGCGGAGATGAACCGCCTTCTGGGCGGGGGCATCATGAAGGGCTCGGCGATCCTGCTGGCCGGAGAGCCCGGGATCGGCAAGTCCACGCTCATGCTGCAGCTGGCCGTCGCGCTGGTCAGCGGCGGGCGGGTTCTGTATGTCTCCGGCGAGGAATCCGCAGCGCAGATCGGCTTGCGGGCGGATCGTCTGGGGATCCAGGGTGAGACGGTGGAGGTCTTTGCGGCCACGGAGCTGGCGGCAGTGATGAGAGCGCTGGAGCGCCTGAAGCCGGTGGCGGTGATCGTCGACTCCATCCAGACGCTCCATTCCGAGGACATCGGCAGCGTTCCGGGAACGGTCAACCAGCTCAAGCTCTGCAGCCAGGAGCTGATCGAGTGGGTCAAGCGCCGCGGGGCGGCGCTGTTCCTGGTGGGGCACGTGACCAAGGAGGGCGCCATTGCCGGACCGAAGGTGATCGAGCACATGGTGGACACCGTGCTGACCTTCGACGCGGGCAGCTCGGAGCTGCGCCTGCTCAGGGCCACCAAGAACCGTTTCGGCTCGGTGGAGGAGATCGGCATCTTCCAGATGACCGAGACCGGGCTGGCGCAGGTGGCCGACCCGGCGCGTCTGTTCCTTACCCCCCGGGAGGGCCAGCAGCCCGCCGGGGTAACGGTGGCGCCGGTGTACGAAGGCTCCCGGGTGCTGCTGGTGGAGATCCAGAGCCTGGTGGTGCCGGCCAAGGGAGGCATCTCGCGGGTCTTTTCCGATCGCATCGATTCCGGGCGGGTCTCCCGCATGGCCGCCGTGCTGGAGAAGCACCTCAAGGTGCGGCTCTCCGACCAGGACATCTACGTCAACGTGGGCGGGGGGATGCGCATCGGCGAGGTCGGCATCGAGCTTCCCCTGTGCCTGGCCCTGTACTCGGCGCGGGTGAACCAGCCCGTGCCTCCGGCCACCGCCGTGGCCGGGGAGGTCAGCCTGGCCGGGGAGGTGCGGCCGATCCTCCACCTGGAGCGGCGCCTGCGGGCCGTCCAGGAGCTTGCCTTCTCGGCCCTGGTGCATCCCGCCTCCCCGCCGCTCAAGGGCGGTGAGGCTGCGGGGCTGAGCAGGCCCTGCTCGTCGCTGAAAGAGGCGGTCCGCCTCTGTTTCCTCCCTCCAGGGGGCGCCGCCTGAGGGGAGGCGGTCCTTCAGGCCGCCGGCCCGGCCGCGCCGGCTGGGCCGCGGCCGGACTCGCCGGATCTTTCGCCCTTGAAAGTGGAGGGCGAACCCCTTACACTCCCCTTCAGGAGGGGAAAATCGATGCCGGAACACGCCAAGAAGAGCTACCTGGACATGGGCCAGTTCATGAAGCTGGCCGTGGAGTTCGAGCAGGACTCGGTTGCCTTCTACCGGGAGATGCGCGAGAGCGGCCTGGCGGGGGAGGCGGCCTGGCTTGTGGGGGAGCTGGAAAACCAGGAGAAGGACCACGTCCGCATCCTGCGCGCCTTCGAGGCTCCGAAGGACGCCGACATCCTCATCCAGTTCGCCCCCGAGCTGAGCCTGTCCATGCCGCCGGTGCCCAGGGAGAAGAGCTTCCCGGCCCTGCTGGAGGTGGCGATCGCCCGGGAGCGCAAGTCGGTGGAGATCTACGAGAACGCCGCCGAGGCGACCGTGGGTGCTTTCAAAGAGCTCGTCCAGGGGCTTTCGGACTTCGAGCGCGAGCACGAGCGCAAGTTGAGGACCATCCAGGCTCCCCGCGCTTGAGGCGCCTCACCGTACGCCCCACTTCCCCATGAGAGCCGTTCTGCTGGTTCTGCTGCTGGCGCTCACCGTGGCGGCGGCTGTCCCGGCCCAGGCGGTGTCCGGCACGGCAGGACCGGCGGCTGCAGGGGCGGACCAGGGGGTTTCCCTGGGACGGCTGCGCACGATCATCCTCCTGACTGCCGCCTCGGTCTTTCTGGCGGCCTTCCTCGCTGTGGCCGCCCATCTGGCCTACCGCAGCTGGAGGTGGCTGGCCGGCGCCCGCAGGGCGCAGCAGCAGCGCACCCTGCGGCCGCACCTGGAGCTGCGGGTGAGCGCTCCCGACGGCAGGCGCCGGCTGCACTCGTTCAACCGCTTCCCGGTCACGCTGGCCACCTCCGGGACCGCCGACCTGACCCTGCCGGCGCGGCGGCCCATGGCCCTGCGCATCTATCACAGGGAAGGTCAGACCGTCTTCCTCTCCACGGTTCCCATGATCGTCAACGGGGTGGCCCAGTCCCGGCGCAGGCTCAGGCCCGGCGACCGGATCGCCTTCGGCGCCCACCGGGTGGAGTTCCTGGGAGGGGGAATCGAGGAGATGGGGCCCGCGGTGCCCGAACGACCGGCGTTCGCCTGGCGCGTGCCCGCGCTGGCGGCGCTGCTCGGCCTGTGGGTGCTGTTCTGGCAGGCCGCCGCGGCGCCCCCGCGAAGGCAGCAGCCTGTCCGGGCTGCGGCCAGCCGGGAGCCGCCGTTCGTGGAGCCCGGCGCCTCCCAGGCG
>CAZBDU010000198.1:0-2967 GCA_964490725.1 uncultured Spirochaetaceae bacterium | reverse complement strand
CCGGTGGCCGCCGCGCGCGCCAGGGCGGCGATCGCCATGCCCCCGCCCTGGCGGTAGCCCGCCTGGTAGCGGCCGGAGCGGATCCCCTCCTGGCCCCGGAAGGAGCAGATGCGCCGCTCTTCGGGAAGCTTGGTCCAGCCGTCGAACACGCAGAGGTAGAAGTACCCCTCCGGGTCCTGCATGCGCGCCAGGAACTCCGCGCCGTACAGGGCCTCCTGCAGGAGCTGCCGCCGGAGCCGCTCACCCGCCCTGTCCCCGCCCCGCAGCAGAGCGGGGCCCGCCCGGCCCGCGGCCCGCAGCAGATCGCCGGCGGCCAGCAGATCGCCGGCGGCCAGCAGATCGCCGGCGGCCAGCAGATCGTCGGCCGCCAGCAGATCGTCGGCCGCCAGCAGATCGTCGGCCGCCAGCAGATCGCCGGCGGCCAGCAGATCGCGGGCCGCCAGCAACGCCCACACCGCCAGCGGGCTCTGCTGGGGGTTCATGCTGTTGGCGTAGGAGAGGTGGCTGAGGTACTTGCTCTTGTCCCCGGAGGCGTCGTACCAGCCGCCGTGCACGTCCACCCGCCCCGGGCGGCCGCCGTAAAAGGGGGCGCGGCGGTCGGCCCGGTCCCACACGCCGCCGCAGCGCTGCGAACGGAAGTACCGCAGCACCGCCGGCACGGTGCTCTCCACCAGCAGCCCTCTGCGCACCTGGAAAGGCCGGGACCGCAGCGTTGCCCCGGACCCGCCGCCGGCGCCCGCCAGAGGAAGGTCCACCTCGACCGCGTAGCGGCCCGGCCGCCTCAGGGCGGAGAGCTCAAGCCTCCAGAACACCCACTCCTTCCAGTGCGGCACCGCCCCTCGAAAGATCGCCCGGCCCTCCAGAGCCGGCCGTGCGGATGCGGCCTCCACCACCCGGAAGGCCGCCGGCTCCCGGGAGAAGCCCTCGGACCGCCGCGCCTGCAGGACCGCGTGCTTGGGAGAGGCCGCGTCGAAACCGACATGGCTCACCAGGATGGTCATCTACCCTCCCCCTTTGCTCCCATCCCCCGGCGGCGCCCGCCTCACTCCGCCAGGTAGCAGCCCCGAAGGGCCTCCAGACGCCCCGCGCTGTCGGCCAGGCCGCCGGGGCGCGACCGGGACCGCCACAACGCCCGGTATCGATCCGCAAGCTCCCCGAGCTCTCCGGACAGCGCTTCGCGGCGGCGGCGGGGAATCTGGCCCACCGCCAGCTCGGGTGTGGCGAACCGCTCACGGCCCAGCCGGGCTGCGTGGTCCATCAGCCGGGCGGTAAGCTCCAGCTCCTCCCGCAGCAGCAGTCCGTCGGCGGTGCGGATCTGCGCCTGCCCCAACAGTTCCAGCGCCTCCCGGATCCGGGAGCGCTCCGGGGAAAAGTCGTAGCCCCGAAAGCGTGGAAGCTCCCGCCGATGGTAGACCTCCAGATCCGGAAGGAGCAGGACGGCCAGCACCGCTGCGTTGGCCAGGCGCGCCACCTCGTTGCGGTGGACCTCCGCCAGGGCGAGCAGCGCGCGGGCGGCGCCGCCGCTTCCGTCCCGGAAGACGTGGCGGGAAAGGCAGGCCTCCAGCTCCGCCCCGAGCGGGCGGTCCGGATTCCAGCTCAACCCGGCCCCGTAGAGGTAGGCTGCATAGGAGACGGGAAGCTGCTGCCAGTGCCCGTTGTCCCCCCAGTCCGTCAGCAGGAACCCCCCCGCGCCCCAGGCCAGTCCTTCCCGCACCGCCCGCAGGATGTTGGTCCGGGCGTTGCTCCAGCGCCCACCGAGGGAGTTCCAGGAGGAGGTCCCGGCACAGACGTAGAAGGCCAGCCCCCCCTCCGCGAAGGTCCGGCACTCCTCGCCGAAGGGGTGGTCCTCCTCGTAGCCCCACTCCAGGGCCACCGCCTCTCGGGGGATCTCCCGGACCAGCCCGGGGTAGCGCACCATCACGTCGCCGAAGAACTGCATGGTCTTGCCGCGCTCGGCCACCTGCCGGTGTATCTGCAGCAGAAAGTCCAGGTACACCCGGCCCAGCCCCTCCCGGCGGCACGCCTCGGCGCTGCGCCCGTGGCCCAGGTCGATGGGCTCGTCGGCTCCCACGTTGAGCGTGCCGCTTCGAAAGTGGGGCAGGAGCTCGTCGTAGAGCCCTGAGAGCAGCTCGATGCAGCGCGGATCCAGCGGATTGAGGGTGGTGGGCCCGGTCCGCGGGCCCCCCCACGGATCCACGAAGCTGCCGGTTGCATCGCCCAGGTCCCTGTAGCCGGGGTGCCGGAGCCAGCGCTCCATGTGCCCGAAGGAGTTCTGGTTGGGGACCAGCTCCACCCCCCGGTCAAGGCAGTAGCGGTCCAGCTCCTCGGCCTCTTCGGGAGTGACCGGGGAGGCCCCTCGCCAGACCGTTTCGTGGCCGGGATAGGCGAAGGTGTGCTCGGTGTAGAGCTGCAGCTGGTTGAGCTTGAGCTCGGCCCAGAGATCGATCAGCCCCTTCAGGGTCCTCATGGTGGGAACCCGGTCGCGGCTAATGTCCAGGAGCACCCCGCGCACGGGGAGCTCCGGGCGGTCCTCGATGTGCAGGCAGGGGATCTCCCCCGCAGGGCCCGCCTGGCGGGCGAGCTGCCGCAGGGTCATCACCCCGTAGAACAGCCCGGCCGGGCCGCCGGCCGAAAGATCCACCCCCTGCGGGCTCACGGTCAGCTGGTACCCCTGCCCGCCGCCGCCTCCGCCCTGCTCCAGGGAGGCCCGGATCGCGCGGCCCAGGGGAGCGCCCAGGGTGTAGCCCTCCACCAGGCGCCGCAGCGCTTGGCTCACCCGGTGCGTTCCTGCAACCCGGGTGAGGCTCCTCGGCGGAGGGACCAGGACCGGCTCCCCCGCGACGCCCGGCATTCCCTGCCCCATCCCTGCCTACCCCTTCCCTTCCCCACCGCCCAGCACCACCTCCACCAGGGGGCAGGAGGCGGCGGCGGGTGGAGCGGCCAGGCGGCCGCAAGGGAAGCCTGCGG
>CAZBDU010000197.1:0-3014 GCA_964490725.1 uncultured Spirochaetaceae bacterium | reverse complement strand
GCCCTGGTCCTGGAGGCCCTGGCGTTCTCCGAGTCCCGGGAGCTGAAGGCGAGGGCACTGGACATGGTGGAGGAGTTCCTGGCCGGCAGGAGCTTCCTGGCGGTGGGGACCTCCGCGCTCGAGCGCGTGCTGGGGAGACTCGCCACCGAAGGAGTGACGGTGAGGACCCTGGTGCTGGGGGCGCCCGCCCCCGACTATCCTGGCTTAAGAGCTCGCTCCTGCGCCCTGCTGGGCAGGCTGGCCACCGAGGGCGCCCGGCAGTCGCTGCTGGTGGTGCTGCGCCAGGAGATCGATCCCACCGTACAGGCGGCGGCGCTGAAGGCCCTGGCCGCCATCGGCATCGATCCGGACGGGGCGGCGCTGGAAGCCGCGGAAGGGCGCCTGGCCCCGCCGGTGGAGGAAGGGTTCCTCCTGGCTGCACTGGACATGGCGGCGAGCTTCATCGAGAATGTCCCCCTGCCGCGCACCCCCGTGCCGGAGGGGATGCCTTTGCAGGGGCCGGCAGAGGCGGCGGCCGGGGACCGCGCGCAGCCACGAGGGGGCCGGCTCCAGGCCAGCTCCGGGGAGGAGGCCATCCGGGCCCTGCCCGCCGGACCCTGGACCAACATCCCGGCAGCCTACCGGCTCCTGGTGCGCATGGCCGGAGGGCCCTATTCTCGGCGGGTGAAGGAGCGCGCGGCGCGGGTGCTGGCCTCACTGATCGACCGGGACTATCCCGCGGAAAGGAGATGGCAATGATCAGGACTCCCATGATGGTGCTGGTAATGATGGCCGCGGCGGTGGGCGCCTTCGCTCTGGACGTGGACAAGCAGGAGCTGCAGAGCGTGGACCGGGAGATCGTCTTCATCAACTACCAGGGACCCTACGAGCAGGTGTCCACTGCGGACGAGATCAAGGCCATCGGGTTCTTTCTGGCCAGTGCCCTTAAGGAAGACGGACGGAGAGCCGACTTCCTGGACAAGTACTCGGTCATCCGGGCGGTGGACCCCCAGGAGACGGGCAAGCTGGACTCCGACATCTTCGTGATCGAAAAAGGCGCCACGGTGGACCACATCGACAATGTGCGCCGCATCGTGGCCGCCTACCTGGAGCGCTCGTTTCAGTACTCGCCTCAGGACGCCGCCACCCTGGCCTACTTCGCCACGATCTACAACGCCGTCTACCGCGGGCACATGGAGTACTTCCAGGACAAGTATAAGGCCCTGGTCCTCTCCTTCCTGAGCCGGGAGAGCGCCGGGATTTCCGTACGCTACGACGAGTGGCCCGGAGCCACGCGCATGCTGATCCCTCTGGCTGGCGAGCCGGTGCCCGGCAAGCTCTCCTCCATGAGCACCTCCGAGCTCACCGAGAAGAAGGTGGTGGAGGAGGCGCGCAAGAGCCCGGACATGGGGCTGGAGCAGCGCAAGGGCATGGTGGAGCTGAAAGAACGGGAGGTCCAGGAGAAGAAGCAGGAGCTGGCGCAGGAACGCCAGCAGCTTGCCCAGGAGGAGCAGAAGCTGGAGGAGAAGCAGGCCGAGGCCGCCCAGGCGGCACCCGGGCCGGAGCGGCAGCAGGCGCAGGCGGAGGCGGCCCAGCAGGAGCAGAAAGTGCAGGAGCAGAAGCAGCAGGTGACCACCACTGAGAAGCAGATCGCCCAGAAGGAGCAGGAGATCGCCCAGGAGCGCCAGCAGATCATCGCCGACGAGCAGGCCCAGGAGCGGAAGCAGGCCGAGAAGCAGGCCGAAACGGGGCTGCCCGGAACCTTCGTCTTCTCCGACCAGCTCTACTACCTGAAGACCCGCGCCCGCGACGCCTCCGGAGGGATCACCAGCACCCTTTCGATCCTGGACCCCAAGGGGCCGGCGGTTTCCGTGACATCCCCGGTGTCCTTCATCCGGGGGCGCGCCTTCTACTTCTTCCGCCAGAGCGTGCTGGTGGCCGCGCACGAAGGGGGGCCATCCTCGGCCGTGCGCTTGATGCTCCTCCATCCCCTCAGCCTGGAGAAGCAGGCCCAGAGCACCGAGACCCTCTACCCGGACAGCTACCTGCTAATCCAGGGCGGGGCCATCTACGCGGTGACCGCCGATGGGCGGCTGGGCCGGTTCGACGAGAAGCTGGAGCTGGCGGCCCGCTCGGAGGCACCGGTGGAACGGGACAGCGCCTTCTCCCTGTTCGGGGACAAGATCTACGTCAACGGGACCGGGGGCCAGATCCTGGTGCTGGACCGGCAGGAGCTCACCGGAAGCGACGTCATCCGCTGAGGCTGCCGGAGCGGGGCTTCCCATGACCCATGATGTGATCCGCGTCTTCGGGATCGACTACATCTACTTCGACCTGCTCTTCCACGGCTGTTCGTGACCCTTCTCGTTCAGCGCCGCAAGACACTCGCCCTTTGGGCCTACCTGGCCGGAAGGGTGCCGATTCTCTATCTGCTCCGCACCTGGCTGCTTCCCCGGCTGCTGGTCCGCAGGGCGAGCCCCGGTGCCTCCCGGCTGCCGGCCGGCGAGCAGGCGGCAGCGCCGGCGGAGGGGGAGCCTGGGGGGTGAGGGTCCTGGTCACCGGGGCCGACGGGTTCATCGGCGGGGAGCTGGCCCGCCGGCTGCGCGGCGCCGGAGTTGAGGTCCTGGGCGCGGTCTACCGCAGGGAGCCTCGGGAGGGGGAGGTGCGGATCGACCTTTCGCGGGCGGACGGGGTGGAGCTTCTTCCCCGGGTGCGCTTCGACGCGGTGGTGCACGCCGCCGGTATCGTGGACCAGACTGCCCCGCGGCGGGCCGTCATGGCGGTGAACGCCGGCGGTACCTGCCGCCTGGCCGCCTGGGCGCTGTCTCTGGGCTGCCCGCATTTCCTCTACCTGAGCTCGGTGTCCGTGTACGGGGTGCGCACCCTGGGTCAGAATCGCCGGGAGGACACCCGCCTCTGCGGCCCGCTGCTGTCCATCCCCTACATGCGCTCCAAGGCGCGGGCGGAGCGCTGCCTGGAGCAGGGCGCCGGCGGGTACACCATCCTGCGCCTGCCGCCGGTGCTGGGCGCCGGGG
>CAZBDU010000196.1:0-3032 GCA_964490725.1 uncultured Spirochaetaceae bacterium | reverse complement strand
GGCCCGCAGCCAGCCCGCCCCCCAACCGGTGAGAGTCAGGGAGTACTGGATACAGGCGGGATCCTACACCAGCCACGCCCGCGCCCAGGACGTGGCTCAGGCCCTCGACGAGCAAGGGCTGGCCCCCAAGATCACCACCCGGGAGCTCTCGGGGAAAACCTACTACCGCGTGCGCATCGGACCCTACGGGAGCAAGCCCGAGGCGGAGAAGTTCCTGGACTGGGTGCGCCAGTTGAAGGGCTTCGAGACCAGCTACATCTCCCTGATGTACGCGCAGCGCAGGCCCTAGAACCCAGGGGCGCCATGGCAGCGCTTCCCACCCTCTTCAGCCCTTCCCTGCTCACCGCGGCGGCCGTCCAGGTGGCCTGCCAGCTGTTCAAGGTGGTCCTGTACTCCCTGCGGGACGGGCGCTTGAGGCCGGGCTACCTCTTCTCTGCCGGCGGCATGCCCAGCGCCCACTCCGCATTTGTGACCGCGCTGTCCGTGTCCATCGGACTGCACGACGGCTGGACGAGCGAGGTATTCTCCGTGTCCCTGGTTTTTTCGGTGATCGTCATCTACGACTCCATCCGTCTGAGGGGCGCCGTACAGGCGCACTCCCGCCTGCTGAACCGGCTGCTGGCGCGCTTTCCCGGGGAGGAGGCCGAGCGGGTCCCGGAGATGGTGGGCCACACTCCGGGGGAGGTGGCGGCCGGCGTTCTGGCGGGAGGCCTGCTCTCCGCCCTGGCGTACCTGCTGCTGCGGTAGCCGCAGCACGAGGTCTGAGGGAGCAGCCGGCTTCCCGGCCATAATCCCCTCTCAGCGGGACTATCGTCTCAACGGGTTATTCGAACGGTCTCCCCGGGCATACTAGACTTGTATCGTCAACATCCCACAAGACGGAAAGAGAACTGGCAATGAAGAGCTTTCTCCAGCCATCCAGGCTGTGGCAGGCGCTGTCCACCGAGGCACTGGATGCGTCCATGCGCTATCGCCCGCTCAGGCAGTGGGCGGTGAGACGGGGGCAGCACGAGCTGCATCGCAAGTACGTGGTGGAGAACTCCGAGGGGCTGCCCACCAGGGTGCAGGAGATGCGCTGCCGGGCGCCGACGAACCTGCTCCATTCGGTGGACCGCGCCCTGGCGGACGGCAGGATCTCTCCCCAGGTGCGCCGTTCCCTGATCAAGGACTTCATCGGCAACCTGGTGGTCGGGGAGAAGGAGCGCATGCGCCCCTTCCGCGAGCGCAACGGGTTCAATCCCCCCACCTTTCTCACCATCAGCCCCACCAAGCGCTGCAACCTGCGCTGCACCGGCTGCTATGCAGGCAGCTCCCAGTCCGAGCAGGCCACCCTCACCTTTTCGGTGTTGGACCGCATCCTGAAGGAGAAGCGCGATCAGTGGGGATCCCACTTCACGGTGATCTCCGGGGGGGAGCCATTGATGTACCGCAGCGAGGGCAGGGATCTGTTCGACGTCCTGAGGGAGAACCAGGATCAGTACTTCATGATGTACACCAACGGCACCCTGATCGACGCCAGGACGGCGCGCCGCATGGCGGAGGCGGGGAACCTCACCCCGGCCATCTCCGCGGAGGGATGGGAGCAGGAGACCGACGCTCGCCGCGGACAGGGCGTGTTCGCCAGGATCCAGCGGGCCATGGACAACCTCAGGGAGGCGGGCGTTCCCTTCGGCATCTCGGTGACGGCGACCCGGCAGAACGCGGAGACCATCCTGGCCGACGAGTTCCTGGACTACTACTTCGGCGAGAAGGGCGCCATCTACGGGTGGATCTTCCAGTACATGCCCATCGGCCGCAGCTACACCGTGGACCTCATGGTCACCCCGGAGCAGCGGCGCTGGATGCTGGAGCGGGAGCTGGAGATAATCGACCGCCGCAACCTGTTCCTGGTGGACTTCTGGAACGGCGGCATCCTGTCGGTGGGTTGCATCTCGGCCGGCCGCCCGGGGGGCTACTTCTACATCGACTGGAACGGCAACATCTCCCCCTGCGTCTTCTTCCCCTACAAGGCCGCCAACGTCTACCGGCTCTACGAGCGCGGCGAATCGCTTTCCGACTTGCTGACCGGACAGTATTTCCAGGCCATCCGCAGCTGGCAGGACGACTACGTGCGCGGGAGCCACAGGGTCGGCAATCTCTTCCTGCCCTGCCCGATGCGGGACCACTACGCCTTCGCGCACAAGACCGTCACGGACTTCGAGGCGGAGCCGATGGATCGGGACGCCGCCCGCGCTCTCTCCGACCCCGAGTACCGCGAGCGCATGGTGGCCTACAACGACCGCGTGGAGCGGATGCTGGAGCCGCTGTGGGAGCAGGAGGTCTATCCTCCCGGTGCTCCCGCTGGGGAAGCACGGCCGGCCTGGACTCAGGCCGGATAGACCCGGATCGCCAGGGTCTCCGCCGGGCACTTGGCTTCGCAGATGCCGCAGCCGATGCAGCGCTGCCCTACCATCTTGGGCTCCTTCAGCGGCTCGCCTCCCTGGGGAGGGGGGCGGACGGTGTAGCGGATCGCCTTGCCCGGGACCGGGCAAACCTCCTCGCAGACCAGGCAGTTAACCCTGTCCTTGTACACCACGCAGTGGCGCTCCTCGATGCGGGCCTGCCCGATCGGGGTGAGCTGCTTGTCCTGCAGGCTCTGCAGCGGGATGGCGTGGTTGGGGCACACCTGCTGGCACACCTGGCAGAAGTAGTCGCAGCCGTAGGGGCGAAAGGCAAGGTGCGGCGTGAAGACACTGGCCAGCCCGGCCTCCGCCCCGGTGATCTTGATGATGCGGTTGGGGCAGGAGCGCACGCACTGCAGGCAGCGCAGGCAGTCGGACAGGAAGCGGCGCTCGCTGCGCACCCCCGGCGGCCTGAGCATCCGCGCCGGGCCTCTCCCTTCCAGGCCGGAAAGCAGGAGCCCCGCCGCAGCTCCGCCCGCCAGCTGTCCCGAGAGCACCAGGAACCTGCGGCGCGAGATCCGCGGGCCGGCCGGTCCGGGCGGGACGGCCGGCAGGGGGACGCTGGCCTCCGGCCCCCGCGCCGCGGTACCC
>CAZBDU010000195.1:0-3072 GCA_964490725.1 uncultured Spirochaetaceae bacterium | reverse complement strand
GTCGTTCTCCTGGAACCAGTTGCCCGTGCGCGCGGACTCCAGCTTGTCGTGGGTCAGGATCTCGAAGGGCAGGCCCAGCTTGCTGTACAGCTCGTCCTGCCACTGCTCCACGAGGTTGCCGGGGCAGACCACCATGCAGCGCTTCAGGTCCCCGCGCAGGAGAAGCTCCTTGATGAGGAGCCCGGCCATGATGGTCTTGCCCGCGCCCGGATCGTCCGCCAGCAGGAAGCGCAGGGGCTGGCGGGGGAGCATGGCCTCGTACACGGCGGTGATCTGGTGCGGGAGCGGCTCGATGTCCGAGGTGTTCACGGCCAGGAGCGGATCGAACAGGTAAGCGAGCTTGATGCGCAGGGCCTCGGACACCAGGCGGAACAGGGCGCCGTCGGCGGTGAAGCTCCACTGGCGCCCGGGCTCCAGGACTTCCATGGCGGCCTCGCTGTCGCGGTACAGGAGGGTGACGTCCGGGCGGCCATCGCCGTCCTTGTATGTGAGCTCCACGACGTTGCTGCCGTGCCACTTGACGCTGACCACCGTGACCGGCCCGCCGGGCAGGACGCCCTTGACCTGAGCGCCGGGGGTAAGGTCTTCTAGGCGGGGCATGGCACCCCTCCTCTAGCGGTACGAATCGCGTCCGCGGGTAGATTCAGCCCGGAGGCTTCGGAGCGGCGACGTCCCACCGTCATAGCGCTCCAGCCTGGTCCCCTGCTGGCAACGCACCCTCCCTTCATGGTATCTTACCCTCGTGATGAACGAACAGGAACTTCTCAGGCGGATCACTGCCAACAAGGAGATTTTCGGCGGCAAGCCGATCATCCGAGGCATGAGGATCTCCGTGGAGCTGATCCTGAGCCTTCTGGCTCAAGGCGAAACCTGCGAAGCGATTCTCGCTGACTACCCGGACCTCGAAGCGGAGCACATCCGCGCCTGCCTGGCCTATGCACACGCCGTCATGACCCATGATTCCCTCGATGCAGTGGGAGTAGCGGGCAATTGAAGTTCCTCGTTGACGCGTGCGCGGGCCACCGGCTGGCCGAGCGGCTGCGTCAACAAGGTCATGACGCCGCAGAGTCTGGAAAGCGGGGCCCCGACCCCGGCGACCAAGCGGTCCTGGAATGGGCTTCGGCCGAGGGACGAGTCCTTGTTACTATGGACAAGGACTTCGGTGAGTTCGTCTTCCTGAAAGGATCCCCTCACTGCGGCCTCCCCCGCCTTCCTGACGTGCCAGCCGGACGAAGAATCGAGCTCATGACCCAAGTGATCAAGAAGCACATGGAGGATCTGGTGGGGGGAGCGATCGTCACGGTTCGAGGCGACCGCACACGCATCTCGCGTTCCCCGACATAACGCACCTCACCCACCGATGATCTCCATGAGCCGGTGATTCACGAACAGGTGGTACTTCTTGTAGAACCCGTCCCGCAGAATGCCGCCCCTGGACAGGGCGGTCAGGTAGCGCGTGGCGGTGGTGTAGTGAACGCCCAGGACCTGGCCCAGCCTGACCGGGGTGACGATGGGATAAGTGAACAGGGAGTCCACCAGATCCCCGGAGTAGATCTTCCGATGCCGGTCCCGAATCGTGCTCTTGAGCTCCCGGTGCAGGTCCATGACTCGAAACAATGTGTCCTTGGTCTCCGCCGCCTGCCGGCACAGGGCCTCCAGGATGAAGAGGATGAGCCCGCTCCAGCTCGCTTTGCTGGCTACCTCCAGAAGCACGCGGTAGTACTCGGCGCGGTTTCGGTTGATGAAGCCGCTCAGGTACAGGGTGGGCAGACCCAGGAACTGCTCCTGGATCAGGTAGAGCACCATCAGGATGCGCCCGGTGCGTCCGTTGCCGTCGGCGAAGGGATGGATCGCCTCGAACTGGTAGTGGGCCACGGCGCACTTGAGAAGCGGGTCGATTCCGTCGTCCCGGGCGTGTATGAAGCGCTCCCAGTTGGACATGAGCCGATCGATCCCACCGGCCGGGGGTGGAGTGTACAGGGTGTCTCCGGTGGCGCTGTTCTGGATGGTGTTTTGCGTTCGCCTGTATCCACGCGGGGCGTCCGGCAGCAGCCGCTGGTGAATGCCCACGATCAGCCGGGTGGATAAAGGCATGGTCTTCATCTGCTGGTACGCCCACAGCAGGGCGTCCTTGTAGCGCAGCACCTCCCTGTCGGGAAACCTATGCTCCCGCTCCGGGAAGAGCTGCAGCTGCAGCACTCGCTCCACGGTGGTGTTGATGTTCTCGATGCTGGAGCTGGCCACCGATTCCCGCAACAGCGACGGGGAGAGGAGCAGCAGCGGGTTGGGCATGCCGAAGCTGTAGCCTTTCAGCTCGCCGAGCTGGGTGCGGGCTTCGGCCACGCGGTCAGTGAAGCGATCATCCCGCCAGTTCAGCGCGGGAGGCAGCAGCGGCAGATCGTGCGGGTGTACCGCAGAAAATGACATATCTCTCCCTGTATATCACAAAAAACGATAAATTGCGATATACTCACGCGCGCAGCTCGCTCTTCGTTGGATGTGCAATAATTGTAACATAAAAACCCTGATACACAAAATTATCTTTAAGATCCTATCATCGAGATTGTGCAACCCTGGCCGGCTGCGGGGATCCTGAGCGCGGCGGCCCGGTGTGCACCCGGCGCGGCCGAATCGCATCGGCGCATGCCTCTGGTCCCTTCCCCTCCGAATCAGCATGAACCGTGCCAAGCGCCCCTACAGGCTGCTGCCCGTTCATCCCAGCCTCAGCAGCATGGCCGGCCGTAACCGTGGTTGGGAAGGGGTGAAACCCTGGTTTCGTTGTGGGGCCATGGCAAGGGGGATAGAGATCCCCGGCCGATTGCCGCTCTGGGGAGCAAATTCCTCCGGGAGGACTGCCGCAGGCGATCAGCCGGAAGACGGCGCGGGAGCACCGGCCCCGAGAATGGGACGGCCGGGGTGGAGGTGGACGCGAAACCGGCCCGGAGACCGCCTGCCGCCGCCAGCCAGCCGCGTGAGGGGCCGGCGGGGCGCCCGCAGGGCGGTCCGGCGCGACGGGGCGCGTACAGGGGAGGCCGCCGGATCGTGGGAGCCCGCGCCGCCGCTGAGCGGATC
>CAZBDU010000194.1:0-3131 GCA_964490725.1 uncultured Spirochaetaceae bacterium | reverse complement strand
GGAGTCGTTCTTCATCGCCGCCATGGCTGCTCTGGCGGGTTCCCTTGTCGGCATCGCCGTTGTGACGCCGCTTTCCAGGAGCGGCATCGACCTCACTGAGATCATGCAGGGGATGGATTTCGAGATCAGCTCGGTGATCTACCCCCGGCTCAACCTGCGCTCCACCCTGATGGTGTTCCTGTACTCGGTGGCGGTGAGCTCGGCGGCCTCCTTCATCCCGTCGCGGCGGGCCGCCCGCATCGAGCCGGTGGAGGCGCTGCGGTCGGTGTAGCATGCACTGCGTGCCGGAGAGTTGTCACACAGGAGGACGTTCATGAGAATCGATAGACTGAAGACGGCGGTCCTGGCGGCGGTGGCGCTGGCCGGCGCCGCGGCGGCAGCGGGAGCGATCACCGGCGAAGAGGTGATCCGCCTCATGGAGGCCAACCAGACCCACAAGACCGAGCAGGGCGACGGGCAGCTGCTCATCACGGACCGCTTCGGCAAGCGCACCAAGACCTTCCGCTACTTCGCCGAGGGCTCGGAGAGCATGCTCATCGAGTTCACCAACCCGGAGGAGCGGGGTCAGAAGATCCTGCGCCTGGAGAACGAGATCTACCTCTACTTCCCCGACGCGGAGGAGGTGATCCACCTGCAGGGAAGCGCCCTCAAGGAGTCCGTGATGGGCTCGGATTTCTCCTACGAGGACCTCACCGGGGAGAAGGAGCTGCTGGACCTGTATCAGGTGCGCCTTCTGGGCCGGGAGAGCCTCGCCGGGATCGACTGCTACCTCCTGGAGCTGAAAGGGCGGAAGCGGGGGGTGGCCTACCCCCTCCAGAAGGTCTGGGTGGAGGTGGAGCGCCTGGTGCTCCGCCAGGGTGAGTACTACGCCCTCTCGGGCCGGCTGCTGAAGACGCTGGAGGTGAAGCGGGTGGAGCGCATCGACGGTAAGAACATCCCCGTGGACGTGCTGATGAAGGACGCCATGAAGAAGAGCTCCTCCACGGAGTTCAAGGTCTCCAACCTGCGCATCGACGAGCCCCTGCCGCAGGGGGTCTTCTCCCTGGAGCGCCTGTCGTGGTGAGGCGGCGTGGGCAGGCGGGACCGGCCGGCGGCGGGCGGCCCGGCGCCGGGGCCAGGCAGCCCCGCGGAGTCGCGCTGGCCGTGTTCCTGGCCGCGGCAGTCTTTGCGGCTCTGGCGGCCCTTCCGGCCGCCTCGGAGGTGCAGACCTCGGTCACCGTGAGCGGCTACGCCGCCCTGGTGCGGGCCGGCGACGAGGCGGCCCTGGCGGCGCTGGCGAAGACCCGCCTGGACCTGCAGTCCCGGGGGAACGCCAACGTCAGGGGCTTCCTGCAGCTGGACGGCTGGATCGCCGACGGGGTGGTGCTGGGCGTGCCTCGGGCCTACCTCAAGGTGCGGTTCCCCTGGTTCCGGCTCACCCTGGGCAAGAGCCGGCTGTCCTGGGGGGAGGGGTTCGTGTTCAACGCCGGGGACGTGATATTCGGAAGCCTCAGTCCCCTGTCGGGGGACCTGACAGCCGCCTCCCTGCGCGAGGAGACCGCCTGGCTGGGGGCGGTATACGTGCCCCTGGGCGCCTTCTCTTTCCTGGAGGCGGTGGTCCTGCCCTATGCCCCCCCGCTGCTGCCCGGCCTGGCGGCCGGCCTCACCGCGCTGCTCAGCCCGGTTTCCGCCAGGGACCTGGCCGGGGGCGTGCGGGCCGCCGGGAAGCTGCTGGGCATTACCGCCGAAGGGGGTTACTTCTACGATGGGCGGGCGGGGGAGCACCGTCCCTACGCCGGCCTGCACGGCCACCTGCTGGTGGATTGGAGCCTGGCCGCCTCCCTGGCGATTCCCGACGCCGATCCGGTCCCGGAGGAGTGGGTCGACTGGCTGGCCCTCTCCGCCGGCCTGTTCAGCCTCCTGAGGCCGGCGCCGGGGTGGTCCCTGACCTTGAGGCTGGAGGCCGCCCTCAGGCCCGGCGCTCTCTGGGAGGAAGCCGCCGGGGCGGCGGCGCTGCCGGCGGGCTATCCCGGGGCGCCGGTGTACGGCCTGTACCTCTTCCCCGAGGTGGCGGTGGCCCCCACGGACACCCTCTCGCTGCAGCTTCGCGCCCTGATCTCCCCGGTGGACCGGTCGGCTCTGGCGGTGGCGAGCCTGAGCTGGAACGTCTACCAGGGGTTCACCGCCTTCACCCACCTGTCGGCCATGGTGGGGGATGCCGACGATCTGTACGGCTGGGACCGGGACCGGGGCATCGCCTGGACGCTGGGGGCGGAGTTCGTCTTTTAGCAGGTCCGGGCGGCCCCGGCGTAGCACTCCCCCAGCACGTAGCTCCAACCGCTATCGTAGCCGGCGCGGGTCTCTCCGGCCTTGGGGCCCAGCTTCTCCCAGCCTCGGTGGGTCAGCTGCACCTCGGTGCCGCCGGCGGCCTTGCGGAAGGTGACCTCCACCTCCTGGGCGGTGTCGGGGCTGCGGCCCGGGTGCCAGGTGAACGCCACGCGGTCCGGGGGCTCCCACAGAAGAACCGTGCCCCAATCGGCCTGGCCCCCGTCCTGGTACACCTCGTACAACCTGCCCCCCCGGCGCTGCTCGAACACGCAAGATACGGCCCTCTTCTCGTCGACGGCGTGGCGGCGCAGGGGCCACCAGCGGTGGATGCCCTCGGTGAACAGCCGAAACGCCTCCTGCGGGACAAGATCCACCTTCACGCGCTTCACCACCGGCTCGAAGCCGTCCCGCTTCTGCTCAGTCATCGCGGTCTCCCTTCTCCTCCCGGGCGGCCCTGGCGAACGCTTCCAGGGTCTGTCCCCAGAAGCGGTCCAGGTAGCCTCTGAGCTCGGCCAGGCCGGTGGGATCGAGGCTGTAGATGTGTCGCGTTCCCTCCCGGCGTTCCCTGACCAGGCGCGCCTCCTTCAGCACCCGCAGGTGCTGCGAGACCGCCGGACGGCTCACGGGCACCCTTCCCGCCAGGCCGCCCACGCTGCGGGGCCTGCGGTGCAGCTCCTCGAGGATGGCCCGGCGGGTGGGATCGGCCAGCGCCCCCAGGACGTTTTGGTAAGTCATAGCTTACGGTAAGTATATGCTTACCGACTGTCAAAGTCAAGAGGGGACGGGCCCGGCGGCCGCCCTGGACCGGCTCCCGGCCCGAGGAC
>CAZBDU010000193.1:0-3271 GCA_964490725.1 uncultured Spirochaetaceae bacterium | reverse complement strand
CCCCCCCCCCCCCCCCCCCCCCCCCCCCCCCCCCCCCCCCCCCCCCCCCGCCCCGCCCCCCCCCCCCCCCCCCCCCGGCCATCCATCGAGCCCTTGACCCATCACGCGTCGAGCCCTGCCGCCGCAGGGGGGCCGCTGCGGCAGCCGCAGCGGCCGCACGCACGGCAGACGGAGCCCCCTGGAGGGGGCCCGCGGTTGCAGGGCAAAGAGGAGATTGACTATCATCAATGGCATCGATGCTGCGGCATCGAAGCTGTGGCGGGGCCGGCCGGCGCCTGCCCGCCGGAGCAGAAGCGAGGACGCAGGGTGTGCAGGCCAGAGTGCTGATCGTCGAGGACGTGCGGGAAATGGCGGAGCTGATCCGCCTGTACCTGGAGCGGGAAGGGATGACCTGCCGGACCGCCGAAAGCGCCGAGGAGGCGGCCTGCCTGATGAACGGCTCCCCATTCGACCTCATCGTGCTGGACCTGAACCTGCCGGGGATGGACGGCTTCCAGTTTCTCCAGCGGGTCCGCCGGGAAAGCTCCGTTCCGGTACTGATCGTCTCGGCGCGCAACAGCGACGAGGACGTGGTCCTGGGGCTGGGGATCGGGGCCGACGAGTTCGTCACCAAGCCCTTCTCGCCGAAGGCGCTCACCGCGCGGGTGCGGGCGATCCTGCGGCGGGCCTACGACATGCGGGGAGGCGACAGGCGGCTGCTGCGCTTCGGCCCCTACACGCTGGACGTGGAAGGCTACCTGCTGCGCCGGGGCTCGCAGCGGGTGCCCCTGTCGGCGCGGGAGCTGGAAGTGCTCTCGTACCTGGCGCGCAATCCCGGCAAGGCGTTGAGCCCGGAGAGCATCTACAGGGCGGTGTGGAAGAACGAGTACGGAGACCTGACCGCGATCGCCGTGTACGTCCAGCGCCTGCGGCGCAAGATCGAGGCGGACCCCTCCCGGCCGCAGTTCATCGAAACCGTCCACGGGAAGGGATACCGCTTCAACCCGAGGGGGGAGAGGACGGCGAGCGGGGAGGAGAAGTGAGGCTCCGGGCCAAGTTCGCCATCCTGGTGGCCGGGATCATCGTGGTGCCCGTCCTGGTGGCGGCGCTCATGGTGTTGATGCACTACGCCTTCTCCCGGCTGCAGGACTCGGTTTCGGCCCGATCCCAGCTCCTGGAACCGGAGGGCGGCTCGGGCAGCGAGGGCTCCTCGGGCACCCCGCCGAGCGCCAAGATCCTGCATTTTGCGGTGCTGGCTCCCGACGGCAGGGTGGTGCAGTCCACGCTGCCGGACCTCCCGGCCGGAAGTGTGGCGGACCCCGACCGCATCGCCGGGCTGGTTCGCGCCCGGGGCAGCTTCATGTTCCAGCTGGAGGCGCTGCACCCAGGCGAGCCGGACGGCCCGGTGGTGCTGTTGCAGTTCCCCCGCCAGATCCCCCAGGCCTTCGTGGCGCGCACCTTCAAGACAGTGCTTTACACCTCCCTGGCGCTGCTGGCCTTCGCCTCGGTGATGTCCTTTCTCATCCTCCGTTCCCTCAATCGCTCCATCGTCGACCTGGAGCGGGCCACCCGCAGGGTCGCCGAGGGGGACCTGGATTTTCATCTCGAGGACCGCGGGCGCGACGAGATCTCCTCGCTCACCCAGTCCTTCGACAGCATGCGCCGCTCCCTCAAGGACGAACAGGCCCGGCGGGCGCGCTTCATCATGGGGGTCTCCCACGACCTGAAGACCCCCCTGGCGCTCATTCAGGGCTACGTGGAAGCCATCCAGGACGGGTACGCCGAGGACCCCGAGCTGCAGGGCCGCTACCTGTCCATCATCATGGAGAAGTCACGCACCCTGGAAGCGATGATCGAGGACCTGATCGAGTTCGTGCGCATGGAAACGGGGGAGTGGCGGATGACCCACCGGGAGGTTCCTCTGCGCGGGCTGATGCTGCGGCTGGCGCAGCGCTACAGCGAGGACGCGGTCATCCTGAAGCGCCGCTTCAGCTTCGACATCTCCCTGCCGGAGGACGTGCTGGTGGCCATGGACGAGAACCTGGTCTCCCGCGCCCTGGAGAACGTGCTGGGAAACGCCATCCGCTACACCGGGCCGCAGGGCACCATCACGCTGGAGTCGCGACTGGAGGGAGAGCAGGCACTGGCGGTCATCCGGGACACCGGCATCGGCATCCCCGCCGAGGAGATGGAGAAGATCTTCGACCCCTTCTACCGGGGAAGCGGCTCGCGGCGCGAGCAGGGCTTCGGGCTGGGCCTGACCACCGTGAAGAGCATTCTGGAGTCACACGGCTGGGGCTTCCAGGTGCGCTCGCAGGAGGGCAGCGGCACGGAGTTCCTGATCCGCATGGGACCGGTGAGCCGCGGCCAGCCGCGGGAGGCCGCGCAACTCCAGCTATGAAGCGGCGCACACCGCCAGCAGGTACCAGGCCGCGTGGGGGATCCACTGCTCGGCCCACCGCCAGCGGTGCTGGCCCTGCGCGGCGTAGGGAAGGGGGAGGAAATCGATCCCCTCTTCCGCCTCCAGCCCGCCGGTGACGCCGTTGCAGATGCCGCCGAAGGCGTTCGGGTGGCGCGCTTCGTACTCGGGGTTGTTGCGGCCAAAGCCGTGCAGCATGCAGGCGTCGTAGGGGTTTGCCCCCAGGATCCAGCTGAGCTGGTCGGCGGCGTAGCCTTCCAGCCGGCGGCGCTCCTCCGCGCCGGTGCCCGGCAGGCGTCCCGCCAGGCAGGCGGCGGCGGCCAGCGAGGCGAGCCGCGCGTTCTCCCCCTGCCACCAGTAGCCGCTGGGATTCTCGTGGGGGAAGAAAAAGGCGCTCCGCGGGGGTGCGCCTTCGGGCCTGACGTACTGCCGGGCGTAGCCGAAGGGGTTGGCCACCTCTGCGGTGAGGGCCAGCTCGAAATCCAGGGAGCGGCGCACCGCGGCGGCGGCCGCCTCCGCCTGCGCCTCCTCCGGCTCCGTCTGCGCGTAGCGCAGCAGCGCCACCGCCGGCAGCCCCGCCTCCGCGGCGTGGAAGAAGGGCTCCTCGCCGGTCTCCCCGGCCCGCCAGAAGCCGCAGTAGCGCCGGTCGGCCGAGAGGCGGGACTCCAGGCGCCGAGCCCGCCGGCGGGCGGCCTGGAGAAAGCGTTCCTGCCTGGCCGCGGCCCAGAGCTCCGCGGCGGCCAGCAGGGCGCAGTAGTCGTCGATGATGTTCTCTCGCCCGTCGTCCAGGTAGCGCAGGTTGTGCGCCTCCAGGTGCTCGAAGCCCCTGGCCGCCCCCCCCAGCCAGGCCGCCCGCCGGCCGCGCGGGCGCAG
>CAZBDU010000192.1:0-3318 GCA_964490725.1 uncultured Spirochaetaceae bacterium | reverse complement strand
CGGGGAGCCCCAGCGGCAGCGGGGAGCCCCAGCGGCAGCGGGGAGCCCCAGCGGCAGCGGGGAGCCCCAGCGGCGCCGGTGGCCCCGAGGGCCCCTTCAATGCTAAGCTTGATGGTAGCAGAGCCCATCGAGGAGCGGAACCGTGAGCAGTCTTGCGTTGCTGGGAGGCCCGAAGGCCGTCCCGCAGAGAAAAGAAGAGGTGTTCGCCTGGCCCGTGGTGACCCCGGAAATGGAGAAGGCCGTCCTGGAGGTGATGCGGGAAGGCAGGATTTCCAGCATGGACATCACCGTGGAGTTCGAGAAGGAGTTCGCCCGCTGGCTGGGGCTGAAGCATGCCCTGGCGCACAACACGGGCACCGCGGCGATCCACTGCGCCCTGTTCGGCCTGGGAGTCGGCAGGGCAGACGAGGTGATCTGCCCGAGCATGACCTACTGGGCTTCCTGCGCGCCGGTGTTTTCCCTGGGGGGCACGGTGGTCCTGGCCGACATCGACCCGGACACCCTGTGCATCGACCCGGCCGACCTGGAGCGCAGGATCACCGAGCGCACCAGGGCGGTGGTGGTGGTGCACTACGCCGGCATGCCCGCCGGCATGGATGCCATCATGCGGATCGCACGACAGCGCAAGATCGCCGTGCTGGAGGACTGCTCCCACTCCCACGGCGGCCTGTACAAGGGACGGCTCACCGGCACCTTCGGCGAGGTGGCGGCCTTTTCCCTGATGTCGGCCAAGAGCTTCCCCATCGGCGAGGGGGGGATGCTGGTCACCGACGACCGCCGCATCTACGAGCGGGCCATCGCCTTTGCCCACTACGCCCGGCACAACGATTTCCTGACCCTGCCGGAGCTGAGAGATGCCAAGGGTCCGCCCTGGGGTGGTTACAAGTACCGGCTGAACCAGCTGTGCTCGGCCATCGGCCGGGAGCAGCTCAAGAACTACCCGGCGCAGATGGCGGAGATCGACCGGGCCATGAACCGCTTCTGGGACCTCCTGGAGGGAGTGCCGGGCCTAAGGGCCCACCGGCCTGCGCCCGGCTCCGGGAGCACCAAGGGCGGCTGGTACAACCCCTTGGGGCACTACCGCAAGGAGGAGCTGGGCGGTCTGTCGGTGACCGGGTTCTGTCAAGCGGTCCGAGCCGAGGGGGTCACGGACTGCCGTCCCGGCTGCAGCACCCCACTGCACACCCACCCGCTGTTCAACGACCTGGACGTCTACCACGACGGGAAGCCCACCATCCTGGCCAACGCTGCGGAAGGGGTGGACGTCCGTCCGGACCCGCAGACCCTGAAGGTGTCCTCCGCCGTGCAGGCCAGGGTGTTCCGGGTGCCGTGGTTCAAGCGCTTCGACGACGAAACCCTCGAGAGCCACGCCCTGGCCTTCCGCAAGGTGGCGGAGAACCACAGGGAGCTCCTGGCCCGGGACCCCGGCGACGACCCGGCGGCCATGGCCCGCTGGGGGACAAGCTCCCTCATCGTGGACCGATGAGCGGGAAAGGCAGCCGCTCCGCCGGCCAGCTGAAGAAGGCCCGGGAGGTGCTCCCCGGAGGGGTCAACTCTTCCACCCGCCTCAACCGCGCCCTGGGGGCTCCCTTCTTCGCCGAGCGCGGCAGGGGGGCCCATGTCTGGGACCTGGACGGCCGGCGCTGCATCGACATGTGCTGCGGCCACGGCGCGGCGCTGCTGGGGCACGGACACCCCGCCGTGGACGAGGCGCTCCGCCAGGCGGCCAACCTGGGCTATCTGACCGCCTTCGAGACGGAGTTTCAGGAGCGGCTGGCGCGCAAGGTGGTGGAGCACGTGCCCTGCGCCGAGCGGGCCCGCTTCTGTTCCTCCGGCTCCGAGGCCACCCTGCACCTGATCCGGGCCTGCCGGGCGTTCACCGGGCGGGAGAAGATCATCCGCATGGAGGGGCACTTTCACGGCTACCACGAGCTGCTCTACATCGGGGGGCAGCCTCCGGCGGAGGAGATGGCGCGCAACCGCGACCGCCCCTACATCGAGTCTCCGGGGATCCCGGAGGCGCTGGCCAGCTATATCATCCCGGTGCCCTTCAACGACCTCCCGGCCCTGGAGCAGGCCATAGAGCGCCACGGCGGCGAGACCGCCGCGCTGGTGCTGGAGCCGGTGAACTACAACAGCGGCTGCATCCTGCCTGAGCCCGGCTACCTCGAGGAGGTGCGGCGGTTGGCCACCGAGGCCGGCATCGTCCTGTTCTTCGACGAGATCCAGTCCGCCTTCAAGAAGTCCCCCGGAGGAGCGCAGGAGGACTTCGGCGTGGTTCCGGATGTCTGCACCATCGGCAAGGCACTGGGCGGCGGGCTGCCCCTGTCGGCGTTCTGCGGGAAGGCTTCCATCATGGACCTCTTCCAGCCGGCCGGGCCGGTGCAGCACAGCGGCACCTTCAACGCCCACCTGCTGCCGGTGCTGGCCGGCCTGGCCTTCTTCGGGGAGATGGAGAAGCCCGACTTCTACCGGTGCCTCCGGCACCTGGAGGAGCGCTTCCACCGCGGCATCGATGAAATCCTGCGGCGCCACGATCTCAACATGGTCGTGCCCCGCCACGGGGCCAGGTTCGGCATCGTGCTGGGCAGGCGCTCCCAGCCCCGGCGCTACGAGGACATCTTCTGCCACGACCGGGAGCTCGCGCTGTCCATCTTCAGGGCCTGCTGGGAGCGCGGGGTCTACTTCCACGACTATGGCGGCAGCCCCTGCCATCACGGGTACTCCGTCAGGCACAGTGACAGGGACATCGACGCAGTGCTGGAGGTGCTGGAGGAGGTCCTGCCGCGCTTCCGGGAAGCCCTGAACAGGGAGCCCCGGCGGGACCCGGATCGCTGAGGACCCCGGGCCTCCCCTGGGCGGCCTTGACAGCGCTTTCCGCGGGACCAAGAATGAAATAGGGAGAGGATTGCTCTCCACAAGGGGGCTGACCCACGAGCACAACGCCTACGAGTACGCGGAGGGCGGGGCGCCGGTGGGGTTCATCTATCCAGAGGAAGGGACCGCCGTGCGGCCGGACGCGGTGTACCTGGTGAAGGGCGGGCCCAACCCGGACCTGGCCAAGAAGTTCATCGACTTCGTGCTCTCCAAGGATATCATGACGGCCATGCGGAACCTGGGCTACCGGGTGAACCGCAAGGACGTAACGCCCCCCCAGGGGCATCCGCCCATCTCGGAGATCAAGCAGGTCGACTACGATCCGGTCTGGGCGGCGGACAACCGCGACACCATCCTGCAGCGCTGGACCCAGATCGTCGAGGCCCACTAGTGTCCTGTCCCCGAAATGCGGTAACACAAACGACTCAGTTTCTCCAAGAT
>CAZBDU010000191.1:0-3517 GCA_964490725.1 uncultured Spirochaetaceae bacterium | reverse complement strand
CGGAAGGCCCGCGAGGTAGCCAGCACCCCGGCGTGGGGGCTGGAGGCCTCCGGCAGAGGGCGGGTGTCGAGCACGAAGGGGGTCTTGGCCATGAGTGGAAGTCGAGGTGGCATAAAACTGCTTACGCGAGGACTTGGGCCTGTCCCCCCGCCGGTTGACAGTGAGGCGCGTTCGCGGCTACAAGGAGGTAGGAACCCTGCGGCGATCCTACAGGAATGTAGCCTGCGCCGCACGCCGTGAGAAGGTCCGTGGACGACGCCGCCACCCGCAGCTACGCCGAGGAGAGGATACGGGAGCTGTCGCTCCTGTTCGACATCAGCCAGACCCTGGACTCCAGCCTGGATCTCCGCGACTCCCTGGGCCCGGTCCTGCGGACCGTAGGCCGGTACAAGGGGATCACCCGCGGAAGCCTGACCCTGCTCAACCGGGAGAGCGGCCGCATCTCTATCGAGGCGGCCTACGGCTTCTCGCCGAGCCAGCAGAGACGCGGCCTCTACCGGGTGGGGGAAGGGGTGATCGGCCGGGTGTATGCCACCGGCCGGCCGGCGGTGATCCCCAGGATCTCCGAGGAGCCCCAGTTCCTCAACCGTACCGGAGCGGTGCGGCCCGGCGAGGCGCCGCAGCTGTCCTGCATCTGCGTGCCCATCAAGCTGGAGAACCAGGTGATCGGCGCCCTCAGCGCCTACCGGCCCTATTCGGAAGGAACCAATCTGTCGGAGGACCAGCGGCTGTATTCCATCATCGCCTCCCTGATTGCCCAGGCGGTGAGGCTTCGCCAGCACGCCCAGGAGGAGCGGGAGCGGCTGATCGAGGAGAACCTGCGGCTCACCGAGGAGCTGAAGGACCGCTTCCGCCCATCCAACATCATCGGCAACTCCAGCGCCATGCAGGGGGTCTACGATCTGATCGCCCAGGTGTCGCCCAGCGAGGCCACGGTGCTCATCCGTGGGGAAAGCGGCACGGGCAAGGAGCTGGTGGCCCACGCCATTCACTACAACAGCCTTCGCGCCGGGAAGCCCTTCATCAAGGTCAACTGCGCCGCCCTCCCGGAGTCGGTCATCGAGAGTGAGCTGTTCGGGCACGAGAAGGGGGCCTTCACCGGAGCCATCGCCACGCGCAAGGGAAGGTTCGAGCTGGCCGACGGGGGCACGCTCTTCCTGGACGAGGTGGGCGACCTCAGCCCGGCCACTCAGATCAAGCTCCTCAGGGTTCTCCAGGAGAAGGAGTTCGAGCGCGTGGGCGCCACCACCACCATCAAGGTGGACGTGCGGCTGATCGCCGCCACCAACGTGGAGCTGGAGCGCCTCATCGAGGAGGGACGGTTCCGCCAGGACCTCTACTACCGGCTGAACGTCTTCCCCATCCACATCCCCCCCTTGCGGGAGCGCAAGACCGACGTGCTGCTCCTGGCCGATCATTTCGTGGAGAAGTACAGCAGGGCCAACCACAAGGACATCCGCCGCATCTCCACGCCGGCCATCGACATGCTCATGGCCTACCACTGGCCGGGCAACGTCCGGGAGCTGGAGAACTGCGTGGAGCGCGCGGTGCTTCTGAGCAACGACGACGTGATTCACGGCCACCATCTGCCGCCGAGCCTGCAGACCGCGGAGGCCAGCGGCACCGCCTTCACGGGCAGGCTTGCCGCGGCGCTGGAGAACGTGGAGCGCGAGCTGATCCTGGACGCCCTGAAGTCCGCCCGGGGCAACATGGCCCGGGCGGCCCGTTCCCTGGGCATCAGCGAGCGCATCATGGGGCTGCGCGTGCAGAAGTACGGCGTGGACAGGCGCCGCTTCCGCCGCTAGCCACGCAGATCCTACATTTCCGTAGCCTCCCCGGCGGCGATCCCACACAGATGTAGGATCCTTGCGCCCACCCCCGCACTGCGGCGCGGGATAATTCTCTACCCCGAAATGACGTATCGATTCGAGAAGGACTTGGCACGCGAATTGCTGTACCTTGGGTGGATAATCATAACCCCAACTCACGCAAGGAGAGCTCTGTGGCAGAAATCAAGTCTCCCCAGGACGTCCTGGATCTGGTTGCCCGCGAGAAGGTGGAGATCGTGGACCTGCGCTTCATGGACTTCCCGGGTCTCTGGCAGCACTTTTCCATCCCCGCCCACGAGCTGGAGCTGGAAAGCTTCGAGCACGGGCACGGCTTCGACGGCTCCTCCATCCGGGGGTGGCAGTCCATCAACGAGTCGGACATGCTGGTGAAGCCGGTGGCGGAAACCGCCTTCATCGATCCCTTCCTGGAGCACAAGACGCTGGTCCTGGTCTGCAACATCGCCGATCCCATGACCGGCGAGGAGTACACCCGCGATCCCCGGCACATCGCCATCAAGGCGGACAACTACCTGAAGCGCACCCAGGTGGCGGACACCGCCTTCTTCGGCCCGGAGGCCGAGTTCTTCATCTTCGACGACATCCGCTTCGACCAGAACGAGCACAGCGGCTACTTCTTCATCGACTCGGTGGAGGGCAGATGGAACAGCGGCAGGGAGGAGGGCCCCAATCTGGGCTACAAGCCCCGCTACAAGGAAGGCTACTTCCCGGTGCCCCCCACGGACAGCCACCAGGACCTGCGCAGCGAGATGCTGCTGACCCTGGAGAAGGTGGGCATCCCCGTGGAGGCGCAGCACCACGAGGTGGCCACCGGGGGGCAGGCGGAGATCGACATGCGCTTCGGCCCGCTGGTGGCCATGGCGGACAACGTGCTGAAGTACAAGTACATCATCAAGAACACCGCCCGCCGCCACAACAAGACGGTGACCTTCATGCCCAAGCCGCTGTTCAACGACAACGGCAGCGGCATGCACGTGCACGTCTCCCTGTGGAAGGGCGGCAAGAACCTGTTTGCCGGCGAGGGCTACGCCGGCATGTCCGAGACGGCCCTCTACGCCGTGGGGGGCATCCTCAAGCACGCCCCTTCCCTGCTGGCCTTCACCAACCCCACCACCAACAGCTACAAGCGGCTGGTGCCGGGCTTCGAGGCGCCGGTGAACCTGGCCTACTCGCGGCGAAACCGCAGCGCCGCGGTGCGCATCCCCATGTACTTCACCTCCCCCAAGGCCAAGCGCGTGGAGTTCCGCTGCCCCGACCCCAGCTGCAACCCCTACCTGGCCTTCGCGGCGGTGCTGATGGCGATCGTAGACGGGATCCTGAACAAGATCGATCCCGGCGAGCCCCTGGACAAGGACATCTACGACCTGCCCCCGGAGGAGGCCGCCAGGGTGCCACAGACCCCCGGGAGCCTGCGGGGAGCGCTCCAGGCGCTGGAGGCGGACCATGAGTACCTCCTGAAGGGAGACGTGTTCACCCGGGACGTCATCGAGACCTGGATCGACTACAAGCTGACCCGCGAGGTGACGGCCCTGGACCTGCGGCCCCACCCCTGGGAGTTCGCCCTGTACTACGACATCTAGCTTTTCCCGCCCGATTATTGTATAAAGAGAGGTTTCTCCGCCAATTGCCGGAGACACCCTCTTTTTTTGTCCGGCCCGGTTCCGCACGAG
>CAZBDU010000190.1:0-3525 GCA_964490725.1 uncultured Spirochaetaceae bacterium | reverse complement strand
AGCGTGCGGACCGGCCCCCCAGCCCGCTGCGAGGCGGGCCCGGCACCGCCGCACCCACCGGGCCGGCCAGCTCGGCCAGCGCCGGCTCCGGCAGATGGGAGTCAGCCGATGGAGCCGCCCCTCCGTTCCCCCTGCGCGCCGGCCCATGTCCCCCTTTGCCACCTCCGGGGCGTGCTATATACTGGCCGGGCCGGCGGGGCCAGCCGCGGAGGGGGCCGCAGCGCAGGGGGGAACCGGCCTCTGCGGGCCCGGGGGCGGACGGCTTGCGCCCATCCGCCGGAGGGCAAGGAGGAGGCTCGTGGAAGAAGTCAGGTACTGGATGTGTCGGCCGGATCAGGTCGTCCGCCGCCGCACGGAGTGCCCGGTGGTCTACATCCCCATCGGGACGCTGGAGTGGCATGGACCGCACAACCCCCTGGGGGCGGACGCGCTCCAGGCGGAGGCCCTGGCCGTCCTGTGCGCCCGCAAGGGCGGCGGCCTGGTCTTTCCTCCGCTGTACTACGGCGAGAACCGCAGCGAGAGCCTGATGGAGGCCACCGCGGCAGACCGGGAACAGATCGCCCGCGCCATGCAGCTGCCTGCGGAAAACTTCCTCCCGGATCGACACCCCTTCAGCCCCATGGAGCAGGCGCTCAATTACCAGCGGCTGCTGCTGCACGTGCTGGCGGAGGCGGAGAGCCTGGGCTTCCAGGTGGGAGTGCTGGTGGCGGGCCACTACCCGCTCATCGATCAGGCCCGGGCGGCGGCCCTGCTGTTCAGCAAGCGCCGCCACAGCAAGTACCACGGCATGCTGGCCTGGGCGTGCCTGGACTACCTGTTCCTGGAGGACCGCTATGAGTTCGCCGGCGACCACGCCGGCGGCTGGGAGACCTCGCACCTGCTGGCGCTGCACCCGGAGGCGGTCGATCTGGACCGCCTGCCGCCGAAGGGAGCTCCGCTGATCGGAATCATGGGCAGGATGCCCCCCCAGGAGGCGACCGCCGAGCTGGGCCGCCGCACCCTGGAGGAGTCTGCAGAGGCCATCCTCCCGGAAGTCCGCCACCGCCTGGAGAATCCGGATCTGTACAAACAGCACGGCTGGTGCCTCCGCGAGGGGCTGTGGCGAGGAGGTGCCGAGTGCTGAAACGATTCGGGGTCTCCCTGGACAGCGACCTGCTGGACAAGTTCGACCGGTTGATGGAGCGGGAGGGCTACTCGAACCGCTCCGAAGCCATCCGCGACCTGATCCGCGCCGCCCTGGTCCGCCAGGAGTGGGTCCAGGAGGAGGGGGTGACCGCCGGCGCGGCCATCATCGTCTACGACCACCACCAGCACGAGCTGGCCCGGAAGGTGATGGACGCTCAGCATCACCACTACGGGCTGATCATCTCCACCCTGCACGTCCATCTGGACGAGCACAACTGCCTGGAGGTGATCCTGTTGAAGGGCCGGGCGGGGGAGATCAAGAACCTGGCGAACGGCCTGATCAGCACCCGGGGAGTTAAGCACGGCCAGTTCGTGGCCGCCACCGCGGGACGGAGCTTCTAAGCCGCGGGGCCGGGTCGCGCGGGGCAGGGTGGAAGGCCCCGGGAGGGCGGGCCCGCCGGCCGCCGGCGGTTGCCTCCCGGCGGCGCGGCGCCCCTGCGCACCTACTTCTTGAGCAGCTTCTTGCCCAGCTCCACGGCGCTGGCCGCATCGGGGGCGTAGCCGTCGGCGCCGATCTCGTCTGAGTAGTTCTGGGTCACCGGAGCCCCGCCCACGATGATCTTCGGCGAAGCGCCCTTCTCCTTGATGGAGTCCACCACGTTCTTCATCTGCACCATCGTCGTGGTGAGCAGAGCGGACAGCCCCACCACGTCCGCGCCCTGGCCGGCCGCTTCCACGAACTTCTCGGCGGCGACATCCACGCCCAGGTCCTGCACATCGAACCCGGCGCCCTTGTACATCATGCTCACGAGGTTCTTGCCGATGTCGTGCAGGTCGCCCTTCACCGTGCCGATGGCCAGCTTGCCGATCATCTTCACCCCGCTCTCGATCAGGATGGGCTCCAGCACGGACATGCCGGCGTGCATGGCCCTGGCGGCGATCAGCACCTCCGGGATGTAGATCTCGTTGCGCTTGAAGCGCCCGCCGATGATGTCCATGCCGGCGATCAGCCCCTCCTCCAGCACCTTCTGGGGATCCACCTTCTCCTCGAGAGCCTGGGAGACCATGTTCTTGACCTCGTCGGCCTTGCCTTTCTGCAGGGCCTCTGATATGGCGTTCAGAGAAACCATTGTTTTCCTCCTTGGCGGTTTCTTGTTGACGTTCCGGGGAGTGTATCAGACCGGAACCCATTTTGTTGGTAATATGACACCTTTTTCTGGTATTTTGGTGTTCAGCTCGGGGCTGGAACGTGCTATGATGGGCGAGGAGCGCACGTGAATGATCGGATGGAAACGGGTGCTGTCCCCCGCTGATTTCGACGCCCTGGCGGATCGCTACGCCAGAGAGACCCGCTTCGGGCTGGCCCTCATCACCGGCAACCGGCTGCACATCAACCGCTGCCGCTACTACCCGTGGCACCAGTGGATCCAGAGAGGGCTCAACTTCACCCAGATGATCTACGAGAGCCAGCGCTGGGGGGAGCCCAACATTAACCTGGACAACCAGGAGCTGTACCTGTGGTGCGTTCCGGTGTCGCTGAACACCAGACCGGTGGCGGGGCTGTTCTCGGCGGTCCACCCGGATCGGGCCCAGGAGGAGCGGGGCGCAATGATCAGCCAGGCCGCCTGGGCACTGCTGGACATGGCCGCCAAGGCCAACGTCTGCAACGCCAGCCTGCTGGAGCTGAACCGCGAGCGCAGCCGTACCTACGCATACAAGGCGGAGGCCATTCACGCCGTCAAGAGCAACCTCTACCAGAACTCCCGGGAGATCTACCTGCAGGAGGAGTTCGGCCTGCTGGCCGCAATCCGCCAGGGGCAGAAGGAGCGGGCCCGGGAGATCATCAACCGAATCCTGATCCGCATCTACAGCCTGGGGCAGGAGAACCTCGACCTGCTGAAGGCTCTGGTTCTGGAAATGGTGGTCCTCATGTATCGCACCGCCGTGGACAAAGGGGCAGACCCCCGCGAGCTGATGGGTGTGAACAGCTCCTACCTGAAGGCGTTCCCGGAGACCAGCAACGACATCGAGCTCAGCCACTGGCTCACCGGCTGGCTGGAGGCGTTCATCAGCACCAGCCTGGACCAGGTGGCCCCCACCCCGCCGGACTCCATCGCCCTGGCACTGGAGTACATGAAGAACAACCTGGACCGCCCGATCACGCGCAACGAGGTGGCCCGGGCGTGCAACATGTCCTATGGCTACTTCTCCCGCATCTTCCGCCAGAAGACAGGGCACACCTTCACCGACCTGCTGAATCGCTTCCGGGTCGAGAAGTCCTGCGAGCTCATCGAGGAGGGACGGCTCAACATGTACGCCATAGCGCTGGACTGCGGGTTCAGCGATCAGAGCTACTTCACCAAGGTGTTCAGGAGACAGATGGGGGTCACGCCCCGGGAG
>CAZBDU010000189.1:0-3720 GCA_964490725.1 uncultured Spirochaetaceae bacterium | reverse complement strand
CGCCCCTGCCCCGCCCGGCGTCCCGCCCGCGGGCCGCGCGGCTTCAGTCGTGCGAGGGGTTGGCCTTGATCCTGGCGATGGCCTCCCCTACCGCCTTCTGCACGTCCCTGCTGTACTGGGTGTTTTCCATGGAGTGCGCATAGAGCGTGCCCATCAGGGAGACCCGGTAGTAGGGCTTCACGTGGTTCAGCGCGTAGGCGGCCACGTCCAGCACGCACTCGTCGCAGGTGCACATGTCCGGGTGGTCCTGCAGCTGGGTCTCCATCTCCTGGATCACCAGCCGCTCAGCCTCGTTCACCAGGCTCTCGAAGTCGTACTGCTCGCGAAGGGCCATTCTTCGAGGCTCCTTTCACTTTTTGCCCAATGATGCCCGGAACGCCCGTCATGTTCAAGGGATTTCGCCTGCTTTGGCCAGGGTTTCGAACTTCGTGTACTTGGGGATGAAGGCGATCTCCAGGTCCCCCACCGGACCGTTGCGCTGCTTGGCGATGATGAGCTTGGTTTTCACGTCGGCCGGAAAATCCCGATCCGGGGAGCCGGCCAGCCGTTCGCGGTGGATGAACAGGACCACGTCCGCGTCCTGCTCGATGGAGCCGCTCTCCCGCAGATCCGCCAGGGTGGGCTCCTTGCCCTCGCTCTCGCGCCGGACCTGGGAGAGGGCCACCACCGGGATGTCCAGCTCCCGCGCCAGGGCCTTCAGGGAGCGGCTGATGTCGGCGATCTGCTCGTGGCGGGGCAGCTCGCGGTTCTCAGCGGTGATCAGGGTCAGATAGTCGATGAAGATGATGGCCACGTTGAACTGGCTCTTCATGCGGCGCGCCAGGGCGCGCAAATCCAGGAGCTTCAGGCTGGGGGTGTCCTCGATGTACAGCGGGGCTTCGTAGATCTTGCTGGCCGCTTCGGTGAGCTTGTGAAAGTCTGAGGGCTTGAGGAAACCCGAGCGGAGGCTGTTGGAGTCGATCCGCGCCTCGCTCGAGAGAAGGCGCTGCATGAGGGCCATCGCCGACATCTCCAGGGTGAAGAAGCCCACGGGGATGTGGTTGCGCACCGCCATGTTCGAGGCCATTGTGAGGGCCAGCGCCGTCTTGCCCACCGAGGGCCGGGCTCCCAGGACGATGAACTCCGAGTTCTGGAAGCCGCTGGTGAGGGTGTCCAGGTCGTGAAAGCCCGAGGGGATGCCGATGTAGCTATCCTTGATGTGGTAGAGCTTCTCGATGGCCTCGATGGTCTTGGGCACGATGTCCCTGGCCGCCTGAAACGTGCCGGTGTGCTGTTTGTCGGTGATCTCGAAGATCTTGCGCTCCGCCTCCTCGATCACCAGGCGCACCTCCTGGCCTTCCTCGTAGGCCTCGGCCATCATTTCCGAGGCGATGCGCGCCAGGGAGCGCCGCATGCTGCATTCCTGGACGATGCGGGCGTAGTAGATGACGTTGGCGCTGGTGGGAACGGCGGAGGTCAGGCGGGAGACGTAGGCCGCCCCGCCGCAGGCTTCCAGCAGCCCGCTGTCCTTGAGCTGCTCGGTAAGCGTGATGAGGTCGCAGGCTTCGTTGCGGTCGAAGAGGATGAGGATGGCCTGGTAGATGCGCTGGTGCGAGGTTTTGTAGAAGTCCTCCGGCCGCAGGAGGCGGATCACCGTGGCCAGTGCCTCCGGGTCCAGGAGCAGCGCCCCGAGGGTTGCCACCTCCGCGTCCAGGTTGTGCGGCGGGACTTTTCCCTTCAGATCCTGCCTGCGCTGCTCTGCGGCCATCGATCTTCGGCTCCTGGCTGCTACTCGGCGGGTGCGGCCTCCCCGGCCTCCACGGTGACCTTCACCGTCGCCTCCTCGTTGCCGTAGAGGCGGACCTTCACCGCGTAGGCGCCCACCATGCGGATGCTGTGCTCCGGCACTTCGATGCGCTTGCGTTCGATGGAAAAGCCGCGCTTCTCCAGCTCCTGGGCCACGATGGCGTTGCTCACCGAGCCGAAGAGCTTGCCGCTCTCGCCGGCGGGCATCGTGAACACCAGCTCCTCGGCCTCCAGACGCTCCTTCAGGCCCATGGCCTCCCGCCGCTTGTCCTCCTTGCGCTTTTCGATGGCCGCCCGGCGGGACTCCAGCCTGGTCATGTTCTGCTTGGTGTGCGGCATGGCCAGGCTCTTGGGAATGAGGTGGTTGCGCGCATAGCCTGCCGCGACCTCCCGGATGTCGCCCTCCTCGCCGAGCCCCGGCACATCCTGAGTGAGGATGACTCTGACGTTCATAGCGTTACTCTTTCTCTCCTTCGCTTCGAGGCTTTCTGTATCGAATCCAGGTCTCCGAAACCCCCAGGGCAGGGACCAGCACCAGCACTGCCGTCCGCAAGCCGGGGGTGAACAACATCACGATGAGCGCCATCACGAACAACCATCGCAGTCCCCTGGACAGGTTGTAGCGCTGGAACAGGTGCCTGATGATCCCGACCCCGGCGATCCCGTACAGGAAGGCCATGATCAGGCCTAGATTCCAGGCCACGTAGCTCAGCGGGCCCGTGTCCACGACCAGGCCCAACAGCACTGCCGCCAGGCTCCCGATCAACGGCCACACGTAGGCGTCCGGCAGCCGGAAATCCACCACCCGGGTCACCGCGGCACGCTCTCCCATGGTGCGGGCCCCCATGATCCGGCCCAACCACCAGGAGAAAGTCAGGAGCACGAAGTAGTCGAAGAGGAAGGTGCGCGGCAGCAGCTCCCCGACGATCTTGATCAGCGTCTGCGCGGTGACCGCTCCCGACCCCGGCAGGAGATCCAGGGAGCTCTCGCCGGTGGAGGCGCTTTTCAGCATGGTCGCAAGCCCCTGGAACCGCTCCTGCAGCCCGGCGGCGAAGGTTTCGCTGTGGCTCAGTGTCAGGAACAGCGGGATGCTGAGCACACCCACCGCCGCGGTGGCCGCCAGCAGGCGGGGCACCCGGGGGAACCGGGCGATCCGGGGATCCACCCGCACCAGCGTGGGGAGCTGGATCAAGGCCAGGCCTCCTATCAGCGCCAGCACCGTGAACAGCTCTATGGCCAGAAACGGCGCGTTCTCCGCCACCTGCCTTGCGACGGTAACCAGCTTGACGCCGCCGATCACGACGAACGCCGCGCCCGCCGCCAGGGCGAAGGACCGCGGTCCCCGCCTCACCAGTGCCATCTCCAGCGGTACCAGGAAGAACACGAAGCCCGTACCCATGTGGTACAGCAGGGCCGAGACGACGGCAAAGATGAGGGGCTCTATCACCGCTACCGGGCAACAAACGGTATCAACGCCAGCACCCGGGCGATCTTGATGGCATTGGCCAGCCGCCGCTGGTGCTTGGCACAGGTGCCGGTAATCCGGCGCGGCAGGATCTTCCCCCGGTCGGTGATGAAGCGACGCAGCGCGTCGGCGTCGCGGTAGTTGATCTCCACCTTCTTCACGCAGAACTTGCAGACCTTGCGCCGGAAAAAGGGCCTGTAGCGTCCCCCGCCTCCACGGCGGCCGCTGTAGCCGCCGCTGGGGCGCCCCCCGTCCTCATCGGAGTCCTTGTCGTCTCGAGCCCTGCGGGGGGGCGGCGCCTTTCTCCGCGGGGCTTCGGCACGCTGATCCCGCTGTCCCTCCGCCGGCCGCTGCCTTTCCTCCTGGGCCGCCGGGGCCTCCTGTGCCCTCGGGGCCGGCTGCGGCCGGGCGGCGGGCTGGGGCTGCGCCTCCTCCTGCGGCTGCGGCCGGGCGGCGGGCTGGGGCTGCGC
>CAZBDU010000188.1:0-3803 GCA_964490725.1 uncultured Spirochaetaceae bacterium | reverse complement strand
TCACGCTGGGGGAGGAGACGCTGCGGCGCGCGGCGGCGCTGCGCGCCGAGCTTGGCGCCGCCATCCACATCCACCTCTGCGAGGACCGGCTGGAGCGCCAGCACAGCCAGGCGCGCTTCCGGGAGGCCCCGGCGGCGCGCCTGGCCCGCCACGGCCTGCTGGGCCCCGGCGCCATCCTGGCCCACGGCGTCCACTGCGATGCGGAGGACTTCCGCGTGGTGGCCGGCTCGGGAGCCGCCCTGGCTCTCTGCCCGGAGTCCAACCTGAACAACGCGGTGGGGCTGCCGCGGTACGCCGCCATCCCCGGGGAGGTCCCCCTCCTGGCCGGCACCGACGGCATGCACGGCAGCCCCCTGCGCTCGCTGAAGCAGCTGTTCCTCCTGCTGCGCCACCAGGGCGGGAGCTCCTCCGAGGCGACGGGTCTGGTCAGGAGGGTATGGGCCGACCAGCTGCGCTTTCTGGGGCGCTACTTCCCCGACCATCCGGGCCTCTACCCCGGCGACCGGGCGGACCTGGTGGTGTGGGACTACCGGCCGCCCGGAGCGCTCACCGCCGAGAGCTTCTGGGCGCACCTGGTGTACGGCCTGGCGGAGGCGCCGGTGCACTCGCTCCTCCAGGGAGGAGAGCTGCTGGTGCAGGAAGGCCGCCTTCAGGGGAGGCTGCGGGCGCTGGAGGAGCGTCTGGGCACGGAGCTGCCCCGCCAGGGGGCCAGGCTCCAGGAGCGGATGGCCTCGGCGCCGAAGGGATCGCGGGAGGGATCATGGCAGCCCTGAACGTTTCGATCTGCGGCATCGAGTTCCCCAGCCCCATCTGGACCGCCGCCGGGCCCGCGGCGGGGGACGGGCCGATGATGGTCCGGGCTGCCCACGGGGGAGCCGGGGGACTCGTGGCCAAGACCGTGAGCCTGCACCCGGCCCGGGTGGCCATGCCGAACATCGCCTCGCCCCTGCGCGACAGCCTTCTCAACGCAGAGCTGTGGTCCCAGATCGGCTACCAGCGGTTCTTCGACGTGGAGCTCGCCGCGGCCGCGGAAACCGGGGTCCCGGTGATCGCCTCGCTGGGCTACTCCGCCGAGGAGCTGGCGTTCCTGGGCGCCGAGCTGGAGAAGCGCAAGGTGGCCAGGGCTGTGGAGTTTTCGATCCACTACACCGGGAAGGACCCGCAGACGCTGCGCTCGCTGGCCGAAGCGCTGCAAGCCTCCCTCTCTATTCCCGTGCTGGCCAAGCTGAGCCCGGCGGTGAGCGACCTCCCGGCGGTGGTGCGCGCTCTTGAGCCGGTGGTGGACGGCTTCGTGGCCATCAACAGCCTGGGACCGGCCCTGGATTTCGACCTGGAGACCCTGGAGCCCCGCCTGGGCAGCGCCGACGGGCGGGGATGGCTCTCCGGGGCGGCCATTCTCCCGGTGGGGCTGCACTACGTGGAGAGGATGGCCGGGCTCACCGACAAGCCCATCATCGGCGTGGGCGGCATCCGGCGCTGGCAAGACGCCGCCAAGTACCTGTTGGCGGGGGCCGCTGCCGTGCAGGTCTGCTCCCTGGCGATCCTCAAAGGCCCCCAGGTCTACGGGGAGCTCGCCCGCGGGCTTTCGGACTGGATGGATCGCCGCGGGTTCGCAGCCGTGGCGGAGCTTTCGGGGCTGTACCGCAGGCGGGGCGCCGCCCCGCCGCTGCGCATCAAGGGGGAGTCCCCGCCGCTGCGCCCGCTCGTGGACCGGGAGCGCTGCAACCGCTGCCTCATCTGCGAGCGCTCCTGCATGTACGGCGCCATCAGCTTTCCCGACCAGGAGCTGCGCCTTGACGCCGATGCGTGTGTGAGCTGCGGCCTGTGTGCCTCGGTCTGCCCTCGGGATGCCCTGCGCATGGACACGCCGCGCAGCCAGAGATAGACAGCCTTTGAGCGAAGGAGGAGGACCAATGGAGGCCACCCTGCAGAAGCCCATCGTCTCGGAGGTGGATTCCCGCCAGGAGCAGCTGAACCTGCTCCTCCAGCGGCTGATCCGCATCCCCAGCTACAGCGGCCAGGAGCAGGAGCTGGTGGAGTTCATCCTGGACACGATGCAGTCCTACGGCTTCGACGAGCAGGCGCCGGACAGCCTGGGAAGCGCCGTCGGACGGCTGGGTGACGGTCCGGTGAAGCTCCTCTACGACGCGCACGTCGACACCGTGGAGGTCACCGAAGAGGAGGGCTGGCCCTATCCTCCCTTCGAGGGGCGCATCGAAGGGGGAGCCATCTACGGGCGAGGGGCCGTGGACGAGAAGGCGGCCATGGCCGGGTTTCTGATCGCCGGTCAGGTCCTGAGGCGCCTGTTCGGCGCTTGCCGCCTGCCCTTCTCCCTCTACGTGGTGGGCTCGGTGATGGAAGAGGTCTGCGACGGCTACCCACTCCGTCACCTCATCGAGCAGGAGGGCTTGCGGCCGGATTACGTGCTGCTGGGCGAGCCCACGGACATGCGCGTGCACCGCGGCCAGCGGGGGCGCATGGAGCTGCGCGTGGTCACCCGGGGCAAAGCGGCTCACGGCGCCCACAACCGCCGGGGGGTGAACGCCATCTACAAGATGACTCCCCTGCTGAGGGCCGTGGAGCGCCTGGACCGGCGGCTGCCGGCTTCGCCCCCACTGGGCAGGGGCTCGATCACGGTCTCCCACATCGAAAGCCGCGGGCCTTCTCTGTGCTCGGTGCCCGACGAGTGCAGCGCGCACATCGACCGCCGTCTCACCGTGGGAGAGTCCCGGGAGGGCGCTCTGGCCCAGCTGGAAGAGCTGGCGGGAGCGAACGCGTCGGTGGAGATCCCGGTCTACTCGGGGCGGAGCTGGAAAGGATGCGAGTTCCACCAGGAGGCCTACTTCCCCACCTGGACCGTGGAGGAGGACCACCCCCTGGTGCGTGCGGGCCTGGAGGTTGCCGCCGCGGCCACTGGCCGCAGGCGGGCCAGCCGCTTCTGGAGCTTCTCCACGAACGGGGTTGCCACCGCCGGGCACTTCGGGATCCCGACCATCGGCTTCGCCCCCGGCCGGGAGGAGCTGTCTCACACCTCACGGGAGGAGATCGCCCTGAAAGACCTCCTGGAAGCGGCGCGCTTCTACGCCCTGCTGCCCTTCTGCCTGATGGAGCTGCTGGGACAGCCCCTGCCCTGAGCGCCGGCGGTGCGTCGCTCCGCTGTCCTCCCCGGGGGTTTGACACGAGGCGGCGCTGCGGGCTTTCATAGAGCATGGAAACGAACATGGACAAGAAGGGCCGCCCCCGGCGCTACGACGTGGCGGCGCGGCCGGGATTCCGCAGCGCCGAGCTGGCCCTGGAGGCGGCGATGCTGCAGGAGCTGGCCGAGCGGGTCTACGACCAGATCGAGGACCTGCCTCTGCACGCCCTGGACTTCCACCCGGAAGGCGCCAATCTTTCCATCGCCCGCCTGGTGGCCCACCTGGCCTCCGCGGAGGCCTCCTGGGTGAGCCGGCTCACGGGAGTCGAGATCCCTTCCTCGCTGCGCGGCCGTCTGGAGCCGGGCAGCGTGCAGCGGTTCGCGGAGCCGCCGGAGTCCGTGGGCACGGCCGCCGAGCTGATCGCCCTTTGCCGGGACGTGCAGCAAACCTACAGCGAGCCGGCGCTGCGCGAGGTGGAGGAGATCGACAGGGTCTTCGAGGCCGGAGGGCGCACGGTGAGCGTGCGGGGCGTCATCGGTCAGCTCAACTGGCACTGGGTCTATCACTCCGGGCAGATCGGGCTGCTGCGCCTGCAGTGGGGCTCGGACTACCACTGGACCAACGACACGATCGTGGGAACCCCCCGGCGCTGAAGCAGCGGCCGGG
>CAZBDU010000187.1:0-3876 GCA_964490725.1 uncultured Spirochaetaceae bacterium | reverse complement strand
CAAGGCGTTGAAGGCCGTGGACTCGGAGGTGCAGGACAAGATCTTCCGCAACATGTCCAAGCGGGCCGCCACACTGCTGAAGGAGGACATGGACTACATGGGTCCGATCCGGCTGAAGGACGTGGAGGAGGCCCAGCAGAAGATCGTCTCCATCATCCGCAAGCTGGAAGAGCAGGGGGAGATCGTGGTAGCCCGCGCCGGCGAGGACGAGCTGGTGGTTTGAGGCAGGGATGCCGAAATGCCGCGCGCGCCACGGAGGGCGCAGGCGCGGTGTGAGGCAGGGATGCCCGCGGCAGGATGACGCGGTGCCGGCGGAAGCCGGCCGCCCAACGCGGCCTGGCGCCGCCGGGGCCAGCGAGGAGCAGGCAGTGGCCAAGAACGTGTTTCGCGCCGACGAGATCATGTACCAGTCGCGGAAGGTCTTCATCGAGCCGCCTCGGGTGGAGGCGGAGGAGATCCTCGAAGCCGAGGAGGCGCTGGAGGAGTACCGCGGGCCGAGCGTAGAGGACGTCCGCCGTGAGGCGGATGAGTTCAAGGCCCGGTGGGAGGAGGAGAAGGCCCGCCTGGTGGCCGGCGCCCAGGAGGAGGCGGAGCGCATCAAGCAGGAGGCCGAGGCGGTGGCCTTCGAGGAGGTGAAGCGCAAGAACAACCAGGCGCAGAAGATCCGCCAGGAGGCCGAGGACGAGGCCAGGCGCATCGTCGAGGAGGCGCAACAGAGGGCCCAGGAGATCGAGGGGGAGGTCCGCCAGCGCCTGGAGTCTGTGGAGCAGGAGGCCTACGACAAGGGCTTCAAGGAAGGCCGGGAAAAGGGCTTCGGCGAGGGGCAGGCGGAAGTCCAGCGTCTCGTGGAGAACCTGCAGCGCATCGTGGCGACGGCCATTCAGAAGCGCAACGAGATCATCGAAGAGTCGGAAACCCAGGTGGTCAACCTGGTGCTGCTCATCGCCCGCAAGGTCATCAAGGTCATCTCCGAGAACCAGAAGAACGTGGTGATCAACAACGTGGTCCAGGCGCTGCGCAAGCTGAAGAGCCGCGGGGAGGTGGTCATCCGGGTCAACCTGGCTGACCTGGAGCTCACCTCGGAGCACGTGACCGATTTCATGAAGATGGTGGAGAACGTGAAGTCCATCACGGTTTTGGAGGATTCCTCAGTGGACCGCGGCGGCTGCATCATCGAGACCGACTTCGGGCAGATCGACGCCCGCATTTCCAGCCAGCTGCACGAGATCGAAGAGAGGATCCTGGAGCTGGCCCCGATTCGGGCCAAGGGGGAGGAGTAGGACTGCAGGCCGCCTGAACGGTTCCGCCGCGGATCCAGTGCCGCACAGCCCATCTCCGGGGAGGGGAAGAATGGGAATCTTCGACAAGTACGCCTCTGCGCTCAGCCGCATCGATCCCATCAAGTACACCGGGGCCGTCCAGCGCGTCCAGGGGCTGGTGATCGAGTGCCTGGGGCCCAGGGCCGTGGTGGGGGAGCTGTGCCAGATCACCATTCCCGCAAGCGGCAGGATGGTCTGGGGCGAGGTGGTGGGCTTAAGGGACCGAATGGTGCAGGTGATGCCCTACGACGAGATGGAAGGCATCGAGGTGGGATGCCGCGTGGCGGCCATGGGCGAGGGGCTGTCCGTTCCCGTCTCCGAGAAGCTCCTGGGCCGGGTGCTGGACGCCATGGGCCGTCCCATCGACGATCGCGGCGACATCGGCAGCCCCGAGTGGTACTCCGTGTTCCGAGGCCCCCCGGACGTGCTCCGGCGCAGCCGCATCACCCGCAAGATCGCGACCGGCGTGCGCTCCATCGACGCCCTGACCACCGTCGGCAGGGGACAGCGCATGGGCATCTTCTCGGGAAGCGGGGTGGGGAAGTCCACGCTCCTCGGGATGATCGCCCGCAACACCTCCGCCGACATCAACGTCATCGCCCTGGTCGGAGAGCGCGGGCGGGAGGTCCGGGAGTTCATCGAGAACGACCTGGGAGAGGAGGGGCTGGCCCGGTCGGTGGTGGTGGTGGCCTCCTCGAACAAGCCGCCCCTGGCGCGGGTGCGGGGAGCGTACACCGCCACCGCCGTGGCCGAGTATTTCCGCGACCGGGGACGCGACGTCATGCTCATGTTCGACTCGGTGACGCGGTTCGCCCGGGCGCAGCGTGAGATAGGCCTGGCCATCGGGGAGCCGCCGGCCAACCGCGGGTTCACCCCTTCGGTGTTCAGCCTCCTGCCCAAGCTGCTGGAGCGAAGCGGGACCTCTGAAGCGGGCACGGTCACCGGGTTCTACACCATCCTGGTGGAAGGGGACGACATGGACGAGCCGGTCTCCGACAACGTGCGGGGCATCCTGGACGGGCACGTGGTGCTGGCCCGCCGCCTTGCCCAGCGCAATCACTACCCCGCGGTGGACGTGCTGCAATCCGTGTCCAGGCTGGCGGTGAAGGTGACCGGGCCGCGCATCCAGGAAGCCGCCGGCCGGGTCCGGCGCATGCTGGCCACCTATGAGCAGGCAGAGGATTTGATCAACGTGGGCGCCTACGTGGAAGGCTCCAGCCCCGAAATCGACGAGGCCATCCGCAAGATGCCCGCCATCAACGCCTTCCTGGTGCAGGCCATCGAAGAGAAGGTGCCCCTCGCCGACACCTACAGGAGGCTGGGGGAGATCGCCGAGGTGGAGATACCCGAGGAGGAGCTGGCGGATGAGGCGGTTTCACTTCCGTCTGCAGCGGCTGCTCGAGCTTAGAGCGTATCGGGAGCGGCAGTGGGAAGCGCGCCTGGCGGAGATCACCGGAACGTGCATGAAGCTGTCGCGACGGATCGAGCAGACCAGAGTGGACGCCCGCGCCGGCTTCTCGCTGGACTACCGGCAGGGAGCGCGGCTGGACCTGGAGCTGCTGTCGGCCCGCGAGCGCTACCTGGCGCGGCTGGACCATGAGCGGCGAGCCCTCCAGCAGGAGCTGACGCAGCGGCTGCAGGACCGGGAGGAGGTGCGCGCCGGGTACCTGGAGGCATCCCGGGAGCGGAAGGTCCTGGACAAGCTGCGGGAGCGACGGGAGGCCGAATACTACTCAGAGCAGAGGATGGAGGAACACCGAGTGCTCGACGACATAAACAACGGTCAGGCGGCGCGCGGCCGCGTTCGCGAGCGGCCGCAGGAAGGATAGCCCATGGCCACCTACGGCGGCATAGGCACCGGCTTTCGGATCCTGATTCTGCTGCTTCTGGTGGGCATCCTGGCCCTGGGCGGGCTGATCTGGTTCGACTACCTGGGACTGGTGGAGGCGCGGCAGGTGCTCTCTCCCCTGTTCCGGCTGATCCAACCCGAGCGACAGCCCGTGGACGTCGAGGACCCCCTTCTGCTGGAGCGCGAACGTCTCACCAAGCAGGCCGAAAGCCTGAACCTGCAGGCGGAGAGCCTGAGCGCCCGGGAGCAGAAGGTGGAGAGCCGGGAACAGGAGGTTCAGCAGATGCTGGAGCAGCTGAAGGAGCGGGAGACGGCGCTGGACAATCGGGAAAAACTGTTTAATGAACGCACCCAGGCTTTCGAGAATAGAAGGGTGAACCTGCAGCAGAACGCCGCCTACCTGGTGGGCATGCCGCCGGAGAACGCGGTGAAGATTCTGCTGGCCATGGACGATCAGGACGTGATCGACATCTTCCGGGTCACCGAGGAGCAGGCTCGCCAGGCCGGCGAGGTTTCCCTGGTGGCCTACTGGCTGTCGCTGATGCCGCCGGAGCGGGCGGCGGTGCTGCAGCGGAAGATGGCTCGAAAGGTTGGGGGTTGAATGACGGAAGCCGTCGTGCTGTCAGCCCCCCGGGCAGCGCCCGGGGAGGCGGAGGCGCACCGCAGGTCCGCCGCCGGCGAGGCGTCCCTGGCCCGTGGTGAGGCCTG
>CAZBDU010000186.1:0-4004 GCA_964490725.1 uncultured Spirochaetaceae bacterium | reverse complement strand
CTTCAATGATAATAAGTTTCCTCCGGATTGGTAATGTATGCTTCCGTGGCCGGGACCCGCGGCCGCGCGGCCGGCGTGGTCGCGGCCCCCCGGCGGCGGCGCCCTAGCCGGCCTGCGCGCTCAGGATGTACTTGAGCTTGTTCCCGTAGTAGGCGGCCAGGTGAGGGTTGTGGATGAACACCTCGTTCTTGTCGTGCTCCAGGGCGAGATAGCTCTTCAGCGGGATGATCGGGCTCTGCGGGAAGTTGAACAGGCTCTCCACGCGGTTGAGGAGCGCATCCAGGGAGTACAGCTGTCCCCGGGATCCGTACAGGGGGGAGCAGTCGATGCCCTGGCGGTGCAGCTTGTCCACATTGTGCAGGACGTTGTCCCGCAGCTCCGTCTTGGGGAGGATGAACTTGTTCTGCAGGGAGCCGAACACGATGGTGCTGGGGTACACGCGGGTCAGGCGGCCGATCTGGCGGCGGATGAGCTCGGCGAAATCCCTGGCCCGGTCGAAGGCCGGGGAGAGGCCCTCGCCGAAGCGCACCAGGGCGCGCCCCTTCGACTGGTGGAGCTCCTTGGAGAAGGGCGCCTTCACGAAGGTGTAGTAGTGATCGTAGATGTACTTGGCGATCTTGGTCTTCCGCGTCTTGGCCTTGAACTCGCGAAAGAGCACGTCCTCCGGAACCCGCTCGTAGGTGACCGCCACTGGAATGTACTCTGCGTCGTCGATCTGCAGGTCCCTGAGCGCCCGGGAGACCATCATGAACACGAACGGGCTCAGCGGGTTGAGCTCGCCGCTGTAGGAGCGGCCGTACTTCACCTCCCCGGAGTAGGGATCGGTCTCGTAGCCGGGAAAGACCAGCAGGTTCAGCTGCTCCCTGCCCAGGATGCGCCGCAGCTGGAGAATGTAGAGATGGTTGTACTGCTCGCGGGTCACCACGGTGGGACGCGTGCCCAGCGCCTTCAGCAGGAGATCGTTCATCCAGTGCACCGAGCGGAACTCGCGGCGATTGCGGATGCTCATGAAGGCTCCGGAGCCCCGCAGCAGCGGGTCCAGCGGTCCCACGAACAGGTTGTCCCCCGCCTGGATGGCGGTGCGAATTCCCGCGCGGAACATGCGGCTCTGCAGGATCAGCCAGTCGTACTCGCTCTGGTGGTCCGGAATGAAGATCAGGCGTTTGCCCGCGCGCACCTTGTCCAGCACCTGCTCCATTCCCTGCATCTTCAGCTCGCTGAAGCAGCCTTTGAACACGAACCGCTCCACGAGCCAGGACATGAAGGTGAGGGTGCGGCGGTTCCAGTTGTGATGCAGAAGCTTAAGCAGCCTGCGCTCGGAGGGCTTCTTCATCGGCCCGGCCAGTATATGGACTAAGTCGCCAGCTGTAAACATGAATCCTTCCGCCCCGCGGCTCTGCTCCTCTAGTGGACGCTGTCCCAGCGGATCTTGGCCGTGTAGCCCAACCTCTTGACGATCTCCACGATCCGCTCCAGGGATCCCGCGTTGCCTGCGTAGATCACCTGGATCTGGCGGTCCGCCGCGTTCATGGTGACATCCGTCACCCCCTCGACCTTCCGGCCCAGATGCTCGATGGCATACGCGCAGGAGGCGCAGTTGGCCCCGTCGACGTCAAGAATGGCGGTCTTGTCCTTCATAGCTTCAATGTAAGCCACTGTGCGCGGGGACGGCAACCCCGCCGCCGGCAGGCGGGAAGCTCAGTAGCCAACCACCAGCTCCTCGGCGCTCTGGCGGTGGGTGATCTTCACGTAGAGGGTCTGGGAATCGGCCTGGTACCACCAGCCGTCGCTGTAGCGGAAGTACTGCGGGTCCGGCTTCCAGGGGATCTCGTGCATCGTCACCGACACCGGCTCCCGGATGCCCTGCACGATCAGGTAGTGGGCTTCCCCCTCGGGGAAGGTAAAGGTGAGCCTGACCTGGCTCTCGGCGGCCTCCACCTGGGTGGGGGCGCAGCTCCACAGCCAGCTTCCCGGCAGCAGCTGCCGGTACAGGGGCGTCTCCTCCGGCAGGTACCCCGTCGCCACCAGGGGATAGACCCGCTCCGGGGCGAGGGTCTGGGGGTCGCGCTCCAGCTGGCCGTCCCGCACGGTCCCCCCCGCCGGCAGGGCGCCGCTGCCGTCGGAGAGGCTCAGGGCGGAGAGGATGAGCGTGCGCCCGATCCGCCCCAGCAGGGGCTTGGAGAGCCTCTCGGCGGCCAGGAGCAGCACCCGCCCCGCGCGCAGCGACGCCTCCATGTCCACCCGGCGGACGCCTGCCTCCTGGGTGAGGAACAGCCCCGAGGAGACTCGCCAGACCGCGGGCAGGAGCCGTTCGTCGATGAGCTGTCTGGCCCTCTCCCGCACGGCGGTCCCGGGCTCCATCCAGCGGTCCGCCTCCAGGTACAGCTCCACCAGCCCCAGCACCGTGGACAGCGACGCGCCGGCGGCGTCCACGCGATCGGCCAGCCTGAGCATCTCCTCGGCCAGGGAAAAGGCGGCGTGATCCAGCACCAGGCGCATCAGCCCCGGGGTCTCGAACACCCCGGCCTCCCCACGGCGCAGCCGATCGGTGAGCGATGCGGTCTGCCGCACCGCCTCCTCCTGCCGGCGCCGCAGGTAGTTGGACAGGCTGCCCAGGAAAGGGGTGGTCCGGTAGGGAAGAGGCGGGCCGGCCACCCGCTGCGTGTAGGCTCGCAGCGCGCGGGCGTACACGGCCAGCGCCCGGCGGTAGTCGCCCCGGGGCAGCGATGCCGAGAGGTAGGCCACGCCGATCGCCTCCACGTCCTCGCCGTCCTCCAACCCGGCGCCGATCCGCTCCCCCAGGCTGCGGTACGCCTCCTCCGCGTAGCGCCTCACCCCCGCCTGGTACTCCGCCTGCCCCACCTGGGGTCCCTCGCGGGTGAACCAGTATTCGTAGGGCCCGATGTCCTGCTGCCGGAACCGCTCGAAGGAAAGCGAGGCCACCTGGCCGTCCGCCAGGGACAGGAGGAAACGCTGGCGCTGCTCCTCGATGTCCGAACCGGGCGGGAGGGCCACGTAAAGCGTGCCGAGCCGGCCCGTCAGCCGGGCCAGGGGCAGCCCCTGGACGCGCTGAAGCTTGCCTTCGGTGAGACGGTAGGGGATGGACAGGGCCGCGGGACGCACCCCGCCCTCGGGGAAGATCGGCGTGACCGTTACCCGATCCCCCAGAGTCCCGTCCAGGCCGAGGCGCAGGACCAGGTCCTGCCCGAACTCCAGCTCCAGGCCGCCGGCGAAGACGCTGTAGGAGGACAGTCGCAGCCGCCGGTCCACGCTCTGCAGGTCCTGCTCGAAACGGGCGATCAGCGGCGAACGGGGGGAAAAGAAAATCGACAGCCCGTCCAGGGAGACCTTCAGATCGGTGGGGCCTCCCTTCCCCAGTATTCCACGGCTGTAGGTCTTGCCCGTGACGGTGAGATTCCCCACGCGCTCCTCGAAGCTCTCCTTGCCCCGGAACTGCAGGTAAACGAGCAGCAGGATGACACCCAGATACACTACCGGTATCACGTAGTACAACGTGGACAGTCGTCGTTTCATGAATGGCGCATTCTACCACCGGCCCCCACAAGTTGCAACCTTGAGCAAAACCGCCGCCGCGGCTATAGTGAGCCCGAGCTTCCTGTTGCATCATGCGCGCGACTACCCAAAGCCCATCGGCCAAGTTCCAGCAGACCAGGTCCCAGCGCAGCCCCGGTTCACGGCCGGGGCGGACCCCGGCAGCCCGGGGGGCGCGGGCGGCCTGGTGCGGGGTGCGGGCGGCGGCCGACGGCGCGGCGGCCGCGGCGGTGCTTGCGGACGAGCAGTTCGTGCCCGACGTGGTCGTGGTGGCCCAGGCCTTCCCCGGTCAGTGGAGCGGTGTGCAGATCGACCGGCTGCGGCGGCTGGCCCCGCTTGCCCGCGTGGTGGCGCTGTTGGGCAGTTGGTGCGAAGGGGAGACGCGGACCGGGCGGCCTTGGCCGGCGGTGATCCGCGTCTACTGGCACGAGTGGGCGCCCCGGTGGCACCAG
>CAZBDU010000185.1:0-4247 GCA_964490725.1 uncultured Spirochaetaceae bacterium | reverse complement strand
GTCCTGTGAGGAGGCGGCTATACTGTGTCCGCCATGAGGGAGGGGGAGCCGCCGGAGGGGGCGGCCTTCGCCATTCACAACCGCAAGTACCTGGGCTCGAAGTACCGGCTCCTGGGCTTCCTGGAGGAGGCCATTCTGGAGCGCACCGGCGGGATCGACAGCTTCGTCGACGGCTTCGCCGGCACGGGGGTGGTGGCGGCTCGCTTCCGCCGGCACGCCAGCTGCGTGGTGGCCAACGACCTGCTGTACTCCAACTACGTGGCCAACCGCGCCTTCCTGGCCTGCCCCCCGGAGAGCCTGGATCCGGAGCGCCTGGGGCTGCTCCTGGCCGAGCTCAACGGCCTGCCGCCGCGCCAGGGGTACGCCAGCCGGCACTACGGCGGCACCTACTTCACCGCCGAGAACGCCGGCCGGATCGACGCGATCCGGGAACGCCTGGAGGAGCTGCGGCAGGACGGCGGGCTGGGGGAGGAGGAGTACTACGTGCTTCTCACCAGCCTGCTGTACGCGGCGGACAAGGCGGCCAACACGGTGGGGCAGTACGACGCCTTCCTGAAGCACCTGGAGGGGGGACCCGCCGATCCGGCGGGACGGCACCTGGTGGACGGAAACGTCCGCAAGCCGCTCATCCTCAGGATGCCCCGCCTGGAGCCGGGCACCGCCGCACTGGTCTACAACCGGGACCTGAACGAGCTGATCGAGGAGCTGGACGCCCAGGTGCTGTACCTGGACCCCCCTTACAACGGCCGCCAGTACGTGGACTGCTACCACGTGCTGGAGAACATCCTGCGCTGGGAGAAGCCGCGGCTGTACGGGAAGACGCGCAAGTTTGCCCGGGATCATCTCAAGAGCCGCTACTCCCGCAGGGCCGACGCGCTGGCCGCCCTGCAGGAGCTGGTGGACCGGGCGCGGGCGGAGCACATATTCTTGAGCTACAACAACGAAGGGCTGCTGGCGGCGGGGGCCATCCGGGAGGTGCTGGAGCGGCGGGGTCCCGTGGAGGTGGTGGAGCGGGGGTACGCCGTGTTCGGCAACGGAGCCGGGAGCGCCGTACGGCGGCAGGTGAAGGAGCGGCTGTTCCACTGCCGGACTCTCCGTTCCGGCCGCGGCGGGCGCACCGGTGGCGCACGCCCCGCGGGAGTGGGGTGGTCGCAGGCGGAGCTGCCGGGCCTGCCTGCGGCGGAGGGGAGGGCCAGGCAGGCCGCCGGACCGGGGCGGGCCCCCGCCGGAGGGTCCCGGCCCCTGGAGCTGTTCGACGGCCAGGGACAGAGCCGCGGCTACTACTCTCCGGCCAACCGCCTGAACGACCTGACCGGCCGGGAGTGGGTGTACTGGACCAAGAGCGTCATCACCACCCCCTACCCGCCGAACCTGCAGCATCGGCTCCGCTCCCGCCACGGGGGACAGAAGCCGCCGCAGCTGTGCGCCGACCTGATCGCGGTGTTCACGAAGCGGGGCCAGCGGGTGCTGGATCCCTTCGCCGGGGTGGGCGGGACGCTCCTGGGCGCCTCTCTGTGCGGGCGGGAGGCGGTGGGGATCGAGCTGGAGAGCCGCTGGGTGGACCTGTACGGGGAGGTGTCTACGGCCGAGGGGCTCCCGCAGCAGCGGATGCTCTGCGGAGACAGCCGGGAGGTGCTGCCGCGGCTGCGACAGGAGGGGGCCTGCTTCGATCTGATCCTCACCGACGTGCCCTACTGGCGCATGGACAAGGCGGACCGGAGCAAGGGGAAGTACAAGCGGGTGGGCCAGGCGGCCCGCAGCGGGCGCTCCTCAAAGCTCGGCTCCTTCAACTCCGTTCACTACCCCAGCAAGGAGCACTGGCTGGCCCAGCTGCGGGAGGTCTTCGCCGCCGCGCTGCCGCTGCTCAGGCCGCGGGGCTACGCGGCGGTGTTCGTGGGGGACATGTACCACGGAGGTCGCTATCACTTCCTGTCCAGCGACCTCGCCGGAATGCTCGCCTCCCTGGGGCTCACCATGAAGGCGAACCTGGTGTGGTACGACGGCTCCAAGTCCCTGCACGTCTACGGCTACCGCTACGAGTTCATCCCCTCGATGATCCATCAGAACGTGCTGGTGTTCCGCAAGCCTGGCGGCTGATCGGGCGGGGAATCCGGCCGTAGCGGCGCCGCCGCTACCTGGCCGCGGCAGCCCCGGCGGGCAGACCCGTCGGGGCCTTCAAACAGCCGACGAATCCCGCTAAGATGGGCGGAAAGCCCCGAGATCCCCACCGTTCCCGGGGCTGCACCGTTTTCAGGATTGCGGAGGAGGGAGGCCCATGGGAGTGTTCAAGACCTACGACGTGCGTGGAGTCTACGGCGAGGAGATCGACGAGCGGCTGGCCTACCGGCTGGGCCGCGCCTTTGCCCGCTTCATCGGCAAAGACAGCTTCACCGTCGGCCACGACGCCCGCACCCATTCACCGGAGCTGTACCGGTCGGTGCTGCAGGGGCTGGTGGACGAGGGCAAGCGCGTGCGGGGTCTGGGGCTGGTGAGCACACCGCAGCTTCACTTCTACCAGATGCGCGACGGCTTCGACGGCGCGGTGATGGTCACCGCCTCGCACAATCCGCCGAAGTACCACGGCTTCAAGCTCTACGACGGCCGGGGCGGCTCGGTGAGCTACTCCAAGGGGCTGGACAGGATCGAGACGATTGTGAGCGGGTGGAACGAGGAGCCGCCGGTGGCCGGGGGAAGCCTCCAGGAGCAGGACCGGCTGGACGAGTACATCGACTTCGTGCTCACCGCCGGTAATGGCCGCAGGCTAGACATGGCCGTGGTGATCGACGTGGGAAACGGTGCTGCCGGCCGGGTCTTCCGGGCCCTCTCCGAGCGGCTGGGCCTCAAGAGCACCATTCTCAACGAGGAGCCGGACGGCGCCTTCCCCAACCGGGACCCCAACCCCCTGAAACCGGGGGCGGGGAAGGGGGCCGCCGAAGCGGTGCGGGCCAGCGGGGCCGCGCTGGCCGCCCTGTTCGACGGCGACGGGGATCGGGTGGTCTTCCTGGACGAGAAGGGACAGAGCATCGAGAACTACTTCCTGGCCGCCCTGGTGGCGGAGGAGCTCCTGGGGCGCAACCCCGGGGCGGCGATCGTCTACGACCTGATCTCCTCCCGGGTCCTGCCGGAGCGGGTACGAGAGCTGGGGGGCGAACCGGTGGTCTCGCGGGTAGGCTACACCTTCGTCTACGACGCCATGGTGGAGCACAAGGCGTTGTTTGGAGCCGAGACCTCCGGGCACGCCTATTTCCGCGTGACCGACACCTACTTCACGGAATCCGCCGCCTACGCGCTGGTGGTTCTCCTGCGCCTGCTGCGCAAGCACGGCAAGCCCCTCTCCGAGCTGGTGGCTCCCCTGGCGGACCGCTACTTCCAGTCAGAGGAAATCAACGTGGAGGTCGCGGACAAGGAGGCGGTGATGCAGCGGGTGGGGGAGCGCTTCTCGGCATCCGGGGCGCGCATCGACCGGCTGGACGGGGTGAGCGTGGAGTTCGACGACTACTGGTTCAACGTTCGTCCCAGCAACACCGAGCCGCTCATCCGGCTGCGCCTGGAAGGCAGGAACCCCGGGATCGTGGCGCAGCGCGTGGCGGAGGTGAAGGGGATCTTGGAGGCCTCCGGCTGAGGGCTCATCTCATGCGCATCCGCTACAATGCCCCGGTCATCCTGACCTTCACCCTGATTTCCACGGGGGTTCTGATCGTCAATCAGCTGGTGCCCCGCTTCACCGCCACCTTCTTCGTCACCTACCCTCACTTCGACGCAGGCTCGGTGCTGGACTGGCTGCGCCTGGTGACGCACGTTGTCGGCCACAAGAACTGGTCCCACCTGATGGGCAACTTCGCCTTCATCCTGCTGATCGGGCCCATCCTGGAGGAGAAGTACCGCTCCGGACCCATGCTGGTGATGGTGTTCGTCACTGCGCTGATCACGGGAATCCTGAACACCATCTTCTTCTCGACCGCCCTGATGGGGGCCAGCGGGATCGTGTTCATGCTCATCCTCCTGTCCTCCTTCACGAACATTCGCTCCGGTGAGGTCCCCCTCACCTTTCTGTTGATCGTGGTGCTCTTCCTGGCCAAGGAGGTGATCAGCGCCTTTGGGGAGGACAACATCAGCCAGTTCGCGCACATCATCGGCGGCATCTGCGGGAGCCTGTTCGGCTTCGTGTTCACCCGCACGCGCAAGACCTGAGGGCCGCCGGCCTGAAGGCCGGCGCGCACCTGCCCGGCGCCCGGCAGCCCCCCGCC
>CAZBDU010000184.1:0-4296 GCA_964490725.1 uncultured Spirochaetaceae bacterium | reverse complement strand
GCTGACAGCTCCCTCCGGCGGCGAGAGGCGGCGGGCGCGGCCCGGGGAGGCCGGCCCGCAGCAGGCCCTGGAGGGCTGAACGCCTCCGCGCGTCCTACCCGCTGCGGCGGGAATGGCCCGGCGCCCGAACCGCGGCGGCGCGGCGCTGCTCCCGGACCATGCGCTTGAACTCCTCTCCTGTCATGACTTCGCGTTCCAGAAGCGTGCCGGCCAGCTCCGCCAGCAGGGCGCTCTGAGCCACCAGAATCTCCCGCGCCCGTTCCCGGGCCCGGTCCAGGATTCGCTTCACCTCCTCGTCGATCTGGGCGGCCACCTTGTCCGAGTAGCCCTTCTCGCCGCCGCGGTCCCCGCGCAGGAAGGGGCTGCCGCTGCGCTCGTAGGCGGCCAGGCCCAGGCGGTCGCTCATGCCGTACTCCTCCACCATGGCCCGGGCGATCTCCGTGGCCTTCTTCAGGTCGCTGTGGGCGCCGGTGGTGACCTCGCCGAAGGTCAGCTCCTCCGCCACCCTGCCGCCCAGCAGGGCGGCAAGACGGTCCTGCAGCTGGCTCTTGCTCATCAGGTAGCGCTCCTCGTCCGGGAGCTGCACCGTGTGGCCCAGGCTGGCAACCCCCCGGGGGACGATGGAGATGCGGTGCACCGGGTCCGTGTTGGGCAGGAACGTGCCCACCAGCGCGTGGCCGGCCTCGTGGTAGGCCACGATGCGTTTCTCTTCCTTGCTGATGATCCGGTTCTTCTTCTCCAGCCCCGCCACGACCCGCTCGATGGCCTCCTCCAGCTCGGCCATGTCGACCTGCTTCTTGTTGCGCCGGGCCGCCAGCAGCGCGGCCTCGTTGACGATGTTGGCCAGGTCCGCGCCCACGAATCCCGGGGTCTGGGCCGCGATGGCATGCAGGTCCACGTTCGGGTCCAGGCGGACCTTGGCGGAGTGGATGCGCAGGATGGCCTCTCTGCCGCCCACGTCGGGCCGGTCCACCACGACCTGGCGGTCGAACCTCCCAGGCCTCAGCAGCGCCTGGTCCAGGATCTCGGGACGGTTCGTGGCGCCCATGATGATGACGCCCTTGCGGGCGTCGAAGCCGTCCATCTCCACCAGCAGCTGGTTCAGGGTCTGCTCGCGCTCGTCCTGTCCGCCCGCGGGACTCAGGCCGCGCACCTTGCCCATGGCGTCCAGCTCGTCGATGAACACGATGCAGGGGCTCCTGGCCGCCGCCTGCTTGAAGAGGTCCCGCACCCGGGCCGCTCCAACCCCCACGAACATCTCCACGAACTCGCTTCCGGAGATGCTGAAGAAGGGCACCCCCGCCTCCCCGGCTACCGCCCGGGCAAGGAGGGTCTTCCCGGTTCCCGGCGCGCCCACCAGCAGCACTCCCTTGGGAATCTTGCCGCCCAGCTCCTCGAACTTGTAGGGATTCTTGAGGAACTCCACCACCTCCTGGAGCTCTTCCCGAGCCTCGTCGATCCCGGCCACGTCGGCGAAGGTGGTCTTGGCGGCGCTGCTGTCGGCCATCAGCCGGGCCTTGCTCTGACCCACGTTGTTGAGCATGCCCTGGCCGGCGCCGCGCATGCGCCGCATCATGAAGTTCCACAACACCAGGAGCAGGAGGACCGGGACGATCCACCCGAGCATGCCCCCCAGGAAGCTCCTGTCAGGCTGACCCGAGAACTTCACGTTGCCGGCCTGCAGCTGCTCGACGAGCTTGGGGTCATCCACGCGATTGGTGCTGAACTGCTGCTCCCCCTGTCCGCCCGGGCCTGCCATGGTGCCGGTGATGGTAGAAGGGGAAACCACCACCTCCTTGATCCTCCCTTCCGCCAGGTAGTGCTTGAAATCGCTGTAGGCGATGGTCGTGGCTTGCTCCTTGCGGGCAAACCCCTGCATGGCCATGGCGCCCAGCAGCACCACCGCCATCACGATCAGCATCACCATCGGGTTCCTTTGCGGGCCGTTGTTCATGGCTCAACCCCTTCTTGGCGAGGCCCTGGAAAGCGGGCGATCGCGGAGACCGTGGCGAGGCAACAACCTGTTCGGGGAGCCGCCCTTCGGTGGGGCCGCACCCCTAACCTCCATAACCGGTTCAGGTTATACCCTACCCCCCAGGGGTACTCATCCTATGAACAGAAAATACTGCCCCGCCCCTGGGGAGTCAACGTTGGGAGGAGGCGCCTCAGATGCCTCAGGACCGCGGAGGCAGCGGCCAGGAGCGCGCGGCCCTCCCAGAGTCCCGCGCCGGAGCAGCCGCCCCGCTTGACAGCTCCCCGGCGGATGAAGTACATTAGATCATACCCCGGGGGGGTGGGGTGGTGGCGATGCGAACGCCGCGCGCTTCACCGAACGGGGAACCACACCAAGCCAGGAGGTACGACAATGGCTGTTGATCCGGTCTGCAAGATGCAGGTGGACGAGAAGACGGCTCAGTACAAGAGCGAGCATAAGGGCAAGACCTACTATTTTTGCGCCCCGGGCTGCCAGAAGGAGTTCGAGAGCAATCCGCAGAAGTACCTGGCGGCCGGCACATAGCGCCGCCCAGGACCGTCACACCGGAGAGCGCGGCGGCGCTGCTTGCGGCGACGTCGCGCCGCGCACCAGCAAGGAGTTACACGATGACGGAAGGGCTTCGCTCCGAGCGGTTCGCCGTCCTGGGGCTGGAGGATGAGGAGCGCAGGCGGCAGGTTCGCAACGCCCTCGGCGCCCTCCCTGGGGTGGAGGACCTGCAGACCGACGCGGAGGCGGTAACGGTGCGGTACGACGATCGCCTGATCAGCTCGACCCTGATCCAGCGCGAGATGGAGAGGCTCGGCCTGGCTGCGCCTGCGAAGGCGAAGCGCCGCGGGGCGCTGGCGCGTTTCATCGATCGCCTGGCCGCGAGCAACGAGCAGACCTTCGGCTCTTCCCGGCCGGACTGCTGCTCCCTGAACCGCAGGCGACCCGGATCCGCTTGAGGCCTCCGCCTCCCGGCCGCAGCGCCGGGGGGTTGCCGGCGGCGCGGCAGGATCGACAAAATGGCGAGGATTGACGGGCGGTCCGCGGCGGTGTACCTTTTGGACGATACCGCGGAGGGGTGTTGTGTATCGTACCGATGATAAAAGGAAGCGAAAATGGCAGTGAAACAGGAACCCGTGGCGGCGCCTTCCCGTGACGGGCACAGGGAGCACGGCCCGCACGGGGTCAACCAGAAGGCCCTGCGGCGGCTGAAGAACGTCGAGGGGCAGGTGCGGGGGATCCAGAAGATGGTCGAGGAGGAGAAATACTGCGTGGACATCATGACGCAGATCTCCGCCGTTCGCGCCGCCTTGAAGAGCGTCGGCATGGTGATCCTGCGCCGGCACGTGGAGACCTGCGTGGCAGACGCCATCGAAACGGGGGGCACGGAGCGCTCCCAGATCATCGACGAGCTGATGGGAGTGCTCTCCAAGGAAGATCTGTAGCCGGGCAGCCTGCCGGCCCCGCTCCCGCCGCCCATGGCGTGGGAGCCTGTTGCGCTGCTATTTACCCTCCCTCTTCTCCCTGATATCCTGCGGCGTGCATTGGGTGCTCGCCGCCGTAACACTCGTAGCCTCCTTCGTTGCCGGTCTGAGCGGCTTCGGCTTCGGGCTGATCGCCATGGCAATCGTGCCGCTGTTCATCGGCATCAAGGTGGCCGGCCCCTTCGTGAGCGTGTGCAGCTTCCTCATCTTCACCGTCCTGGTGGTGCCGGTGCGCCGTGACATCAACTGGAAGTTCCTCATCCCCCTGCTGGTGGGTTCGGCCGCAGGCGTTCCGGTGGGCGTGTACGGCCTGGCGGTGCTGGACAACGCGGTCCTGCTGCGGATCATGGGGGTCTTTCTGCTGCTGTACGTGGCGTTCGCCCTGACTCTGCAGCCACGCCTCAGAACACGGCTGGACCGGCGCTGGGGCTACGCGGCGGGGCTCCTGGGCGGGGCCATCGCCGGCGCCCTGAGCACGGGAGGCCCCCCCGTGGCGGTCTACTTCACGGCCGTGGATCTGGACAAGAGCAGGTTCAAGGCCACCATGATGGCCTATCTGGTCCTGATGATCGGCTACAAGATAGCCCTGTTCTATGCCTCCGGCCTGCTGGGCGCCGAGGTGTGGCGCACGGTGCTGTACTACCTGCTCCCGGTGGCACTGGGAACCACGGCGGGGATGCTGGCCTTTCGCTGGATCCGGGAGCGGTGGTTCCGCCTGGTGGTGCTGCTGCTCCTCCTGGGCTCGGCGGTGGCGATGCTGGTCAAGGCCTGAAGGCGGGACGCCCTGCGGCCGCGGCGGGGCGCTCTGCCGCAGGCGGGGAGGGCCGGGCC
>CAZBDU010000183.1:0-4503 GCA_964490725.1 uncultured Spirochaetaceae bacterium | reverse complement strand
CTCCTGGCCGCCGAGGGGGTGCGGGCGGTGGCCTTCGCCCGCCGCGTCGCCGGGGTGGAGCTGGACCGGGACGCTCTGGAGGCGGCCCTGCCGGACGGAGACGGGATGGCGGCAGAGCGGTCGCTGGCGGTGGGGGCCGGGGAGCTGGAGCGGCTGCGGGAGGCGGTCTACGCCTCGCCGGTGCGCTGCCCGCACCCGGCTACCTCCGAGGCGATGGCTGCCCAGATCCGGGCGGCTGCGGAGGAGCAGGACTCGGTGGGTGGGGTGGTGGAGGCGCGCGCCTACGGCGTGCCCCCGGGCCTGGGAGACCCGGTGTTCGGCAAGCTCGAGGCGCTTCTGGCCCAGGCGGTGCTTTCCCTGGGGGCGGTGCGGGGAGTGGAGTTCGGCGCCGGCTTCCAGCTGGCGGGGATGCGCGGCAGCCAGTCCAACGACCCCTTCATGCGCGCCCCGGACGGGCGGATCCTGCCGGCCACGAACCGCGCCGGCGGGGTGGCCGGAGGGATCAGCACCGGCCTGCCGCTGATCCTGAGGGCCGTGGTGAAGCCCACCGCCTCCATCGCCCGGCCGCAGCAGACCGTGAACGTTCGGGGCGAGCCGCTTCAGCTTTCCGTCAGCGGTAGACATGACCCCTGCATTGTTGTAAGAGTGGTGCCCGTAATCGAGCACATGGTCAACCTCGTTCTGGTGGACGCGCTCCTGGCCCAGCGCGCCATCGGCCGGGATCGTGAAGGGTAGGGCTTGCGGAAGGAGAAGGTGATGGGAGATCTGGTTCCACGGGATCAGCTGGTCAAGCAGGGGATGAAGGGCATCGCCGGCGTAGGAGGCGGGATTGGGCTTCTGGTGCTGACCGGGATAAGCGCACACCCCATAGCCGGGCTGATAGCCGGCGGGGTGGTAGCTGTCGCCGGCGCCGTGATCGGCTCCTCGCCGGAGGACCGGCGGGCGGGAATGGTCACCGTGGGGGCGGGGCTCGCCACCGTGGTGGCCTCGCTTCCGGTGATCGGGCCGCTGGTCCACTGGCTCTTGCCGGTGGCCGGTGTGGGGCTGATCCTGGCCGGCGGCTGGTCCCTGTTCAAGTTCTGGAGAAACCTGCGCAGGCGCAGCGGGTAGCTCACGGCGTGCTCACCATCACCCTCCCCGTGGCCGGGATACAGGTCTGGGTCCCCGGCTTGGTGATTCTGGGCCTGACGGTGGGGTTCCTGAGCGGCATGTTCGGCGTGGGAGGAGGCTTTCTGCTCACCCCGGCGCTGCGCATCCTCTTCGGCATTCCCTACCCGGTGGCCGTGGGCAGCAGCCTGGTGCAGATCTTCGTGGCCAGCGGGCTTTCCGCCTACCGGCACTGGCGCGGCGGCAGGGTGGCGGGGCGCCTGGGCTTCCTCCTGGCTGCCGGCGCCCTGGCCGGCACGGAGGTGGGGGTGCGGCTGATCAACCTCCTGCAGACGGGGGCTACGGTCACGATCGCCGGGCGGCGGCTGGCGCTGGTGGACGTGGTGATGAATCTCCTGTTCCTGGCGCTGCTCACCGGTGTCTGCACCTACATCCTCTCGGAGACCGCGGGCTCCCCCCCCGAGCAGCAGGAGGTCCGCACCGCCGTGGCCGAACGGATCCGGCGCCTGCGGACCAGGCCGGTGGTGCATTTTCCTGGCGGCGTCGGCGCCCTGTCCCTGTGGGTGCCCCTCCTGATCAGCTTCCTGGTGGGCGTCCTCACCGGCCTGATGGGGGTGGGAGGAGGGTTCATCGCCTTCCCGCTGCTGATCTACGTGCTGGGCGTGCCCACCCACGTGGCCGTAGGCACCTCGGTGGTCCAGATCCTCTTTGCCAGCGGCTACGGGGCGCTGCGCCACGGGCTGGACGGAAACGTGGACCCCCTCCTGGTGGTGCTGATCGTGGTGGGCGCCTTCGGCGGGGTGCAGCTGGGGGTGCGCGCCTCGCAGCTTGTAGGCGGCCGGTCGCTGCGCCGCTGGTTTGCCCTGGTGGTGGCCGGAGGGATCGTGGTGGTGCTGTGGGGCCTGCTGAAGGAAGTCTTCCTGTGATGCGCCGCTACTGGATGGAGAGCTACGGCTGCCAGATGAACAAGGCCGAGGGGGAGGCCCTGGAGCGGGACCTCCGCGGCAGGGGCTGGCGGCCGGCGGCGGAGATCGACCAGGCGGAGCTGGTGGTGGTGAACACCTGCTCGGTGCGGCGCACCGCCGAGGAGCGCATCTGGGGCAGGCTGGGCTACTTCAAGAGCCGCAAAGGGCGGCACCCTTTCCGCCTGGTGCTGATGGGATGCATGAGCGAGCGGCTGAAGGGAGAGATCCTGGAGCGGGCGCCCCAGGTGGACGTCCTGATCGGCAACTTCCAGAAGCACCGCCTGGCGGACCTGCTGGAGCAGGACGACGGGGCCGCGCCGGCCGCCCTCACCGCCTCGGGGGACTACCATTTCGCGGAGCTGCACTCCGCCGGGGGGTTCAAGGCCTTCCTGCCGATCATGCACGGATGCGACAACTTCTGCGCCTACTGCATCGTGCCCTACGTGCGGGGACGCGAGGTTTCCCGCGCTCCGGCCAGCATCCTGGCGGAGGTGAGGCTGCTGGAGGAGCAGGGGGTGCGGGAGATAACGCTCCTCGGGCAGAACGTCAACTCCTACCGTCACCGCGGCCGCCGCGAGCTGGACTTCCCGGGGCTGCTGCGGCTGATCGCCTCGGAGATCAGCACCGTGCGGCGCCTGCGCTTTCTCACCTCCCACCCCAAGGACTTGAGCCAGGAGCTGATCCGCACCATCGCCGAGGAGCCCGCCCTGTGCCGGCATATCCACCTGCCGGTGCAGCACGGCTCGGACCGGATACTGGCGGCCATGGGCCGGGGCTACACGCGGGAGCGCTACGCGGGGCTGGTGCGGGCCATCCGGAAAGTGATGCCCGAGGCCTCCATTACGACCGATATTCTCATTGGGTTTCCCGGGGAGGAGGAGCAGGACTTCCGCCTCACCCTGGAGCTGATGGAAGAGGTGCGCTTCGACGAGGCGTTCACCTACCGCTACAACCCTCGGGAAGGGACCCGGGCCTTCCTCCTGGGGGATACCGTGGCGGAGGCGGACAAGAAGAGCCGGCTGAGCCGGGTGATCTTCCTGCAGAGGGAGCACACCCGGGAGGCCCGCCGGCGAAAGGTAGGCGCCACCCTGGAGGTGCTGGTGGAGGGTGTTTCGAAGCGTACCGGGCGGGAGCTCCTGGCCCGCACGGAGTTCGACGAGATGGTGGTGTTTCCCGCGGGCCGGGCCCGCGCCGGAGATCTGGTGAGCCTGCAGATCACCGGCACGAGAGGAAACACCCTGGTAGGAAAGGAGGCCTGAGGTGCCCTGGAAGCTGATCGGCTTCGTGATCCTCCTGGTGATCGTGGCGGTGTTCGCCACCCTGAACCTCTCCAACCGGGTGGACATTTCCCTGGGGGTGTACACCTTCACCCAGGTGCCCGTCTTCCTGGCCCTTCTGCTGGCCTTCCTGGCCGGGGTGCTGGTGATGGTGCCCTACGTGCTGGCCGCCGGCCGGCGCTACCGCCGCCGGCAGCAGCTGCGGGAGCAGCCCCGCGCGGAGCCTCCCGAGGAGCTCCCGCCCCAGGAGGGCCTCCCCGAGGAGGCCTTCCCCGAGGAGCCCCCCCGCGCTGCAGGCGGGGCGCGGCGCAGGGGCGGGAAACGGAAGGCAGCGGACCGTCACGGGGATGAGGGCAATCAGACCGTCGAGCGCTAGCCTGCTGCTGGTCCTGCTGGTCGCCGCCGGCGCGGCCGCCCAGGCCCCGGCGGGGACCGCCGCGGCGGGGCAGGGGAGCGCGCCGGAGGCCCTGCGCCGGGCGGAACGCCTGGCCGCCGCCGGCCAGAGCGCAGAGGCTACCAGGGCCTACCGGGAGTGGCTGGCCAGCCACGAGGGCTCGCCCGAGTACCTGGACATTCTGCTGCGGGCGGCTGACGCGCAGCAGACGGTCCAGGCCTCACTCCAGCTGCTGGAGGAGCTGGCCGCACCGGTGGCAGGGCCGGCCGACCGCACGCGCCTGCTGGCCTACCGGGTGCGCCTCCTCCGCCTGGCGGGCCGCTTCGAGGAGGCGCAGCCCCTGGCCGAAGAGCTTCCCCAGGAGCCCCGCTACCTGCTGGAGCGCGCCGGGATCTACCTGGAGCTGGGCATGCTGGCGGAGGCGGAGGCGATCCTGCGCCAGCTGGCCTCGGGGGCCGAAGGTCCTGAGGCGGCCTCCGCCACCCTGCTGCTGGCCGCCGTGCTCCGGGCCGCCGGCCGGCCGCAGGAGGCCGAATCGCTGTACCGGCGGCTGGAAGAGGGCCATCCCGACGGGCCGACCGCGGCAGCCGCGCTCCTGGGGCGGGTGGAGCTGCTCCTGGACGGCGGGCGCAAGGAGGAGGCCGCTGCTGCAGCCGGGGCGCTGGCGGAGAGCTTTCCGGGCTCCCCGGAAGCGCTGCTGGCGGCGAGCCTCATCGCCGGAGCCGGCGCCGAGGTTGCGCCGGCCGCGGCTGCCTGGCGC
>CAZBDU010000182.1:0-4648 GCA_964490725.1 uncultured Spirochaetaceae bacterium | reverse complement strand
CCTTCACCGCCTGATTGGCGTCCTTGCCGTACAGGTCCACCCCGTTGCGCCGGGCGAACTCCTCGGTCACCGGGGCGCCGCCCACGATGGTGAGCACCCGATCCCTCAGGCCCGCTTCCTCCAGAGCGGCCATCTGCTGCGGCATCCCGGCCAGCGTGGTGGTCAGCAGCCCCGAGTAGCCCACCACCTGAGGCCCGTTGGCCTTCACCGCCGCCACGAACTTGTCGGGAGGATTGTTGATGCCGATGTCCACCACCTGGAAGCCGTTGCCCTCCAGCAGGGCTCTTACGATGTTCTTGCCGATGTCGTGCAGGTCACCCTCGATGGTCCCGATCACCACCCGGCCTTTGCTCACCGCCTCCTTTCGGTCCTTCAGCATTGGGGTGAGCACTCCCATGGCCGCCTGCATGGCCCCTGCCGCCATAAGCAGCTCCGGAAGGAACATCTCGCCGGTGGAGAACTTGTCTCCCACCGCCTTGATGGCGGGCGTGAGGGCCCTGGCGATCAGCTCCATGGGATCCCGCCCTTCGTCCAGGGCGGCCCTGACCGTGTCCTCGATCACCCTGGCTTCCCCCCTGTACACCTGGTCGAAGAGCCGCTTCAGGGTCTCCCCCTCGAGCTGGCGCAGGAAGTCCTCCTCGTGGATCTTCTCTTCCCTGTCCTCCACCTGCAGACCCGCCCGCCCGGCGCCGGAGGCGGCGCCCGCCGCGGAGGCCGCCCAGTGCTTCTCCTCGTAGCGGCCGAACTCGTGGACCGCGTTGAGCATGGCGATGAAGTTCTCGTGGGGGATGTAGTTCACGATGCTGTGGCTCGAGCCGCACACGTATCCGCCGCCGGGCTTGAGGACCTCCATGTGCTGGCGCACGTCCTCCCGGACCTCCTCCGGGGTGCCGTGGGCCAGGGGGAACTCGATGTCGATGTTGCCAGCCAGGCACACCAGCCCCCCGAACCTGTCTTTCAGCTCCCGGTAGTCCACGCCGTAGGGATCCATGGGGTTGAGGCAGTCCACCCCCGCGTCGAGCACCATCGGCACCAGGTCCGTGACGTTGCCGTCGGAGTGGAACATGACCGGCTTGCCCGCCGACAGGGCCGGCTCGTGGATCCGCCTGAGGCGCGGCGCCCAGATCTCCCGCATGAGCTTGGGGGGCAGGAACAGCCCCGTCTTGAAGGCCACGTCGTCGGCGGTCCAGATGAAGTCCACCCCGTTGTCCACGGCGGCCTTGCAGAACCTGACCCAGTACTCGGTGCTGATCTCCAGCAGCTCCTCAATGAAGTCCCGCTGCTCGTACACCAGGGTCATGGTGTCTTCCAGGCCGATGACGAACTCGTAGAGGGTCTGGAAGTAGGCGGCCATGAGCACGCAGAAGCCGATCCTGGTGCCGGATTCGTCGATGGCTTTGCGGTATTCCCGCACGTAGGCCATCTTGGCCTCGATGTCCGCATCAGTGGGGGGCACCACCTTGTTGCGGAAATCCTCCGCCGTCTTGATGCTTCGGTCCGCCACCAGGCCTCCGGCGCTGCCGTCGGCCTTGCGGTGCTTGAAGGGCGTCCAGATGGCCTCCACGATGATGGCGTCCTGGCCGATGAGCTTGCACAGCTCGATGTAGTCCTTCGGGTACATGGGGCGCGCTCCCTCGGACTCCTCCACCCCCTTGGCGGGGTCCCCGCCGTAGGAGAGGGTGTTGCCGGCGTAGCGGCCCAGCAGCTTCTCCACGTGCTGGTCCTCGATCAGGACCTCGAAATTGGGCACCCGGTCCACCTTCCGGCGTTTGAAGGCGCCGAACAGCCGTTCGATATCCGGTTCTCCCACAAAAGGATTCAGCTCCATCTCGCCCCCCTGCGTGTTGGTCTTGCGGGCCTGCGGTGATTCTACCAGCATAGCAGAAGCGGCGCAGGTGGAAATGCACAAAAGTGGCGGTCTGATGCATTTTCTTCGACGGCCGGGATCTGTAAGACATTTGCGCTTTTCGTTACACGGCTATTGACAAAGTAAAATTGTTTTCATACTGTCGGGTATGTCCGTGCGCCGCACCCTCCGGTCCATCTACGGGGAGCTCAAGCCGATCCAGCGGCGGATCGCCGATCACCTCCTGTCCCTGGACCTCGAAGCGCTGAACGCGCCCATCGACGAGTACGCCCGGCAGACCGGCGCCTCGGCGGCCTCGATCTCCCGCTTCTGCAAGAAGCTCGGCTACCACAGCTTCCAGGGCTTCAAGATCGCACTCTCCCGGGAGCTGGAGTACGAGCCGGAGGTGGTTCTGCCGATCTTCCGCCCGGACGATGACCCCGACCTCACCATCCGCAAGACCTTCTCCGAGGCCGTGGCCAACCTGCAGGCCACAGAGACCGCCGTGGATTTCCAGGCGGTCAGGGCCGTGGCCGGACGCATCTGTCGGGCGGAGCAGCTGGTGCTCCTGGGCCTGGGAGGCTCCGGCGGGGTGGCCAATCTGGGAGAGATCATGTTCACCCACCTGGGGTTCAACGCCCGGGCTATTCAGGATCCCTACGCCATGCTGGTGAGCGCCGGACATGTGCGGCCGCGCCACGTGGTGATCGGACTGACCCACTCCGGCCGCACCCGGGCAGTGCTGGAGGCGGTGAGCCTGGCCAGGGACAACGGGGCCTTCACCGTGGGGATCACCAACTACGCGCGCTCGCCGCTGTGCGAGGTCACGCACACCGCCCTGATCACCGCCTGCCAGGAGCTGCGCGTCCACGTGGCGCAGTCCAGCTCCGTGGTGGCTCAGCTCGCGATCCTTCGGGCCCTCTTCGTCCTGGTGGCCGCCCGCAGCGAGGAGGCGGTGGTCCAGGAGGTCCATGGTATAGAAGCGAGCGTGCAGCGCAACCTGCGGGTGCGCTCCTACCGGCACCGCAAGAACGGGGGGCCTTCCCCCCTGGAGAAACACACCCTGAACAGAGGAGAAGCAGATGGAACGAGTCCATGACCCGATCATCTTCCAGAACGCCCTGGACGGGATCGACCTGAAGAACCACATCGTGGCCACCTACCGCATGAGCGACCGGCTGCCGGGGGTGGACTTCATCGATCATTTCAAGCTTATCGAGTCGATGGCCATCGAAGGCTCCACCGGAACCTGGGAGAAGGTCGAAGAGGACTCCGAGGAGGTCCGCAGGCACCTTTCGGGCAAGCTGGTAGGGTACTTCGAGCTCCCCCCCGACGACGAGTTCACCAGGAGCGCGGTGATCCAGCTGGCCTTCCCCATCGACGCCTGGCACGACAACGTGCCGATGATGCTGCTGTCCATCGCCGGCAACTGCTTCGCCTACTCCCAGAAGATCCGGCTCCTGGACGTGTTCTTCCCCGAGGAGATGGTCAAGAACTTCAAGGGACCGAAGTTCGGGGTGCCGGGAATTCGCAAGCTCACCGGCGTGGAGAACCGTCCTCTGTCCCTGCACATCATAAAGCCCAAGATGGGCATGACCCCCAAACAGACCGGCGACCAGGTGTACCAGACCGCCGTCGGCGGGGCGGACATGTGCAAGGACGACGAGATGACCTCCGACACCTACAACAACAACTTCCGGGACCGCCTGAAGCACGTGATGGAGGCCATCGACAGGGCGGCGGAAAAGACCGGCAGGCGCATGATCTACATGTGCTCGATCACCGACGAGGTCTCCAGGATGAAGGACAAGGCCCACGAGGCGGTGGAGCTGGGGGCCAACGGGCTGCTCATCACTTACTCGGTGGGCCTTTCGGCCATCCGCCAGATCACCGAAGACCCGGGGATCGACATTCCGGTGATGGTGCACAACTCCCACATGATCGCCGCCATGAAGCAGATCTCCTGGCCGGTGTTCACCAAGCTGATCCGCCTGTGCGGCGCCGACCAGACCCTCACCCCCACCTACTGGTCCAGCATCCCCATGGTCAGCCTGGAAGAGGGCATCCGCTGCCAGCACGTGGGCCAGGCGCCGTTCCACCACATCAAGCCGATGTGGGCCATGCCCGCCGCCGGCACCTACCCGGGGATCGCCCACATCCTGGTCTCCGAGTACGGCAGGGACATCATCATCCCCTCCGGCGGCGGCATGCTGGGTCATCCCGACGGCTACACCGCCGGCGCCCAGGCCTGGCAGCAGGCCATCGCCGCGGCCGTGGCCGGGGTGCCCGTGGCCGAGCACGCTCGCAAGGGCGAGAACAAGGCCCTGCGCGGGGCGCTGGAGAAGTGGGGCTACCTGGAGCGGCCCAAGACCCCCTGGCTGCGGGTGGCGCCGAAGTTCCATCCCAAGCCCTTCCGCATGGAGGAATAGCCCCGGAGACGGCAGCGGGGCGGCCCCGCGCCGCCCCGGCCGGAGAGGAAGCTTAGCAGATGGCTGTAGAGATCCGAATGCCCAGGCTGGCGCAGACCACCGACCAGGTGCACCTGGTGCGCTGGCTGGTGAAGCAGGGTGAGGCGGTGGCCAAGGGCCAGCCCCTGTGCGAGGCGGAGAACGACAAGACCACCATGGAGGTGGAGAGCTACGCCTCCGGGACGGTCCTGCGCCTGGCGGTGGAGCCGGACACGATGGTGGCCGCCGGCACGGTGATCGCGGTGCTCGGTGAGCCGGGGGAAAGACTGCCGCAGGGCGCGCCCCCCGAAGCGGCGGCCGCCGCCAGGCCGGCCGCACCGGCGCCGCGCCTGTG
>CAZBDU010000181.1:0-4779 GCA_964490725.1 uncultured Spirochaetaceae bacterium | reverse complement strand
GTGCCAGGGTGCCCCATGCGCCGGCCCGCCGGGGGGGGCTGCTGCTACGGCAGCCCCGCCGCCAGGATGGTGAGAGCCGCGGCCGTCTTGGTGACGTTCACCAGATAGGGAAGGTCCAGCTTGGCGAACGTGTCCTGGGCCGTGTGGTAGGGGGTGCCCTCCCTGAGGAAGGAGGTGTCGGTCACCATGATCGCCGGAACCCCCTTCTCCCAGAAGGCGATGTGGTCGCTGCGCATGAAATCCGTGAGCAGCGGGTCGTTCTGCAGATTCGCGTCCGCCCCGATCATGTAGGTGGGCAGATCCGGGACGAAGGCGTCCGCCACCGTGCAGAAGGACAGCCCCAGGTCCTTCGAGAAGTCGGAGGCCACCACGCCGATGAAGTTGCCCACCGTCGGAAAGCTCAGCAGCACGTCCGTCAGGGGCAGGGCGTTCTGCACCGCCGAGGTGAAACCGATCATCTCGAGATCGATGACCATGTGCGGATCCACCGTCATGCTGCTCACGTACTGATGGGATCCTCCCATGTCCTCCTCCTCGAAGGCGAAGAGGATGAAGACCACCGTCCTTTCCAGCGAAAGGCCCTGGAGCACCCTGGCGATCTCGAGCACCCCGGCGCACCCGGAGCCGTTGTCGTCCATGCCCACGGTCTGGGGCATGGAGTCCCAGTGGGCGGTGACCAGAACGGGAGCCAGGCTGGTGTCCGTCCCGGCCTTGGTGGCGATCAGGTTGTTCATGGTGAAGGTGCCGGTGACCGCGACGTTCTCCTGGCTCACCGGGTCCCAGGAATCGACCCGGGTCAGGGTCACCGGGACGCTCTGGGTCGAGAGCCCGTAGCCGGAAAAGAGCCCCATGATCGTTGCTTCCGCCGCTGCGAGCTCGCCGGGAGTGGCCTCCGTGACGTGCCTTTTGATGTTCACGGTGGGGTCGGTGAGGAAGTTGCCGATCTGGACCGGATCCACCGACGCGATGGCCGCGTCGATCGCGGCTTTCTGTGCCGGCGTCCAGGTGACCGGGGTGAGGGGCGAGGAGCAGGCGGCCAGAAGCAGGACCAGTATGCCGAACAAGAAGAGCTTGATTGGTTTCATCTTCGTTCCTCCCTGCATTCCTACAGTCCGAACAGAACGCCGATGCGGGCGATGTCCACCGCGGCGATGAAGTTCCCCATGTCCAACCAGGAGGGCCATCCGGCGTCGGAGAATACCGGCCCGTAGCGCAGCTGCAGCAGCGAAACCGTGGGGTGGATTCTCGCCTTGATCCGGAACAGCGATCTGAGGGAGAACCTGAGGGGCGCGATGGTTACGTAGGGCGCCAGCATGTGGTCGTCGGGAATCACCACCTCGTGGTGATGGAAGGAGTAGGCCAGCCCCAATCCGGCGTACGGCATGTACACCTTGCCTGCGGGGGCAAGCCGCACCTCGGCTCCCGCTACCAGGCTCCAGTAGCTCTCGAACCTGCTCGAGGTGCCGGACCCGTAGGTGCCGAAGATGCCTGCCTCCAGCAGGTCGAAGAATCGGCCGTACACCTCGGGGGCAACCGGCAGGGTCGACCTCATGCCGTGGGTCACCAGGTTGAACGAGTAGGACACGGACGTGCCGATCCCCCACCTGAGGCTCCCGGCGTCGTCACCGGCCGCCTGGGCGCCCGCCGGGCTGGCCAGAAGCGCGGCCAGCAGGAGGACGAAGCAGGCCAGGAAGCTGCGTTTGTGCGCGATCATGTTTGTCTCCTCCTTCACAGATTCACAAACACCGAGAACAGCTGCAGATCCACCACCAGGATCCTGCCGAACCGCAGCAGGTCGGTGCCGGCCACGACCTCGAGCGCCGATATCCCGAAGCCGCCGAAGCTGAACCGGATCGGCTGAAACAGAACGCCTGCGGTCAACTCCGGAAAGACCACGTCGAGGTACTCCGTGCCTCCGTGGTAGTAGAACACGGTGCTGCCCAGGACTCCCTGTGCCGCGATGCCGGCGCCCGGCATCCAGGCTCCGATCCGGGGCGCCCAGCTGAAGCTCACCTCCAGGCCGGTGGCGTTTCCGAAGAAGGCGCCCGAGATGAGCTTGCCGCCCAGCCTGAAGCTGGGAAACAGCTCGCCGCTGGCGGCCAGCGAGGCTCCGGGAGCCAGCTGAAAGGTGCTGGGGCCGTGGTGGAACCTGAGCCAGAACCCGGTGCCCACGGCGATTCCGTCGCTTCCCGCCGCCGGGAGCCCGAAGGCGGGGACCAACAACGCGAGCAGAACAATGGAAACGAACTTTCTGCCACCCATACGCTCCTCCTTGGTTCCGGATGGGATGTCCAGTGTCATGCAGGTTCCATGCCACGGCGGCACCACCCGGGGGCCGTGGAACACCCACGCAGGGCGCGCCGGGCCCGCCCCCTCCGCCCCGCTCCGCGCTCCAGCGGCGCCTCCGCGGCGACGAAAGTTGAGCCAGGAGCCGAAAGTTGCCGTCCATCGCAGCCGGCGCCCCCTGCCCAACTCCTCCGCTGCCGCCGGTTTGCCGGCCGCCATTCGTTGCAGTATCGCAACGCATTGCCGCAGCGCGGCGCGGTCCGTTCGGGGAACGAGCGTTCTTCACGCGGACCGGCCATCCACAGCGCTCCCGGGGCTGGCACACAAGTTGCAGCGAAGATGGCCGAGCCCTGGGGGCTCGAAACTCTTTCAGGAGGAGAAGAGATGAAAAAGCGTATTCCGGTGCTGCTGGCCCTGGCGGGGGCGCTGCTGCTGCTGGCAGCCTGCCCCTCCTTCGACAAGGGGCCCACCGGCGAGGTGGCCTTCGACATGGACCTGGCCTACCCCAAAAGCGTGGGCTACACCGTCACCGGGGTGCATGTGCTCCTGGAGCACGCCACCGCCGGAGTGGTGGTGGAGGAAGACCTGGCCGTGGATGCCGACGGAGCCGGCGCCCACGGGGTGATCGGCGACCTGCGCATCGGCTCCTGGGACCTGACCGTCACCCTCTACGAGAACGGCACCGAGATCGGAAGCGGAGCCACCACCTTCCAGGTCCTCCCCGGGCAGACCACCTACGTGGAGATCGCCCTGGAGCTGTACGCCGGCTCGGTGGACGTCACCGTCACCTGGGGCACCACCCCGCCTCCGCCTCCCTACGTCGGCGTGTGGTGGGGAACGCACCTGGATCTCACCTACACCGGAGGGACCTATTCCGACGGGCAGATCACCGTCGGCGCGGATGGAACCTTCGAGACCCTCCTGTACTACGAGGGGACCTCGACGCTGCAACAGATGTCGTCGCGCGGCACCTACACCGTGACCGACGGCGTCATACACGCGGAGCTGAGCGAGGTCTACGACGAGGCGGCGGGCTGGATGACTCTGGATCCGCCGATGGTCTTCGTTAGCGGCTTCAGCGTGGTTGGGGACACCTTCGAGCTCTACCAGGACTTCGACCAGGACGGAGTGGTGGACGCCGTCTGGACCCTGACCCGCCAGTAGGCGGCGGCGAGCCGGGCGAACCGCCCTGCGGCCGCCCGGCCCGCCCCGGCGAGGCCTGCCGTCTCCCCGTTCCTCGCCTCCCCCGCTTGTCACCCGGGGCCGGAGCTATTACCATACACACACAGAACCGCGGGAAAGGATGTACATGATCAAAGCCGGTGCGATCTCGAAAGGGATGTGTCTGCTCATCAAGGATGACCCGTACGTGGTGACCGAGCGGGAGTTCGTGAACCCCGGCAAGGGCTCGGCCTTCGTGCGGCTGAAGCTGAAGAACCTCAAGACCGGCCAGGTGCTGCGGCAGGTCAACAAGAGCCAGGAGACCGTGGAGGACATAACGGTCGAGAATCGCCAGGCGCAATACCTCTACGCCGACTCGGAGAGCTACGTGTTCATGGATCTGGACACCTACGAGCAGTTCACGGTCCCCATCCAGGGCCACGAGGACGCGCGCTACTTCATCAAGGAAGGAGACACGGTGGAGCTGTCCTTCTGGGAGGACCGGCCCCTGGACATCCTCGTGCCCTACAAGATCATCCTGACCGTCACCGAGGCGGAGCACGCCCTCAAAGGGGACACCGTTTCCGGAGCCACCAAGCCGGTGACTCTGGAAACGGGGCTCCAGGTCAAGGTTCCCCTGTTCATCAAGCAGGGGGACCGGCTTCTGATCAACACCGAGACCCGGGAGTACGTGGAAAGGGTCAACTGACGACCGGGCTGGTCGAGCTCTACACGCACCGGCGCGTCCCGTTCCGCTTCCGTGGGATCCCCCTGACCTTCCGCCTCTGCCAGTCGCTGTTCTCCAGCCACGAGGTGGACCGCGGCACCCGGCTCCTCCTGGACGTCCTGGCCGGGCGCCTGCCGCCGGCAAGGTCGATCCTGGACCTGGGCTGCGGCGTGGGGGTGCTGGGCATCTCGCTGGGCCGCGCGCTGCCGGGCGCGGCGGTCACCTTCTCTGACCGAGACGCCCTGGCCCTGGAGTTCACCCGCGCCAACTGCGGGGACAACGGCCTGTCCCCTCGGGCCGTGGAGGGCCGCCTGGGTCTGGACGGCCTGACTGAGGAGCGCTTCGATCTGATCGTCTCCAACCTTCCGGCCAAGGCGGGTGAGGAAGCGCTGCGGGAGATCCTGCACCGCGCCCCGGCGCTCCTGAACCCGGGAGGCCTCCTCGCGGTGGTCGTGGTTCGTCCCCTGGAGGCCATGGCCGTGGAAGCGCTTGGCCCGCGCCTGCTTCTGCGACGCGGCACCGCGGAGCACGCGGTGCTGACGGCCGGCCCCGCCCCGCAGCCGGAGGCCGCCGGGCGGCCCGACCCGGCCAGTCTCTTATAAACA
>CAZBDU010000180.1:0-4827 GCA_964490725.1 uncultured Spirochaetaceae bacterium | reverse complement strand
TCATGCCCATGGCCCGCATCATACCGATCTCCCGCACCCGCTCGTAGACGGCCATCAGCATGGTGTTGGAGATCCCCACCGCGGCGATGATGAACACCAGGAGCAGGATGATGCTGGTGCCCCCGCTTTTGGCCTGGGCCACCATCAGGTAGTCCCGGGCCAGATCCCGCCAGCTCATCACGGTGAGCTCAGGGAAGGCAGCCAGCCTCTGCTGAATGGCCGCCACCTTCTCCTGGGGCTCCTGCCACTCCGGGAACTGCAGCGCCACCTCCGTCACCGCCCCCTCCATCTGCAGGGTCTCCTGCGCGACCGACAGGGGCAGGAACACGGTGCCCTGATTGATCACCGGGTTGGGGCTGGTGATGATCCCGGAAAGCTCCAGCTCGATCGTCTGGTAGGCCCCGTAGCGGGTGCGGGTGCGCAGCTCCAGCACGTCGCCGATGGCGGCCCCCAGGTCCTGGGCCAGCCACTGGCCCACCACCGCCCCCGGCTCGCCCGGCTTCAGGTAGGCTCCTTCAGTGATCAGCTCGGAGATCCGGAACACGTCCTCGTCGGTGGCCGGGTCGATGCCGATGGCCTTCACGAAGGTGGAGCCTTCCCCGAAGAACAGCTCCCCGCCAAAGGTGAGCCGGCGGGTGTGCGCCACCCCGGCGCCGGAGAAGGCCTGCTCCACCGCCGCCGGGTCCTCGATCACATGCTTCAGCGGCATGGTCTCCAGCTCCTCGGCGTACTGCCGGTCCATCACCTTGGCGGAGCCGGTCTCGTACCAGATGATGTTGCGCTCCGACTCCTTCTCGGCACCCAGCAGCCAGCCGTCGATCCAGATGAACACCGCGATTCCCGCGGCCAGCGCGGTGGCGGTAATGATGGTTCTCCGCCGGTAGCGCGAGAGGTTCTTCCAGGCCAGTGAGAGCAGGAACCTCATACCGTCCTCCCTTCTGTGGCCCCGGCCGCGGCCTGGTCCGAGGTGATCTTGCCATCGTGCAGCAGCACCAGCCGCCGGGCGTAGTCCATCACCATCCGGTCGTGGGTGGAGAAGACGAAGGTGGTGCCGTGGGAGGCGTTGAGCTCCACCATGAGGTCCAGGATCTCTCTTCCGGTGTCGGAGTCCAGGTTGGCGGTGGGCTCGTCGGCCAGCACCAGCGCCGGCTCCTTCACCAGCGCCCGGGCGATGGCCACCCGCTGCTGCTGGCCGCCGGACAGCTCCCCCGGACGCCGGTTCTCCATCCCCTCCAGGCCCACCTCGTGCAGGATCCCGTAGGAGCGGTCTTTGAGCTCCTGGCCGTCGACGCCCAGGAGGGAAAGCGCGAAGGACACGTTCTCGTAGGCCGTAAGCACCGGAATCAGGTTGAAGGTCTGGAACACGAAGCCCAGCTTCTCCCGGCGCAGGAGCGCCAGCTGCCGCTTGTCCTTCCCCCCCACCGCCTGTCCGGCCAGGTACACCTCGCCGCTGGTGGCCTTGTCCAGGCAGCCGATCAGGTTGAGCAGGGTGGTCTTGCCGGAGCCGGAGGGCCCGGCGATGGACATGAACTCACCCGCGCTCACCTCCAGGCTCACCCCTTTCAGGGCGTGGACCACCGTCTGCCCCGCGTGGTAGTCCTTGGTGACGTTGTCGACCCTCACCATGTTCTCCCTCATTCCTCGTCTCCTCTCCGCTCGCTTCGCTCGTCCTCCGTCTGCTGGACGGACTGAGGCCCGGCGGCCCCCTGCTCGCGCGTCGCCCCCTCCGCCGCCGACAGGATGCTGCCCAGCGCCTTGCCCTGGGCCAGCTCGTCGAGCATGCTCCCCAGGTTCATCGTCGACAGGGCCCCCGAGGGCAGAAGCACGATGGTGCCGTGCTGCTTGATCCCTTCGTAGATCATGTTCATGGCCCGCAGGTGAAGCGCCGTGGGGTTGTCCCGGTAGCGCCTGGCCGCCTCAACGAACTTCTCCGAGATCTCCACCTCCGCGGTGCCCAGGATCACCCGGCTCTGCCTCTCCCGCTCGGCCTGGGCCCGCTTGGACATGGCATTCTCCAGCTCCTTGGGGATGATGATGTCGGTGATCTCGATCGAAAGGATCGAGATCCCCCAGGGGTTGGTCTTCCGATCCAGGGCCTGCTGGATCTCCCTACCCAGCCGCTCCCTCTCGGAGAGCAGGTCGGAGAGCTCGTGGCGACCGATGGCGTCCCGCAGCGCTGTCTGGGCCGACAGCACCACCGCCTCCAGGTAGTTTTCCACCTCCAGGATGGCCTTGCGGGGGTCCCAGATCATCCAGAAGGCCAGGGCATCCACGTGCACCGGCACGGTGTCCATGGTGATGGTCTTCTCGGCGGAGAAGTCCGTCGCGCGGATGCGGGTGTCCACGTAGCGGGCCACCCGGTCGATCAGCGGCATGACCACGAACACCCCGGGGCCGCGCAGCTTGCGGAACCTCCCCAGCCTCAGGATCACCGCCTTCTCCCAGTGGTGGGCGATCTGGAAGGCCGGAGCCAGCAGCAGTCCCAGCGAGGCCGGCAGAAACAGGGGCACGAAGGCCGGCCCGAAGCCGGCCAGCAGCAGGATCCACAGCAGCGCCGCGATCGCCATCACCACGCCCCAGAAAGACAGCGCCAGCACCAGGACCCCCCCGGCCATCACGGCCAGCGCCACCTGCACGATCTGCGCCGCCGCCGCCCCGGCGGTGAGAAGCTGCCAGGCCAGGCCGGCGGCCAGGAAGACCGCCAGGACCAGCAGCGACAGCGGGCTCAGCCGGAAGTCGCCGGCCAGGACGGCCCGCTGTATGTTCTTGATCGCCTCGAACGGTTTGACCTTGTACTTCATGGCTTCTCCCAAGCAGGCGGCCTTTGAGGCTCACCGCCCTCCAGCTCCTCCAGATAGTCGTGGATCTCCCGCAGGGTGAAGCCGTAGGAGGCCGCGTGGGTCACGAAGCTGCGGGCGATCTCCGCCAGGATCTTCTCTCGCTCCACCTCGCTGAGCTCCACCTTCTTGTCGCTGATGAACGTGCCGGTGCCCTGCTGGGTGTTGACGATCCCGCGGATCTCCAGCTCGCTGTAGGCTCTGGCCACGGTGTTGGGGTTCACCTGCAGATCCACCGCCAGGCTGCGCAACGTGGGCAGCTGGTCCCCGGTCAGGAGCCTGCCGTCGGCGATGGCCATCTCCACCTGCAGGATGATCTGCTTGTAGAAGGGGATCCCATTGGTGGGATCAAGGGAAAAGGACAGCTTGTGCTCCACGATCCCTCCGTTTTGCACTGCCCGCGCCAGTACCGTCACGGCCCATCCCTGCTCCGGCCCGCGGAATTGTACTAGTGTCCTAGTACAACGTAATTTTAATACATTGGTACAATCCTGGCAAGGGGTTTTCCACGCTTGCAGGAAGAATTTTTCCGGGAACACGGAACCTCACTTCCGCCGGCGGCGACCAATGAGGTAGAACTAACGGAGGAGGAGCCCATGAGAGGGACGATGGTGTGCGCTGCGCTGCTTCTGCTGGCGGCAGGCGCGGCGGGGGCGCAGACGGCAGGGGAGCCCGGCTCGGGACTGTTCGCGAGCCCCCTCACCGGGCAGGAAAGGGAGCAGGTGCGCGCCATCACCGAGGAAACGGCCCGCGCCGTGCGGGAGGCCCAGGCGGAGATCCAGATCCTCAAGGCCCGTCTCAACAAGGAGCTGCTGCAGGAGCAGGTGGACATGAACGCCGTGGAGCGGCTGGTCCGGCAGGCCATGGAATGGGAGGTGAAGGCCCGGCTGGCCAGGATCCGGCGCGAGGTCGAGATCCGCAAGCTCCTCGGCGACCGTCGCTGGGCCGCGCTGATGCAGCGGATCCGCCGCGGCAGCCAGGTGGACGAGAGGCTGCAGAAGCGCCTCGACGAGCTGCTGGAGCTGGCCCGCAACCCCCGCAACGCCGGGCAGCTCGACCGCGCCTTGCGGGACCATCTGGAGGAGCTGCAGCGGCTGCTCGGCGAGGAGCTCAGGCAGCTTCGTGAGCTGCGGGGCGATCTCTGAATCGTGACGAGCCGGCCCTGGTTCTCCAGGCGGCGCGCCTGGGGGACAGGGACGCGCTGGCCGAGCTGGTCCGGCGCTACGCCCCGTTCGTCCGGCGGCTTCTCTTCGCTGTTCTGAACGGCGATGCGGAAGAGGTGGCGGACGCCGAACAGGAGGTCTACCTGGAGCTGCTGCGGTCGCTGGGTCGTTTTCGCTTCGACTGCAGCTTCCGCACGTATCTGTACCGGATCACCCACAACCGTGGGGTGGACCGGTTGAGGAGGATCCGCCGGAGGAGGCGCAGGGAGGAAGCGACCGGTCACCGGCCAGGTGCTTGCGCCGCTGACCCCGCCGCCGGGGGAGCCGCGGAGGAGGGCGCCGATCCGGTGGAGATGCTGCTGCGCCGGGAGCGCGCGGAGTGCACCCGGCGGGCGCTGGCCAGGCTCGCGCCGGCCGAGCGGAGCCTTCTGTGGCTGCGGGAGGCCGAGGGGCTTTCCCTGGCTGAGATCGCCGCAACTCTGGGCGTGCCGGAGGGAACCGTGAAGAGCCGGCTCTTTCGAGCGCGGGAGAGGTTCGCCGGTGTCTGGGAGGAGATGAAGGGATGAACGAGCTCTGGGACTGCGGGCGGACAAGGAGGCAGATCCAGGAAGAGCATGACCTGGGCGAGCCTTTGCCCGAGGCAGCGGTCCGGCACCTGGCGGGCTGCGCCTCCTGCCGCGGCTTCCAGCGCTCTCTGGCCGCCATGGGCGGGGAGCTGCGGCGCGCGGCCCGGGACGCCCTGGCCGGACTGGGGTCTCCCGATGTGGACCGCCTCTTTGCCGCAGCCGCAGCCCGCCGGCGCCGCCTGCGATGGACCGGCCTGGCAG
>CAZBDU010000179.1:0-4895 GCA_964490725.1 uncultured Spirochaetaceae bacterium | reverse complement strand
GGTGCGGGCGGTGCGCGTACGGGTGTCCGCGGGCGGGTGTCCGCGGGCGCGCGCTTGGCGAGGGCCAGCCGTTCCGGTATGCTCCTATCCATGATCGACGCCCCTGATGTGCTTCCAGAGGGAAAGCTGCCGCCGGAAGAGCTGGAGCTGCTCCTGCACCATACCGCAAGGCGCTCGCCCCGGGTGATCGTCGGCGCCGAAGCCGGCGAGGACGCCGCCGTCGTGGAGGGGGCCGGCAGGCTGGTGGTCACCACCGATCCGATCACCTTCGCCTCCGAGAACATCGGCACCTACACGGTGGCGGTGAACTGCAACGACATCGTGGCCATGGGGGGGATTCCCGCCTACCTCACCACTACGGTGCTGCTTCCCAAGGGCAGCCCCCGCAGGCGCCTTTCGGCGGTGTTTCGGGAGATCGAGGAGGCCTGCCGCGAGGCGGAGCTTCTCTGGGTGGGAGGGCACACCGAGGTCACCACCGCGGTGAGCCGCATCGTGGTCTCGGCACAGGTGATCGGATTCCTCGCCGGGGAGCCCACGCAGAGCTCCGCCGCCACCCCGGGGGAGCTGCTGGTGATGTCCAAGTGGGCGGCCCTGGAAGCCACCACGCTGATCGCCCGGGAGCAGCCCGAGGAAAGCCTTCGCATCCTGGGGGAACGGTCCCACCGGGAGGTGCTCGGCTGGCTCTACGAGCCGGGGATCTCCATCCTCCGCGAGGGCCGCAGCCTCCAGGGGGTGGCCGTCAGGGCCGCCCACGATCCCACCGAAGGGGGATTGGCCACGGGGGTGCACGAGATCGCCGCCCGCTCCGGCGTAGGAGTGACCCTCTACCGCGACCGCATCCCGGTGCGGAGCGAGACCCGGCTGCTCTGCGAGCGGTTCGGGATCGATCCGCTGGGCGCGCTCAGCTCCGGGGTCTTCCTGTTCACCTGCGAGCCGGAGGAGGCCCGCAGGGCCTGCCGGCTGCTCGAGGAGCAGGGCATCCCCGGCACCGTCATCGGGGAGGTCACCGCGGCGCAGTCCGGAGTGATGCTGCGCGAGGGCGAGCGCGAAAGCCCTCTGCCCGTGTTCGCGCACGACGAGATCCTCAAGCTGGGCGGTTAGGGGAAGCCCCGTTCAGAAGCTCCTCGCGTTTCTTCCAGATCCTGGCCTCGATGAAGATGCGCAGCAGCTCCTCGTCCACGTGGTGACCCTCCACCTCGCTGCCGAGTATGTCCAGCGCCTTGCTGTCCGAGACCGCCGGCTTGTAGGGGCGGTCCATGGCGGTGAGGGCGTCGAAGATGTCCGAGATGGTCATCATGCGGGTCTGCAGGGGAATCTCCTCGGCCACCAGGCCGCGGGGGTAGCCCCCGCCGTCCAGCTTCTCATGGTGCCCGTAGGCGATCAGGGGGATGCGCTGCATGGCGCGCGTCCAGGGGATGGTCTTCAGGAAGTGATAGGTGTGGGTGACGTGACTTTCGATCTCGTGGCGCTCCGCCTCGTCGAGGCTTCCCCGCACCACCTTCAGCTTCACGTGCTCTTCGGGAGTGAGGACGGGCCGTTCCTGGCCGAGCAGGTCGATGTAGGTGCGCCGGGCGATCTCCTCCAGGATCCGTCCCGGCTCCTCCTCCAGCACCGCGGGCTCGTTGATGCGAACCAGCGTTTCCAGGTAGCGGCGCAGCTCCTCGAGCTTGCCCTGGTACTCCAGCTCCAGCTTCTCGCGGCGTTCCTCGTAGCCGCGCTGCCCCTCGGTCTTGAGAATGGCGAAGCGCTGCTGGGCCAGGGAAAGCTCCAGGGTCTTCTGGATGTAGGCGAAGCGCATCTCCAACAGCTCCATCTGATGGGGATGGAGCTTCTTGGCCTTGACCAGCACGTGCTCCCGCACTCCCACCTTGCCGAAGTCGTGCAGCAGGCTGGCGTAGCGGATCTCCTTCAACTGATCGGGCGACAGGGTGAGCCGCCCGTAGGTGCCGCTGCGCACGCGGTTGAGCGCCTCCGCCAGCCCCACTGTGTAGACCGCCACACGGTTGGAGTGGCCCGAGGTGGTGGGGTCCCGGGACTCGATCGCCTTCACCGAGGCGCGGACGAACCCTTCGAACAGGCGCTCGATCTCTTCATAGAGCTGGTTGTTCTCCAGGCTGACCGCGGCCTGTGAGGCCAGCGCAGTGGCCAGGGACTCGTGCTCCTTGCTGAAAGGCAGCACCATGCGGCCCACCTCCTGAGCCGTGCACAGCCGGCAGCTCCCGTCCTTCTTGCGGTTGATGAGCTGCACCGCGCCGATGATCTGGTCCTTGTGGTCCTTCATCGGAACCGTGAGGATGCTCTTGGTGCGGTAGCCGGTCTTCTCGTCGTAGCTCTTGTTGAAGGAGTACTCCACCTCCGGGGGGATCTTGTAGGCGTCGCGGATGTTGAGCGTCTTTCCGGTGCTGGCCACGTAGCCGCCGATAGATCTCTTGTCCAGCGGCATGGAGAACTCGGTGAAGTCCGTGGGGTTGGAGTCGTTCTGGGCGATCTTGAACAGCAGGCTCCGGGCGCCGCTCTTCTCGTCGGCGGTCACCAGGTAGAGGCTTCCGGCGTCGGCGCCGGTGAACTCCCGGATGCGGCGCAGAATCAGGTCCAGGAGCTTGTCGTTGTCCCGCTCCGCCGACAGGGCAATGCCCACCTCCAGCAGGTCCTGGTTCTCCCTCCTCTTGGCCCGCAGGAGCTCCTCCTTGCGGGCCAGCTCCTGTTCCAGGAAGAGGGTGCGATAGAGGTTGCGCAGGCAGCACAGCAGACCGGCCCCGTCGGAGAGGGAGCCGATCTCCTGGTACACCACCCCCTCGGGAAGGCCGCCAGCAGCGGGCTCGCCGTTGGGATTCCAGACAACCACCGAGCCCTTCGGAAAGCCCCGCGCGGAAAGCGCCGCCTCGTGCCGCCGGAGGAACCGTGTATCCAGCAGGAACGCCCGCAGGTCCGCGGCCGAAGGCCCGGGGGGAAGCGCGTCGATCCGCCGGACGGTCAGGTTGGCGTCCCGGTGAGCCTCTTCGGGCAGCTCCGGCACTCCTCTGGACACGAGCAAGACCAGCTTCTGCACGCCCGATCCACCTCTCTGGCAGCTTAGCGGAAAGCGTACAGTTGTTCAATGACCGCCCGGGCGAGCCTGGCCGCCCGGCGTGAGACTCCGCCCTCTCCAGGCTCGATCTCCTCGCGGAACAGCACCGTCCCGCTTTTCAGGTCGGTCAGGCGCGCCACCACACGCTGCCCCTCGAAGCCCAGAGCGAGCCGGTAGCGGTAGCCCGGCTCCCCCGGGGAGCCGGCGATCTGGGAGCCCGCCCTCCTCAGCCACCGCAGCGCGCGGCGCAGGACTTTCTCCCCTCGACTGCCGCCCAGCTCCACCTGGAGAGGCAGCCCCAGCCCGTTCTGCAGCATCCCCCCCGGGTTCAGCGCGTACAGCCGGTTGAGAGTCTGCCGGCGCTGGGCGCTTCCGCGGGGCTGCAGCCTGGCGAGCTGGAGCAGCCCCTCGAAGATGGACTGCCTCTCCCAGAAGGGGTCCAGAGCCGAGAGCGAGCGCTCCAGCAGCAGCGGCTCCCGGCTCAGCTTCCCCTCCTCCAGGTCGTAGTGCGCCTCCACGTGCTGCACGATGCTCGTCTCGATCTCCCGCGCCAGCCGGAGATACTTGCGCGCCACCGGGCGGTAGCCCTCCGCGGCCCGGTACAGCTCCCAGTAGGCGTCCAGGAGGTTGTTCTCCCCCAGGTAGCGCCGCCCCACTTCCAGGCTGAAGAGCCTGAACTTCTGGCGGTGGTAGACGGCGGTGAGGCGGAAGAGCAGCGCCCGCCACCAGGAGGCGATGCGGGCTGCCGGGCCGGCGGCCGGCAGGGCCAGCTGTTCCCGAGCCAGCCCCAGGAAGGTGTCCGCCAGGATCTCGTGCACGTCCTTCAGGTGGCTCTCGCGGTCCGTCCCGTAGTAGTACATCCAGGCCAGGTCCCGGGTGGCCAGCACCTCTTCGGCGTAGCGGCGGGCCAGCTCCAGCCTGCCCGCCTGCTGGTACAGCAGGGCCAGGTTCACCTTGGACAGGGGGGTGGAATCCATCACGTAGGCCTGCTCGTAGTCCGCCAGAGCGCTGCGCAGCTCCAGGCGGGACTCGTACAGCTCTCCCCGGGCCAGGTGACCGGGCGCCCGGTCGGACATGCGCAGGGACTCTTCGGTGTAGCGGAGGGCGGAGTTGAAATGGTAGAAGGAGTGCTCCAGAAGGCTCAGGTTGTAGTAGGCCACGGAAGCGAAGTACTCGTCCCCATCGCGCAGCGCCTCCTGGATGGCCGCCAGGTAGTACCTGCGCGAGCTGTCGTAGCGGTACATCCCGGAGTAGATGGTGCCCAGGGTCATGAACAGCCCCCGGTCGGGCCCGAAGCGGTCCAGGGCGCCCAGCAGCAGCGCCTCCCCTTTCTCGAGCTGATGGGTCTTGAAGTACATCCAGCCCAGATCGTCGTAGGTCTCGATGCTTTCCGGATACAGCTCCAGGATGTGCAGCAGCGAGGCCACCGCCTCCTGGGGGCGGCCCAGCTTGCCGTAGCAGCGGGCGATCTGGTTCAGAGTGGCGAACTGCTCCCCCTCTTTGGCCTGCCCCTCCAGGTACTCCTGCAGGGCCAGCTGGTAGAGCTCCTTGTCGTAGTAAAGGTCCCCGAGCATGACGTTCAGCCGGGGGCTGTCCGGGTAGGCGGCCTTGCCCTGCTGCAGCGCCTCCACCGCCGTCTCGTAGTTCTCCTGCTCGATCGCCCCCGCGGCCCGATCCACGTACCAGTCCAGGCTTCCCGGCTCCTGGGCGAAGCCCGCGCAGGCGGCGGCCAGCATAAACGCCGCCGCCGCCCAGCGCCGCAGGAAGGAGACCGCCCGCCGCCGCTGCGCCGCCGGACGCAGCCGTGCCCACGCCGCCGCCCGCGGCT
>CAZBDU010000178.1:0-4903 GCA_964490725.1 uncultured Spirochaetaceae bacterium | reverse complement strand
CTCCTGCCCCGCGCGCCTGCGGGCAGGCAGGCCGTTGGCGCCGGCGCCGGCAGAAGGTATATTTATGACATGAACACTAAGGTATTTCCGCGGCGGGCCGCGGCGCTGGCGGTCCTGGTCCTGGCTGCGGCGGGAGGCGTCCTGTTCGCGCAGTCCATGGGAGCCGGTGGAGCCCGCACCCTGGGCGGAATTCCCGTGCTGCCGGAAGACGCCTCGGTGAGCTATCCGATCAGGCTCAGCGACAAGGAGTGGCACAGCCGGCTGACCCCCTTCCAGTACGCCATCCTCAGAGAGGCGGCCACCGAGCGCCCCTTCTCCGGCAAGTACGACAAGCTCCACCAGGAGGGCACCTACTACTCGGCGGCTACCGGGCAGCCCCTGTTCAGCTCCGCCACCAAGTTCGACTCCGGCACCGGCTGGCCAAGCTTCTACGAACCGATCGGCCCGGAGGCGGTGATTCTGAAAGAGGACAACAGCTTCTTCATGAGCCGGGTGGAGGTGCTGGACAGCTCCAGCGGCTCGCACCTGGGCCACGTCTTCACCGACGGGCCGCCGCCCACGGGCCTGCGCTACTGCATGAACTCCGCGGCGCTCATCTTCGTGCCCAAGGGAGCGGAACCGCCGCCTCTGGTCCGCCAGTACCAGGCCGCTCACGGGAAGTAGGCCGAACGCCGGCGGGCCCGGATCGCGGCGCCCGGGCCGGCTCTACCCGCGGGCCGGCCGCCGGGCCGGTCCCGCCACCAGGCACACCCGCCAGGGGAAGGCCTGAACCACCTGGAGGCGTTGGGGCTGCTCGGTGCGCCCGGCGTGCCGGCGCAGCTCCTCCGGCAGGAACCCCTTGCGGATGGACAGCTTCCCGTCGTAGGCGGCGAAGCTCCCATGGAGGAACAGCACGGCCAGAGCCGCATACGCGGAATAGGCCGCCCGGGAGCGCAGCAGGTCGTTCACCAGAAGCACCCGGCGGGCACAGCGCAGCATCCGGTTCAGGACGGGGAGAATCTTCGTCTCCGGCAGGTGGTGCAGGAAGTGGCCGGCGAACACGTAGTCGTAGGGCTCGCCGCCCAGCTCCTCCGCGGAGCCGAGCAGCACCTCTACCCGCGGCTCCCCAGCGCAGCGGCGTCGGGCGTAGGCCACCACCCGGGGGTCGTGATCCAGGCAGGTAACCCGCAAAGCGGGACGCTGCTTCACCAGCCAGAGGGCCGTGTCGCAGCCCCCGGCACCCACGTCGAGGAGCGTGGCCGGGCCCGCGGTGCGATCCAGATCGGAGAAGATGTAGCGCCGGATCAGGCGGCGGGAGGCCGAAAGCAGCGGGTTGATCCAGGAGAACTGGTCCAGGGTGCGCTCCAGGAGCTGCGGGTCGCTGTCCGGCCGATCCATCAGCTCCGGCTCGGAGGAGCGCGGCCCGAGCCCGCGGCACGGCCTCACACGAGCCTTTCCATCAGGGCGCTCTCCACGGTCAGTCCCGGCCCGAAGGCGGCGGCGAACACCGGTCCGGTCCCCGGGCGGCGCAGGATCAGCTCCAGCACGAACAGGATCGTGGCGGAGCTCATGTTGCCGTACTCGCGCAGCACCTGGTAGGAAGCCCACAACTGCCGGTCGGTGAGCCCCAGGGTGGCCGCCACCCGGTCCATTATGGCCCTCCCGCCCGGGTGCAGGGCCCACAGAGCGATCTCCTCCCGGCGCCTGCCGCTCCTTCCCAGGAGCCCGTCCAGGATGGCGCCGATGTTGGCCTGGATCAGCCGCGGCACGTAGGCGGAAAGGCGCATGTCGAAGGCCACCGGGCCCAGCTTCCAGGCCATGTCCTGCTCGCTTCCTTCCAGGTAGCGGCTGGCAAAGGAGTCCAGCCGCAGGGCGTCTGGTCCGGAATCCCCGCGAACGGCGGAGACCAGGGCGGCGCCAACCCCGTCGGCAAACAGGCTGTTGGCCACCATGATCTCGCGGTCCGCCTTCTGCTGGAAGTGGAGGCTGCAGAGCTCCAGCGCAACCACCAGGACCCGTGCCTCCGGGCTGGAGCGGCAGATGTCTGCGGCGGTCCTGAGCGCCGGGAGCGCGGCGTAGCAGCCCATGAACCCCAGGTGCAGCCTGTGCAGCCCGGGGGAGAGCCCCAGGGTGCGCTGGAGGTGGATGTCGAAACCGGGAGCCGAAAAACCGGTGCAGCTCACTGTGATCAGGTGGCTGATCAGGGTGAGGTCAAAGCCGTCCAGCCGGTGGAACAGCGCCTCCACGGCCAGCACGGCCAGGCGATTCGATTCCCGGATGTAGAGCTCGTTTCGCTGCTCCACCGTGGGCTCCGGCAGGAGGTCCGGGCTCTTGGGGTAGAAAATGTATTCCGACGGGTCCTTCCCGTAGTCCCCGATCACGGTGTGGCGCTTCTCGATGGCCGTCCCCCGGTAGATGCGCTCCAGGAAGCGCCGCGCCTTCTCATCGTAGGCGGGAAGAGAGCTCATGAACTCCCGCGCGAACTCCTGGGAGTAGGAGTGCTCCGGCACCGCGGTGCCTATTTCATGGACAAAGACTGCCGTCTGCGTGGCGTTTCTTGACATCGCTGATCGTGCTACGTTAGCGTTTGTGTCAACAAAAAGCAATCGGGGCCCGGGCGGCGGCGGCGGGCCCCGGCTGCGGAGGGCTGCCGTGGACCCGACAACGCGTTTTTCCGACCGGCTTTCGGACTTCGACCTGACGGCCCCCGCGGCAAAGCTCGAGTACAACCGCAGGTTGTTCCGGGCGGTGTCCAGGCGCTACCGGGCGCTGACCCCCCTGCTGTCCTTCGGGCAGGACGGCTCCTGGAAGCGCCGGCTGGTGCGGATGCTTCCCCCGGGGCCGCGGGGGCGGGCCCTGGATCTGGCCTGCGGCACCGGCGACATCGCCTACCTGCTGGCCCGGCGCTACTGGCAAGGCAGCGTCACCGGGGTAGACCTCTCTCCGGAGATGGTCGCCAGGGCCCTGCGCCGCGCCGGTACGGTCCCCGGCGGAGGGGTGCGCTTCCAGATCGGCGACATGACCCGCCTGCCCGCGGCCGCGCAGTCCATGGACGTGGTGACCGGCGGCTACGCCCTGCGCAACGCTCCGGATCTGCGTGCGGTCCTGACCGAGGTCCACCGGGTGCTTCGCCCGGGCGGGACCGCGGCCTTTCTCGAGTTCACGAAATCCCACCGCCCGGCGGTGCGGCGTCTTCAGCTGGCGCTGCTGGGGCTGTGGGGAGGCCTGTGGGGATGGCTCCTGCATCGCAACCCCGAAGTCTACGCCTACATCGCCCGCAGCCTGGCCCTCTTCCCGGACCGCCCCGGCCTGGCCTCGCTGCTGCGGGACACCGGCTTCCGCAACATCCGCTTCCGGACGCTGTCAGCCGGCTTTGTGGCCATCACCCGCTGCACCCGAGAGCGCCTCTGAGGGAAGCTCTCCGGCGATGGCCCGCAGCGCCGGCTCCCGCCGCAGCACCCTGTCTGTGGTCGAGTAGGGGACGTTCAGCATCGTGAAGTGCCTCACCGTCATCCCCAGCAGCGGCGGCAGGGACAGCACCCTGAAGGCCAGGCCCCGCAGCAGCGCCCCCACAGGGCTGCGGAGCGTGCCCAGGCGCATCAGCAAGGCGCTCCTCCCGGCCGAGGCGGAGTACGCCCGCCGGCGGTAGCGCTCGTACAGTCTTGGGAGGAGGTCCCGATCACCGCCGCGCAGCAAACCCTGCACCGCCAGCGCCAGCAGCTGCGCGTCGGCAAAGCCCGTGTTCATTCCCTGGCCGCCGATGGGCGGCATGGTGTGGGCGGCATCCCCGCACAGCAGCACCGGCCCCCTCGCGTAGCTCAGGCTGTCGCTCCTGGCGGGCTGAAAGCTGCTCTGCCACACCCGGTCGGCGGGGCGCAGCTCGATCCCCGTGCGCAGGCGCACCGCCCGCTCCGCGGCGGCGAAGATGTCCTGCGGAAGCCCGTCCACCTGCACGATCCAGCGCCTGGTCCCTCCCGGCACCGGAAAGGACTCTACGGAGCCCTGCCTGGTGAAAAACAGCACTGCTTCCTCTCCCAGCTGCGTCCGGTCGCGGTGGTCGGCCATCAGGAAGGTGAGCGGATAGTCGAGCCGGCGCTGCCGGACCCCGGCCAGCTCCCGCACCGTGCTGGAGGCCCCGTCGCAGGCACATAGGAGCCTGCCGCTGTGGGACAGCGCCCGGCCCGTCTCCAGCCGCACCGAGCCCACCTTCACGCCGGCTCCCCGGTGCTCGAGGGTGCGCACCTCCACACCGGAGCACATCCGCACCGCAGGGAGGGTCGCGGCCGCCTCCTGCAGGATCTGCTCCGTGCGGTACTGGGGTATGGAGAGGATGAAGGGAAAGGGACCGGGAAAACGCGCCAGCGACACCCCGGCCATCCGTCTGCCCCCGCTGTACAGCGAGGCGGCCCGCACCGCCGTACCCTCTCCGATGAAGCGCTCCGCCAGCCCCAACCTGGCAAAGATGGCCATGGAGGTGGGAGTGATGCCGAGGGCCCGCGAGGCGGAGCTCCACTCGGTCCGGCGCTCCAGAACCAGCGTCTCTATCCCCTCCCTGCCCAGCAGGTTGGCCAGAAGCAGCCCCACCGGGCCAGCGCCCGCGACGATCACCTTCGAATGCATAACGAAACGTTATCTGATTTTCAAATCTTGTCTATGGTTCACGCCTCCAGGGAGCCCTATATTTCTATTCACTAGGGAGGAAAAAACCTGCGTGCTGCGAGGGCAGTGGGAGAGGGCGACAGCCGCCGTTCCTATGGGTTTCCAAGTCACTTCCTCCTATACGGCGGCAAATGGGATGACACCCGTGGTCACCCTCTCCCAGTACCCTCGCAGCCGCCTCCCGTCGCCGGCGCCACCAGGCGCCGGCCCCGCCATCCAACCAGCCCTTGACCCATCACGCGTCGCGCCCTGCCGCCGCAGGGGG
>CAZBDU010000177.1:0-4947 GCA_964490725.1 uncultured Spirochaetaceae bacterium | reverse complement strand
CCACCCGGCCCGCCGCCACCCGGCCCGCCGCCACCCGGCCCGCCGTCCCTGCAATTGCCGTTGGAATAATCTACTTTCGGGGTATACTTGAGAAAAAGCGAACCCAAGGAGGCGGACCATGCGCATTCTGCGAGCTCCAGCGTTGTACCTGTTGGTTGGGCTGGTCCTGGTCTTCGGCGCCTACGCGCAGGAGGACAAGGGCGACGGCGGCTTCAGCTTTGGCCTTTCGCTGGGAATCGGTGCCGAAACGTTCGTCGAGGAGGGAGACACCACTCCCACGACATATCAGATGCTCAGCCTGTCGCCGGACATCGCCATCGGCAAGTTCGGAATCGGGCTGGACCTTACCTTCCACTATACCTTCACCGGCGGAGCGGACGGCACTTCCTTCGAGGTCCGCCGGGCCGACTGGGTGCCCACCGGCGACATGACCATCCTGGACGTGTACCTGCCCAAGTTCAAGTACGTTCGCTGGGGGCTGAAGGGGGACCCGCTGTACGTCAAGCTAGGCTCCATCGACGACGCCACCCTGGGCAACGGATTCATCATGGTGAACTACGCGAACACGCTCTTCCTTCCCCAGCTGCGCATCTTCGGGCTCAGCTTCGATATGGACGGGAGCCTGTTCAATTTCCCGGTGGTCGGAATTGAGACGTTCGTGGCCAACCTGGCCCAGTTCGACGTCATGGGGTTCCGGCCGTTCGTGCGCCCGCTGGTGTACACCGACATTCCGATCATCAAGAACCTGCAGCTGGGCTTCACGCTGGCCTTGGACCGCAACCCCGGCCTGTACGTCGACCAGCCGGGCCTGCAGACCATCCTGTTGTACGGGGGGGACTTCCGCCTGCCGATCCTGGCCAATCCCCTGGTCAATCTGGCCGCCTTCGGCGACGTGGCGGTGCTGTCCAACCGCGGCTCCCTGGGCGGCGCGGTCGGCCTGGGCGGCAGGCTCTTCGGCTTCCTGAACTACGGGGCGCAGCTGCGCATGCTGGGGGAGAACTTCATCCCCAACTACTTCGACGCCTCCTACGACCTGTTCCGCTACCAGAAGTACCAGGTCGCCGAGCAGGCGGCGGCTGACATACCCGGCTACGTGGGGTGGCTGGCCAGCCTTGGCTTCGCCTTCTTCGATGATGTGCTGAGCTTCAACGCCACCCTGGACGGGCCGTTCAGCATGCCCGATCCGGGCAACCTGGCCAACTTCGTCAACTGGCCGCACCTGTACGCCGTGCTCGAGTTGAAAGAGGGATTGATCCCCAATGTGTCGCTGCTGGCCAGCTACGACAAGCGCTCCCTGGGCGCCTACCAGGGCTTTTTCAGTGACTTGATCAGCCCCGAGGAGGCGGCGATCCAGGCGCAGCTCAACTACAGCATCGGCGCCGCCGTGCTGTCCTTCGTGTACAAGCTACGCTACGACCCCTTGGGGTCGCCCAACATGTGGGAGATCACCTCGGGCATCCAGAGCTCGATCAAGCTATTCTGAAGGGGGAGGGACTCATGATGACGAGGAAGATATGGCTGCTGATGCTCGTGGTCCTCGTGACGGCTGCCGGCTTGTTGGCCGCTCAGGAGCCCCGGGCGGTGGTCGAATACTTCGAGAACAACAGCGGCGAGATGTACGTGCGCACCCCGGACGGCGGAGAGTACAACGCCACCCAGTTCGGCTTCGGAGAGGAGCTGCCCCTGGGGACCACCGTGGTGACCCTGGACGGCGACTACGCCGAGATCCGGCTGGACCCCAACGGCACCATTATCAAGATCGCAGAAAACACCAACTTCGTGGTGGACAGCCTGCAGGGGCGTGACGGGGCCACCGAGAATGCTTTTTCCGTCGCGGTGGGAAAGCTCCGCACCGTGGCGGCCAAGCACGACGGCGCCCGCTACATCTTCAAGGGCGCCACCGCGGTGTGCGGCGTGCGGGGCACGCAGTTCGTTTACGCGGTGCTTCCCGGCCAGCAGGAGGCGGCCTACGTCATAGACGGCGTGGTGGACTTCACCAACGCCGCGGGCCAGACTCTGGCCCTGGCCGCAGGGACCATGGCCGACGCTCTGGCAACCACCTTCCAGGCCTTCAGCCCGCCGCAGAACGTGGTGGACAGCCTGCTGCAGGGCACGGACTTCACGCAGCTTTCGACGAACCAGGTCCCTGGCTACACCGCGGAAACCACCCAGGCTCCCGCCCCGGGTGAGACCACCCCGGAAGCGGAGGGCCAGGCTCCCGCGGCGCCGGCCGGCAAGACGCCGCCGTGGCTGGCCAAGCTGCTCGAGTTCCTGGGCGTGGAGCTGGGCACCGTGACCCTTCCGTATCAGAGCGACACCGGGCTGGAGATGCGAACCTACGCCAAGGCGGTGATCCAGCCGCGCTTCACCGTCGGCAAGCTGAAGGTGGCTCTCTACCTGCCCATCATCTACCAGCAGAACATGCTGGACCCGAACGACTGGTACCACCCCGGCGGCAACGACGAGTGGTCCTTCGGCACGGACCAGGCTGGCTGGGACCGCATCGTCCTGGACGTCCTCAACGACCTGTTCCTGAAGATCCGCTACATCGAGTGGGGCGAGCAGCGGGACCCGTTCTTCTTCAAGTTCGGCAACCTCAACGACATCACCATCGGCCACGGCACCATCATGCGGGACTACGCCAACGACGCGGATTTCCCGGCGGTGCGCAAGGTGGGCATCAACCTCGGGGTGGACTCCGAGAAGCTGGGCTTCGAGGCCATGGTGAACGACGCGGCCAATCCGCAGATCTTCGGAGGCCGCTTCTACTTCAGGCCCGTCGCTCCCAGCTTCAACGCGGCCATAGGAATTACCGCTCTGGCGGACATCAATCCCGAGCAGGTGGCCTATGGCGAGACGGCGCAGTACGGTAAGCCGATCTTCCTGAACGGCGGGCTCGACCTGGACCTTCCCGTCGTGGAGGGGGAGGCGCTGAGCATCATCCTCTTCGGCGACGGGGCCATGCTGTTCCCGTACTTCCGCGAGCCGGTGGCCGGCACCTCGATCGCCAGCGGTTTTGCCCGCGACGCGATCCTCTATAACGGCCAGCTCAAGAACTGGGGGATAGCCGCGGGCCTCTTGGGGAATGTCCTGGTGCTGGACTACCGGCTGGAGTACCGGATCCAGGACGGCATCTTCCACCCCGCCTTCTACAACGGTCTCTACGACCGCATCAGCCCGGACCACGTGGTGGAGCTGGTGAGCTACCTGAACGATCCGTCCGATCCCGCCTACAACGTGCGCTCCATGGGGGTGTACGGAGAGCTGGGCTTCACCCTGGAGAAGATCTTCTATATCAACGGCGGCTACTACTGGCCGTGGCCCATCAACCCCGGGCCCGACACGCCCTGGCCCGACGACACGCTGCACCTGGAGCTGGGAATCTTCAAAGGGCTGCTGCCGCTGTACGGCTCGGTGGCCATGGACCGGGTAGGCCTGGCGGCGCCGTTGATGAACGGCCAGAGCCTGAACTTCTTCGACGAGAACCTGCTCTTCAGCGGCGAGCTCGTCTGGCCCTTCTCTCCGATCCTGGACCTGGCCGTCCAGGTGACGACGAATCTGGTGCGCGACGAGACGGGCGCCGCCACGGTATACCCGTCGATCAGCGTCCTGACGCGCCTGAACAACTGATGCATGGCTGATCGGACACGAGCCTCCCGGGGGATTCACATCCTCCGGGAGGATGTTTCCCGCAAGATAGCGGCCGGCGAGGTCATCGACCGGCCGCTTTCTGTTGTGCGGGAGCTGCTGGACAACTCCCTGGACGCCGGGGCAACACAGGTCGAGGTGCATCTGGAGGGGGGAGGGGTGGCCCGAGTGCGCGTGGTGGACGACGGGCAGGGCATGAGCCGGGCGGACCTGGAGCTGTGCGGCCTGCGACACGCCACCTCGAAGATCCACGAGGAAGATGACCTGTACCGGGTGACCACGCTGGGATTCCGGGGTGAGGCGCTGGCCAGCATGGCGGCCTGCGCGCGCCTCACGGTCCAGTCGGCGCCCCGGGAGGCGCCGCGGGAAGGACACCGGCTGCTCCTGGCCGGCGGGAAGCGCCTGGCCCTGGAGCCGCACCAGGCCCCGCCGGGCACCGTCGTGGAGGTCTCCGACCTGTTCTACAACATGCCCGCCCGGCGCCGCTTCCTGCGCAGCGGGGGCGCGGAAAGCGCGGGCTGCCGCACGGTCTTCCTGGACAAGGCCCTCCCGCACCCGGAGGTGTCCTTTCGCCTGGTGGCCGAGGGTCGCCTGCGGCACTTCTTTCCGCCCCAGGAGGACTTGGGGCGGGTGGCCGCCGCCTACGGGCTTGCGCCCGAGGCGCTGGCGGTGGCGAGGGGAGCCGGGGTGACCGCGGTGCTGGCCCGCCCGGAGGTCCACCGCCGTGACCGGCGGTTGATGCAGCTGTTCGTCAACCGCCGCCGGATCTACGACTACTCCCTGCTCCAGGCAGTGGAGCAGGCCTTTTCCCCCTACATGCCGGGGGGCTGCTTTCCGGTGGCCTTCCTGTTCCTGGAGGTGGACCCGGCCCTGGTGGATTTCAACGTCCATCCCGCCAAGCGGGAAGCCCGCTTCCGGGACCCGGCGGGGCTCCGGCGGGCGGTCTCCGAGACCCTGCGGGAGCACCTGCGTGCCTACGACCTGCGGGGCGCAGGCGCCGGGGAGCCGGCGGCCGGGGGCGGACCGGGGGGCGGCGTGCCGGCGGAGGCGGCGGACCTGGCGGCGGATGCGCGCGGGTGCGCGCAGGGTGCCGTCTCGTCCCAAGACCACGCCGTTCACCTCGGGCTCTGCCGCCACACGCAAAACGCGCCAGCCCTTTCGCGGCTGGATGCGATACCCGGCCTGCAGCAGGTGCCTGCGCACGGACGCCTCTACACGCGACGCGCCCACGTGTGACGTTCTGGCTGGCGACTCTGTGGGCCACGAAAAGGTCAGGTCGTCGCCGTAGCGGGTATAGAT
>CAZBDU010000176.1:0-4962 GCA_964490725.1 uncultured Spirochaetaceae bacterium | reverse complement strand
AGCTGAACCCGCAGCACGCCTGCGCGGTGGGGCTCAACCTGGAGCCGGGGCAGGTGGAGGCCAGTGCCGTGGACCTGGGCGGCGCCGAGCTGGCGCACCGCACCGTACCCGTGAGGGGTGAGAGCCGGGAGGAGATCGTGGAGCTGCTGGCCGGCCAGGCCCGGGAGGTGGCTCGGGAGGCCGCCGCCGCGGGGCAGGGGCCCCTCCTGGGGGTCGGTGTCGGAGTGGCCGGGGTGATCGACGCCCGCCGGGGGGTGGTGCTGTACTGCCCCAACCTGCCCGGATGGGAGAACGTGCCCCTGGCCGCGCGGCTGCGGGAGCGGCTCGCCACCGCGGTCCTGGTGGACGACGGGGTGCGTTGCAGCGCCCTGGCGGAGAAGCGCTACGGGGCCTCCCGGGAGGAGGCCGACAGCCTCTACATCTTTATCGGCCGGGGGGTGGGGGCGGGGATCATCCTGGGCAGCCGCTTCTACCGGGGCAGGAACGGCCTGTCCGGAGAGTTCGGCCACATCACCGTCCGCCAGCAGGGGCCGCTCTGCAACTGCGGCAACAACGGCTGCCTGGAGGCGCTGGTCTCGCGGGAGGCCATCCTGCGTTCCGTCTCGGCGATGATCGCCTCCAACGTCTACAGCAGCCTGAAGGAGCGGGCCGGCCGCCGGGAGCTGACCCTGGAGGACATCCAGGAGGCCGCGGAGGCGGGCGACAAGCTCGCCAACATGGTGGTGCACGAGGCGGGGGAAAACATCGGCACCGGGGTGGCCGATCTGGTGAACATCTTCGACCCCGGCCTGGTGATCCTGGGCGGCGAGGTGATCGCCCGCTTCGGGGAGATGCTGATCCAGGGGATCGCCCGGACCGTCCAGCTGCGGGGGCTGCACTCCATCACCCAGCGCACCCGCATCGCCGGCGGCCGCTTCCAGCAGGGTGCGGCTGCCCGCGGGGCGGCGACCATGATGATCGAGCGTTTCCTGGAAAGCGAGATCCTGGCGCTCTGAGGCGCCTTACCCGGGCTCCGGGAGCCCGGCGAGCCCGGCGTCCGGCGGGGCCCTGCCGGAGCGGCCCTTTGCCCGCCCCTCAGGCCCGGCTCAGCGGCACGCAGAGGTCGCCCAGGATCTCCTTCAGCACCTTGTCGTCGGGGTGCCCGTTTCCCACGTGCTGGATGAAGCCCTCACCGAAGGGCCGCCCGATGAGCTTCCCCTGCCGGGCGCTCATCTCCTTCATCTCCTCGACGTAGGCGTCGAACTTGTTGATGTAGCGCAACCACTCGCGCTGCGAGGCGTGGCGGGCCAGCATCTTCTCCTTGACGGGCATCACCGAGCTCACGTCCACGCCGAAGTGCAGGGGCAGGGGCCGCCCGAAGTTATCGATCAGCTTCACCGCGTTCCAGTAGTAGAGGTAGGGAATCTCCGCGGTGGGCCGAAGCGGCGCGCCGCAGTCGTACAGCGGCACCGGGGCGATGAAGGCCGCGTTGCGCACCAGGCGGGAGGTCTCCTCGTGATCCACCAGATAGTCGCAAGGGGGGTGGGTCAGCACGATGTGAGGGTCCACCTCGCGGAGCACCCGCACCGCCAGCTGCCGGTAGTGGTGGTTGTACTCCACCTCCAGGTCGTGGCCGCCCGCGTAGTGGTACTGGGCTCCCAGGATCCCCGCCGAGGCCCGGGCCTCCTCGAGGCGCCTGGCGCGGATCTCCTGGCCCTTCAGGGTGGGGGAGCCCACCTCGCCGCCGGTCATGGTGGCCAGGTGCAGCTCGCAGCCCCTTTCGGCCAGCAGCAGCGCGGTGCCCGCGGCCATGAACTCGATGTCGTCGGGGTGGCAGCCAAACAGCAGCACGCGCCTGGCCATGCCGGTCTAGACCTCGACGTCGGCGCCGTAGTCCACCCCCTCGACGCCGAAGCCGTGGTGCTGCAGGAACTCGGAGCGGAAGCCCTCGATATCGGCCAGCTGCTCCAGGTTCTCCGCGTCCACCCTCTCCCAGTGCTCCGCCACCTCCCGCTGCACGTCCTCCCGCATCTCCTGGTCGTCCAGCCGGATGCGCCCCTTTCCGTCCAGGCGCAGCGGCTCCTGCGCGTACAGGTGCCCGCTGTAGAGCCGGTGCATCTGATGAATGCAGTTCTCGTGGATGCCCTTGCGCTTCATCACCCTGTAGAGCAGGGAGATGTACAGCGGCACGCCAGGAATCACGGCGCTGGCCCGCGTGACCAGCGCCTTGTTGACCGAGACCACAGCACGGCCGCCCACCTCGGCCAGGAGCTCGTTCAGGCGCAGCGCCGTGGCCTCCAGGTCCTCCTTGGCGCGGCCGATGGTTCCATCCCGGTAGATCGGAAAGGTGATCTCGGGCCCCACGTAGGAGAAGGCCACCGTGGTGGCGCCCCTGGCGAGGAGCCCTGCCTCCAGGAGGGTCTGGACCCACAGCGCCCAATCCTCCCCGCCCATCACCTTGACGGTGCCCGCGATCTCCTCCGGGGTGGCCGGCTCGGCGCTCACCTGGCGGATCTGGCCGGAGGCGAAGTCCAGTGTCCTGGCCCGGTAGGGAGCTCCGATGGGCTTGATCACCGAGGTGTGAAGCTCCCCCGTGGCCGGGTCCTGCCTCCGGGGGGCCGCGATGCTGTACACCAGGAGGTCCAGGGGGCCCAGCTCGGCGCGGAGCAGCTCCAGGGCCTGCTCCTTCACCTCCGGGGAGAAGGCGTCGCCGTTCATGCTCCAGGCCGGCAGGCCCGCCCCCCGCGCCTCCTCCTGGAAGGCCGCCTCGTTGTACCACCCTGCCGAGCCGGCCTTGCCCTCGGAGCCGGGCCGCTCGAAGGAGACGCCCAGGGTGCCCGCGCCGGCGCCGAAGGCGGCGACGATGCGGGCCGCCAGCCCGTAGCCGTTGGAGGAGCCAACCACCAGGGCCCGCCTCACCCCCTGCGGCGCAGGACGGGCCCGTACGTAGTCGATCTGGCGGCGCACCTGGACGCGGCAGCCCACGGGGTGCGCCGTGTAGCAGACATTGTTTCGAATCTTGGGTTCGACGATCACGGTCCTTCCTCCCTCCCTGAAGGTAAGTAGAAGGTATGGCCGGCGGACAGGCGCCGTCAACACGGGCACACTCCCGCCGATCCGCTGGGCCAGTTTGACTCACAGAGCCCCGCCACCGGCCCAGGAGGCGGCGCAGAATTGCGCAGGGGGCGCCCGGCCGGCGGCGCGGGCACGGACAGGCGCACGCTTTCCGGCGGATAACTTGTTCCTGAGAAAGAAGTTACGAGTGATGAAGCGGCGCTTTCTGGCACGCTTCTTGCCTGTTCTCCGATGAAAGCTCAAAGGTCAAGGAGGTAGGGTATGGATCTGGTTGGATGGCGGGACAGGTACCTGGACCCCGTGGACGAGTTCGACAGGCTCCAGGAGGAGATCAACCGTCTCTTCAGCTTCTCACGCCCGGCGGAGGGCCTCTTCGATCGAGGGGTCTCTCCGGCGCTGGACCTGATGGAGACGGAGGGGGAGTTCCTCGTTCTCTGCGATCTGCCGGGGATCGAGCGAGAGGATCTCGACGTATCGGTGGCTGCCGGGGTCCTGACCGTCAAGGGCGCCAAGAGGGAGGAGGCGAGGTCGGAGAACGCCAAGCTCTACAAGAAGGAGAGCTGGGAGGGAAGCTTCCAGCGCACGCTGTCGCTTCCCGCTACGGCCGACCCGGCCCAGGTGCAGGCGGTGTTCAAGGACGGCGTGCTGAAGATCACCATCGCCAAGCGCGAGGAGGCCAGGGCCCGGCGCATCGCGCTGAAGGCCGAATGAGAGATCGGAGAGGAGGTGCACCATGGCCAAGCAGGATGTAGCCAAGCGCCAGGAGCAGCAGGAGGAGCGGGAGCGGCGGCCGATCAGGCCGGTGTCCAGCATCTACGAAGAGGAAGGGCGGATCGTCCTGAGACTGGAGATGCCGGGGGTCCGCAAGGAGGGCCTGGAGATCAACGTGGAGCAGAACCAGCTCATGATCTCCGGACGGCGGCCGGAGCCGCAGCCGGAGGGACGCTACCTGGTGAAGGAGCGGATCGATGGCGACTTCTATCAGGTCTACACCCTGGACGAAACCATCGACCGAGAGAAAATCGACGCCAGTCTGAACGGCGGCGTGCTCACGGTCAGACTGAACCTGCGGGAGGAAGAGAAACCCCGCAGAATAGAGGTGAAGGTGGGCTGAACCGCGGAGCGGCGGCCTCCCCGACCCCTGAGCCCTGAAGGGCCGCCGCGTCCGTCCGGCCGCCCCATCCCGGCCGGGTCCGCGGGGCGGCCGCGCCTTTTTTCCGTCCACCTCTCATGTTATGATCGGCTCAGGTCCGGGGCGCGAGGCTGCAGTCGATTCTACGGCCCCGGCGGGAGGGACGGTGTGATCGCCAGGGTTCTGAGGGGGATCGCAGCCGTTGCGGCCCTGGCCATGCTGCCGGCTCTGTCGGCATGCACCCCGCCCTTCGGTTTCCCTTCGTTGGGCCGGTATGGCGCGCACGTGACCTGCACGCTGCCCAGCGGCAGCGAGGAGGGCTACTCTACCGACGGATACCACCTCGACTCCTCTCAGGGGGCCTACACCTTCTACGTCAACTTCTCCGCAAGCGACGGGCGGATCTGGGGCCAGCTCTTCCTGTGGCTCCCGGATGTGAACCCGGGGACCTATACCCTTGCCGACAAGGCGCCCGCCACCGACTACGCCATGCAGGCCCTGGTCTGGGGAACCAACTACTACGCTGGAAGCGGGGGAGCGATCGAGGGCTCCTCGGCCACGGTGACCGTGAGCGGCAAGAGCGGCGACGGGGTGATCTGGGGCACCTTCGAGGCCAACCTGAAGGACAGCACAAGCCTGCCCTACCTTGTGAGCGACGGCAGGTTTTCCGCCAGCCCCCGCTAGGTTGGAGCCCAGATGGAGACGCCTCCGGCGGGCAGGGCCGGCCCCGGGGGGCGGCGGCGCCGGGTCGCCGGGCGGCGCGCCCAGGGCCTGAC
>CAZBDU010000175.1:0-5287 GCA_964490725.1 uncultured Spirochaetaceae bacterium | reverse complement strand
GGGTGGCTATGATCGGAGGCTCCTGGGCGCGCAGCCAGGCCTGCAGCTCGCCCTCGCCGTGGAACGCCGCGGCGGCGGGGTCGAGCTCCACGGCCACCGAGGGCAGGCTCTCATCCGGGGCGCTGCCGCCGCCGGGAGTCCAGCGGCCGTCCACCAGCCGCGCCAGCCCCGGCGGGATCCCCCGCAGGAGACGCCGGCCCCGGCGGCGCAGCGCCGCGCGGTCCGCGGCCAGGGCTTTCTGCAGCAGCGTCTCCTCCCCGTTCAGCCGCCGCACCAGGGTCTCCTCCAGGAGCGAGGCGATGGTCTTGCCCGGCCGCAGGGCGCGGTAGAGGGGATGGCCGGCCAGGGCGTCCACCAGATCGGCGCGGCCGGCCACGATCCCGGCCTGGGGTCCTCCCAGGACCTTGTCCGCCGAGAAGCAGACCAGGTGGGCGCCGTGGTCCAGGTAGGCGCCTGCACGCCGCTCCCCCGGCAGGGACTCCCCGAGGGTGCCGGAGCCCTGGTCCGCGATCAGGACCACCCCCTCCGGCAGCGCCCCGGAGAGCTCCCGCAGACCGGGCCGTGCGGTGAAGCCCCGGAGGCGGAAGTTGGAGCGGTGCACCACCAGGACGGCCGCCGTCTGCGGGCCGAAGGCGCTGCGGTAGTCCCCGAGGGTGGTCACGTTGGTGGTGCCCACCTCCACCAGGCTGGCGCCGGAGAGGGAGAGGATCTCCGGGATGCGAAACCCCCCGCCGATCTGGACCTGCTCGCCGCGGCTGACGATCACCTCCCGGCCGGCGGCCAGCGCCGTGAGGGCCAGGAGGAGAGCGGCGGCGTTGTTGTTCACCACCAGCGCCTTGCCCGCGCCCGCGGCGCCGATCGCCACCAGCAGGAGCTCCGGCGCCAGCCCTCCCCGCCGTCCGCGCCGCCCCTCTTCCAGGTCCATCTCCACGCTGGCATAGCCGCAGTTTGCCGGGCCCGCAGTCTGCCACACCTCCTCCGCCAGCGGCGCGCGACCCAGGTTGGTGTGGAGGACCGTGCCGGTGGCGTTGATCACCCGGTGGATGCGCCGGCGCGCCGCGCTGCGGCAGGCGGCCTGCAGGCGCGCCCGGGCCTCCCCGGCGGGGCTGGCCACCCGGACGCCCCCGCGCATCTCCTCCCGCAGCTCCGCCACGGCCCGGGCCGCCAGGCTGGAGACGAAGGGGCGGCTCAGAACGGGAAACCAGCGCTCGGCCTCCGGAGAGGAGAGGAGCCGCTCGATCTGGGGGATCCGGGACAGGTCTTGCGCGTTCATGACGGTTCGATCGGAAGAGGCAGGAATCGAACCTGCCGCTGCAGTCTCTGCAGCCAACGGTTTTGAAGACCGCGGGGACCACCAGATCCCATCTGCTTCCCTGTAGCGCATGGTGCCACGCTGCCCGCGCCCCTGTCAACGAAGGGGGTGCATTCAGCCGCCGCTCAGCGGCAGGAACAGGGCCAGCCGGTCCCCCTGGCGGAGGCGCCGGGAGAGAGGGCAGCGCTGGCCGTTCACCGAGGGCACCAGGAAACGGCGCTGCTCGCCGGACAGGCCGCAGCGCTCCAGGGCGTTCTCCACCGTGGCTGCCTCGGGGAGCTCCAGGTGGCCGCCCCGGGGGCAGCGGGGGAGGCTGAGGGCTGCGCTGTAATCCACGACGATGCGCACGCGCTGCTCCTGCTTCATGGTAGCCCCCGCCGCCGGCTGCCGCAAGTCCCGGTGGAGGTTCCCTTCGCTTGGCGCCAGGGGTATAATGACATCCGGAGCTACCGCTTAACATCTGTGCGGCTGGGAAGTAGGTTATCCATTGTGGAGGGATCCAGGGTTCGACCGTCGCGCTTTCTGCCGGGGGCGCTGCTTCTCCTGCTGGCGGTGACCTCGGGGGCGCAGCAGGCCGCTTCGCCCCGGCCGGAGGACGGCGCCCCCGGGCAGGGGCGCCCGGCGTTCGTCATTCCCATCAAGGGGGAGATCGGACGGCCCTTGATGGTGTTCGTGCGGCGGGGCATCCAGGAGGCGAAATCCCGGGGGGCGAAGGTGGTGGTCTTCGAGATCGACACCTTCGGCGGACGTGTGGACTCGGCTCTGCAGATCACCACCCTGATCGGATCTGCGCCCATGGAGACGGTGGCCTTCGTGCCGGTGAGCCCGGCGGGCACCGGCGTGAGCTGGTCCGCGGGCTCGCTCATCAGCCTGTCCTGCCAGCGCATCTACATGGCGCCCGGCACCTCGATGGGCGCCGCCGCCCCGGTGTATCAGACCTCCCAGGGGATGCAGGCGGCTCCGGAGAAGGAGGTGAGCGCCGTGCGGGCCCAGATGGCCGCCCTGGCGGAGAAGAACGGCTACCCGAAGGGCGTGGCCCTGGCCATGGTGGACCAGGACGTGGAGCTGCTGGAGGTGTACGTGGGCGGCCAGATGCGGGTGGTCACCGCCTCGGAGCTGCCCGCGGTGGAGCGGCAGGCGGCGGAGCAGGGCCTGACGGTGGAGAAGGGGCCGGTGATCTCCGCCAAGGGCAAGCTCCTGACTCTCACCGCCGGGGAGGCCGAACGCTACGGGGTCTCTTCCGGCACCGTGAAGGACCTGGACGCCCTCTGGGGAAGGCTGGAGGTGGCTCCGGGGGAGGCAACCATCCTGGGCGAAAGCGCCCCGGACCGCATCGTCGGGTTTATCACCTCGGGGGCGGTCACCGCCATCCTGGTGCTCATCGGCCTGGTGGCCCTCTACCTGGAGATCACCAGCCCCGGCTTCGGCGTGCCCGGCACGGTGGCCATCATCGCCTTCGCCATCGTGTTCCTGGGCGGCGCTCTGCTGGGCACCGTGGGCTCGCTGGAGCTGATCCTGTTCCTCCTGGGGGTGGTTCTGCTGGTGGTGGAGATATTCCTCATCCCCGGCTTCGGAGTCACCGGCGTCAGCGGCATCATCCTGATGCTGGCCGCCCTGGTGTTGTCGCGGCAGTTCTTCGTGGTCCCCAAGGTGAGCTGGCAGTGGGACATCCTCCTCCGCAACCTGCGCGATTTCGGTCTGGCCTTCCTGGGTTCCATCGTCTTGATGCTGGTGATCTTTCGCTTTTTTCGGCGGGCGCCGCTGCTGAAGCGGCTGATCCTGGAGTCCAGCCAGGACAGCGCGCAGGGCTACACGGTCCAGGAGGAGCAGGACGGCACCCGGCTGCTGGGGCGACGGGGGGTGGCGGTCACCATCCTGCGGCCCGCCGGCAAGGCGGAGTTCGACGGGGAGGTGCTGGCCGTGGAGACGGAAGGGGAGTTTCTGCCCGCCGGGAGGCAGGTGGAGGTGATCGAGGTGAGCGGCAACCGCGTGGTGGTGAAGGGGCTCTGAGGTGTGGCTTCCGGTGGGGCTGGCGGTGATCGGCGTGGCGGCGATCATCGTGGAGACCCTACTGCCGGCGGGAGGCCTGGTGGGGGTGGCCGGTCTGGGTGCCATCGTCGCCAGCATCGTGGTGGTCTTCAACCGCTTCGGCGCCACCGCCGGCGGCATCTACCTGGCCGCCACGCTGGTGGTGGTTCCGGTAGCGGTGATCGTGTACTTCAAGTACTTCCCCCGCACCTTCATGGGCAGGCGCCTTATTCTGGGGGACTCCCAGAAACGCGAAGAGGGCTACGCCAGCTACACGGAGGAGAGGTACGCCGGCCTGGTGGGAAAAGAGGGGTTGAGCCTCTCGATCCTGCGTCCCGCCGGCACGGTGCTGATCGACGGGCGCCGGTACAGCGCGGTGACCGCCGGGGAGTACGTCGAGAAGGACCGGCCGGTCAGAGTCGTTAAAGTGGAAGGAAGCCGCATCGTGGTGCGGAAGGGAGGTGGGTAAATGATAGTCCTCTACGTGCTGCTGGGGATCATCGCCGTCATCTTCGTGGTGATATTCCTGCGGTTCTTCGGCATCTGGTTCCGGGCGCTGCTGTCCGGCGCCCACATCAGCATCGGGCGCCTGGTGGGCATGTGGATCCGCAGGGTCAAGAGCCGCCTGATCGTGGACAGCAGGATCATGCTCACCAAGGCGGGGATCCGCGTCGATTCGGATCAGCTGGAGACCCACTACCTGGCCGGCGGCGACGTGATCCGCGTGAGCAAGGCCCTGATCGCCGCCAACAAGGCGAACATCCCCCTCACCTTCCAGCGCGCCGCGGCCATCGACCTGGCAGGCCGGGACGTGCTGGACGCAGTCAAGACCAGCGTCAACCCCAAGGTGATCGACTGCCCCAGCCCCGAGAAGGGTCGCAGCACCATTGACGCGGTGGCCAAGGACGGCATCCAGCTGCGCGCCAAGGCGCGGGTGACGGTCAGAGCCAACATCGAGCGCCTGGTCGGTGGGGCCACCGAGGAGACCATCATCGCCAGGGTGGGGGAGGGAATCGTCACCACCATCGGCTCGGCGGACTCCTACAAACACGTGCTGGAGAACCCCGACAACATCTCCAAGCGCGTCCTGGAAAAGGGGCTGGACGCAGGCACGGCCTTCGAGATTCTCTCCATTGACATCGCAGACGTGGACGTCGGGGAGAACGTCGGGGCCAAGCTGCAGGCCGACCAGGCCGAGGCGGACAAGCGGCGCTTTCAGGCCGTGGCGGAGCAGCGCCGCGCGGCGGCCCAGGCCCGGGAGCAGGAGATGCTGGCCCTGGTGCAGGAGAACCGGGCCAAGGTGGTGCTCGCCGAGGCGGAGATCCCCAAGGCCATCGCCGAGGCATTTCGCCAGGGACACGTCGGCATCATGGACTACTACCGCCTGCGGAACCTGCAGGCGGACACGGAGATGCGCCGCAGCATCGGCGGGGAAGAGCGGCCCGGCTCCCCCTCGGAGCAGTGAGGCAGGCGCTGCATGGAGGACTTTCTCACCGGCCTGATCGCCATTCTGCCCATCCTGATCCTCTTCGTCCTCCCCCTGCTCCTGCGGGCCCGCCGGGCCGCCAACCGCAGACGGGCGGAGGGGCCCGCCGGGGCGCAGATCCCCGAAGCCGGCGGAGCCTCCGCCGAGGCGGCGAGCCCCGGCGGGCCCCCGCCCCAGGGCGGACCAGTCCAGGCGCCCCCGTCACGGCCGCAGACGGCGCATCCTTACCCGGAAGCCCTGGACATCCGGCGCCTGAAGCGGATGCCGGCGGAACCGATGGAGCCTGCGGCGGAAGGCGCGGGCGAGGTCGTCCCCGCCTCCCAGCCGGTGCGGCGGGTGGTGCTCGAGGAGCGCCTGCAAACCATGGGGCCTTCCCTGGAGGAGCTTCCGTCGCATCGCGGCGAGCCTCCCGCCGGTCCGTCCGCGCGTCCCTGGCCGATGCCGGGGGCGCAGGGGGTGGC
>CAZBDU010000174.1:0-5676 GCA_964490725.1 uncultured Spirochaetaceae bacterium | reverse complement strand
CCGCCTGGCCGGCCCCCCGGCCCAGCTGCGCCCCCCGCCTGGCCCGTGCGCCCGGGGCGCGCTTGCCTTATATATTGGTTTCTCTATATATTGACTGTATTGAAGCTGTGGTTCGACATAGGAGGCATACGATGACGAAGAACATGGGTGTGGCTGACCGGATCATCAGAATCGTGCTGGCGGTAGCGGTGGCGGTGCTGTACTTCGCCGGAGTGCTCTCCGGAGCGCTGGCGATAGTTCTGGGCATCCTGGGCGCGATCTTCCTGGTCACGGGAATCGTGGGCGTCTGCCCTCTGTACATGCCCTTCAGGATCTCCACGCGGAAAAGGGCCGCCTGAACCGACCGGTCTGCGGGAAGGAGCGGGAGAGCCAGTGAGCGCTTCCGCTTCTCCCCGAAGAGCTTGACTTTCGCGACGCGCCCCGTACCTTACATGATAGCCAAGCACTCAATCTGTGAGGGATAGACTCTGATGAACTATACGGGAGCGAAGGTGCGGCTGTCGCGGAGGATCGGGCTGGCACTGACCCCCAAGGCCGCGAAGATCATGGAGCGCAAGAAGGGGGGCCCGGGGGAGCAGCGGCGCGGCCGGCGCAGACAGCCCTCCGACTACGCCCGGCAGCTGCTGGAGAAGCAACGCCTGCGCTACCAGTACAACATCCCCGAGCGGCAGATGCGCAACTACTTCCTGAAGGCGGCGCGGAGGCACGGAAACACCGGGGAGACCCTGGTGCGGATGCTGGAGACACGGCTGGACGCCTGTGTGCTGAGAGCGGGCCTGGCCAGGACCGTGTACGCCGCTCGCCAGTACGTGGTGCACGGACATTTCGACGTCAATGGCCACCGGGTCAAGAGCCCCTCGTTCCAGCTCTCACCGGGAGACACGCTGCAGGTGCGGGAGAAGAGCCGCCGGCTCACCTGCTTCCGGGAAGTCCTGGGAACCACCCAGCCTCCGGTATACCTGGCGGTGGACAGGAACGGCCTTGCCGTCCGGCTGGTGAGCGCGCCCACGCGGGAGCAGGTCCCCGTGGAATGCGACTTCACGCAGGTGATCGAGTACTACTCCCGCTGACCGCCCACCGGGAGGCGGTTCCCGCAAGAGGCAACCCGGCGGCCCCGGGCCTGCCGGCCCTGGGACACCCCCGCAAGGTCCTCAAACGTCCAATACCACGGTTGCCCGCCAGCCTTCGGAGGTTCGTTGCAGCCGGAACATGTGCAGGGTGACGGCCTTCACGTCCACCACGAGCCGATGGCGGCGGGGATCGAGCCTTTCGCCTCGCAGCTCCGCCCGCAGTGAATAGCCCCCTGCCTCCCCGCCGCGCGCGATCTGGAGCCGGTGGGCCCGGAGAAGCAGCTGCTCGGCGTCCTTCAGGTAGATGAGCTCCTGCAGGTACTGGAAGAGCAGCGTTTCCAGGTCTTCCTCGTCCAGGCGTACCGTGCGGCCCTGAAGCGGGCGGATGGCGGCCAGCTCCTCCACCATCACGTTCATGGTCGCCTCCCCGGCCGCCGCGAACAGCTCCTCCACCGTGGCGCCGGTGGCCTCGAAGGCGACATCGGCCAGGGCGACCTCCTCCAGGTAGCGATACGGCACCGCCGGGCCGCCCTTCAGCCCTTCACGTTACCGACAGGGAGGAAACGCACCACCCGCCGGCTGATGCCGGCCACCTCGGTGGCCTCCACCACCTCGTCGATCTTCTTGTAGGCTCCACCGGCCTCCTCGGCCAGGCCGGAATACGAGGCAGTCCGGACGTAGATGCCCCTTTCCTTCATTTCCTGGATGAGCCTGTCCCCGCGGAAGGTCCGCTTTGCCTGGCGGCGGCTCATGGTTCTGCCGCTCCCATGGGCCGTGGTGTAGAAAGTCTCCCGGCCACCGGCCGTTCCGGCCAGCAGATAGGAGCCGGTTTCCATGCTCCCGCCGATGATCACCGGCTGGCCGGCCGCGCTGAAGTCGGAAGGAATCCCGGGCATGCCCGGAGCGAACGCCCGGGTGGCCCCCTTGCGGTGCACCAGCAGCTCCTGCTCGACTCCGTCCACCACGTGGCGCTCCAGCTTGGCGGTGTTGTGGGACACGTCGTAGACCTGGCGCAGCCCCAGCTCCAGGGGATCCTTTCCGAACACGTCGGAGAAGACCTCTCGGATGCGGTGCAGGATCACCTGCCTGTTGGCGAAGGACATGTTGACGGCGCATTTCATGGCGGCGAAGTAGTCCTGTCCCTCCCGGGAATCGAAGGGGGCGCAGGCCAGCTCGCGATCGCGGGCCTCGATCCCGTACCGGCCCATGGCCTTGAGAAACATCTGCAGGTAGTCGGTGGCCACCTGGTGGCCGAAGCCGCGGCTGCCGCAGTGGAACATCACCACCACCTGGTCCGGCACGGTAATGCCGAAGGTCCAGGCAGCCTGCGGGTCGAACACGTTCTCCTCCCTGGCCACCTGGATCTCCAGGTAGTGGTTTCCAGAGCCCAGGGTGCCTATCTGCCTGTATCCGCGTTCCACGGCGCGGCTGCTGATCTTGGTGGCGTCGGCCCCGGGCATGCACCCCTGCTCCTCGGTCCGTTCCAGATCCTCCTCGATTCCGTAGCCCTTGCGGACGCACCAGCGGGCCCCTTCCTCCACGACGGTCCTGAACTCGTCCTGGCTCATGGCCACGAACCCGGTGGTCCCCACCCCCGCCGGGACCCGCTCGAAGAGCCGATCCACCAGCTCCTCCAGGCGTGGCTTCACCTCCGCGTAGGTGAGGCTCGTTGCCACCAGGCGCATGCCGCAGTTCACATCGAAGCCGATCCCCCCGGGGGAGATCACGCCCTTCTGCGTGTCCATGGCGGCCAGGCCGCCGATGGGAAAGCCGTACCCCCAGTGTCCATCGGGCATGCAGTAGGCATGCCCGACGATTCCGGGAAGGGTGGCCACGTTGGTCACCTGATCGAAGATCCCGTCGTCCATCTCCCGCAGGAGCTTCTCGGTGGCGTAGACGCGGGCCGGGACTCGCATGCCCGGCTTGTAGCTCCGCGGCAGCTCCCAGACGGCCTGCGATATTCTCTGTATCTGCTTGGGAGGAGCCATGATCGACCTTCCTGATCCTCGCGCGCCCTCAGTGTCAACGATAAGCGTGGCCGGTCCGGCGGTCAAGGCTCACCCCGGCTTCTCCAGCCTCCCACCTCCACCCGCCCCGCCGATAGCCTCTCCAGACTATACCCGCGAGGGCCCGGAACGTTTATGCTGAAGGTGTCATGACGGCAGGACTCCGGGCAGGGGGCAGGAGGTGGGCATAGCTGTCACGCTGGCCAGCTTTGCGGCGGCGGTGTATCTGCTGTTCTGGGTCTTCGTTCCACTGGGCCGGGGCGCGCTCTACGAGCCCAGCAGCGCGTGGAAGACGGAGCTGATGGCCGAGCTGGCGGAGATCGCACCCCCGGTCCGTACCGCGGATCTGGGCTCCGGCGACGGGCGTGTTGTGATGGCCATGGCCAGGCGCGGAGCGGAGGCGCACGGCTACGAGATCAACCCGCTTCTGGTTCTGGCCTCACGGCGCAAGATCCGCCGCGAGGGTCTCCAGCGCCGGGCGTTCATCCATTGGGGCAGCTTCTGGACCGCCGACCTCTCGCCCTACGGGGTGGTGACGGTCTTCCAGGTGGGCTACATCATGGGCCGCCTGGAGCGCAAGGTGCAACGCGAGCTGGCCGCCGGCTCGCGGGTGGTATCCCATCACTGGAGGTTTCCCAACCTGGAGCCCGAGGTGACGCGGGCGGATGTCCGGGTCTACCGCATCGGCGGCCGGGAATCCGGTCCGGAAGCGGCCTGAGGCGGGCAGGGGCAGCCGATCAGGCCGCAGGCCAGGGCGTTCCGCCGGCGGCAGGGACGTTCAGGCCTTGACGCCGATCTTCCGATCCGCCTTCTGCACGATTTCGCGCAGCTGCTCCCGCGCCGGCTCGCTGACAACGGACATCGGCTCCTCCGCCAGGATCCGATCCACTTCCTGCTGAGCGTAGTCCAGCAGCTCCCGACGCCCCTGTGCTGCCCATTCCTGCATCTTGAGCCTCCTGGACAGCTGCGGCTGCCAGTGCTCGGCGAGCATGTGCTCCATGGTGCTCGGGTGCAGGAGAAAGTTGCCCGCCGGGCCTGTCTCCCCGATCGCCTCGACAGCCAGGGTGTCCGAGACCTCGATCCCCTTGAGAATCCGGCTCACGTACCCGCAGATCCCGTTGGAGACCACCACCTGGGCCAGGCAGTGGGTCAGGAGATTCTGTACCCACCCCGAGATCGCCCCATGGATGAGCTCCACTCCCGCAAGTGCCGCGTAGAGGATGCTGATCCCCTTCTCGTATCCCGCCTGCACGTCCAGGGAGTTGGCCTCGGTGGAGCCGGCAGTGCCGATCTGCAGAATCCCGCAGAAGCGGCACAGCTGCGCCGTACCAGCCTGCATGAGCGCCATCTCCGGCCCGCCGGAGGCGAACAGCCCGTAGCGCATATCCATTATGCCGGCGAAGTTGTTGAGCAGGAACGGCACCCCGGGCCCGGCCAGCTGGGCAAGCGTGAGGCCCCCCAGGGCCTCAGCCGTCTGAACCACCAGAGCGCCAGCCAGCGTTACGGGACTTGTCCCCCCGACTGCGGCAGCGTCCCGAAAACGATGGGGATGCCCTGCCGGGCCAACGTCACCAACAGCCGCGCCTGCAGCTCGTCCAACACCAGGGGAGTGATGGTGCACAGCTGGATGCAGGCGGTGGGCCGCTCGCGCCAGTCAGGCCCGGAAACCGCCTTTACCATGCTGATCACGTCCTTCAGCCCCTCCAGGCTGAATGCCTCCAGGAAGCAGGGCTTCTCCACGTACTCCAGAACGATCTGCGCGTTGTACCGGTCCAGCACCTCGGCCGGGAGGTCGGCACAGGTGACCTCGTTGTAGAACACGGCGTTGTGCTCCATGCGTCCGGCGACCCGTGCGTAGTTGAGAAGGTCCTCCCTGCGGTTGGGCCGCGTCTTTCCGGTCTTCCATTCCAGAACGTTCACCGTTCCGTAGCCACCCATGAAGTGGACCTTCCCCGCCCCCAGCTCCACCCTCGAGTCCCGACGCCCGTACAGTGTGAGTCGCGAAGGCGAGCTCTTCAGCGCATGTTCCACCATCTCCCGGGGAATGCGCGCGACCTGCTGCTTCCGGTCCACCCGGGCGCCGGCGCTGCGAAAGATCTCCAGGGACTCCTGGTCGCGGATCTTGTAGCCGGTCTCCTCGAGCACCCTGAGGGCCGCATCGTGGATTCTGTGTACCTGGTCTGTGTGCCTGGTCCTGGCTGAGCACCTCGAGCATCACTCTTCCTCCTTGTCACCCTGTCTGCGGGGCGGGGCCGAACCGCGCTCCGGAAAGATCCCTCAGCGGATGGGCTTTTCCGGAGGGCTGGGAAAGAAGCGCTTGCTGTGCATCAAGCCCAAAGCCACCAGCAATTCGGCCATCTTCAGGGCAGCCCCCCCGGGATCGATCACCGGCACCTTCAACTCTTCCTGAATCTGCCGCAACAGCGGCGACATCCCGGCGCAACCTAGAATGATGACGTCGGCCCCGTCCTGTTCCACCGCCTGGCGGGCCTCCTCCAGTATAGCCTCTTTCGCCCTTTCGTGGTCCAGGAGCCCGAGCACCGGCACGTCGATGGCCCGGACGGAGGCGAGTCTGGCGCCCATACCCGCCGCCTCGATGC
>CAZBDU010000173.1:0-5776 GCA_964490725.1 uncultured Spirochaetaceae bacterium | reverse complement strand
GCCCTGCCGCGCGCCTGCCTGCCGGCCGCCCGCCACCCTGCCCCGGGCCTGCCGGCCGCGGCTACGCCTGGCGAGCGGAGCGGGTATGGCAAAGCCTGGTCAGCCTGAGGGCGTATTCCTCGTATTCCAGGGCCAGGCTTTCCCTGCCGGCTTTCCTGAGCGCTGCCAGTCTCTCGGCGACGAAAGCAGCCGCCTCCTCCTTCCGCCCCAGCAGGTAGTAGCAGGCCGGCAGGCGGTAGCGGGCTTCTCCGATGCCGACCTCCCCGCGCTTCAACCCGCCGCAGACGGCCGCCAGCGAGGCGTGCTCCCGGTAGAACCCGCACGCGTACTCCTGGAAGTTCCTCCTGAAATTCTCCAGTGGCGGTGCGATTTCCCTGTCCAGCGCAAAGAGCAGCGGCGGGCAGTCCCGGCCGGGGATCAGGCCTCCCATGGGCAGCGCCAGGGTGGCCGGCGCGTAGGAATGAAACTCGATTCCCCGCAGCGCCGCCACGAGCTTCTCTACCGCCTGATTCCTGACGCCGATCACGGGGTTGACCGAGATGGAACCGCCGGGGAATCGGGTCACGGTGCTCAAGCCCACCCATTTCAGGCTGTCCTGGGATAGCTGGCCGGTGAAGATCAGGCCGTTCCTCTTCCTCAGGCCCTGTGATTCCAGGAAACGGCGCAGCTCGTCGATGACGGCCGCTTTGAACGCTCTGGGTTCCATGACCCGGGCTGCGGGATACCACATCGTCAGTTTCTACACCGTATCCCGATGCGCGCCGGTGAGGTATCAGGAAAAACCTGATGAAGCGCTTCGAAATACCTTAGACGCCGCCAGACGCCGCCGCAGGACCGGCAGCGACCGCCAGGCCGCCCGGGCGGCCGGTTTTGGCCAGGGGCAGCATGGTGTACAATAGGGAGGCTCGCAGGCACCCTGAATGCTGCACGACAGGATCCCGCTGACCCACAGGATCGGGACGCGGATACTCGCGGCGCTGGTGGGGGTCTCCCTCACCGCCGTCTGCGCCACGGGTGTGACGAACGTCCTGGTGCACGGCCGGCTGCTGCGCCGCAACATCTCCGATCGCAATCTCCAGATCGCCATCCGCGCCTGCGACGAGATCGGGCTCTATCTGGAGGATGCGGCGGCGGAGGCCAGGGCGGTGGGGGAGATGCTGGGCCCCTTCGAGGATCCATGGCTGCGGGAGGTGCTGCTGGGGAACCTGCTGGCGGGGCTGGACAAGTTCGAGCGCATGCGCCTTGTGGACGGGCAGGGCAGGGTGCTGGCCGACAGCTCCCTGGACAGGCGGGACCGCATGGACCTGGATCCGCGCCTGGTGGCGACGGTCCGCGTGGGGCTCGACTACTTCTCCCCGGTGCGGCTCTCCGCGCAGAACCTGCCCTCCATGACGGTGGCCGTGCCTGCGGTGGACTTCCGGGGCAGGCGGCGCACCCTGGTCGCCGAGCTGGATCTGCGGCGCATCTGGCAGGTGATGGACGAGATCTCCGCCAGCGGCAGCGGTCAGGCGCTGCTCTTCTCGGCCGACAACATCCTCATCGCCCACCCGGACAAGGCCCAGGTGCTGAGTGCCTCCCGCCCCTACGACCTGGCTCCCCTGGCGCAGGCAGGGCGGCAGCGGGCGGCGGGCGTGCAGAGCGCCGCGGACGGCCGCCGTTTCCTGGTTGCCTGGACGCAGCTTCCCGTGACCGGCTGGAAGGTGGTGGTGCAGCAACCCCTGGAGGAGGCCTACATTCCGCTGCAGGGCCTGGCGGTGCGGACCTCCCTCACCCTGGCCGGCGTGCTGGCGCTGGCGCTGCTGGCCAGTCTCTGGATCGTCGGCAGGCTGTCCAGGCCCTTGAACCTGCTGCTGGAGGGCACCGAGCGCATCGGGCGGGGAGAGCTGGACTACCGCATCGAGGTGCGATCCCGGGACGAGATCGGAAAGCTCTCGGTTTCCTTCAACACCATGGTGGAGGATCTGCGCCGCTGGTCGCAGAAACTGAGCGAATCGGAAGAGAAGTACCGCCTCCTCACGGAAGGCGTGAACGACGTCATCTTCTCGGTGGGCCGCGACGGACGCTTCCTGTTCGTGAACCGGCGCATCGAGGAGATCGTGCCCTGGCCCGGCGGGGAGCTGGTGGGCCGGGACTGGAGGCGTGCGGTCACCCCCCGGAGCGCCGAGCAGGTGGTGCGCCTGCTGCGCAGCGGGCACAGCAGGCTGCTGGCGGGCGGCCTGGAGGTGGAGGTGGAGCTGGCGGGGGAGGCACGCCGCCAGGTGGTGATGGAGGTGAGAGTGGTGGCGGTGTTCGGCAAGGGGCGCAGCCTGCAGTTCTACGGCGTGGCCCGTGACATCACCCAGAGGAAGCAGGCCGAGCGGAAGCTGCTGGCTTACCAGAGGGAGCTGCGCTCGCTGGCCTCCCAGCTCACCCTGGCGGAGGCGCGGGAGCGCAAGCGCATAGCGGCGGATCTGCACGATCGCATCGGGCAGGGCCTGTCGCTGGCCAGGATCAAGCTGGCCACGCTGCGCACCGAGCTGGCCGGGGGGGGCAAGGACCGGGAGATCGGGGAGATCGTGGCGCTGGTGGAGCAGACCATCGGGGACGCTCGAACCCTCATCTTCGAGCTCAGCTCCCCTCTCCTCTACGAGGTCGGGCTGGAAGCGGCGCTGGAGCAGCTGGTGGAGCAGTTCCGCAATCAGCATGGCGTCCCGGTCACCCTGAAAGCGGCCGCTGCCCCCGCTTCGCTGGGGACCGACGTCTCGGTCCTCCTGTACCAGGCCGTCCGGGAGCTGCTGCTCAACGCGGTCAAGCACGCGCGGCCCGAGAGCATCAAGGTCCGGATGGAGCAGGGGGAGGGCGCGCTTCGCATCTCGGTGGAAGACGACGGCCGGGGATTCGACACCGGGGAGGTCCCCTTGACGGTGGGCAGGGACGGAGGCTTCGGGCTGTTCAGCATCCGGGAGCGCCTGGGGCACGTGAACGGGAAGCTCGAGCTGCGCTCCGCACCGCGGCGGGGCACGCGGGCCACCCTGGTGGTGCCGCTGTCCCCGGAGGGCGCCTCCCACTCCGGGGGGGCGGCATGAGCGTGCGGATCGTGCTGGCCGACGACCACCAGATGATGCGCGAGGGGCTGCGGTCCCTGCTCGACGAGCATGACGATCTGGCCGTGGTGGGCGAGGCGGAAAACGGGCTGGCCGCGGTCAGGATGGTGGACGAGCTGAAGCCGGACGTGGTGGTCATGGACATCGCCATGCCCGACATGAACGGGATCGAGGCCACCCGCAGGGTCCTGGCCGGCGTGAGGAGCGCCCGGGTGATCGCCCTTTCCATGTACTCGGACCAGCGGTTCGTCAAGGAGGTCCTGAGGGCCGGCGCGGCGGGGTACGTCCTGAAACAGGCCGCCGTGGAGGAGCTGGTGCAGGCCATCCGCACCGTGGCGGAGGGGGGCGCCTTCCTCAGCTCGGGCATCCTCGGCCTGGTGGTGAGCGACTATGCGCAGCGCGACTCTCCCGCGGAGCCCGGGGCCTACACGGACCTCACGGACCGGGAGCGCCAGGTTCTGCAGCTGCTGGCCGAGGGCAGGAGCGCCAAGGAGGCCGCCTACGTCCTGAAGGTCAGCACCAAGACCATAGAGACGCACCGCAAGAACATGATGAACAAGCTGAAGATCCACAGCCTGGCCGGCCTCATCAAGTTCGCAGTGCGGGAGGGCCTCACCAGTCTCTGACGGCGCTGCGGCGGCGTGTAGCGGGCACGGCGGCGGGCCGGCGCAGGTGGGACCGGCGTCGCTCATGACCATTGCCTGCCCGGCGTTTCCTCCGGCGCCCGCACCACCTCCCGCAGGTCTCCGCGGCGGCGGACCCAGCCGTCGGTTTCCATGCGGTTGAGCAGCGGGATGAGATACTTGCGGGACAGCCCCGAGCGCTCCTTGGCCTCCCCGATGGGGAAGCTGTCCCCCGCGGCCCGCCCCTCCAGCACCCGCGCTGCCAGCTCCGCGTAGACCTCCGCCGCCAGGAAGATCTCCCCCTGCAGCGGCACCGCCAGGCCCGAGCGCGCCAGGGTGCGCAGCTCCTGCGCGGCCCCGCCGATGCCCATGCGCCGCGGCTCCAGCCCGGTGGGTCCGGCCGCCCGCAGCTCCGCCAGGAGCTTGCGGCCGAAGGGGGACAGCGCCCCCTCGGGAGCGCCTCGGGGAAGGAGGACCTTCCGGTTCTGCACCAGCTCGCCCCGCTGGAGCAGAAGGCGGCAGACCGCCGCCAGCAGCTCCTGCTCCGCCTCCAGCTTGCCCCCCAGCTCTCCCACGGTCACGCCGCCGGGCCGCCCGGCCAGCCGCAGGACCGCCCGCTCCAGCTCCTCCAGGCGGTCGGGACGCACCAGCCATGGACCCACCTCCACGGCCTCCGTGCCGGGGGGCAGGGAGGCGCTGCGGCGGATACGGCCGCGGACCGCCAGCTCCAGGGCGTCCAGGTGCCGGGGCGAGAGCGCGGCCGGTAGGCGGGCCGCCTCGGCGCTCAAGGCATGCCGCTCCGCGCGGGTGGTCGCTGTGGTCCAGATCACCGTCCCGCCGCCCAGGATCTGGGAGCCTCCGTGGCGGATCAGCACCACCGGCTGGCCCCGGCGGAGCGCCATGGGCCGCTCCGACACCACCCGCGCCAGGCCGGCCGGAAGCCTCTGGAAGGAGACGATGCGGTGGTCGGTGCCGAAGGCGATCTCCAGCTGCGTTTCCCGCCGGCCGGGGCGGGCTGGCCGCAGCGGGAGGGCGGCGCCGGCCGCGTCCGGCGGTGCGGCGGCGGCAGGTGGGACGGGGTCAGCCAGGCGCATCACCAGCTCGGAGACCGCCTGCACCGGCGCGCCGCGGACGGTGAGGCAGGTGCCCCGGAACAGCTCCTCCCGCTGCGCTCCGGATAGGTTCAGGGCCACCCGGCTGCGCGGCTCCGCCCGGCGGAGCTCCCGGTAGTAGCTCTGGATGCCCCGCACCCGCACCTCCCGTCCCTGCGGCAGGGCCAGGAGGCTCTGCCCCGCCTCCAGGGGGGCCCCGGTGAGGGTGCCGGTGACCACCACCCCCGCGCCGCGCACGGTGAAGACCCGATCCACGTACAGGAGCGGGAAGGGCCCGGCTGCCCGCTCCGTGGCGGCGAGCTGGGAGAGGATCAGCTGCCGCAGGGCCTCGATCCCCTCTCCCCTCGCCGCCGCCACCGGCAGCGCCGGAGCCTCCAGGTAACCCAGCGCCCGCAGGCGCTCCAGGGAGTGGGCCTGCACCTCTTCCACCCGCTCCGGAGCGGCAAGGTCGGTCTTGGTCACCACCAGGATGAGCCGGGGCACGCCCATGAGGCGCAGCACCCGCGCATGGTCCCCGGACTGCTGCATCCAGCCGTCGTCGGCGGCCACCGCGAGCAGCGCGCAGTCCAGACTCCAGGCGCCGGCCACCATATTGCGGATGAACCGCTCGTGGCCGGGCACGTCCACCACCCCGACGATGCTCCCTCCCGGCCCCTGGAAGTGAGCGAACCCCAGGTCGATGGTCATGCCCCGCTCCCGCTCCTCCGGGAGGCGGTCGGCGTTGATGCCGGTGAGGGCTTCGATCAGAAGCGTCTTGCCATGGTCCACATGACCGGCGGTGCCGATCACGTGCAGGCCCGGCCCCCTCCCGCCCGCGCCGGCTCCGCCGAGCCCGGTTTCACCCGCGCCGCTCACCCGCCCTCCGCCAGGCGCAGGAGCGCCGCCCGGAGGTGCGGCAGCTCCGCGGGGAAGACCGTGGTCAGGTCCATGATCACCCTGCCCTCGCCCAGGGTGGCTA
>CAZBDU010000172.1:0-6007 GCA_964490725.1 uncultured Spirochaetaceae bacterium | reverse complement strand
GCGCAGTGGGAGCGGCTGGCGCCGCAGCGGGCCGCGCGGGGCCGGCCGGGCACCCGGCCTACGACCCGGCGGAGGCCTCCCCCAGCCCGCAGGCGCTCCACAGCCCGGTGGCCGGAAGCCTGGCGGACTACCTGGCCGAAGAAGGGGTGCTGGGAGTGGGAGGGGTGGACACCCGGGCCCTGACCCGCCGCATCCGCGACCGGGGCGCCATGCGCTGCGGCCTCACCACCGAGACCCTGGACCGGGAGGCGTTCCTGGCCAGGGTGCAGGCCTCCCCCGGGATGGTGGGACGCAACCTAGTACGGGAGGTGTCCCCCCCGGAGCCCTACCTCTACCACCAGGCGGAGGGCCCGCGGATCGCCGTGCTGGACTGCGGCGTGAAGAGCCGCACCCTGCACGAGCTGGCCCGCCGCGGCTGCCGGGTGGAGGTCTTCCCCGCCTACGCCCCGCAGGAGGAGATCCTGGCCGCACGCCCTGACGGCCTCCTCCTGTCCAACGGGCCGGGGGACCCGGCCACCCTGCCGGAGATCGTCCGCACCGTCTCGGAGCTGATCGGGAAGCTGCCTACCTTCGGCATCTGCCTGGGCCACCAGATCGTGGGCCAGGCGCTGGGGGCCAGCACCTTCAAGCTGCCCTTCGGCCACCACGGCGGCAACCACCCCGTCCGGGAGGAGGCCTCCGGCAGGGTGGCGGTGACGGCCCAGAACCACGGCTTCGCCGTGGAGCCGGCGAAGCTGCCCCTGGAGGTGGAGGTCACCTTCACCAACCTTAACGACCTCACCAACGAGGGGCTGCGCCACAGGCGCCTGCCCCTGTTCAGCGTGCAGTTCCACCCCGAGGCGGCCCCGGGGCCGCACGACACGCGGCACCTCTTCGACCGCTTCCTGGACCAAGTCCGGGGGCATTGAGGGGAGCGGCTCATGCCCAGGCGCACGGACATCCAGAAGATCCTGGTGGTGGGCTCCGGGCCGATCGTCATCGGCCAGGCCTGCGAGTTCGACTACTCGGGGACCCAGGCGCTGAAGGCCCTCCGCGAGGAGGGCTACTCGGTCATCCTGGTGAACTCCAACCCCGCCACGGTCATGACGGACCCGCGCATGGCGGACCGCACCTACATCGAGCCGCTGGATGCGGACACCCTGGCCAGCATCATCGCCCGGGAGCGCCCGGAGGCGCTGCTTCCCACCCTGGGGGGCCAGACCGCCCTCAACCTGGCCGCCCAGCTGGCCGCCTCCGGAGTGCTGGAGCGCTTCGGCGTGGAATGCATCGGCGCCAGCGTGGAGGTCATCCAGCGCGCCGAGCAGCGGGAGCTGTTCAAGCAGGCGGTGCAGGAGATCGGCCTGGAGGTGCCGGAGAGCGATCTGGCCGGCTCCCTGGAGGAGGCGCGGGCCATCCTGCGGCGCACAGGGCTGCCAGCGATCGTGCGGCCCAGCTTCACCCTGGGGGGCAAGGGCGGCGGCACGGCCGCCACGGAGGAGGAGTTCGACCGCGCGGTGCTCCAGGGGCTGGAGGCCAGCCCGGTCCGGCAGGTGCTGGTGGAGGAGTCCATCTTCGGCTGGAAGGAGCTGGAGTACGAGGTGATGCGGGACCGCAACGACAACGCGGTGATCGTCTGCTGCATCGAGAACGTGGACCCCATGGGGATCCACACCGGCGACAGCGTCACCGTGACCCCGGCCATGACCATCTCCGACCGGGAGAACCAGTACATGCGGGACGCCTCCATCGCAATACTGAGGAAGATCGGGGTGGAGACCGGAGGCAGCAACGTCCAGTTCGCTCTCAACCCCGCCGACGGGCGCATCGTGGCCGTGGAGATGAACCCCCGGGTCTCCCGCTCCTCCGCCCTGGCCTCCAAGGCCACCGGCTTCCCCATCGCCCGCATCGCCGCCAAGCTCGCCGTGGGCTACACCCTGGATGAGATTCCCAACGACATCACCCGCAAGACCCCGGCCAGCTTCGAGCCGGTCCTGGACTACGTGGCGGTGAAGCTGCCGCGCTTCAACTTCGACAAGTTTCCTGGAAGCCCCCGGGAGCTGGGGGTGCGGATGAAGTCGGTGGGGGAGGTGATGGCGCTGGGACGCACCTTCCTGGAGGCCTGCTTCAAGGGCCTGCGCTCCCTGGAGCACACCCGCCCCTGGTACGAGCTGCCGCAATCCTCCTCCACTGCGGAGATCCTCTCCCTGCTGGGGCGCCCCGTCCCGGACCGCCTCCCCTACCTGATCGAGGCCCTGCGCCGCGGCCTGAAGGAGGAGGAGCTCTGCGCCCTGACCCGCATCGACCCCTGGTTCGTCGGCCAGCTGGGCCGCGCGGCCCAGCGGCTGGGCGAGCTGGCCGCCGGGCCCCTGGATCCGCAGCGCCTGCGCGAGGCCAAGCGGCTGGGGCTTTCGGACCAGCACATCGGCCACCTTGCCGGCCTGAGCGAGGCCGAAGTGCGGGAAGAACGGCGCCGGCAGGGGATCCGCCCGGTCTACAAGATGGTGGACACCTGCGCCGCCGAGTTCGCCGCCTCCACCCCCTACTTCTACTCCTGCTACGACTCGGAGGACGAGACGGTGCCCCCTGAACGGCCCAGCGTGCTGATCCTGGGAAGCGGGCCCAACCGGATCGGCCAGGGGATCGAGTTCGACTACGCCTGCGTCCAGGCCTCCTTCGCCCTGCACGAGCTGGGCTACGAGGCCATCATGCTCAACTGCAACCCCGAGACGGTAAGCACCGACTACGATACCTCCGACCGCCTCTACTTCGATCCGGTCACCCTGGAGGACGTGCTCGAGCTGGTGGAGAGGGAAAAGCCCGAGGGGGTGGTGGTGCAGTTCGGCGGCCAGACCCCCCTCAACATCGCCGCCTCCCTGGAGGAGGCGGGGGTACGCATCCTGGGCACCTCCCCCGGCGCCATCCATCGAGCCGAGTCCCGGGAGGAGTTCTCCCGCCTGATCGCCACTCTGGGGCTGAACCAGCCGCCCTGCGGCACCGCCACGGCGGCGGAGGAGGCGCTGGCCATCGCCTCCCGGGTGGGCTACCCCATCCTGGCCCGCCCTTCCTACATCCTGGGGGGCAAGGCCATCCAGCTCATCTACGAGCCGGAGGCCCTGAGGCGCTACCTGGACCGGCGGCCGCCCTCCCCGGCCAGCCCCATCCTAATCGACCGCTTCCTGGAGGACGCCTTCGAGTACGACATCGATGCGGTCGCCGACGGGCGCTCGGCGATCGTGGGTGCGGTGATGGAGCACATCGAGGAGGCGGGGGTTCACTCCGGGGATTCGGCCTGCTCCATCCCCCCGATCAAGAGCAAGCGCTCCTGGGTGGAGCAGATGAAGGAGCAGACCCGCCGCATCGCCCTGGAGCTGGGGGTGGTGGGGCTGATCAACATTCAGTTCGCGGTCAAGGGGGACACCCTCTACGTGCTGGAGGTGAATCCCCGGGCCTCCCGCACCATCCCCTTCGTCTCCAAGGCCACCGGAATGCCCCTGGTGCGGATCGCCTCGGCGCTGCTGGCCGGTAAGACCCTGGAAGAGCTGGGCATCACCGAGGATCTGAAGACCCTCCACGTGGCGGTGAAGGAGTCGGTGCTGCCCTTCGACCGCTTCCCCGGGGTGGACCCGGTGCTGGCCCCGGAGATGCGCTCCACCGGAGAGGTGATGGGGGTGGGCGCCTCCTTCGGCGAGGCCTTCTACAAGGCCGAGGCCGCCGCGGGCACCCCGCTTCCGGTCTCAGGAACGGTGTTCGTGAGCGTGCACGACAGCGACAAGGAGGAGATCCTGCCGGTGGCGCGCAAGCTCTCCGAGCTGGGCTTCCGGATCACCGCCACCCGCGGCACCGCCGAGTTCCTCTGGGAGAACGGGGTGTGGGCGGACGTGCTGCGCAAGGTGCACGAGGACCACCCCAACGCCCTGGACTACATCCGCCACGGCAGGATCGACCTGTTCATCAACACGCCCCTGGGCCGGGAGTCCCAGATGGACGACTACCGTCTCCGGGACGCCGCCATCGCCGCGGGCATCCCCTACACCACCACCCTCAGCGCCGCCCGGGCGGCGGTGGAGGGAATCGAGGCCTCCTTGAGGGGTCACATCTTCGTGCGCCACCTTCAGGAGCACCCCCTGCGGTACTGAGCCGGGCGTCCCCGGGGCCACGATTCGCCAACGTGCACCCCTTATGATACATCGCGCCGGGCAAGGCACTACGTCAGAAAAAGCGCCTTCTCTCTCTGACAATATCTGAAGGCTGTTAACAATTTCGGCTTGTTCTGGTTTGACGAAGGCACAAAAAGTGTGTATAATACACACTGTGCGAAGCTCGGAAATCATTAGATTGCTGAAGAAGGACGGCTGGTACGTGCACAACGTCCGTGGCAGTCATCACCAGTTCAAGCATCCAACAAAGCCGGGCAAGGTCACTGTTCCACATCCGAAGAGTGAGTTGCCGCTTGGAACGGCCAAGGCAATACTGAAACAAGCTGGGATTTCCTGGCCAGGATAGGAGAGAATGAAGTATCCAGTTGTGATTCACAAAGACCCTGACAGCGACTATGGGGTCATGGTCCCGGATCTACCTGGGTGTTTCTCCGCAGGCACGACGGTGGAGGAGGCCCTGGAGAATGCTCAAGAGGCTGTGCTGACACATATTGAAGGGCTGATGATGGACAACGAGCCTGTTGCCACCCCGACCTCCCTGGAAGAGCTTCGAGAGACAGTTGCGGAGAAGAACGTCATCTGGGCTATCGTATCAGTCGATCTTGACAAACTGTCGGAACGAGCCAAACGAGTAAACATTACCATTCCCGAAAAGCTATTGAGTAAAATCGATGCCTTTGCCGAACGGGAGGGGGAAAGCCGTTCAGAGCTGCTCGCATCGGCAGCGCTGGAATATATTTCCCGGCGAAGCAGGTAGTCCCTGCTTTTGCGTACGGACTTCGCAAAGGCGCGGAACATTCAGCGACATCGGGCTGGTGTTGGGGGAGGGATTGATTATACTTCGAGAGGGAGGTGAGGGTGCGTAAGCAAAGGAAGGTCTACTACAGCATCGATGAGCAAAGCAGGATCATTTGTCCATACTGTAAGGACCATATTCGCGGACGCTCAGCCTTCCGCTCGCATGTCTCGAAGACACATCCAGGGAAACAGGTTCCGACGAAGAGACCCCCGGGTAGTGAGGATGCAATGCTGAGGCGCTACCCGGGCAGCTACGGAAGCGGAAAAGGGAGATGACACTGCGGTGGCCCCATGGTGACCGCACGAGGAACTCTGGATGCAGAAGAGATTTCCTTTTGAGTCATTGCGGGAGGCTGACCTTCATGTGGATGCGATTTATGAGGGCGGCATCTCCGGGAACGCAAGGGATGATCCCATTGGCCCTCTGACCGGAACGGGTAATCAAGGGGGGTTTCGATTCGCTGGTTCTCCCCGTGAGCAAGCGGTTCGCCTTGTTGTATTGTACTCAAGTCTTGCAGAGTTGGATTGGCCAGACGCGATAGACATGCAAGGAGGACGATTCGTTTATTTCGGTGACAACCGATCTCCCGGCAAGGAGTTGCATGATACTCATCGGCAAGGCAACTTAATCCTGCGCCAGAGCTTTGATGCCCTTCACGCCGGAAGACGTAATGATATCCCCCCATTTCTTGTTTTCACCAAGTTAGGAAGCGGACGGGATGTGCTTTTTCGGGGATTAGCCGTTCCGGGTGCGCCAGGGCTGCCGCCAACGCAGGACCTCGTAGCAGTATGGAAATCGAAAAATGGAGTTCGTTTTCAGAATTATCGTGCTGTCTTCACTGTCCTCGACGAACCGATCGTCCCAAGAGCTTGGCTCAAGTGGATCTTCGACACTTTGAAAAATGATGTATCGCCCCAGTAAGGACTTACGGCGACGCCAATCCGTCTTGGCACCACATTGTGCTCTTCGCGGACGAGCTGCGAGCCTCAGCGACGTAACGTCGGAGGCACGGCCACCCCGGCGGCCGCCAGCACCTCGAAGCAGCATCCCCGCAGCTCGCTGCGCAGGAAGT
>CAZBDU010000171.1:0-6055 GCA_964490725.1 uncultured Spirochaetaceae bacterium | reverse complement strand
CCCGCGAGCCGCCGCGGGAGCTCCTCACGTCCCCGGCGCGGCGGAACCATCCCTCCGCAGCGGGTAGCGGCCCGCCCGCCGCGCCGTCTCGTAGGCGGCGGCGATGTTCTCCGGCGGGGTGTTCTGCTGGATGTTGTGGATCGTGTTGAACACGAACCCTCCCCCGGGGGCGAGCAGGCGGATCCGCTCCTCCACCTCCCGCTGCACCTCCTCCGGGCTGCCGAAGGGCAGGGTCCGCTGGGTGTCCACCCCGCCCCCCCAGAAGACCAGACGGCCGCCGAACTGCCGCTTCAACCAGGCCGGATCCATGCCCCTCGCCGAGGTCTGCACCGGGTTGAGGATGTCCAGCCCGCTTTCCACCAGCAGCGGCAGCAGCCGGGTCACCGACCCGCAGGTGTGGAGCCACGTCTTCCAGGACGTGTTGCGGTGCACCCAGTCGTTCTGCTGCCGGAAGAAGGGAACGTAGAGCTCCTCGAACAGATCGGGGTCGAACAGCTCGCTCTCCTGGGAGCCGTAGTCGGTGCCGTCCAGCCCCAGCACGTCCACGGCGTCTCCCAGGTAGCGCTGGAGCTTCTCCAGGTTGTCCAGCGCCGTCTCGGTGCGCACCTCGAAGAGGTCCCTGACGTAGCTGCGGTCCCGCGCCATGAGCATCAGGAAATCCGGGATGCTTCCCACCCAGGGGAGCCCCGTGGTGTCCCAGCAGCCCAGGAACAGCGCCTTGTCGGTCCGCCGGCGCAGCTCCTCAGCCCTGGCGGCCAGCGCCTCCAGGTCGGCCTGCTCCAACCGGTGCTCCCTGCGCACCTCGGCCAGGCGCGGAGGGTCCCAGTCCCAGTGCGTCTCGGTCAGGGACAGCATGTCGAAGTAGAAGCCGCCCCGGGGCATGCGCCCCTCCACGGGTTTGGCCGCATCACCCTCCGTGTGCAGAAGCCAGTTTCCCTCCCCGTCCACCTCCACGTCGAACCGACCGGGCACCAGCACCTCCGTGCCGTCCCACAGGCGCCAGGGCTTCCACCCTTCACGGCGCAGGCCAAAGAACTGAACCGGCGGCTCCACCGGCAGCACGTCGATCGCCAGGCGCTCCACCACGTCCATCTCCACCTCGCCGAGCATCTGGAAGACCTCGTAGACCTTCACCGGCCGGCGCGGAAGCCCCAGATGGCCCCGGAGCCTGTCCAGGGCGTGCGCCATGATTCCGCTCATGATGGAGCCCCCCAGGTCCAGGGGCACCCGGTCCGCTTCCCGGTGCTCCAGGGCGGCCCGCACCCGCTCCCGGGAGGTCACCCGCGCACCGCCTCGATCATCCGCCGGCCGTTCTCGTAGAAGATGCCCTGCAGGTCCCCCGGGCCCAGGCCGTTCTCCTCCGCGGCCCGGCGGAAGGCCAGCAGCTCCTCGTACATGAACAGGGTAAGCCCCACGGCCTCCTGCCCCTCCACCTCCCGCATGTTCGGGTCTCCCGACACGTCTCCGTACAGGCCCCTGGGCACCAGGTTGAGGTAGCGGCCGCCCTCGCAGATGCGCCTCATCCGCATGCGCAGGATCGGTAGGTCGCTGCCGAACAGAATCCGCGCCGGGCCCACCGCCTGGATGAGGCGGCTGAACACCCAGGCGTTGGTGTTGGCGGAGAAGTCGAACACCAGCCGGGAGGTTTCCTTCAGCACCTCGAAGGCATCCCCCACGTCCTCGTTGCAGTAGGCCCGCCCCACGTGCGCCAGGATCACCCTGGCGCGGGGAAAGCGCCGCTCGATCTCCAGGATCTGGGCCAGGTTCACGGGGTCCCGCAGCCGGTCGTCGCGGGGAATGTGCAGCATCACGATCCAGCTGTGCTGGTCGATCACCTCCAGCTGGTGGGGGGGCAGGAAGTCGAAGATGCGGATCTCCTGCCGCCTCAGGTACGCCGGCGCCAGGTTCAGGTAGACCTTGATGCCCAGAAACCCTCCCTCCCGGACGCGCCGCTCCACCTCCTCCCCGCTCCACTGCGGGAGGGCGAACAGAAGCGCCGGCAGGTGGTGGGCCCCGGCGCTCTCGGCCACGTAGCGGTTCTGGGCGTCCACCGTTTCCTGGGAGGTGAGGTTCGAGAAGATCATGGGGGTGACGGACTTGCCTGGGAAGAGCAGCCGGTAGCACTCCAGGTGGTCTTCAATCGGGTTCTCCCGGGCCACCCGCGCCGGCCAGCTCACCACCCGCGAGCGGTCCGCCGGGCTGCCGCGCTGCTCGCGCCAGACGTGAGTGTGGATATCGATGAGGCGATCCGGGAGAAAGTCCCGCAGGTGTTCCTCCCAGACCCGGCGATCGACGTCGTTGAGCTCCACCACGGCTTTCAAGGCGTTCCTCCGTGTCCTTGCGCGGCCGCCCCGCCGGCGCAGCAGGGGCCTGCAGTCACTTCACCGGGACCGGCTCCACCCGGGCGCCGGCTTCTTCGAAGCGCTGCAGGATCGCTTCCTCCGCCCCGGAGTCGGTGAAGATGATGTCGATCTTGGCCAGCGGGGCGTAGCTGATAAACGAGGTCCGGCCCAGCTTGCTGGAATCCGCCAGCACGTAGCTCTTCCCTGCGCGCTCCACCACGATCTCGTTCATGGTGGAGGTGCGCTCGTCGGTGGTCATGCACCCGCCCTCCGGGCTCACCGCGTCGGCGCCCAGGAAGGCCTTGTCCACGTGGAAGAGCGCCAGGGTCTGCTCCGCCACCGACCCGCAGACGTCCCGCCGCTCCACCCGGATCTCGCCCCCGACCAGGATCACCTTGCACCAGCGCGCCACGGTGTCCAGGTGGGTGATCGAGTTGGTCAGCACCACGATGTTGGCCAGCCCTTCGGTCTGGATGCGCAGGGACAGCGCCTCGGCCAGCTTCAGCACCGTGGTGCCGGAGTCCAGGAAGATGCGGTCACCGCTCTCGATCTCGCGCACGGCGCGGTTGCCGATGGCGGCCTTCTGGCGCTGGCGGTGCCCGGCGGACAGCCGGTAGGAGTAGTCGTGCCCCAGCTGGGGCGCAAGCTGTACGCCGCCGTGCACCCGGATGACCTTTCCGTCCTCCTCCAGCTGGCTGAAGAAGCGCCGGGCCGTGGCTTCCGAGATCTCCAGTCGGGCGGCCACGGTCTGGACGTCCAGCCGTCTGTTGAGCCGCAGCATCTCCAGCAGCCTGATGGTCCGCAGCTCGTGCTTAGTCATGCTCGAAGCTCTCCCTGTAACGGGCGTACACTCCCTGGTAGGCGCGCACGGCCTCGTGCTGGGGGCGGATCACGGTTCGCCTCCCGCCCATGGCCGCGAAGCCTTGCCCCTCGTCCCGGTAGATGCCGGCGCCCACGGCCGCCAGGATCGCTGCACCCAGGGCCCCGGCGGTCTGCCCGTCCGTCAGGACCAGCTCCAGGCCGGTGATCTCGGCCACGATGCGCGGCCACAGCGGGCTCTCCGCCGGCCCCCCGACCATGGCGATCCGCTCCGCCCCGATGCCGGCCCGCCTCAGCGGCTCCAGCCGCGCCCGCATCCGCAGCGCCGGGGCCTCCATGACGGCCCGGGCCAGGTCCTCCCGGGAACGGTCCCGATGCGCCTCCGCCGCCTTTGCGTCCATGCGGCTGCCCTCCGGATACGGATCCAGCAGCAGCCCGCGGGCGCCTGGAGGGCTGGCGGCCGCGGCGGCGTTGAACAGGGCGTAGGGATCCTCCGCCTCCCCTCCCCGGAGCACCAGGTGCTCGATGTACCAGTCGATCAGCGCACCGATTCCCGTAAGGGCGGCCATGCACGCCCAGGGCCCGCCGGGGCTCAGGAACGGGTCCACCAGCAGCTGCTGGCTCAGGGCCAGGTCGCGGTCCGCCACCGGAAAGAAGCCCACCCAGGAGGTCCCGCAGGAGAGGAGCAGGTCGCCCACCCGGGTGAACCCGGTGCCGCGGGCGGCCGCCGGGTGGTCGAAGGAGCCCAGGACCACCAGCGTCTCCCGGGAGAGCCCCGTGTCCGCGGCGCCGGCGGCGCTCAGGGGGCCCAGAGGGGTCCCCGAGGGAGAAAGCGGCGAGAGCGCCTCCTCGGGAATCTCCAGCATCTCCAGAAAAGGCCGGTGCCAGCGCCGCTGCACCTGGTTCTGCAGGTAGAAGGTGGTGGCCGTAGAAGGATCGATGCCCCAGCGTCCGGTGAGCCGGAAGGTGAGGTAGTCGTTGCTCATACAGACGCGGGCGGCTTGGCGGTAGACCTCCGGGCGGTGCGCCTTCAGCCAGGCCAGGTGGGCCATGGGAAACCCGAAGCGGACCCCCGGCCACCCCACCACGCGATGCACCTCTTCCGCGTTCAGCCCCGGGTACAGCCGGTCCTCCTCCCCGCGGGCGCGTGAGTCCAGCCAGTTGATGATGTTGGTGAGGGGCCGCTCGTCGCGGTCCAACAGGAGGGTGTTGCCGCTGGCGAAGGACATGCACAGGGCCCGCACCCGCTCCCCGGCAGGCAGGCGTGAGCCGAGCTCGCGGAGGAGGTCGCAGACCGACCGGTAATGCTCCTCCGGGTCCACCTCGACGCACCCGGGCTGCGGGCGCAGGAACCGGGTCAGCCGCCTGGCCCGTGCCCGCTGCTCCCCGGCCGCGGAGACCAGGATGCCCTTGGCCGCGCTGGTGCCCACGTCCAGCCCGATCAGCCAGTCCACGGACGCCTCACCGGGACAGGTAGCGTTCCAGCAGCTGCCGGAACAGTGCCGGCACCAGGCGCATCCGCTCGGCAGGCTCCACGTAGGCGATCCTCATTTGCGTCCGGCCGGGGTTGTCCGCCGACGGTGCATCGTAGAAGCCCGACATTGGCGCCACCAGCAGGGTGAGCTCCTCTCCGCCGATGTGGACCGCCCCCTCCCGGGCGCAGTACAGAACGAACTCCAGCGCATCGAAACGCCGGTCCACCATGCGGCGCACGTCCACCACCGAGTACAGCGAGGCCTGGGGGACCGAGACGATGGCCTCGGGCAGAAGCCGGCGAAGCTCGCCGGTCAGCTCGGCGGACAGGGCGCGGTAGTAGCGGCGCTGCTGCTCGTACCACTCCTGGAGCGCCTGGTGGCTCTCCCCGCCCAGGGACGCGAAGATGTGCTGCCCGATGGCGTTGGGACAGAGATTGGCCGTGTTCTCCGCCACCGAGCGGCGGTGCAGCTCCTCGCTATCCGTCACCAGCGCGCCGATGCGCAGCCCGCAGGCGTTCCACACCTTGGAGGCGCTCTCGATGCCTATGCGTCTGCCCTCGATGCCGGGCACGGCGGCGGCCAGCCCCCAGACGCTGGAGGTCTGTCCGGCGCCGTAGTGAAGCTCCCGGTAGGCCTCGTCGCTCACCATCCACAGGTTGTGCCGCACGCACAGGGAGGCCAGCTCCTGCATCTGGGCGCGGCTGTAGAGCTGCCCGGCGGGGTTGTCGTAGGGAATCACCAGCAGCGCAGCGGGCCGGTGCCTCAGGATCAGCCTTTCGATCTCCCCGGCTCTGGGCAGGGTGAAGCGGCCGTCCTCCTGCAGCTCCCGCCGCGTGGACACCACGGCGCGGCCCAGCCGCGCGGCCATGGCCTTGTAGTTGGTGTAGGTGGGATCGATCACCAGAAGCGGGCGCTGGCCGCTTCCCGGCGGACCGCATACCCCCAGCAGCATCAGCTCCATTGCCTGGGAGCCGCCGTCGGTGATCTGCACGTGGAGGCCGGCGGTGTCCAGGCCGCTGGAGGCGATGACGTGGAGCACCGCCGCACGCGCCGCCTCGGTACCCACGGTGGGCGTGTACTTCACCACCCCGCCGGCGAAGGGACTGCCCGGGGCCTGCAGGCCGGCCAGGGCGCGCGCCATGGCCGGATGCATGGGCAGGCTCACGTTGCCGATGGCCACGTTCACCGCCCGAACCCGCCCGCCGCGCCGTCGGAACTCGATCTGCGCCAGCCGGATCACCGAGGGCTGGCGGCCCCGGAAATGCTCGGAGATCACCGGGTCTCCGGCAACAAGCGTAGCTTTGCTCATTTCAGCCAAGACTAGGGCAAACCGGTCATAGTGTCAAGGAAAGGGCGGCAGCACGGTCAGAGCCGGCGCCGCGCAGTGCCGCGGCCGGCGGAGGGGCCCGGGGGGAGCGC
>CAZBDU010000170.1:0-6071 GCA_964490725.1 uncultured Spirochaetaceae bacterium | reverse complement strand
GGGTAGCCGATGGGATAGTAGGGCAGGAAGGCCGCCCGGCCCGCCGCGCGCGCCGCGCCCGAGGCGCCGCCGGCCCACCCCTCGACTTGCCGGCTGCCGCATGTTCATACAGCACTGATGCAAAAAACCTTACACTGTAGCGACTTGACTTTGGCCTGTTCTTTCGGTGACAATGGTCGCCATATGGGCAAGAGCAGGGTGCAGGAGTATCTGGAGAACTACAAGACCGCCGCTGTCCGTTTCAATCCCTACGCCATCAAGAAGACCGGCCTTCTGCAGTCTCAGACCATGCTCAAGCTGGAAGACTACATGCTCATCTGCGCCCCCTATCAGCTGTCCATGGAGCAGGTGATCCTGTTGGTCATCCTGAGCCGCGACGAGATCACCTTCTTCCAGCAGTTCCAGAGCAAGCTGGCCTCGTTGACCATCGCCTTCCACCGCCCCGGCACCAAGAGCCCCCTCAACCTTTTCGTGCGCGGTACTCTGGCGCGGATCGGACCGGTGAAGGGCCGCGAGAACGTCTGCATGGCCGACGTGGTCTACCGCAACTGCCCCAACGATCTGACCGAGATCATCGGCGACTACCTGATGGCCTACGAGTCGCTCAAGGGCCAGTACGAGAACTTCAAGGGGCGCGAGGTCGCCGTGGATGCGGAAGCCGCCAGGATCATGCGCTACAACAACTACTCCGAAGTCCAGCTGGGCGGGGAGAAGGTCCAGGTGCAGCTGGCGGCGCTCTCGGTGGATCACGTCACCCTCAGGCTCCCGCAGGGCTTGAGCGTGCCCCAACGGGGTCAGCCCCTCAGCGCCAAGCTCTACTTTCAGCTGTACCAGTTCCTGGTCAACGGCAAGGTGAGCGCGGTGGAGAAGACCGACGCGGGGCGCAGCCTGGTGAAGATGGAGATCTCCTTCACCCCCGAGCTGGTGGAGATCCTGGACGACTACTACTATCGTCTGACCTTCGAGAAGAGCTGAAGGCCTGAGGGCCGCACCGCCGGCGCGGCGAGGAGGCGGCCCGCGGCGCCGGTCTGTCCGGCGGGGGTCAATCCAGCCGGAAGAGCCGGCGGGCGTTCCCGCCCAGGATCTTCTCCCGCTCGGCCCGGGCCAGCCCCAGGCTGTTCAGGCAATCCAGGAAAGGCTCGAACCGGACCCAGGGGTGGTCGCTTCCGAACAGCAACCGGTCGGGGCCGCTGAACTCGTAGGCGTAGCGCATGGCCTGCGCCGACGGTGAGACGACGTCCAGATAGACCCGGCGGTAGTACTCTCCAGGGGTCCTGCGGATGTGCTCGCGGCCGCGGCGCTTGACCTCGGTCTGCTCCTCGATGCGGGGCATCAGGTAGGGGATCACCCCTCCGCAGTGAGGGTGCACCACCAGAAGCCGCGGGTGGCGTTCCAGGACCCCTCCCAGGATGAGACGGAGCATGGCGATGGAGTGATCCACCATCAGCCCGATCATGGGGATCATGGAGTGGTCCTTCAGCACCTCCCCCCAGGTGGGCACCGTCGGGTGGATCACCAGGGGTACGCCCAGGCGCTCCACCGCTTCGTAGAAGGGCTCCAGGTCGTCGGCGTCCACCGGCCGCCCGTTCAGGTGCGAGTACAGCACGGCCCCCCTCAGGCCGAGGCCGTCCACCGCGCGCTCCAGCTCTTCCATCGCCGCGGCCACCTCCTGCAGCGGCAGGCTGGCCAGGCCGAACAGGCGGCCCGGGTGCCGGCTGCACATCCCGGCGATGGCGTCGTTGATCATCCGCGCGCCGCGGACTCCCGCTTCGGCCTCCAGCAGCTCCGGGCCCGGAATGTTGATGCTGAGCAGCGCCGCGTCGATCCCTGCCCGGTCCATTTCGGCGAGCTTGCGCTGCAGGCTGTAGGCCTGCGGGTCCAGGGCGAACTGCTGGAGGTCTCCGTAGGAAATTCGGTAGCCGCCGCCCTCCCTGCGGGTGCGGACCCACCCGGCGTTTCCCAGCAGGAGCTCCGCGTACTCGCGGGGAAAGACGTGACTCTGGCAGTCAACCGTGAACACGCCTGTCCCCCTTGCGCCGGTCGCTCACGGACTGCCGCTCCACCAGGACCGGTTCGACGTCGAAGCGCGTCTGGGGGGTGAGCTCCTCGGCCGAGGCGATCAGCTCCACGGCCTGCTTCCCCATCTGGTAGCGGGGGATCCGCCACGTGGTCAGCGCGGGCCTGGTGTAGCGGGCTTGGGGGATGTCGCCGATCCCGGTGACCGAGACCTCTTCCGGCACCCGCACTCCCCGTTCCCGCAGAGCATGGATCACCCCTACGGCGATGGTGTCGCTGCCGGCGAACACCGCGGTGAGCTCCACCCCCCCGTCCAGCAGCTGCAGGCAGCTCTCGTAGCCGTGACCCTCGGCGAACTCGCCGCAGGAGACCAGGCGGGCGTCGTAGGCGATGCCGTGCGAGCTCAGGGCCTGCCGGTAGCCGCGCAGGTGCTCCTGGGTGGTGCACACCAGCGCAGGGCCGCTCAGCAGGGCGATCCGCCGGTGGCCGTGACGGACCAGGTAGTCCACGACCTGGCCGGCCAGGCGGACGTAGTCCACCGAGATGCGCGGGACCTCCATGCCCTGGGGCGCCAGCGCCACCACTCGCAGCCCCTGCTCCTCCATGCGCGCAAGCTGTCTCCTCAGGATGGCGCGATACTCCTCGGTGTCGAAGCCGCCGCCGGACAGGATGATCCCCCGGACCCGATGTTGCCAGAGTATCTCGTGGTAGTCCAGCTCGTTGGAGGGATTGCGCCCGGTGTTGCAGAAGAACGACAGCAGCCCCAGCTCCATGGCGCGTTCGGTGACGCCGCGGGCGATCTCGCCGAAGTAGCTGTCCGAGATATCCCGGGTGATCAGCCCCAGGATGTCCTGGGAGGTTCGCTTCAGCTGCTGCGCGGCGCGGTTGGGGGAGTAGTTGAGCTCCCGGACGGCCTGCAGCACCCGTTCACGGCTTTCGGAAGATACCGGATAGCCGGTGTCGTTGATCACCCGGGAGACCGTGGAGATGGAAACACCCGCTGCGCGGGCAACCTCCTGGATCGATACCGCGCGGCCCCTCCTGGGTCGCGTCGATCGCTGTGCGCTCCTGCCTGAATCCATGCACACCACCGCCACTGCGGCCTTTGGTTTCGCGTTTCCGCGGCATAATGGCCGCCGTTTTCTCTATCTTAGAAATCGTTTTCTGCATTGTCAATCGCCGGGGGATGCCGCGCCGCGCTTCCCGCATGCACGGGGGGCGGGCGCCGCGGAGCACAGACGCACCGTAGGCCGGCCGCCGGGCAGCAGCGCGGTTGCGCACGTACGGGGCCGTGGCTATACTCCGGTCGGGGCGGAGCAGGGAGGGAAGGAAGTGTCGGCACGGCAACAGCAGGCAGGTGAGCAAGTGGGGCTTCTGGGTGTCGGTCTGGTAGGCGAGGCGCTGGCCGGCAACCTCATCGAGCACGGCTACCGGGTGGTGGGATTCGATCCTCTCCCGGAGCGCCGGGAGGCGCTGCGGCGGCTGGGGGGGACGCCAGCCGAAAGCGCCCGTGAGGTGGGCCGGCAGGCGCGCCGGGTGCTGGTGTCGGTTTTCGACACCCAGACGGTGATCCACGCCCTGGAAGGTCCGGCAGGGTTGCTGGAGGCCCGCGAGCCGCCGGCCTTTGTGCTGGACACGACCACCGGGGATCCGGAGGCCACCGCGGCCCTGGCCGCCAGGCTGCGCGGGCGGGGCGTGCGCTTCCTGGATGCCACCGTATCGGGATCCAGCCAGCAGGTGCGCCGGAGGGAGGCGGTCTTCATGGTGGGCGGGGAGGCGGAGGACGTGGAGAGCTGCCGCGACCTGCTGCAGGCCTGCGGGCCCCGGTTCTTCCACATCGGAGCGCCCGGGAACGGCTCCAGGGCCAAGCTGGCCAGCAATCTGGTGCTGGGGCTCAACCGGCTGGTCCTGGCCGAAGGGCTGGTCTTTGCCGAGCGGCTGGGGCTGGAGCCGCGGTCGTTCCTGGAGGTGCTGAAGGCCTCGCCGGCCTACTCCCGTGCCATGGACGTGAAGGGGGAGAAGATGCTCGCCGCGGACTTTACTCCCCAGTCGCGCATCCGCCAGCACCACAAGGACCTGTCCATCATTCTGCGCTACGCCGAGCAGGCAGGCCAGGAGCTGCCGCTGGCCAGGCTGCACGCCCGCCTCCTGGAGGAGGCGATGGCGGCGGGGGAGGGGGAGCTGGACAACGCGGCGGTGATCCAGGCGATCCGGCGATTGGGAGGCCCGCGGTGAGGACGCAGGGGAGGTCCTCCGCGAGCCGGGAGGTGCGCCTGCCCCGGAGGGGGTACCGGTGAGCCGCGGCGTGCTGCTGATCGCCGCCTCGGCACTGAGCTTCGCTCTGGCGTCGGTGTTCGCCAAGCTCGTGAACCTCAACTCCCGCATCTCCGCGGTGGAGGTCACCTTCTTTCGGTTCCTCCTGGGCTTTCTGGTGATGGCGGTGTACGTCGCCGTTCGCCGGCGCTCGCTGCGCCCGCGCCGGCCGCTGTACGCGTGGCTGCGGGGCGTCCTCAACGCGCTCACGGCGATCCTGTTCTTTCTGGGCGTGCAGTACAGCACCGTCTCCAAGGCCAACATGCTCAATATGACCTCTCCGGTGTTCGTCTTCGCGCTGGCCCCGCTGCTCAACCGGGAACGAAGCCGCGCCGCGCACCTGGGGTTTCTGGCCGTCGCCCTGGCCGGCATGTACCTGGTCGTTCTGCCCGACTTCGGCCACATCAACCGCGGGGACGTGCTGGCGCTCCTGTCGGCGGTGACCGCAGCGTTCTCACTCTCGATCCTGAGGGAGGCCAGGAAGCACGACACCACGGTGCTGCTGATGTTCTACCTGATGGGGGTGGGTTGCCTGGTGAACGGGGCGGCGATGATCCCGGTCTTTCGCCCGCTCCCCTCCCGGGTGCTCTTGCCCCTGGGCCTCAGCGCCGTAGGCGGATTGGTCGGACAGCTTGCCGTCACCGGCGGGTACCGCTACGTGCGCGCCGCCCCCGGCGCGCTCATCACCGCCAGCCGGCTTCTGTTCGCGGTGGTCCTGGGGGTGGCGATCTTTGCCGATCCGCTCACCTGGAACATTTTGGCCGGCGGGGCGCTGCTGCTGCTGGCCCTGGTCGGGGTGAGCGGGGTCATTCCCTTGTTCAGGGGATACAGGTCTGGTCCGCCAGCAGATCCGTGACGAAGGAGTGCGCCGGGGCGTGGGTGATCATGAGCCCGGGTTTGGAGGCCAGCGCCACCCGCTGCGGAGTCACCCCGCAGGCCCAGAAGACCGGCATCACACCGGGGGGGATGTGCTGCAGAGGCTCGCCGACGATGGGGTGCGCCAGGTCGGCCCCGATGGCCTCGGGGTCCCCGACGTGCAGCGGGGCGCCGTGGCTCATGGGGAACCGCCCGGTGAGCTGGCAGGCGGTCACCGCCTGGGCGGGGCTCATCAGCCGCATCGTCACCACCATGGTGCCGTGGAAGGCCCCCGCGGGAGCGGTGGGCAGCGAGGTATCCAGGATCCAGGTGCGGGTCTTGGGTACGCCGGCCCGTTCCAGGGGGTCGTCGAAGGTCATCCCAGAGCCGATCAGGAACGCCACGCTGCGGGGGGTCCACAGGTCGGTGATCTCCAGGCGGTCCTTCTCACGCTCGCCACTGCGGTAGACCGCGTACCGCGGCAGGTCCGTGCGCAGGTCCGCCCCGGGGGCGCACTGCCTGGGCTCGGGATTCCCCGGGTCGGTCACCTCGATGACGGGGCAGGGCTTGGGGTTGCGCTGGCAGAAGACCAGGAAATCGTAGGCGTCCTCCAGCGGCAGGACCACCAGGTTGCACTTGACGTAGCCCGGGACCTTGTGCTTGGTGGGCCCGGTCCACTCCCCGCGCCGCATGGCCAGGCGGGCTTCCAGGGCGGGGTTGCCGGGGGGGTCTCTTGGAGTGTCCATAGTCCTCCAGGATAGCGCCGGTGAGCTCCCCGCGGCAAGGAGCGCCCTCGAGGAGCTGGAGGCGGGCCGGCGAGAGCCAGCCCGGGCCAGGCCGCAGGTTGGCGGAGCGCGGCCGAGGGCTGGCGGAGCGCGGCCCCGGGC
>CAZBDU010000169.1:0-6380 GCA_964490725.1 uncultured Spirochaetaceae bacterium | reverse complement strand
GCGCTGCCTGTCCCGCCCGGCCGGTCCGCACCGCGCGGGCGCGGCCCTTCGCCCGGCTCGCCCGGCAGCACGCCCAGCTTCACCAGGGTCTGGAAGCCGTTGCAGATCCCGATCGCCGGCCCGCCGCCCTCCAGGAAGCGCGCCAGCTCCTCCCCCAGCCGGTGCCGGAGACGGCTGGCCTGGACCGTTCCGGCGCCCAGATGGTCCCCGTTGGAGAAGCCGCCGATGAAGGCCAGCAGCTGGAAGCCCGCCAGCCGGCGCTGGCCGTCCAGCAGGTCCGTGATGTGCACCACCTCCGGCTCCGCTCCGGCCATGCGGAAGGCGTGCGCCGTCTCCCGCTCGCAGTTCAACCCGTCCCCGGCGATCACCAGGGCCCGCGGCGCCGGTCCGCCGCCGCCCCGCGGCCAGGCCCCGGCGCCTCTAGATCCCATGGAGGGTCTCCTTCCAGGCCCGGCGCAGGGACTCCACCGGGCAGTCCATCAGCCTTCCGCCGCCGGCTCCGCTCACCACCAGGCGTCCGTTCCCCCGCACGGTTCCCAGCAGCCCCAGCGGCTGCCCGGCGAGCAATGCCTCCAGCTCCCGGCGCGAGCCCGGGGCCGCGGTGAGCAGCAGCCGGCCGCCGCTCTCGGCGTACAGACGCTGCAGGTCGTTGGCGGCCCCGCCGGGCAGCTCCCGGAGGTCCACCTCCAGCCCGCAGTCGCCGGCCAGGCACAGCCGCGCCAGCCCCAACGCCAGCCCGCCCATGGCCGGAGCGTGACAGGAGCGCAGCAGGCCGCGCTGGGCTGCCAGATGCAGCGCCCGGTACATGGCAGGCATCCGTTCGGCCTCCAGACGGGGCAGGTCGTTTCCCACGTAGGGCTCGCCGCGGGTTTTCTCCCCGAAGTGGCGGTAGAGCTCGCTCCCGCCCAGCTCTCCTCCGGTCTCTCCCACGAGGTAGAGCAGCTCCCCCTCCTCCTTGGGGTCCGGCGTGAGCGCCCGGCTCACGTCGGCGATCCTGCCGATCACCGAGACCAGCAGGGTGGGCGGCACCGAGAGGGGGGGATCGGTGAGGGTGCTGTCGTTGGACATGCTGTCTTTCCCCGAGATCAGCGGCACCCGGTAGGCGCGGCAGAAGTCGTACAGCCCCTGGTTGGCCCGCACCAGCTGGGCCAGCTTGTGCTCGCGGTCGCTCACCCCCGCGCGCACCGGGCTGGGCCAGCAGAAGTTGTCCAGCGCGGCGATGAAGGAGGGGTCCCCCCCGGCGGCCACCACTCTGCGCACCGCCAGGTCCAGCACCCAGGCGGCCATCCAATAGGTGTCGATCTCCGACAAGAAGGGGTTCACCCCCTCGGTGAGGACGATCCCCTCCCGGCCTTCGTAGCCCGCCAGCAGCACCGTGGCGTCGGTGGGCACGTCCAGACGCGCCCCGCCGAAGGGCTTCACCGCGGTGCGTCCCTGCACCTCGTGATCGTACTGCCGGGCCTTCTCCTCTCCGGAGCAGAGGTTGAGCCGGGAGAGCATCTCCCCGAGGAGCGCTCCGTGGTCCTCCACGGCCAGCGGGCCGGGCTCCTCGTGGCGGGGCGGCTGGAAGGTAGCTTCCAGCTCGTAGGGCGGGTCTCCGTGGTGCAGAAACTCCAGGTCCAGGTAGGCCACGGTGCGCTCCCCGTAGCGGGCGTGGAAGACGCCGCTCGCCGTGAAGGTCCCCAGCGGCGTGGATTCCACCCGGCGCCTTCCCGACAGCTCCAGGTACTCGGGCAGCCGCTCCGGGGGCACCGCCAGGGTCATCCGCTCCTGGGCTTCGGAAACCAGGATCTCCCACGGATCAAGCCCCCGGTACTTGAGGGGCACCTGCGCCAGGTCGATCTCACACCCCCCCGACAGCGTCGCCATCTCCCCCACCGAGGAGGACAGCCCACCGGCGCCGTTGTCCGTGATGGCCTGGTACAGCAGGCGGTCCCGCGCCTCCAGCAGCATGTCGGTCATCCGCTTCTGGGTGATGGGGTCCCCGATCTGCACTGCCTGGACCGGCGAGTCCGCGCGCAGCTCCTCCGAAGAGAAGGTGGCCCCGTGGATGCCGTCCTTGCCCACCCGGCCGCCCACCATCACCACCGCGTCCCCGGCGCGCACCTCCTTGTGCCAGGAGGGGACCCCTCCGATCTGCAGGGGCATCTCTCCCAGGGTGCCGCAGAACACCAGGGGCTTCCCCATGTAGCGGCGATCGAACAGCTCCCAGCCGCGGGCGTAGGGGATGCCGCTCTGGTTGCCGCCCTCGATCACGCCGCGATGCACCCCCTCCCGGACGCGCCGGGGGTGGAGCATTCCCCGGGGAAGCGGGCCCCGCCAGAAGGGGCTTCCCAGGCAGTAGCCCCAGACGTTGGCGATCAGCCTGGCCCCCAGGCCGGTGCCGAAAGGGTCACGGTTGACCCCGACGATGCCGGTCATGGCGCCGCCGTAGGGGTCCAGGGCGCTGGGGGTGTTGTGGGTTTCCACCTTGTAGACCAGGGCGGTGCGGTCGTTGAAGCGGATCACCCCGGCGTTGTCTCTGAACACGCTCAGCAGCCAGTCCGAGCCGATCTCCTCGGTGACCCGCCGGATGTAGCTGCGGAACAGCGAGCGGATCGTGACACGTTCGCCCCGTTCGTCGGTGTAGTGGATCGTGGCGTTGAAGATCTTGTGGTGGCAGTGCTCCGACCACGTCTGAGCCAGGGCCTCCAGCTCCACGTCCGTCGGGTTTTCCCCCAGCCCCACCCCGCGGCGCCTGGCCCGCACCTCGGGATTGCGGAAATAGTCCCGGATGGCCTCCATCTCAGGCAGAGAGAGGGCCAGGACCCGCTCCCGGCTGATCCGCTCCAGCTCCGCCTGGCTCACCTCCAGGCTGATCTCGGAGACCTGCGGCGAATGTGCGGAATGGACCGCAGCGGAGGGAACCAGGGCGCCCCGGCGGCGCCAGTCGGCGAAGTCCTGCACCGCGGCGTTCTGGATCAGATCGTTGGCCAGCAGCTCCCTGGCGATCCGCTCGGCCTGCTCCCGGTCCACCCCCTCCAGCAGGTACTGGGTGGCCGTGGAGACCCCCCCCTCTGCACCGACGGGCCTGTTCAGCAGCTCCCCCAGCGCCTCGGCGGCGGTGCGGCCCACGTTGTCGGTGACCCCCGGACGGAAGCTCACCACCACCGAAAAGTCGAAGGGGGCAGCCTCCAGGCTGCCGTCCACGGCGTAGCGATGGATCACCGGGTCGCTGAACAGCTCGGAGGCGGCGCGCTCCGCCTCCCCCGGCTCCAGGTCCAGCTCCAGGAGGTACAGGTCCCGCGTCTCCACCCGCCGCACCGGGATGTCCAGGAAGTCGCGGATCGTGCCGGCTGCGGACCGGCCGCGGGGGTCTCCCACCCCCTCGCGCATGGCCACCTCGATTCGCCTGCTCACAGCAGGAGCCTCACCCGTTCCGCCGCGCCGCCGCGGCCGGGGACCACCCTTCCCACCGGAAAAGACGCCTCCCCGGCCTCCCGCAGCCGGCCCAGGACCGCCCCGGCCCGCTCCTCCTGCAGCACCAGCAGGAGCCCCAGGCCCATGTTGAAGGTCTCCACCATACCCCCATACAGGAGATCCGAAAGCGGGATGTCTCCGCAGCGCTGGATCAGCCGGAACAGCGGCGGCACCTCCCAGGCGGAAAGCCGGATCTCCGCCCCCAGAGTATCGGGCAGAACCCGGGCCAGATTGTCCCGGATTCCGCCTCCCGTGACGTGGGCGATGCCTCGCACCGCCGGGAAGAGCCCCTCCTCCTCCAGCAGCGGCAGGACGGCGGGAGCGTAGTTGCGGTGCGGCTCCAGCAGCGCTTCCCCCAGGGTACTGCCCAGGTCCGCCGGGCGGGAGGACAGGGCGAGCCCTCCCCGTTCCAGCAGTGCCTTGCGCGCCAGGGAGTAGCCGTTGGTGTGCAGCCCCGAGGAGGGAAGCCCCACTACCAGGTCGCCGGCCTCGATGCGGGAACCGTCCACGATGCGGGGGGCGTCCACCACGCCGGCCACCGAGGCGCACAGGTCCAGCTCCCCCGGCCTGTAGCGGCCCGGATGCTCCCCCAGGGCGAGCTCCAGCACCTCCACGCCGAGCCGCCCCCGCAGGGAGGCGGCCGCGGCGCGCACCGGCTGGATCAGGGACTCCTCCCGCCGCCCGCAGCCCAGGTAGAACAGGAAGGCCAGACCCCGCGCCCCCTGGCAGAGGATGTCGTTCATCGAGTGATGCACGATGTCCAGTGCCAGCCCGCCGGTGTCCCCGGCCATGACCGCGAGCCTTGCCTTGGTGCCCACGCCGTCCATGCTGAACACCAGGGCCGGATGCTGCAGCCCGTGCAGGGCCGACAGGTCCGCCCAGCCGGCGGCCCCTCCGCCCCACTGCGGCAGGGCGCCCCCGCCGGCGGGCGGCTGCGCTTCGGCCAGCTCCGTCCCATCCGCCAGCCCGTAGAGGGCACCCACCACCTCCCAAGCCCGGGGACGGAAGGTGCCGGGCATCTCCGCGGTCTCGCCCCCGATGAGCGGGATCGCAGCGCCCGAGGTCAGCCCCTCTGCAAACCCGGCCACGTACTCCTCCACGCCGCGCGGGTCCAGCCGGGAGGCGGCCACGTAGTCCAGGAAGGCCACCGGCCGGGCGGCGGGGTGCAGCTTCCCCAGGCACTCCTGGACGATCCGGGCGCTCGCCTCCGCCCGGGAGGAGGTGCGTCCGCGGAGGAAGCCCACGGCTCCGCCGAGGGCGGGCCGGCGCAGCTCGCTCGCCTGAGGCAGGCTGAGGCCGCCGGCGAACAGCCCCAGGCGGGTCACCACGCCGCCGCGGTGGGTGCGCCGTACGCTCTCCTTGATCCTCTCGCTGACCCGGTTGCCCAGATCCACGTCCACTCCCGCCGACCGGTAGGTGAGGCGCCTGCTCATCGTTTTCAGGCCCCGAAGGCCGTGCGGTGGGTCTCGCCGTGGAAAGGCCGGCAGGGAACGGGATGGAGCATGGAAGCCATACGACCCGATACCATTGAACGGGGCGGATCGTCAAGCTAAAGTCGCCCCTGCCCGGATAGAGCCTGCCAGCGGGACCCTCTCCCCGCCCACGGCCGGTCCTGCCGGCGGGTGTTCAGTCGCTGAAGGCTATGACTCCGAAGGTGTTCGGCCGGTGGAAGTCCAGCTCCTCCCCGATGGGGGACCAGCTTGCCCAGTGGGGGTGAGAGGTTTCGTCCCCGCACTTGTAGAGATTGCCCCGCCAGCTCTCCCCGTCAGGCCGCACCCGCCGGCGCAGATAGGCCTCGAAGAGCTCGAAGGGAACCGCGTACTGCACCACCCAGTCCAGGGGCTCGACGATCTCGGGTTCCACCCGCTGGGGCAGCGAATGGTAGATACTGATGCGCTCCATCCAGGCATCCTCCACCATCCGGCAGCGGGCGAAGCCGCCATCCGTGCGGCGGGGGTCCTCGATGAGGGAGAGAAGCATGGCCCCGCCGCAGTTGACCTCGAAGTTGAAATACCCCCCCTCGGGACGGGGCTGGATGAACAGCTCCACGCAGCTGTCCTTCCAGACCGGATCCTGGCTGCGGGTGTGCACCGCCCGCACGTAGCGGTCCTGCACGCGAAAGGAAACGTAGAGAAAACGGGAATCGTGAAGAAGCCGCGCGCGGGTCCTCGGGCGGTGGTCCGAGCTCCTGGGATGGAACCGGCAGACAGGCAGGATTTCGGACCGCTCCCAGCCCGCCTCGTTCCAGCTCCCGTCCAGGGGCGGCGGGGAGGAGATGCGACGCACCCAGCAGAGATTCACCGCCGACTGTTTCCCCAGGAGTTCCGGTATACGCGGTCGGGCTTGAACCGATCCACCCGCTCAGCCGGCTCGGCCGGGTAGCCCAGGGCCACCATGGACACCGGCAGCACTCTGGCGGGAAGCTGGAACAGCCTGCGGATCTCCAGCACCCGCTTCTCGCGGGGATAGATCCCCAGCCACACCGCTCCCAGCCCCAGCGCGTGCGCCGCCAGGAGCATGTTCTGGGTGGCGGCGGCGCAATCCTGGTTCAGGTACTCCGGGTCCTCCTCCAGCGCCAGGTCCCCGCACACCAGGACGGCCAGGGGGGCCTGGTAGAGCATGTCCGAGTAGGGATGGAACTTCGGGATGGCGTCCAGAGCCGACCGCTCCCTGACCACCACGAAGTGCCACGGCTGGGCGTTGCGGGCCGAGGGCGCCTGCATGGCCGCCCGCAGGATCGTCTCCTCCGTCTGCTCTGATACCTCCCGGTCGGTGTACGCCCGGATGCTGCGCAGGGTCATGATGGCTTCCAGGGTGTCCATCGGTCCTCCTGGCCCCAGATCTTAGCATGCAGCGGCATCTGCTGCAATGCGGGCCGCCCCCTGGCGCCGCGGTCCGCCGGCTCCCGCCCGCCTGCCGCC
>CAZBDU010000168.1:0-6659 GCA_964490725.1 uncultured Spirochaetaceae bacterium | reverse complement strand
GGGCTGGGGCGGCGGCGCACTCAAGTTGATGGTGAAGATCTGGTTGGGCGCGCGGATCGTGATCTGCCGCCGGTAGTCCGCATAGCCAGGCGCCCGCACGGTGAGGGTGTAGGTTCCGGGCCGCAGGCCGACCTGCAGGGGCGATCGCCCCACGGTCACCCCGTTTATCTGGATCAGGGCCCCGTTCACGCTTGCCTGGAACCGCGTCATGAGAAACCCGGCGCCCCTGCCGGTGAACTGGGCGGCAGCCGGAAGCACCCCCAAGAGCAGCAACACGAGAATCAGCCCGATGGTCAGCGTGGCCTTCTTCATGTGTGGATCCCTCCTCCAGGAACATGCTCATTGTACCCACAGCGATGGCCGGATTTCAATGCATTCCCGGCATTCTCGCGGCATTCCGGAGCCGCTTCGGCTTTCACGACACCCGCGGCACCGAGGCGGCTTGACACGAGGACCGGTCGCAGCGAACCTGAACGCAAACCAGGGAGCAGCCACTGCAGGGGGTCGGGCATGTCCGCGAAGATCATCGTCACGGGAGCCAGCGGTCTACTGGGCAGGGAAGTCATGTCCAGACTGGCCGGGACCTTCCAGGTGGAAGGCTGGGGATTCACTCGGACCGCAGGGCTGACCCGGATCGACCTCCTGGACCAGGCCGCCGTGGAGGAGGCGTTCCGGCGCTTCTCTCCGAGGGCGGTGGTGCACTGCGCGGCTGAGCGGCGGCCGGACGTGATGGAGCAGAATCCGGAGCAGTCGACGCGGCTCAATGTCGGCGCCACAAAGCAGCTGGCCGGGCTGTGCGCCGACAGCGGGGCGGTTCTGGTGTTCATCTCCACCGACTATGTCTTCGACGGTACCTCGCCGCCGTACGGCGAGGAGGCCAGGCCCAATCCGCTGAATCTCTATGGCCGCTCCAAGGTGGAGGGCGAGGAGGTTGTCAGAACGCACGCCCCGCAACACTGCATCCTGCGCCTGCCGATCCTTTACGGACCCACCGACGACCTGGGGGAGAGCGCCGTCACCGTCCTGGCCGGCCAGCTGCTGAACGGAGGGGACGGGGAGCTCTTCTTCGATGATGCGGCGGTGCGGTACCCCACGCACACCCGCGACGCGGCCTCCGCGCTGCGCCTGCTAATCGAGCGGGAGGTGCGGGGCACGGTCCACTGCTCGGCCGAACAGGCTTACACGAAGTACGGCATGGCCGTGCTCATGGCGGGCGTGCTGGGCGTGGACACCGAGCGGATATTCCCGGACCCCAAGCCGTGTGGCGGCGTCCGCCGGCCCCCCAATGCGCACCTGGACAACACCCGCCTGCGCCGGCTGGGCTTCCACCGCTACACCCCTTTCGGGGAAGGAGTAGGACGGATCCTGGGCCGAACGGCCTAGGGGCCCGTCTGGGGGCTGGAGCCGCGGTCGACGGCCGCCGCCCAGAGAAGAAAGCCCAGGGCGGTACCGGCGGCAACGGCCCCGGTTGCCAGGAAGCCGCCTGAGACGGCCCTGGCGGCCTCCGCGGCAATGCGCACGATCACGTCGTGGTAGGGCCGAAGCGACACTGCCCGCGCCTGCCGGATCGCCCACTGCAGCCATCCGGCGGATGCCCACGGCAGCACCGCAAGCCCCACTGCCAGAGTGGCCAGGGAGGGCGGCATCAGGGAGCCGCCCATCCAGAACAGCCGTTCACGCCGGTCGTCTCCAGCAAGGATGCACAGGCCGATCCACATAGCGGCCACCACCGCCGCCATGGCCATTCCAGCCGCCAGGACCGCCTTCGAGGGTGTCAAGAACCGCCACTTCGGTAGCAGAGGCTCCGGCCCTGGGAAGCCGAAGGCCAGGCGATCGGGGAGCTCCGCGGCCAGCTCCGGCAGCCGCTCCGCGATGCTCGCCCCGTGGCGCTCCGGACTCACGGAGTCGGGCCGGCAGGACATGAGCTCCTGCCCGCCCTCACCGCCAGGGCAGACCGGAAGGGCTTCGGCCAGCCGTAGCGCGAACTCCCGGCCCGCCGGACCGGCCAGTCCGCCCCTTGAGGGGCGTCAGATCCACCGAGAAGGAAAAGCGCGTCCCTTCTTCCAACGCGTCGAAGCCCTGGTTCACCACCGCCAGAACCTGGCTGCGCAGGTAGTCCGGCGTGAGCAGCGCGGGCAGGGCGATGACCAGCGCCGGAAGAGGGGGTGCGGCCGCGCCTGAGTCCCTCCACGAGCGCAGCAGGGGCTCCGCCAGACCGTGGACCGGCTCCTCCGTGAGCCACAGCTCGTACAGCCGCCTGTCGTTCAGCAGACGAAGGTAGAAGGAGCGGTCGAGGGCCCAGCCACTCACGGACAGCACCACCAGGGTGGCCCCCAGCAGGGGCAGCACCAGGAGGGCCAGCAGCACCGCGGCGATGGCTCTTTTCATCGTGTGCTCCCGGAGTCGCTTCTCATGACCGTCTCTGCGGCTGGCTCTTGCGGCTGCGGACCGTGAGCAGAAGCACGCCGCCCAGCAGCAGCGCAATCCCCAGCCACTGCAGCCCGCGCAGGCGCTCGTCAAAGGCAATCACTCCGCTCAGCACGGGCATGAGCAGATAGCTGGCGGTGAAAATCGGGATGACGTGGATGGCCTTGTCGCGGCGATGGGCGAACTGCAGCACCACCATGGAGGTGACCGAGAGGAGAATCCAGGCCAGCGCATAGGGATTGAGCAGGGTCTCCGCCGCTGCGTGCAGGGGATGGGAGCCTTCCACCAGCTCGGGAAACCGGCTGAGCAGCGAGGCGCCGCGGCCCGGGGAAGAGGTGGACATCTTCTGGAAGGGCGGTACCAGGCCGCCCAGCGTGCCCGCGAAGCCGCCGATGATGAGCGCCACGATTCTCCGCCGTCGCAGGCCCAGCCACATCGCCGCATAGACGGCCGTCACCGCGGCGCTGAAGAGGAAGAGGGCAGGAGGGCTGGCCTCCGCCGGAACGTGCGAGCCCCGCGAAAAGGCTCCCACCAGCACGCCGGCGGTCAGCAGCACGGCCACGGCCGCCGCGTCCCGCCCGGTCACCGGCTCCCGCATCACGAAGGCGGAGAAGAGCGCGAGGGAAGCCAGGCCCGTGCCGGACAGCGAGCCCACCACCGCCACCGAGCCCAGGGACACCGCGTACAGCCCGACGAAGGCCGCGCCGGAGGTGCCCAGGGTGCCGGCGACCCAGATCGACGCTCCTCGCGCCCGGTTCGCCTGGTAGGCTCCGAGCCCGATCTTCTGGACGGCCTGGGAGATGTTGAGCAGGGAATAACTGACGAAGGCCAGCAGCGCCGAAAGCAGGTGCGCGGACATGCCCTCTTTCTTTTCGTGAGCCCGTTGGTTTGCCGGCCGGCGATGGCCGTTGCCAAACCGCCGGAGCCACGCTATTCTATCGCCTCCCCGGTGCTCGGACAAGGGTGCTCGGACAAGCGCCCGGGCGGCCCCGGGGTCCGCCGCTGCCGGGGCCCCGCGACGTACGGATCGGGTGCTTCCTTGGCGCGGCGCCGGAGAAGGGAGAGGACCATGATCGAAGAGGTGCGCCGCCGTTTCATGCCCGCGGAACCGCAGATCCCGGAGAGCGCCTTCGTCGCAGCGGGCGCCAGCGTGGTGGGTGACGTCCGCCTGGGCGCGGAGAGCTCCGTCTGGTACAACTGCGTGCTCCGCGGCGACCTCCACTACATTTCGGTGGGGGAGTGCACGAACATCCAGGACGGGACGGTCGTACACGTGGAGCACGACCGCCCCTGCGTGATCGGAGCGCGGGTCACCGTGGGCCACGGGGCGATTTTGCACGCCTGCACGGTGGAGGAGGAGTGCCTGATCGGTATGGGCGCCATCATCCTGTCGGGAGCCGTGATCGGGCGCGGGAGCGTGGTGGCCGCCGGGGCGCTGGTGCGGGAGAATGCGGTCGTGGAGCCGTTTTCGTTGATGGTGGGCGTGCCGGCGCGGCGGGTGCGCAAGCTGGACGAGCTGGCAGGGGAGGCCAGCGTGGAGCGGGCGGAACGGTACGCCGAGATGGCCCGCATGCACCGCCGCAAGGGAGGCGGGGAGGGGTAGCGCGAAAGGCCAGGGAGGCAAGGCAGGCGCGCGCAGCCTTGGCGCCGGCCTGTCCCGCCAGAGCGCTGCACCGGCTGCACCGTGAACGGCTTGAGTTTCCACCATCATGTGCTACAATGCGGTTCCGTACTGGGCGTTGCGTTGGAGATGAAACGTAGAACCGGGTTCCCCGTAGGGCGGCGGGCGCTCGCGGCGGCGGGACTGCTGCTGGTCATGGCCGTAGCCCCGGCGATGGGGCAGAACGAGCCGCTCATTGCCGTGCTGCCTTTCCAGTCGATCGAGGTTGCGGCCTCGGTCGCCCAGATCATCACGACCCTCTTCGAAACGTCGCTGGTCAACACCAAGGCCTACGTGGTGCTCAGCCAGACCGAGCGGCGGCAGATCCTGGAGGCCCAGGAGGTGGCGCTGGCGGACTGCACCGACGAGTCCTGCGCGGTGGAGATCGGGAGGCTGCTGTCCGCCGAACAGATCATCATCGGCACGGTGGCGGCGCTGGGCAAGAAATACATCATCAACGCCAAGATCATCGACGTCTCCAGCTCCAGGACGCTGGGGGCGGACTCCGTGAGCGCGGAGAACGTGGAGGAGCTGGACGTGGCCTGCCGCAAGCTCACCTACGCGCTGGTGGAGAAGGCAATCCCCGGGTTCACGGTGGCGGAGGCGCCTGCCCCCGCCCAGGATCAGGAGGCCGCGCCCCAGCCGGAGCCGCAGCCGAGCCCGCCTGCCGGGCCCGCTGAGACCGAGCCGCAGGAGGTGAGGCCGCAGCCGCAGGAGGTGAGGCCGCAGCCGCAGGAGCCTCCCCAGGAGGCCCGTTCGACCGGGGCGCCCGCAAGGCCGAGCCCGGCGGCCTACGTTCTGCTCGCCGGCGGGGTGGCCGCGCTGGAGGCGGGCAACGTGGCGGGGGCCGCCGCCTTCGAGACCAGCTTCCGGGTGAGGGCCTCGCAGGAGGCGTACGCCACGGCGACCTCCGGGTTCACGGATCTGTACAACGCGTACCAGGGCGACTACACGCTGTACGCCGCGCTGGGCATCTCCTCCTACTCGCTGTGGGGGCTGGGAGGGGCGGGGATCTCCGCCTCGAGCCTGCTCTTCTCGAGGGATCTGGCCGTCACGCGGCTGGGCAGAGTGGCCTTTCTGGGCGGTTCGGTGCTGAACCTGCTGGGCAACGTGCTGGGGGCGTTCGCGGACAACCAGCGCTACACGCTCTATGGCGCCAACAGCGCCGACCTGCTGTACTCGCTGTTTCGCATCGGAAGCTACGTCCTTTGGGGTGTAGGGGGGACCGGAATGGTGGGAGCGCTCCTCCTGCCCGGAGAGAAAGAGGTGCTTGCCCCCTCGGGGCTGCAGAGAGCGCTACTGGCCGCGGGGAGCGTCATGGTGGCTCTGGGGAGCGCCGCGCACTCCGTGTCCATGAACCTGCGCCCCGGCGTGGAGGCCAGCCTGGCCGCCTACCTGGAGGCCGGCGCCGGGCAGGATTTCGCCGGGCTGTACGGAGACTACCAGTCCAGCTATGCGTCCTACGCGTTCTGGAGCATCCTGTCCTACGGCCTGTGGGGCGTGGGGGCCGCGGCCACCGTGACATCCCTGCTGGTCCGGGGCGGCGCCGCCCAGCCGCAGGAGGCGCCCGGGCAGGTGCGCCCGGCGCAGCTGGCCGTGGCGCCGGCGCCGTCCGGAATCCAGCTCACTCTGACCATCAATCCCGGGAAGGAGCGGAAATGAGAGTCGGTAGAGTTGCAGTCATACTGTTGGCCTTCGCCTTCATCTCTTCGTGCGGCCTCTTTCTGATGCCCAAGGTGGACCGGGAGAACCCGCTGGACCCGGACAACGTCTTCACCAAGGTGGAGCTGACCCCCACGCTGGACGGATACGTGGACAGTGGTGGCTACCAGTATTTCCTGGACATGTCGCTCCGCGTGAGCGAGCCGGTCTACGGCGAAGCCCTGGCGTTGCTGCAGTTCGACCCGGCGGCGGTTCCGGCGGACGTGGCCTACGCCACTCTGGTGTTGAACAACGATTCCGCCGGCTACCCCCTCACCGAGATCTCCGTGGCCAGGATCGTGCAGGCCTGGACTGCCTCGGTGACATACACCACTATTTCTCCGGACGCGTTCATCGACGCCGCTTCGGCGTCACTGCTGACCGTGCCGGCGAACGTCCAGGGAGAGTTCTCGGTGGACGTCACCGACATCGTCAAGCAGTGGGCCGCGGATCCGGCGACCAACTACGGGATGCGCCTCAAGTCCAACTACGGGTACCAGTACTTCTGGGCCTCGGAGGCGGCCACGGGCCAGCGGCCGGTGCTGAGGATCCAGTACTAGGGCCGGCCCTCCGCGGCCGCGGGGGCGGGGCCTGCCTGCCGCCGCCCGGGCGCGTAGGAATCGCGCAGCCTGCGGAGCGCCTTGTAGCGCCCCTGGCGGCGGAGGAGCTCCTCCAGCCGGCGGGGGAAACCCTGTTCCCACCCGGCCAGGGCCGCCAGATAGGCCGTTTCGTTTTCGACATTTCCCGCCTGCCGCGCTCTTTCAGCCAGCTCGACCAGGTAGCTGCGCAGGGTAGCCCCCGCATCCGCGAACAGCCGGAGCTCCGCAGGGCTGCGGGCGGGTCCGGCGCCACCCTCAGCCCCGCCGGCGCC
>CAZBDU010000167.1:0-6751 GCA_964490725.1 uncultured Spirochaetaceae bacterium | reverse complement strand
AAGCCCGAGCCGCCCCGGAGCGCCCCGAAGGCGGCGACCCCGCCGGAGGAGGGCGGGCCTAGGAGGGCGGGCCCGAGGCGATCAGCCGGGCGCTCGCCTCCCACAGGGCCCGGCCCGCCTCGGGATCCAGGGCCTGCTCGGAGGGGCTCTTCGGTTTCATGAGGTGGAGATACACGCCGGTGCGCCCCTCCAGGGACCGGGCGCAGCACAGGTAGACCACCGGCTCCGCCGCCCGCCTGGGGCTCTTGAAGAACAGGGTGAAGGCTGCCTTGAGCAGAGGCCGCGCCCACCCCGGCGCTTCGGAGGCGATCCCGGAGTTGATGGGCCCCGGGCAGAGCTGGTGCACCGCCGCCTCCACGCGCCCCCCGGGGGAGAGGCGGCGGGCCAGCTCGCTGGCGTAGGTGCTCACCAGCAGCTTGGAGACTGCGTACTCGGCCACGCTCTGCCGCATGCCGTAGTCGTGGAAGCGCCCCAACTCCGTCGGGTCCAGCGGCGGGGCGGAGCGGTGGGTCTCGGAGGAGACGAACACGATCCGCGGGGTCACCTCGCCGGCGCGGCGGTTCCTGGGGATCACCCCGCAGTCCAGCAAAGCGTTTACCAGCAGGAAGTTGGCCAGGTAGTTCACGGCGAACATCTCCTCGAATCCCTGGCGGGTCCTGCGCGCCCGGCGGGGGACCACGCCGGCGTTCAGCACCGTGAGGTCGAACCGCCTGTCCCGCCGGAGCATCTGGTCCCGGAAGCGCAGGATGGTGTCGAAGTCGCTGAGGTCGATGAACGCCATTTCCACCTGGCCGCCGCCGCTCTCCCGGCCGATCTCCTCTCCGGCCTGCGGGTGGCCGCCGCGGCAGGCCAGGGTGAGGCGGCCGCCGCGCCGCGCCAGCTCCACGGCCACTGCCCTGCCCAGCCCGCGGTTGGCGCCGGTGATCAGGCAGCGCCTGCCGTCGATGCGTTCCTCCTGCTCCAGGGTGCCGATCCGCTCCTGCCGGCCGAAGAGATCCAGGATGCCGTTCACCGTAGCGCGCAGCGGGCTGCCGTAGCGAGGTCTGTCCATGCCTGCGTTCACCCGGAAGGGATCTCTTCAGGGACCTCGAACCGGTCCGAGTACTCGGAGAAGGCCAGGCGCAGGAGCCCCGGGTCCAGTCCGAAGTCCTGCGGACGGTAGTGGTGCCTGCCGTGCCTGTGCTGGACGTTCCGGCGCACGGCCCCGGCCACGGCCTCGCCGGCGCGCCGGCTCAGGGGGATCCCCGCGAACGCGTAGATCCTCTCGACCTGACCCAGCGGATCGTCGAGCAGCCGGGGGTAGAAGACGTCCAGGAAGCGCTCCCCGGCGATGCTACGCCTGGCGGCCATGCCCCGCTTCACCGTGCGCAGCACGTTCCGCGACCACTCCGCTCCCACCTCCACCGGGTCCACCCGGTCGCTGAACACCCCGCGGCCGTGGGCGATCATGCTGCAGAAGGAAGTGAGCGCCACCACCGGATCGCGGTGAGTCTGCACGATCCGGGCTCGCGGGAACACCTCCAGCAGGGCCTCCAGGTGCGCCAGGTGGTGCGGGCTCTTGAGCACCCAGCGCCTGCCGGAGCGCTGCCGTTGCAGGAGCTGCAGCAGCCGTTTCAGATAGCGGTAGGCGGGCAGCACGTCCTGCCCCTCCAGCCACCGCGAGTAGGTGGGGACGCGCAGGGTGGCCGCCGGCACGGTGCTGAGGAAGGAGTAGTCCAGCAGCAGCACGTCCTCTTCCGGCGCCTCGGCCTCCACGGGATGCACGGCAAAGAAGTCCGGGGCCATGTAGGCCAGGGCACGCTGGCTCAGCCGGGCCGTGCGGATGCGGGTGTCCCGCGCACCCTGCGCAGGCGCGGGGTTTATGGCCTCCCAGGAAGCCAGGGCGCGGGTGTCGGGGTCCGCGGCCAGAAGCCGGTGCAGGAGGGTGGTGCCGGTGCGCTGCATGCCCGTGATCACAATGGGGGCTTCGATCCGCTCCCGGAGGATCTGGGGATGCGCGCCGAAGGCCTGCTGCGCCCGCAGGCGGTTGGCCAGCATTCCGATCAGCCGCGTCCGGGTGATCCACCGCCCCACCGCGTTGAGGCCTGCTTCCGCCTCGATGGAGCGCAGCAGCACCGCCAAACCCTCGCGGAAGGACTCCTCCCCGAAATCGTCCAGGCCGGTCCGGCGGCGTGCGGCCTCCATCAGGCCGGACTCGCTCAGGTCCGCCTCCAGGCCCAGCCGGCGAAGGCCCCGCCCGGCAAGGTTGGCCAGCCGCAGGGGCGCGGGCCGGTAGGGGCGCCGGTAGTGAGCGTGGGTCTGCCTGCGCGCTGCCCCGGGGCGCCGCCCGGCAGGGCTTCCGGCCGGGACCCTGCTGTCCCCCACCTCAGCCTTCCCCCCCGGATCGAATCTCGGCCAGCCTCACCACCCGGGTGCGGGGCTGGGGATGGCTGGCTGCCCGGACCCACCGCAGGCACATGGTACCGAAAGCGTGTCCGGCCGTGTCGATCCAGTTGTCCACTCCGGGGTCTTCGCGGGCCACGACGATGCGCACCGAGCCGTCGGGGCCGTACCGGGCGGTGTGCCTGTTCAGATGGATCCTGAAATAGCGGTAGTCCAGCGACTCCATCCAGTGGTTGTTGAGCTGGAAGTTCCAGTACGCGCACTCCGGCGGTGTAACCTCGATCACCAGCGCCTCCTGCGGGCCAAGCTGCCAGTAGCCGTGGTAGTAGGCGATCTCGGGGTCGCCCCCGGCTGCCGTGGAGACCTGCGGGTCCATCCTGGGAAGCTCGTTGGGCCGGCGCCGGAACCTGCCGGCCCAGCGCGCGAAGAACAGCGGCACCCCCGCCGCGAGCGCGCCCGCCGCCTTCAGCCCCCCGTCGAGGGCTGCGGGGCTGAGGGGGGAGGGAAGCCCGTCGCCTCCTACGCGCTCGATGGACAGCCGGCAGGGGCTCTCCCGCCTCCTGTCCAGGAAGGTCTGCCGGACGATGAGAAGGCCGCTGCCGGGCTCCATAGGCAGCCAGTTGCCCTCCCGGGGCGCGCAGCTCACGGCGATCTGGAAGCTCCCGTCCGGACCCAGGGACAGCTCCGTGGAGTCCAGCCGGCCGGTGAGGGGAAGCCCTCCGCCACCGCCGTAGCCTCCCTTCTGGGTGCTGAACTCCAGGAAGTGGACCGAGCCCCGCTCGCCGCTGATCCGGTACTCGTAGCGGCCGCTGATCGAGGCGTTCAGATAGTGGTTGTCCGGGTTGTCGGCGCCGATCTTGGCGGTCTCGTGGATCATGCGCCGCAGCACCGGGGCCCTGGGATCCGCGTATTCCATGAACGCTTCCAGGCCCGCCCGGGCCAGCCGGCTCAGGTAGCGGTACCCCTCCGCCTGGGTGAGAGGGTCCCTGGGCGATCCCATGCCGCCGATGGCGGCGCCGGCGGCCTTGAGGGTATCGCAGAACTCCGACCAGGAGCGTCCGGAGATGACCCTGGCGGCGGCGGCCTCCTCCGCGGTGCTGCCGCGCAGCCGCAGCGACAGCAGGGCGAGCCTGCGATACAGGTCGAGCAGGGCAACCAGGATGCCTCGAATTGGGGGACCTCCATGACTCGAGTGCTCCGCCTCGGAGCGCCGGGGCTCGACCGCGGCGTTTACCTCGGCAGGCTATGTAGGAGTCTAATGACGCCAGGGGAATCAAGCAAGGGGGCCGCAGGCGTCTCAGCGCCGCCCCGCCGGAAGCGGCTTCTGGTACACCCGGTACACCTTCGTGGTGCTGAGGCCCAGCTTCTCCAGGGCGTTGCGAATGCGCAGGTTGTCCTCCAGAACGTAGTTCGCCTCCAGACGCACCCCCTTGGGCGCCAGCGCCTCGTACAGGCACAGGTACAGCAGCGCATCCAGGCCCATGCTGTGGTACTCCGGCAGCACCGCGAGCCCCCAGAGCCGGTAGTCCCTGAGACGGCGCACGCCGAGCAGCAGATGGAGGAAGCCGAAGGGCAGGAGCCTGCCCCGGATGCGCCGGAGGATCACGTTCAGATCGGGAAAGCCCAGGCAGTACGCCACCGGCACCCCGGCGTCCTCGACGAACCAGACGGCGTCGGGATCCGCGATGGGCTTCAGCCTGGCGATCGTGGCGCCCAGCTCGTCGCGCTCCAGGGGTACGTAGCCCCAGTTGTTCCTCAGGGAGCCGTTGGAGATGCGCCAGATGTGCTCTGCATCGCGCATGAGGTGGCGCATGTCCAACCGCCGCACCGAGAGCGCCGGACGGCGCGCCAGCAGCCGCTGCCGGAAACGCAGGAACCGCTCCGGGATGCGATAGCCCCGGCGGGCGTCGCCCTCGTAGGCCACCAGGTCCTTCACCTTCGCATACCCCAGGCGGGCCAGAGCGTCGTTGTACCAGCGGGGGTTGTAGGGGGTGAGAAAGACCGGCGGGCCCTCGGGCCCGTCCAGGAGAAGGCCCCAGTACTCGGCCACGGGATGGATGGGGCCGCGCGCCGCGGACATCCCCCGCCCGGCCAGCCAGCGCTCGGCCACCGCGATCAGGGCGGCGAAGGCCTCCTGGTCCGGGACGCACTCCAGGGCGCCGAAGAAGCCGACCGCGCTGCCGTAGAAGGCGTTGAAGTTGGGATCCACGTAGGCCAGGATGCGCCCCCTGGCCTCCCGCCCCCGGAAGGCCAGGAAGAGGGCGTGGTCGGAACGGGCCAGCACCGGGTTGGAGCCGGGGCGGTAGGCGCCGCGCTCCTCCAGCCACAGGGGCGGGGCCCACAGCGGGTCGCCGCGGTAGAGCTGCTCCGGGAGGCGGACGAACTCCCTGAGCTGGCGCGGCGTGCTCACCTCCCGGATGGAAAGCGCTTGTGATCGTTGCACGTGGGCCCATGGTGAGGCGGAACGCCTCCAGCGTCAAGGGTGTCCCCGGCGGCACCCGGCCTGGCGGACGGGCGTTCCTTCGACGGGTGACATTTCCCGCCCGGCTGCAGCGTTTTACGGAGGGACGTGGAGATGCGTATATTATGACCAAGACAGTCAGCTAAGCTGACTTCAAGACGCCCTACAGGAGGTTTTGTAATGACCCGCAAGCTTCTATTGGTTCTTCTCGTCATGGCTATGGTGCTGGGCGGGACACTGTCGCTCGCGGCGAGCGACCATCTGTTCAACGCGGCCACGTCCAACGGCGCGGGGGAGCGCGGCTTTGCGAACCCGGTGGCGGCCAACCCGTCCGGGACCTCGGGGGCGAACGCTCAGCCCGCCACCGTTCCCGGTGAAGGCAACCCGAAGGCGGGCGGGGAGCAGGGAACTCCCTCCGTGGATCTGGGTCTGGTTTCCACCCGGTCGGGTGGCAACGGATCACCCGTCGGTCCGAGCGACTGAGATCATCCTTCCACGTGCTACCCGCGGGCCGCGGCGACCGGCAGCGGCCCGCGTCCCTTCCCACTGAATCGACTGAATCGAGGGCGTTCTTGATCACAGGCCTGCCTGCCCGCTATACTGGCGGTACGTGAAGTTCGCCGCCCTCTGCATGCTCGGTCTGCTCGTAGGTTCCGGCCTCCTGGCCGGCCAGGACGACCCGCCGGCGATGGTGAAGCGGCGGCAGCAGATGGTGCGCCTGCAGATCCAGCAGCGGGGGGTGAAGGACCGCCGGGTCCTCGCGGCCATGCGGGCGGTTCCCCGCCATCTGTTCGTCCCGGAGGAGCTTCGCGGCCAGGCCTACCAGGATCATCCCCTTCCCATCGGAGAAGGCCAGACCATCTCGCAGCCCTACGTGGTGGCCCTCATGACCGAGCTGCTGGAGGCCGTCGAGGGGGCCCGGGTGCTGGAGATCGGCACCGGGTCGGGCTACCAGGCGGCGGTGCTGGCGGAGGTGGCGGGGGAGGTGTTCACCATCGAGATCAAGGAGCGCCTGTACCGCCGCTCCTCGGAGAGGCTGCAGGAGCTGGGCTACTCGAAGGTGCACGCCCGCCACGGCGACGGCTATTTCGGTTGGCCGGAGGAGCAGCCCTTCGACGGCATCATGATTACCGCGGCGGTGGATCATATCCCGCCGCCCCTCCTGGCCCAGCTGAAGGACGGCGGGCGCATGGTTCTACCCCTGGGCAACCCCTTCAGCTACCAGAACCTGGTGCGGGTCACCAAGAAGGGGGAGGACTACACCGTGGAGAACGTCACCGGGGTCCTGTTCGTGCCCATGACCGGCAGGGCCCTGGAGCGCTGAAGCCTCCCGGGAACGCATGATCGCCGCGGTCTTCCTCCTGTCTTTCTCCTCCCTGGCCTGGGAGGTGCTCCTGGCGCGGGTCTTCTCCTTCTCCCAGTGGAATCACCTGTCCTTCATGGTCATCAGCATCGTGATGTTCGGCTACGCCGCCAGCGGCACTGGCTTGAGCCTGATGGAGGCGCGGCGGCCCGGTCTTGCCGCCCGGGCGGCCCGCGGGCGGGCGCTCCCGGGGATCATCATATTGTTCTCCGTCACTGCCTGTCTGGCCTACCTGCTGGTGCTCGGCATCCCCCTGGACTACTTCCGCCTCCCGGTGGAGCGGCGGCAGGGGCTGTACCTGGCGGCGGCCTACCTGGCCCTGGCGGTGCCCTTCGTGCTGGCCGGCGCGGTGGTGTCGCTGGGGTTCGCGGGCCGGCCGGAGCGCGCCGGAGCGGTCTACCTGGCCACCATGTCCGGCTCGGCCCTGGGGGCTGCGACCCCGGCGCTCCTCCTTCCGGTGCTGGGGGAGGGGAGGCTGCTGGCTGCGGCGGCGCTGCTTCCCGCCGCCGCGCTGGCCGTGCCGCTGCTGCTGGCCCGCGGCGGCC
>CAZBDU010000166.1:0-6805 GCA_964490725.1 uncultured Spirochaetaceae bacterium | reverse complement strand
ACCCCCGGCCCCGCGGCCCCTCCCGGCAGCGCCCGCGGGACCGGCCCGAAGCGCCTCGGCCGCCCGCGGCGCTCCGGCGGGCGAATCCGCTTGACGTTTGCGGGCCGCCGGTTACATTTTTCTCCCCGGAGGGACGTCCATGAGCAAGCAGGGTGAGAAGATCACGATGAGGGACTCCGGCCTGAAGGTGCCTGACCATCCCATCATCCCCTTCATCGAGGGGGACGGGACCGGCCCCGACATCTGGAGGGCCTCGGTGCGGGTCTTTGACGCCGCCGTAGAGAAGGCCTACGGCGGGAGGCGGGGGATCGTCTGGAAGGAGGTGCTGGCCGGGGAGAAGGCCAACCGGGAGACCGGCACCTACCTGCCGGAGCAGACCGTGGCCGCCATCAGGGACCACCTGGTGAGCATCAAGGGACCGCTCACCACGCCCATCGGCGGCGGGTTCCGCAGCCTCAACGTGACTCTCCGGCAGCTGCTGGACCTGTACGTGTGCCTGCGGCCGGTACGCTGGTTCAAGGGCGTGCCCTCGCCGGTGAAGCACCCGGAGCGGGTGAACATGATCATCTTCCGGGAGAACACCGAGGACGTCTACGCCGGCTTCGAGTTCGCGGCGGGCACTCCGGAGGCCAGGAAGCTGATCGAGTTCGTGCGCCGGGAGTACGGCTGGCAGGTTCGGGAGGACTCCGGGGTGGGGCTCAAGCCTGTGAGCAAGACCGGCTCGGACCGCCTGATCCGCGCCGCCATCCGCCACGCCATCCAGAACGGCCGCAGGAGCGTGACCTTCGTGCACAAGGGAAACGTACAGAAGTACACCGAAGGGGCGTTCATGAAGTGGGGCTACGCCCTGGCCAAAGAGGAGTTCGCCGGGCAGACCGTCTCCTGGGAGGAGTGCGGCGGCAATCCTCCGGCCGGCAAGATCCTGTTGAAGGACGTCATCACCGATATCTTTCTCCAGCAGGTGCTGACCCGCCCGGACGAGTTCGACGTCGTGGCCACCACCAACCTGAACGGCGACTACGCTTCCGACGCTCTGGCCGCCCAGGTCGGGGGGATCGGCATCGCCCCGGGAGGGAACATCAACTACGACACCGGGCATGCCCTGTTCGAGGCCACCCACGGAACGGCCCCCAAGTACGCCAACCTGGACAAGGTCAACCCGGGCTCGGTGATCCTCTCCGGAGAGCTGATGCTGCGCTACATGGGCTGGAATGAAGCGGCGGACAGCATCATCCGCGGCCTGGAGCGCGCCATCGCCGCCGGCACGGTGACCTACGATTTCGCGCGCCTGCGTGAAGGGGCGCGCGAGGTGAAGACCTCGGAGTTCGGCACCGAGATCATCCGCAACATGTAGGCCAGAGCGTTGTCCGGCTTTGACAGCTCCGGCGCGGAGCAGTAGCATCGCCACAGGAGGCTGACCATGATCATGCGATCCCTGGGCCGGGGAGGGCCGGAGGTTTCGGTCCTGGGGCTGGGCACCTGGCCGATCGGCGGGGGAATGGGCCCGGTGGAGGAGCGCACCGCCATCGCGGTGATCCGGGAAGCCCTGGATCGGGGCGTGACCATGATCGACACGGCCGAAGGCTACCGCACCAGCGAGGCGGTGATCGGCAAGGCCCTGGCCGGAGGACGCCGGGAGCGGTGTTTCCTGGCCAGCAAGGTCAGCTTCGACTTTTCGGCCAGGGGAATCCAGAAGGCCCTGGAGAACAGCCTCCGGGCGCTCGGGACCGACTATCTGGACCTCTACCAGATTCACCGCTTCGACCCCGCCTTCCCGGTGGAGGAGAGCATGGAGACCCTGGCGCGCCTCCGCGACCAGGGCAAGACCCGCACCATCGGGGTCTCCAACTACAAGGCTGAGCAGATGGAGCGGGCTCTGTCCGCCGCGCCCTTCAGCGCCAACCAGGTGGCCTACAACATGATCGACCGCCAGATCGAGGCCGGGGACGCCCCGTTCTGCCGGGATCACGGCATCGGGATCATCGTGCACAGCCCCCTGGCCAAGGGTCTCCTGGCGGGGAAGTACTCGCCGGATCGCCGCTTCCCGGAGTCCGACGAGCGCTCGGGGTTTCCCCGCTTTCAGGGCGCGCGGTTCGCCGCCTATCTGGAGGCGGCCGAGCGCCTCCGGCCCATCGCCCGGGAGCGGGGGCTCACCCTGGTGCAGCTGGCGGTGGCCTGGGCGGCGCGCCTGCCGGGGGTGTCCAGCGTGCTGGTGGGGGCCAGGAGCCTGGAGCAGCTGGAGGAGCTCCTGGGCGCCGGGGAGGTGGAGCTCACCGCGGAGGAGCTGAACGGAATCGAGGAGGCCACCGCATCGGTGGCGGAACGGTAGGGGAGAGATGCAGAACTTCGAGCGCGTCAACGCAGGCATCCGCGAGCGGTTCCTGGAGCACAAGAGGAGCCATCCCGAGAAGATGGAGAGCCGGCTGAAGCTGTCCTGGTCCAACTGGGGCTTCGGCATGGAGCCCCTGGAGCAGTCCGTGGAGCGGCTGGCCAGGTTCGGCATCGAGTACATCGAGCTGCACGGCAACCACTACGGGGAGGATCTGGGCTACGCGGTGGAGGAGGTGAGGGCCGCTCTCTCGGGCCACGGAGTGAAGGCCGCCGGGGTCTGCGGGATGTTCTCCCGCACCAACGACCTGTCCTCCAACGAGCCGACCTTCCGGCAGAACGCGGTGAGCTATCTGAAGCGCACCATCCCCTTCACCCGGGCGGTGGGGGGGAGCTACCTGCTGGTGGTGCCGGGAGCGGTGGGCCGCAGCGCCCCCTACGACGGGTTCGAGATCTTCCGCTCCGCCGAGACCCTGCGTCTGGTGGCGGACCTGTTCGTGCAGCACCAGGTGCGGGCGGCGGTGGAGCCCATCCGCAGCGCCGAGGTCTCCCTGGTGCACACCTTCCAGGATGCGCGGCGCTACATCGAGCTGGTGGACCACCCTGGGGTGCGGCACATCAACGGGGACGTCTACCACATGCTGGCCGAGGAGCGCCACATCGCCGCAACCATCCTGGAGGCCGGGGAGCAACTGGTTAACCTGCATCTTGCCGACACCAACCGCGGCGCGCTGGGGGAGGGGAGCCTGGATGTGGACACCATCATGATGGCGCTGTACCTGGTGGGGTTCAACGATGGAGAGCGCTTCTGTACGCCCGAGCCGCTGGGGCCCGGTGGAGATCCCTACCCGGCGATGTACGGCAGGCCGGAGAAGACCGCCCTTGACCGCCTGGTGGAGACCACCGTCAGAACGTGGAGGGAGCGGGAGGAGCACATCCGCTCCCTGTAGTCCTTCAGAAGTTGAACAAGAGCCCCGTGTTGAGGTGCAGCACCTGGATCCTGGGGTCCCCCTCGAAGAGGAACTGGTACTTCACCTGGGCGAAGAGGTCCAGGTTGCTCACCAGCCGGTAGGACAGACCCGCCAGGGCCCCCACGTGCACCACCGTCAGATCCGCGACGGTGGTCAGGCCCGGCTCGAAGCCCGCGAACAGGTCGAAGCGCGAAAGGGGCACGATGAACTTGAAGGCGATGGACATGTTCGCGGCGTTCTGCGCCCCCAGCTTGTAGAGCTCCGAGGAGGGGGTGATGTGAAAGGTGTAGATGAGCGGGATGTTGACGTAGAACCCCCAGTTGAAGCTCGGGCTCCAGTCGGTGCCGGGAATCGCCGCGGAGCTCCCATGCGGAAGCGCAGCGCCCACCGAGACCCCCAAGCCCACCGAACCGCCGGACTGCTGCGCCGCTGCGGGAAGCGCGGCGGCCAGCAGGAGCACCGCCGCCACCGCGATGAAGTGTCGCATCGAATCCCTCCCCTCGTGCTGTGCACTCAAGCTGCAATCATCATAGTGGAGCGCCCGGGCGTGTCAACCGGGGTCTGCGGCGCTGCCTGCGGCCCGGCGCCCCGGAGGTCAGGCTGTGGCCGCCATACGGCCCCGCACAGCGAAGGTGGCAATGGGACGGCTCTTGCCCTTGACGCGAGTCGGGGGCATGTCCCGCAGCTCGTAGCGCGAGTCGAGCTTCTCCCTCACCGCCTCCGTGACCAGGATGTCGCCGTCCAGAAGGCGGGTGAGCCCCTCCACCCGGGAGGCCACGTTGACGATGTCGCCGATGACGGTGAACTCCAGCAGGTCGTCGCTTCCGATCAGGCCGGACACCACCGCGCCGTAGTGGATCCCGATTCCGAAAGCCAGCTCCGGAAGGCCCCTGCCGCGCAGCTCATGGTTGTAGCGGTCCAAGGCCGCGCGCATCTCCAGCGCCAGCGCCTGGGATCGGCAGAACCCGCACTCCATCGCCGTGGCCGCCGCGGCGAACAGCAACAGCTTCATGCGCCGGTCCAGAAGCGGCGATTGGAAGCAGCCCTCGATGGTGCTGCTCAGCCAGTTCGCCGGCCAGGTGTCTCCCAGGATGGCCACCAGCTCGCCGAAATCCCCTGCCGCCGGGGGAACGGGAAACGGCGGGGCCTTGCGGGGCCGGAGCTGGCGCGAGAAAAGGGTGCGAAACAGCTTCGCCCACAAGCTGTCGGGCAGGCTCTCGAAGCTCAACCCGGGCGGGATGGCCAGAAAGGTGGCGACTCGATTGGCGAAGCAGGTAACGATGACGAACCCCACCAGCTCGGCGATGGCCGGGTCGCTCAGCCCCGCCTCCTTCAGCCGGTCGCGCTCCCGCTGCGCCGGTCGGGGATTGGATTCGGCCAGCCTGCGGGTGAGCTCCACCACCTGGCGGGTCTTTCCGTCCGCCAGAGCCACCTCCCGCTCCAGCTCGCCGATCCGTTTCTCGCTGAAACCGATGATCTTGAGGATGGTACGGAGAGCCCCGTAGCAGTACCGGCAGGAGTTCTCCTGGCAGGTGACGAACATGGCAACGCTGGCCAGCTCCGCATCGAGGTGAACCGAGTGGATCGGGTCGTACAGCGGGACCAGGGATCGCGCCAGCCGGGCGCTGCCGGCCACGCGACGGAGGCATTCCGGATAGGGCGCGCTTCTGTGGCGCTTCCTGAACTCCGCTTCCAGCTCAGGGTTCTCCTGGGGCGGCACGGCAAGCCAGGGACGGCGCGAAGCCGGTCCTGGCCGGCCGGACCGCCGCCGCTAGAGCTGGCCCTTCAGGTCCGGGTTGTCCGGGGCGAAGTTCTTCAGCACCACGATGGGGTCCGTCTGCGAGGGGTTGCCGAAGCGAACCCCTTCCCGTGCCGCCTGCTCACTGACGTAGAACTCGTCGGAGGTGAGCTGGCCGAAACGGATCAGCGCCGGCGCCTCGACCTGGTAGGGCCCCATGGTGCCGTGACCCTGGAGCACGATCACTCCGTAGGAGGCGGCGTCGTGCACGGTCACCTCGGCGCCCGGCAGGACCGTGAGCTCCTTGGCGCTGTGCCCGGAAGCCCGGTAGCAGACCCACTGCTCCCTGTGGCCTTCCGCCTCCATCTCCTCCACCGGTCTCACAGGGCGCGGCCTCATGAAGCGGTGGGCGGCGAAGTCCGGATCCACGTTCATCTCCCACTCCAGCGCTTCGACGAGGTAGTCGAAATCCTGCCGGTGCTCGGGGGGAGTGTCCCGCCAGAGCATCTCCTCGGCCACCGGGGTGTCCTGGACCAGCGACTGGTACATGGAGAACATGTCCGAGTCCCGCTGCGGCTCGTAGGTGCACAGGCTCCCCGGCGCGTGCAGGATCCCCGCCGGGACGTCCCAGCCGGTGCCCGGCTCGAGGCGGTAGGCCAGGGACAGGTCGGTGATGCGGTTGTCCCCCCGGGCGAAGGCCTTCAGGCACTCGCGGACCTGGTCCTTCGTGGTGCCGGCACGGAAGCCGAAGAAGGTGTAGGGGAAGTCCCCGAAGTGGTTGTTGAGCTGGGGCGGGAAGTAGTAGGCCTCCGGCTTGGCGATGCCGCCCACCTTGTCCGCGTGACGCTGCGGGGGGTGGATGTGGAAGGGCAGGGGGTTCTGGTTGTCGAAGAACTTCGTGTAGGCCGGAAGCCGCCCGTACTCCTTCCAGATGCGCTCTCCCACGATCTGGTCCTTCAGCTCGGCCACCGCATCCCGGAGCAGGGCCTTCTCGATCCGGCTTCCATCCTGAAAGACCAGGAAGCTCAAGCCCTCGTTGGGACTTGTCCGGGGGCCGTTGTCCGCCGGAGTGGTGGAGGCCAGCCACCGCTCGTCGATCCCTCCGCGGTCCAGCCCGTAGGCGTAGTAGTCGTCGGGATGGAGCTTGATGCGCCGTCCCGGGACGCAGAACGCCCTGGGCACCCAGGCCGGGGCCAGTCGCAGGATCCCCTTCCCCTGCTCGAACGCCTTCTGCACGGTTTCGGTACTGCTCATGAGATGAAGCTACCTCCGCCCGGTTGCCCGGTCAAGTCGCTGCGGTCGCGCGAGGGCCCGGCCGCCGGTGGCTTCCCGTCCAGGTGTTCGGCCCCCGGTCTTCCTGGTATACTGCCCGGACATGTCCCTCGGCGCGCTCTGGATGGTGTTTTCCTTCTCCTTCGTCGTGGCTCTCAGCGGAGCCCTGGCGCCGGGGCCGCTATTGACCTATACCGTCGTCAAGACCATGCAGAGCCGGCGGCGAGGCTATATGGTGGGCGCCTGGGTGATCGCCGGTCATGCGGCCCTGGAGTCGGTTCTGATCGCGGCGCTGCTGCTGGGTTTCTCGGCGTTTCTGCGCCATCCCCTCACCGGCAAACTGATCGGCGCCGCCGGCGGCGCCTCTCTGCTTTTCATGGGCGCCTACCTGCTGCTGGGGGTGCTGGGCGGCCGCGTGGCGAGCCCCTTCGGCCGGCCGCAGAGTGCCGCAGCGGCGCCGCCGGTGCGGGTCCGGGCGGACGGCGCGGTCATGGCC
>CAZBDU010000165.1:0-6820 GCA_964490725.1 uncultured Spirochaetaceae bacterium | reverse complement strand
CCTGGGGGGTCGCCGGGGCGGGCCTCGCCGCCGGGGCGGTGCCGTTGCGCTCCCGCGGCTACACCTTCACGGTGCTGCTGGCCACGGCGCTGTTCCTGGCGTTGGGCGCCGCGCTGCGCCCGGAGGCGCTGCGGAGCCGGCACTTCTGGACGGCCCTGGGCATCTCCTACGCGCCCTTCCTGGTGGTCAACGGCCTGCTCACCGGGCTTCCGGTGGTGACCTATCACCCAGAGGCCATCCTGGGCCTGCGGGTGTACACCATTCCGCTGGAGGACTTCCTCTACTCCTTCGCCCTGATCGGCTTTAACATCCTGGTCTACCTGTTGCTGAGCGAGCGGGAGCCGGCAGTGGCTGGGGAGCGGGCCCCGGTGGCGGGGACCGGGCCGGCGGCGGCGATCCGCCGTCGGGGCGAAAGGGGTGCACGGTGACCGGAAGGGGGCGGGCGGAGCTGATCGCCGCCTGCGCTCTGGCGGTCCTCTATGCCGTCGGGGCGGCGGGTCACCTCCTGGACCCGCTGCGGCCGCTGATGCTGGATCTGACGCCGGTGGTGCTCCTGGTCTGCGGGGCGGCGGCCTTCCTGCCAGCGGCCGCGGAGGGGGGCGGGCGGTTCCTGGCCTGGGCGGGGGCGGTCCTGCTGGTAACCCTCGCCCTGGAGGCGGCGGGCACGGCCACAGGGGCCGTGTTCGGAGCCTACACCTACGGGAAGACGCTGGGTCCCGGGCTGCTGTCGGTGCCGCTGGTGATCGCCTTCAACTGGCTGCTGGTCATCGTGGCGGGCTTGGGACTGGCCGAACGCCTGGGCCGACCCGCGTGGCTTGCGGCGCTGCTCGCCGGGCTCGCGGCGGCGCTGTTCGATTTCGTGATGGAGCCGGTAGCGGTGGCCCTGGAGTACTGGCGCTGGCACGAAGCCACGATCCCGCCGCGGAACTACCTGGCCTGGTTCCTGATCGCCGCCTCGGCGGCCCTGGTTTTCCGCCTGCTGGGGCTGTCGCTCCGCACCCGGCTGCCCCTTATCTACGGGGGGATCCAGCTGCTGTTCTTCCTGGTGCTGCGTGTGGCCCTGATATGATCACAAATCGAGTAGTTGTGGAGATATATCGCTTGTATAATTTCGATTCGTGTAGTACAATACTCCATACCGGCATGGAGGAGCAGGATGTCCGCATACTTCGACGAGCAGAAGAGGAAGATCGGCGCCCGCCTCCGGGAGCTGTTCGCCCGCAAGGGCCGGGAGCTCGCCCGGATCAACCCCATCGGCGCCGACCTGAGCCGCCGTCTGTACCGCTTCTCGGTGCAGGGCAAGATGATTCGCGGCGGGCTGGTGACGCTGGGCTACCAGATGTTCACCCCCAAGGGGGTGGAGCCGCCGCCTCAGGTGATCGAGGCCGCCGCAGCCGTCGAGCTGTTCCAGTCGGCGCTCCTGGTGCACGACGACATCATGGACCGGGACATCACCCGGCGCGGGCTGAAGACCATCTTCTACCAGTACGCCCGGCTGGCCAACCGGCGCGGGCTCAGCGAATCCTATCACCTCGGTGAGTCCCTGGGCATCTGCGCGGGGGACGTGGCCTTCTTCCTGGCCTTCGAGGTCCTGGCGCGCCTGGAGGTCCCTGGGGAGCTGTATCGCGAGATCCTGGAGCTGTGCGCCCGGGAGATATCCTACGTCGGGGTTGCGCAGATGCAGGACGTGTACTGGGGAGGCTCGGGGGCCGCGGCGCGGGAAGAGGACATCCTCAGGATGTACCTGTACAAGACCGGCCGGTACACCTTCTCCCTGCCCCTGATGGTGGGAGCGCTTCTGGCCGGAGGCCCGCCGCAGACCGTGGCGGCGCTGGAGCGCCTGGGCGAGGCGCTGGGCATCATCTTCCAGATCAAGGACGACGAGCTGGGGCTGTTCGGCAGCGAAGAGCAGACCGGCAAGCCCGCAGGGTCGGACGTCCGGGCCGGCAAGAAGACCCTCTTCCACGAGTACCTGCGGCGATTCGCCCCTGCGGAGCACCGGCGGCGGCTGGCCGGCATCTTCGGCAACGCCGCCCTGCCGGCGGAGGAGCTGGCCTACGTGCGCCGCCTGGTGGAGGAGCTGGGCATCCGGCGGGCGGTGCAGGCACGGGTGGACGAGGCGGCCGGCCGGGCCAGGCGGCTGATCGACGAGCTGGAGGGAGCGGGCCAGGACGGCCGCAGGCTCCTGGAGGGACTCCTGGAGTACAGCGTGGCCCGCATCCGCTAGACCCCGGCCCGCTCTGCAGGTTCCGCTGCGGCAAGCGCTGCGGCCCGCTGGTTGAGAAGTGATTCCCTACTGAACGACCTGCCGGAGATCGAACGGGCGGCCACCCGCTCCAGGGACACCACCCCGCAGCTCCTGGCGGGTTCATCGACGTCACCAGCAGGGTCGGCCGGGGCACTTCCTTTGAATGCTATCTACCCAGGGTCACGGAGGAGCTCAGCGCCGAAGATGGAGCGGCCCACAGTTCCGTGGGCCCGGCCGGCGGTACGGTCATGCTTGTGGAAGATGACGACATGTCCGGCGTAGGACCGCCGGAGGGCCAGAAGCGCGGCGGCGCCGGAGGGGGCGACCCGGCCGGCCCCCCCGCCGGGGGACGGTGTTCGTTGCGCCGCCCGCCGCAGGCGCGTTTTGACGCCGCAGTCCTTTTCTGGCATGATGAGCGGGATGAGGCTCCCCAAGAACTTCCGCAAGCTCTCCCTGGACGAGCGCCGGCGGGTCCTGCGGCGGACCCTCGCCCCCGAGGAAGAGCAGTGGCAGGCAATCTCTTGCGGCGGCGGCCTCCTGGAGCTGTCGGACCTGATGGTCGAGTCGGCGGTGGGCTGCCTCCCGGTGCCTCTGGGCCTTGCCGCCGGGTTCCTGGTGGACGGAGAGGAGCTGGCCATTCCCATGGCCGTGGAGGAGCCGTCGGTGATCGCCGCCGCCTCCTACGCGGCCTTCCTCCTGCGGCCGGGAGGAGGCCTGTCCACCATGGCCACCGAACCGCTCATGACCGCTCAGGTGTTCCTGGAGGGGGTGCCCCCGGGAGGAGAGGGAGCGATCCGCAAGGCGCTCCCGCAGATCGAGGAGCGGCTGGGCTCTCTCCAGCGCTCCCTCGCCGCCCGGGGCGGAGGGTTCCGCGGCCTGGAGGTGCGCCGCCTGCCGGAGTGCGGCGTGACCGTCGTGGGGCTGCGCATGGACGTGCGTGACGCCATGGGCGCCAACCTGCTCAACACCGCCGCCGAAGCCGTGCGGGAGCTGCTGGAGCGGGCCAGCGGCGGCAGCACGCTGATGGCCATCCTCTCGAATGCCGCTCGCGAGCGCAGGGCCGCGGCGCGGTTCACCCTGCCCCTCGAGGCGCTGCGCCCGGCGGACGCGGCCGGGCTGGGTCCCGCGGAGATCGCCCGGCGGATCGTGCTGGCCGCGGAGGTGGCCGGGGAGGACCCCGATCGTGCGGTCACGCACAACAAGGGCGTGATGAACGGCATCAGCGCCCTGGCGCTGGCCACGGGCAACGACACCCGCGCGGTCGAGGCGGCTGCGCACGCCTGGGCGTGTCGGAAGGGGACCTGCCGGCCCCTCAGCGCCTACGCGCTGCGCTCCGGCGCTCTGGAGGGCTCGTTGGAGCTGCCCCTGCCATTCGCCACCGTGGGCGGGGCGGCCGGCTTCCACCCGGCGAGCCGCCTGGCTCTGAACGTACTGGGCAACCCGAACGGAAGGCGTCTGGCCCGCATCGCCGCCGCGCTGGGACTGGCCCAGAACTTCGCGGCCCTGCTGGCCCTGGTCACCACTGGCATCCAAAAGGGGCACATGCGCTACCACGCCGCCCGCACCGCCTACATGGCCGGCGCCCGGGGCGCGGAGATCCGCCGCCTGGCGGACCTCCTGGCGGCGCGCGGCTGTTTCGGCATCGAGGAGGCCCGCAGCCTGCTTGCCCGGCTCCGAGAGGGCCAGGGGTGAGCGAGGCGATCTGCCGCGCCAGCCCCAGCCTGGCGCTGCTCAAGTACTGGGGCAAGCAGGCAGGGTCCGAGAACCTTCCCGCCACTCCCAGCGTGGCGGTCACGGTGGGCGGCCTGTTCACCGAGACCCGCGTCAGCCTGTCCCCTCCGGGCACGGAGGACGTCGTGGTGCTGCACGGGGTGAGGCAGGACGGGCGGCGCTTCCGCGCCTTCTTCGACCGCCTCAGAGGCGAGCTGAAGGTGGACGCAGGCTTTCAGGCGGACAGCGCCAACTCCTTCCCCTCCGCGGCCGGCCTGGCGAGCTCCTCCTCCGGGTTCGCGGCGCTGGCCTGCGCCTGCGCCCGGGCCGCCGGGCTGGACCCGGATCCCAGGCGACTGTCGCAGATCGCGCGCATCGGGTCCGTCTCGGCGGCCCGGTCGCTGTTCGGCGGCTTCACCTTCCTGCCGGCGGGGGGACGGGCGGCGCGCCAGCTCCACGACCAGCAGCACTGGCCGCAGCTGCGCATCGTGGTGGCGCTGACCAGCCGCGCCGAGAAGCCCGTCTCTTCGCGGCAGGCCATGGAGGCCACCCGCACGGGCTCACCCTACTGGCAGGCGTGGCTGGACAGCTCCGCCGCGCTGCTGCCGGAGATCCTGGAGGCGCTTCGCGGCCGGGACCTGCCGCGGCTGGGCCGCTGCATGGCTCTGAGCTATAGCCGGATGCACGCAGCCATGCTTGCCGCCTCGCCACCGATTCTCTACTGGCTTCCCTCCACCCTGGCGGTGATCCGCGCCTGCGCGGCGCTGCGCGCCGGCGGGGTGGAGGCGTGGGAGACCTCCGACGCGGGGCCGCAGGTGAAGGTGCTCTGCCTGGAGGACGATCTGCAGGAGGTGCTGAGCGCGCTGGGAGCGCTCCCCGAGCCTCCCGAGCTGCTGGTGTGCTGCCCCGGCGCGGCTCCGCGCTGCCACTCCGGCCCGCGCTGGCCCGACCAGCAGGAGGGCCTTTGAGAGGATCGGTGCCGGCGAACCTGCTGCTCCTGGGCGAGTATGCGGTGCTGGAGCCCGGCGGCCTCGGGGTGGCGCTGGCCGTGGCGCCCAGGGCCAGCTTCTCGGTCCTTCCGGCCCAAGCGCTGGTGATCCGCGGCAGCGGCGGCGGCAGCACCTACCTCTGGCCGCCCCCCGGCGGTGGGGCCGCGGAGAGCCCGCTCCTGGAGGCGGCCGTGGAGGCCTGCGCTCGGTGGCTGGAGGCCAGGACGGGGGGGCCCCCGGCCTGGCGCGCCGAAATCCTTATCGAAACGGACCCCTTTTTTGCGGACCGCCCATCCCTGGCTTGCGCCGGCGGCCGGGCACCGGAGCGCCCCAAGAGGGGCTTTGGCTCCAGCGCCGCGGTGGCAGTGGCGCTCTGCGCGGTGCTCCTGCGTCTGGCCGGAGCCGATCCCTCCCCGGAGGAGCTGTTCGCCCTGGCCCTGCGGGCTCACCGCCGCAGCCAGCGCGGCCGGGGCAGCGGCTACGACGTGGCCGCCTCCACCTACGGCGGGGCGGGGATGCTCCAGGGCGGAGCACTTCCCCGCTGGCACCACCTGCAGCTGCCCTGGCTGCCGCCGCTGGCGCTGCTGTGGGGTCCCGCAGCGGTGTCCACCCCTGCTGCGGTGGCCCGCTACAGGCGCTGGCAGGCGGCCCGCCCGGGGGACGCCGCCCGCTTCCTGCGGAAATCGAACCAGGCGATCCGCCGGTTTGCAGCGGCCGCAAGCTGGCGCGAGGCGCTGCCCTTCTTCCGGCAATGCCGGCAGCTGGGACTCCAGCTGGGCGAGCGCATCGGCGTGCCGGCGCGGATACCCGAGGTCCCGGGGCTGCAGCCCGGGCTGTGCAAGGCCCTGGGCGCCGGCAACGAGGTCGGCGCGTGCGTGGTCGCCGACGGGGCCGCGCAGGCGGCGGCGCGCACCCGGGGCCTCACACCGGTGGAGATCTGCCCGGAGGGGCTGTCTTGGGGCCCCTGAGCGGCACCGGCCGGGGCCACGCCAAGCTCCTCCTGTTCGGAGAGCATGCCGCGGTCTACGGGCACCCCGCCGTGGGCATCTCCCTGGGTGAGGAAACCGAAGTGACCGTACGCCCCTCCGCCCGGCCGGGCTGGGCCGTTCCAGGGCTTTCCGAGCAGGACGGGAAGCTGGTGCGCTTTCTCCTGGAGCGCTTCCTGCGCACGATCCCGGAGCTGGCGGATCTGGCGGGGGGAGAGGTGAGTGTGGCGTCCGCCATTCCCCGCGGCCTCGGCTTCGGCTCTTCCGCTGCGCTCTGTGCGGCTGTGGCACGCGCCCTGTACGCGCTGGCGGGCCGCTTCGCCGCCGGGGAACGCTCTCAGGTGCGGCAGCGGCGCACCCTGTGGGAGTGGTCTCATCGCGCCGAGCGGCTGTTTCACGGCACCCCCTCGGGCATCGACACCGGGCTGGCCCTCCTGGAAGGCCTGCACGCCTTCTACCCCCACCCTCCCGAGCTCCCGGACAGCCGCGAGCTGCGCGGCTTCCCCCTCTTCCTGGTGGTAGGCGCGGTGCCCCGGCGGAGGAACACGGGGGTGCTGGTCCTGGAGCTCCGCCGGCGGCTGCTGGAGGGGGACGGGGGCGCCCGGGGGGCCCTGGAGCGGCTGGGGGAGATCTCCCGCCGGGCCATCGCCACGCTGGAACGGGCAGACCCGGCAGGACTGGAGCCGCTGGCGGCGCTCGCCGGGGAGGCCCACCACCTGCTGGCCTCCCTGGGGCTCGGCTCGCCGGAGCTGCAGGAGCTTCTGGAGGAGGGCCGGGCCGCCGGCGCGCTCGCCGGCAAGCTTAGCGGCGCCGGCGGCGGCGGCGCGTTCTTCCTTCTGGCAGCCGGCCGGGAGCAGGCGCGGCGCGCTGCCGGGAGGGTGCGGCAG
>CAZBDU010000164.1:0-6942 GCA_964490725.1 uncultured Spirochaetaceae bacterium | reverse complement strand
TAGACATACGTACAGTCATTTGTGGGACACAAATTTCCGGGACAGCACACTAGCCCCGTCGAAGGGGAAATCGCGGTACACACTCGAGGCGAGTGAAGCTCATCGTGCCGGAGGCGTGCCTCCGGCACGGCTTTTCATGGAGGTGGGATGGCGGGCGTCGAGGTCCGGATCGAGAGCCTCACCAAGCGGTTCGGCTCCGTGGTGGCAGTGGACCAGCTGTCCCTGGACGTCCACCCGGGCGAGCTGTTCACCCTGCTCGGCCCCTCGGGCTGCGGAAAGACCACGCTCCTGCGGACGGTGGCCGGATTCTACATCCAGGACAGCGGGTCCATCCTGTTCCAGGGCAAACGGATGGACGACATCCCGCCGCACAGGCGGGACACGGGCATGGTGTTTCAGAGCTACGCGGTCTTCCCGTTCATGAGCGTGTTCGACAACGTGGCCTACGGGCTGAAGGCTCGGAAAGTCCCCGCGGCGGAGCGCCGCAGGCGGGTGGGCCAGGCTCTGGAGCTGGTGCGCCTTTCGGGGTTCGAGCGGCGGCGCCCCGACCAGCTTTCCGGCGGGCAGCTCCAACGGGTGGCCGTGGCCAGGGCGGTGGTGATCGAGCCCCGGGTGCTGCTGATGGACGAGCCCCTCTCCAACCTGGATGCCAAGCTGCGTGTGGAGATGCGAACGGACATCCGCCGCCTGCAGCGCGAGCTGGGCACCACGACGATCTACGTCACCCACGACCAGGAAGAGGCGCTGGCCATCTCCGACCGCATCGCGGTCATGTCCCGGGGCAGGGTGCAGCAGGTGGGGAGCCCCTGGGAGATCTACAGCCAGCCCCGCTCCACCTATGTGGCCGGCTTCATCGGCGTCACCAACTTCGTCTCCTGCCGCCTGCTGGCAAGCGACCCCGCGGGGGGGACGGCAACGATCCTGTTTCAGGGCCTGGAGCTACAAGCGCCGCTTTCGGCCGGGACCGCCGGAGGGGCGCGGGAGGCGGCCTCCGGGCAGACGGTGATCGCCTCGATCCGGCCGGAATCGTTGGCGCTGGCGCCGCCGGGCGGGCGGCTCCTGCCGCAGCAGGCCGCCTTCCAGGCCAGGGTCGTGGAGTCCAGCTATCTGGGCTCCACGCTGCGCATCGTGGCCCGGTCTTCTTCAGGGGACCGCTTTCAGCTGGCGGTGCACAACCCCAAGCCCGAGGACGACGTCCGGCCGGGCAGCCCCGTTCGGGTGGCCTTCGATCGCTCCGAGCTGACCCTTTTCGCCGCCGGAGAGCGTGGATGATCGGGCTGCGCAGAAGGTTGCTCGACATCTGGAGCGTGCCGGTGGTGCTGGCCGTGGCCGGCTTTCTCCTGTTCCTGCTCTACCCCATCTTCTCGGTGGTCAAGTCGAGCCTGTTCGGGGAATCCGGCTCGGCGTTCACCCTGGCCAGCTACCTGCGGTTCTTCTCCATCGCGCACTACTACCGCGCCCTGTTCAACACGCTGGCGCTGGGGGCGTTGGGGACGGTGGGGATCCTGCTGATCGACATCCCGCTGGCCTACCTCTACACCCGCTACCGGATGCCGGGCCACGTGTTGATCGGTACGGCCCTCTGGGTCCCCTACCTGACCCCGGCGTTCATCGGCGCCTACACCTGGCTGATCCTCTTCGGCAGGTTCGGGCTGGTGACGGAGCTGTTCAAGGGGATCGCCATCGCCATCCCCGCGATCCACGGCTTCGGCGGCATTCTGGCGGTTTTCATCCTGAGCTACTATCCCCTGGGGTTCATCCTGCTCATCGGCGCCTTTCAGAGCGTGGATCCCACACTGGAGGAGGCCGCGCACAACCTGGGGGCCTCCGGGATGCGACGCTTCTTCACGGTGACCCTGCCGGGGGCCACCCCTTCCATCCTGAACGCCGCCCTGCTGGTGTTCATTCTGATCATCGATTCCTTCGGCATTCCCGCGATCGTCGGAGTGGGCACCCCGGTGCTCACCACTCTGGTCTACGGGGAGTTCAACTCGGAGTTGGGCGGGCCGCCGGTGATGGCCGCCACGGGGGCCACCATCCTGCTCGCCATCTCCATGACCATGCTGGTGGTCCAGCGGGTGTACCTGCGCAGGCGGAGCTTCGTGGCCGCCAGCCCCCGGCGGTCGCAGCTGCAGGACCCCTCGCCGGGAAAAAAGGTGGCCCTGGTGGTGCTGTTCTGGGGAGTGCTTCTGGTCTCGCTCCTGCCCATCTGCACGATCATCCTTTCCTCGTTCACCGAGGCCAGGGGGCCGGTGCTGCAGTACGGCTCCTTCACCCTGGATCACTACCGGGAGACCCTCTACGCGGTGGCCCGCCCCCTGCGCAACTCCTACCTGCTGGCCACCACCTCGATGATCCTGGACCTTCTCCTGGGGGCGCTGCTGGGCTACGTCATCGTACGCAAGGGCAGGCGCCTGGCCACCTTCCTGGACGCGTTCGTGGCGCTTCCGCTGGGAATCCCCGGGGTGCTCCTGGGCATCGGGTTGATCCTGGCCTACTCGCGGGGCCCGCTCATCCTGGTGGGCACCGGCGCCATCCTGGTGGTGGCCTACTTCGTGCGCCGGCTGCCGCACCCGGTGCGCACCGTGTCGGCCATCCTGGCGCAGGTCGATCCCAGCGTGGAGGAGGCTTCCATAAATCTGGGCGCCCCCCCATCCGGACCTTTTTCCGCATTCCCGCGCGGATGGCCCTGCCCGGAATCATCTCCGGAGGGTTTCTGGCCTGGACCAGCTCCATCTCCGACCTGACCTGCACCATCCTGATCTTCTCCGCCCGCTGGAAGACCCTCACGGTGGAAACCTATGCCCAGATCCGCAGCAACCTCTACGGACCGGCCTCGGTGGTGGGCATCTTCCTGCTGCTGTCCGTGCTGATCCCGATCTTTCTGGTCAACTGGCTGACCCGCGCCCGCAGGCCGGAGCCCACTGCTGAATGAGACCGCGCATCGCCCTCTCCCTGGCGGCGTTCCCGCGGTCCCGGGACGTGGAGGCGTTCTTGCAGAACCTGCCCGCGGATCTGGGGTGGGATCCGAGCTTCGAGCTCTCCTATCAGTTCGGCCCCCGGGAGCTGGCCCGCCTGGAAGGCCTGGAAGGGAGGGTGCTTTCCGGGCACGCTCCCTGCCCGGGTACGGAATACTTCCCCAATCTGGGCAGCGGGGACCCGGAGGTGGTGGAGGAAAGCCTGCAGGTGATCCGCGCCAGCGCGCGCACCGCCGCCTCCTACGGAGGCTCGGTGCTGGTCCTGCACCCCGGCTACGCCACCGACGGCAGGATGCCGGCGGAGTTCACCGAGCGCAAGGCGGCCCTGGAGGCCGAACGCGTGGCGCTGCGTCGCTACGAGTGGCTCCGCGAGAAGTCGATCTGCCGCCCCCGGTACTGCGACAGCCCGGTGTATCGAGACCATCTAGGAGCCGCCGTCCAGAACCTCCGGCACGCCACCGCCGTCTGTGCCGAAGAAGGGGTCCGCCTGGCCGCGGAGAACCTCAACCCCCGGCTGACCTACCTGTTCCAGCGTCCGGCGGAGCTGGAGGAGCTGGTCCGGGCGGTGCCCGGGTTGACGCTCTGCGTGGATGCGGGCCACCTGTGGATGGCCTCGCTGGTGCCCGGGTTCGACTTCACCGCCGGGCTCCGGCAGATCCTCGACACCGGCAGGGTGGTGAGCGCCCACGTGCACGACAATCGCTCCGTGCTGGGCGCGCGGCCCCGCCTGTCGGACGATCACGGAGCCCCCGGGACGGGTCTGGTGCCCCTGGAGGAGGCGCTGCACCTCCTGTTGATGGCGGGAGTCCCGAACTGGATCCTGGAGTCCACGGTGAGCCCGCTTCAGGGGCTGCGCGTTCTGATGGCCGCCTCGGGAGGGCTCTGAGTCCGCCTCAGGATGAGGCGCCCGCCACCTGCCGCCACAGGGCCGAGTCGATGAGCATCCCCTCCCGGCGGTTTCGCTCCCTGTCGGCCAGGGTGCGCTGCCCGGGATGGCGGACCCCGGCGCCCAAATCCAGGGGAGGAGCGGCGTGGAAGTGGCTCAGGATCTCCTCGAGGCGCCCGGCGGCCTCGATCTCCTCCCCGGGCGGCCGAAAGGCCAGGAAAACTTGGGAGACGTTCTTCTCCTCCTCCAGGGCGGCCAGGCCGGAGGTGGAAAGCCCCCCCGAGAGCAGCGCCGCCAGGGCGTCCAGCATCAGCGCCAGCCCGGAGCCCTTCCAGAAGCCCATGGGGAGCACCCGGCCCCCGCCCAGGATCTCCGCGGCGTCGCGGCTGAGCTCGCCGGAAGCGGTGTACCCCCCGGGGACGGGGAGGGGCTGGCCGGAGCGCTGGTGGATCTTCAGCCTGCCCAGGGAGAACTGGGACATCGCCATGTCCAGCACCAGGGGGCCGGCGGTGCGGGGGACGGCGAGCACCAGCGGGTTGTTGCCCACCGAGCGCTCGGCGGCGCCCCACGCCGGCATGTTGGGGATCGTGTTGGTCCAGGCGATCAGCGCGCAGCCGGCCTGGGCGGCCTGCCAGCCGTAGGTTCCGGCCCGGAACCAGTGGTTGGTATTGGCGAGGGCCACGCAGCCCATCCCGCCCTCCCGGGCCATCTCCACCGCCCGGGCCGTGCAGGCCGCGGCGTTGTGGATGCCCAACCCGCCGCGGCCGTCCCACCGCTCCAGCGAGCCCAGCGCAAGGATCCTGTGAGGCTCCGCGGCCGGGTCCGTCGATCCGCGCGCCACCCGGTCGATCAGGAAGGGGACCATGTTGATGCCGTGGGACGGCACGCCGTCGAAGGTGCTGTCCGCAATGACCTGTGCGCACAGCGCAGCCTTCCCCGCGGGAAAGGCATGGTGCAGGAACAGCGCTTCCAGGGCTTCCCGCAACTGGGCGTAGCCGACCCGGGTGGCCCTCACGGCGTGTACAGCGACAGGATCCGCAGGGCGTTGCCCCCCGCGATCTTGTCGAAGGCCTCCTCCCCGAGCTCGCCCGCCTCGAGGAGCTGCCGCAGGTAGCCCAGGTGAGGCATCCGCCCCTCCTGGCCGCCGAAGCAGACGTCCGTGCCGTAGAGAACGCGGTCCTGGAACTCGTTCAAGAACCGGATCCCGTACTCCCGGTCACGGCTGATGGCGTTGTAGCCGCTGTTCGCGGAGATGTCCGCGTAGAGGTTCGGGTAGCTGCGCAGGAGCCGCTGCAGGGCTCCCTCCTTGCGGATGGGCCCGGTGGGATAGACGAACTTGTTGGCCGGGGTGATCTCCCCGCTCACCTCCGCCCAGAAGCCGGGCGAATGGCCGATCACCGTCGTGTCGGGCACCTGTCGCAGGAGCCGCTCCAGCCGCGGCAGCCCCACCTCATCGTACAGCCCGTAGACCCCCCGCCCGGGACCCGTGCAGTGGAAGAGCACCGGCATTCGCGCCTGGCCGCACTGCCGGAACAGGTTCACCACCCGCGGGTCGTCCACGGCCAGGTTGGCCGTCACCTCGCCGATCCCGACACAACCCAGCTCCTTCAGACGCTCCAGCATCCAGGAGAAGTCCGTCTCCGGCGGATTGTCCACCTGCTCCGGCTCCAGGTTTCCCAGGCAGCCCATTCTGGGATCCAGGTTGCCGAAGGGGATGACCCGGTCCCTGTAGCGCGCCGCGGCGCGCAGCTGGCTGGCCATGTCCAGCCCCGGCTCCAGGAGGCCCGGGCCCTTGGTGCTCTCCGGGGACACCGATACGGGCAGCACCACCGCCTTGTCGATGCCCTCCGCGTCCAGCCGTTCCAGCAGCCCTTCCCAGGTGACCGGGAGCTTCCCGGTGTCCCCGGGCGGCCTGAGGTCTCCCACGTGGGTATGGATGTCGATGATCATGAAGCCTTTCCTCCTGTGAACGGGACGAAGGGAAACAGCGCGCTGGCCGCCTCCCGGTCCTCGCCGGCTCCGTACTCGCAGGCTTCGAAGGCCTCCGCGTAGCGGACCGCACGACCCTTTCTCTCTCCATAGAGCTCGATCAGCCGGTCCCGGTAGCGCTGGGCGATCCCTTCGAACTCCGGCAGTCGCCAGCCGGCCAGCCACCTGCGGCGCGCCTCCTCCTCCCGGGGCACCTGATCCAGGATGCCCTGGTTGAAGGGCAGCCATTCGTACATCTGTGAGGTGTGGCAGTGGATCATCTCCAGCTTCGCCTCGATCACCTCGTCAATGGCCACCACCACGTCGGCATGGAAGGGGGTGGGCTTGCGGAACTCGTCGGACATGTAGTAGATCCGCGGCAGGTACGGCAGAAAGTCCGTGAGGGGCAGCATGTTGGGGACGGTCACGATGTAGGAAGCGTCCATCACCAGCTGCGAAGCATAGCGGTGGTCCGGGTGATAGTCATTGGGGCGGTGGGTGATCACCAGGTCGGGCTTCAGCTCGCGGATGATCCGGATCACGGTCTTGCGATTGGCAACGGTGGGCTCCAGCTCTCCGGTGTGGTTGTCCAGCACCCGGTAGGCCTCCAGCCCCGCCACCCTGGCCGAGGCCTGCGACTCAGCGTAGCGCCGCCGGGCCAGCTCGAGGCCTCCCATCTCCTGGTGACCGGTGTCGCCGTTGGTGAGGCTGACGAAGGTCACCCGGTGCCCCAGCCGGGCGTACAGCAGCGCCACCCCGCCGCAGCGGATGTCCGGGTCGTCCGGGTGGGCGCCGAAGACCAGAACGTTCAGCTTATCGGAAGCCAAGTTCCCTCCTCGGAAGAGCGGAAAGTGCGCTCGTCATAGATCAATTCTCATACGATGGGCGGCGTTTGTAAACAGCCGTAGGGGCAGCGGGGGAGCCGGGAGCGCGGCGCTGGCTGGTGAACGGCAAACAGTCCGTGTACCCCGACCCCCCGACCGGTCGCTGTCTGACCTCCCGATACGAGAGGGGGGACGTGCTGCGCCGGCTGGGCTCGCTGACCGCCGCCGGCGATGCCCCCGGCGCGGGTGGCCCGCAGGGGCCGGCGCGCCAGCGGCGCCCGACGGG
>CAZBDU010000163.1:0-7042 GCA_964490725.1 uncultured Spirochaetaceae bacterium | reverse complement strand
TGATCAGGAACTCGACGGTGACCTGGTAGTGGAAGATCGGGCTGATCAGCTCGGAGTCCAGGATGTTCACGGACAGCTTCACGTCCGTTACGGTCTTGGGCTTGTACTGGTTGTCCTTGAAGGCGCACTTGACGATGGAGTAGGCGTTCTCCCCGCGGATGAAGGCGCCCACGTCGGTCTTCTGGCGCAGCAGGCTGTTGGTCAGGTTCTCCAGGTCGTTGATTCCGCGCTGGACGTGCCCCTGGAGGTGGCCGTACATGTTGACGATGGACTTCTCGATCTCACCGGTGTTGAACTTGTCCATGCCACCGACCTGGTCCAGGAGCGCGGAAATCTCCTTGGGCGTGTAGCGCGCCAGGGACTTCAGCTCTTCCTTGTCGATGAAGTTCCGGACCTTCTTGACCATCTCGTCCTCGGTGGTCACGATGTACCGGTTGAACATGTTCTGGTAGTTCTGGTTGAAGTAGTTGTACACTTTTTCCTTCAAACCGCCCATGACGTCCAGTCTCTCCAGGACCTTGGGGGGCAGCTTGGAGGTAAGGTGGTTCATGACCTTGTCTACTTCTTCGCTGAGCAGGAGGTCGACTTCGGCTTGCTGGTCCCGGAACTCCTGCGCCAGAGAGTTGCGTGAACCTACGGCGCTGGGCTTTTCCGGGTGAAACACGTTAGGGCTCTTGGGAAGGTCAACTGATCCCATAGTACTCTCCTTCGTGCGTTTTTACACTGTAGATTGTAGTCACACCCTTGGAGAAATGTAAAGCAGTAAATTTTTTTTTTACCTTTCTTTTTATCTCCATATGGTGCATGCTGTTAATGTAGCACAGACGACACTCGAAAACGGGGTTTGACCATGAAAAAATACCTGATTTGCTTCCTCTTCGCGACGATTGCGGCCGGAATCCTGGCCGCGGACGACCGAACGGAGCCCATCGATGTGATGCTGGCCCTGGACAAGTCCCTATCCATGGAGGAAGAGATCCAGGCCGTGAAGGAGTACGTGGACGGCTACATCATCGACCAGCTGCTCATTCCCGGGGACTTCTTCCTGGTGGTGGCCTTCTACGGGGAGACGAAGGTGCCCATAGCCATGACGATCGACGGCCCGGAAGACAAGGAGAAGGCCAGGCAGGCCATCGACGACCTCCTGGCCGACGGGCGCTTCACCGACATCGGCAACGCGCTGGACGTTCTGCAGAAGGAGGTGGAGAAGTACGGGCACCCGGGCCGTCGCAAGTACCTGCTGCTCATGACGGACGGAATCCAGGAAGCCCCGCCGGACAGCAAGTACTGGTCCCCGGACGGGACCTTCAACCACGCTTTTCTACAAAACGCCAAGGTCATTCAGAAGAAAGGATGGAAGATCCACATCCTGGGCATCGGAACGGAGCAGACCGCCAAGGAGCTGGCGCAGGAGCTGTCCGGCGAGTATACCGAGGTCCCCCAGGGCGCCACCGAGGAGCAGATGATCGAGCAGACCCGCAATCTGCTGAGCACCCTCGACCTCACCGGCCCGGTGGAGATGCGGCCCGTCGGCCTGGGCGGCCGCAGCCGGCTCCAGCTCTCGGTGGAGAGCAAGGGCTACAGCGAACCCAAGAACATCCGGATCCGGCAGGTCATGCTGGCCGTGCCGGATCACGAGCCCATGCAGATCCTGCCGGAGCCCGCGGAGATCACCGTTTCTCCGCAGAGCGTGGAGCCGGTGGCCTTTCCCGTGCGGGTCCAGGGGTTTTCGCCGGGAGACTACGAAGGCAGCCTCCAGTTCATGTTCGACGGTGAAGGCTTCATCCCGGTTGTCACCACGGTGCAGTTTCATGTAAAATCCTTCTTCGCCAGCGCCTGGCCTTTCCTGCTGGTGGGTCTGCTGGTCCTGGTGGCGCTCGTGATCCTGCTGGCGCGGTTGATCTCGGCGCTGAGCAGGCCGAGGCTCCGTTTCCGCCTGGTGGTGCAGGGAGAGCAGCAGGAGCCGCAGACCCTGCGCGAGGGCCAGGCCATGTTCCTGGAGGAGAGCGAGGGGACGGTCGGGGTGTCAGTCAACAGGTCGCCGCAGAGCATTGCCAGGCTCGCGCTGGTCCAGAACGGAATCAGGATGAGCCTGCTGAAACTGGAAAAGTTCCCGAAGATGACCGAGGTTCCGCGCAACATCCTGGACATGGAGTTCCGCGTCCGCCTGGAGGGCAAAAAGGACCTCACCGTGCAGCTTGCGCGGGTGACCTGACACGCACATGCGCCCATGCTCGGTCTACCTCTTTGATCCGGGCTTTCCCGAGCTTCCGGGATTCAGCTCCGGGGTGCCTGCGGCGTCCTTTCCTTTCTGGGGCAACTACACCTTCCTGGACTTCGCCCTGGCCAATCTCGCCCATCTGAGCGCAGGCGGCTACCACCTGATTGCGGAGGGGCGGTTCCGCGCCCTCCTGGGTGTGGTGACCGCCCGGGCGGAGGCGGAGAGTGCCAGACTGCACCTGCTGGAGGGGTCCCTGGCGCCGCTGCTGGACCTGCTGGAGCAGGACGGCGCGGAGACGGTGGTGCTGAGCTCCCTTGCCACCCTGTGCCTGCTGGACCGGGAAGCCCTGCGCGGGGTGGTGGCCGGGGCAGGAGCCTCGATCGTCAAGATCTCCCTGAGCTCGGTACCGGTGGACCTGTACGTCGGGGGCAGGAAGCGCCTCATCCGCTCTCTGCGCGAGCGGCTGGAACGTCCCCTGGCGGAAGGAGCGCCGGCGCGGCTGCTCTTCGAGGAGGTGCTCCACTCCTCCTTCGAGAGCCTGGAGGAGATCCCCGGGACGATTCTCTTCCAGGGCAGCCTCATGCAGCTGTTCAGGCAGAACCTGCGTCTGGCCGAGGAGGCCGGGACCCCGGAGCTTGCGGGGCTTCTGGCCGCCCTGCGGGAGGTTCCCGTGTCGGCCCGGGAGACGGTGGTGAGCCAGGAAGGGCGGGTGAAGGATTCCTTTCTCTCGGCCGGAGCGCGGATCGAAGGGACCGTCGAGGGGTCGGTGATCTTCGCCGACGTGGTGGTGCGGCGCGGAGCGGTGGTGACGGGGTCCGTGATCATGTCCGGGAACCGCATCGGCACCGACGCTCAGGTTTCCGGCACCCTGGCGCTGCCGTACGCGGCGGACAGCGCCAAGGGAACCAGCAACATCGGCGAGGGGGCCGCCATCGGGCTGCGGCGTTCGGTGGCCATGAACCAGCGGTTTCCCCGGCAGATCCGGGACGGGCTTACGGTCCTGGGGATGAACTGTGAGATCCCCGGCGGCTACCGGATCGGTCCCGCCTGCCTGGTGGGTGCCGAGGTGCCCTTCCAGCGGCTGCGGGATCTGAAGGAGATGCGCAAGGGGCAGGCGGTGCTATGGACTACCGACCGGTAGTGAAGTTTCTCAAGGCGCACGAGCGTTTCATCATCACCGCCCACGAGACGCCGGACGGCGACGCCCTGGGGGCGGAGTACGCGATGCTCTGCGCCCTGCGGCAGATGGGCAAGACGGCGCTGATCTTCAACGGGGATCCGGCGCCGGCCAAGTTCACCTTCTTCGATTCCGAGGGGGTGTTCACGGTTCTCGCAGAACAGGCGCAGCTGCCCGCGGATCTGGCAAGCTACGTGCTGCTGGTGCTGGACGTGAACGACCTCAACAACATCGGGCAGGTGGCCCAGCTCGTACTTCCCAGGGTGAAGCGGCACTTCATCATCGATCACCATGACAGCGAGTCGGACGTGCTGGGCCAGAACCACGTGGAGCAGAACGCTTCCTCCACCTGCGAGGTCCTCTGCCATCTGTTTGGCAGGCTGGGGGTGAGGATCGATCTGCCCATGGCCCAGGCTCTGTTCATGGGCATCTCCTACGACACCGGCTCCTTCGTGTACCCCAAGACCACCGCCTCCACCTTCCAGATAGCCCGCGAGCTGGTGGAGATCGGGGTCAACCCCAATGAGGTGTACAGCAGAGTGTACGAGAGCAACTCCACCGCCTCCCTGATGTTGATGTCCAGGGTGCTGGGGACGCTGGAGCTGCACCTGGACCGACGCGTGGCCGTGCAGACCATGACCGCGGAGATGGTCAGAAGCTGTGCCGCCAGCTACGACGAAGGACACCAGCTGATCAACATCCCGCTGCGCAGCGCCGAGATCCGGGTGTCCATCTTCTTCAAGGAAAACCTGGCCGGGCTCAAACGCTGCTCCCTCAGATCCAAGGGCAACATCGACGTTGCCTCGATCGCGCAGAGCTACGGCGGCGGCGGACACAAGACTGCCGCAGGGTTCAAGTGCCCCGGCGAGTTTGCAGCGATCAAGGGCGAGCTGCTCGAGCGGCTCGCGCCATGTCTGGACCATACCAAGGAATGACCAATATGCCTCATGTAAGACTGTTCGCGGCCGCGGCGCTGGCCGCCGCGGCGATCCTTTCCTGCGACGGGCGGCCGGAGCCGGAGATTGCCCCGCCCTCGCGCGCGCTGTTCCCCGAGGTGCCCACGGACACCGGATCGGCGGCGGCGGGTGACCCGGCGGCCGCACAGGCCCGGGAGCTGGAACAGCCGAAGGTGCCGCTGGACCCGGGGGAAAAGCTGGTGCGGGTGATCAACGCCAACCTGGACCTGGACACCAACGACGAGCAGATCCTGGTGCTGCGGCAGGCGGAGGACTCCGAAGGGCCCATCTCCGTCGCCGTGATCGACTACGACACCGTGCGCTCGGCCTACGTGCGCAGCTGGGAAGGCACCACCTCGGCCACCAACCTGCGCGTGTTCGACGTCTCCCTGATCGACCTGGTTGGGGACCACAACCTGGAGCTGGTCTGCCGGGGCATCGACTCGCAGGGCGATCAGACCCTGGACGTGTTCCGCAAGACACCCTCCCCGAACGGGCTGGGCCTGTACTTTGCGGAGATCTGCCGTATCGTTTCCGACGGCAGCATTGAAATACAGGAAATCGAGCGCTCCGAGGGCTACAGAATGGGTCAGAAGAACGGGCCCAGCTTCACCATCTACGCCTACAGCCAGGACCGGGAGTCCGGGAACCTGCTGGATCGGATCAAGCAGACCTATCACTGGCAGTACCAGCAGAACCGCTACGTGCTCACCTCGGTGGAGAAGCAGCCCGGCGCGGTGGTTGAGGAAAAGCAGCTGGCGGAGCTGTTCGCCAGCACCTCCGCGGAGGCGTTCGAGCGCTTCCTGTCCGGACCCTGGTACCTCTCGGGCGACAAGGACCGCAAGGAGATCCTGATGTTCCTGCCGGACCAGCGGCAGATCAGCATCTTCACCGGGGACGTGGTGGAGAGCTACATCTGGCAGGCCTCCTTTCGCAGTCTTTCCAACAGGCTCACCATCTACGCCGTCAACGAGGCCATCGAGTCGGTGCAGAAGCGTTTCATCGTGGAGGTGGTGTCGCTGGGCAGCATTGACGTGTACATCATCGGCCAGGAGCAGTGGGACCGTTCCTCCGGGCGGTACATCCAGCTCACCGACGAGCTGCAGAGCGAGATCTTGAAGCCCCCCACCAGGCAGGCCAGCGTCAGCAAGCTGAACCTGTTCGGGCTGTACCGCAGCGGCGACGGAACGACCCTGCTGTTCGAGCCGCCCCACTTCACCTGGATCGGACCGGACAGCCAGCTGGAGGGCGGCTTCACCATCTTTCATCTGGACAAGGACGTGCTGTACCTGAAGGGACTGGACCAGCAGGGCCTTCCCACCGAGGACCGCGCCTACCTGGTGGACTACTCGGAGAAGAAGGAGTCCGGCTACCTGTACCGTACCCTGGCGCTGACCCCGGCCCGCCTGAGCACCCGGGGGGCCGAGGCCGTGAGCGGCGACCGGCTGGTGTTCGAGCAGCTGGAGATCCTGGAGCAGCAGCAGAGCGAGGAGAAGCCCTCGGGGCAGTAGCCGGGTGGCGGCTGTCAGGGAACGTCCTGCAGATTCAGGTCCGCCGACAACCCCTGGTCGGCGATCAGGCCGTCCTGGTGTGCGCCGGGAAGGTACCATCAATCTGTTGCGAACCAGCGGCCGCGGGAGGGGGGACCCCTGCCGGAGCACTCCTATTTCTAACGGAATTTGAAAGCAAAAGACTTCAACGCTCGTGTTTTATCGGGGTGAGGGCATCGGATGATCACACACCCCGGCGTGCAGGAGCTTGCCGCCGCCGCGCGTGCCGTGGCGAGGTTTGACGGGCGGGGCGTGAACTACTCGGCCATCGGGCGCGCCCTGGGGGTTTCCAGGCACCGGGCCCGGCGACGGGTGCTGCTCCTCCAGGCAAATGGCCTGCTGCGGCTGCTGCCCGCCCGCTGTCCTCCGCCCGGAGAAAACTCGCGGCTGTCTCCGAAGGTGTACGTGCGGCAGGCCGCCCGGTGGTCGCCGGGCTGGACGATCGAGCAGATCATCCAGCGGGAGCGGCGGCGCAGTCCCTCGACCCGGGCCGGATACAGCGCCACGCGCACCGCCGTCCATGCCGACTTGGTGCTCGTCACCCCGCTTGCCACCGTGGGTTTCCGCTTTTCCACGGACCCGTTTCCGGGAAGACGCTGCTGGAGACGCCTGGCCACATTCGTGCGCAGGGGAGGGATGGACGCGGGGTTCCTGCTGTTCCCGGGGAAGCAGCCCTTCTTCGCCGATCGCTTCGTGGTGGCGGTTCCCGGCGCTTCTTTTCTGCGAGAGTATGGACAGTGGATGAGCGCCGCGGAGCGGCGGTCCAGCCGGGCGCTGCAGAGGAGGATCCGGTCCCCCCCCTGGTTACTCGGCGAAGAGGTACACCCCCTCGAAGCCGGCTTCCCTGAGCTTCATGAGCAGCGCCTGCGCCGCGGCGCCGGCCGCCGGGGGACCCACCACCACGCGGTGGTACCGTTGCCCGGAGATCTCCACCTGGCGCACCGAGGCCTGGAAGCCCTGGGCGCGCAGGTCGCGGACCATGTACTCGGCGTTCTCGGCGTCCCGGAAGGAGCCTGTCTGGATGAGCACTGCGGGCTCCGCCGTCGCCTCGGGCTGGGCGGCCGGCTGGTCCGGCGCGGCCTGGGCAGCCGGCTCGGGCTGGGCAGTCTGGGCAGTCGGCGCGGGCTGGGGCGTGGGT
>CAZBDU010000162.1:0-7213 GCA_964490725.1 uncultured Spirochaetaceae bacterium | reverse complement strand
TGGGCGCGTTTATTTTAATAACACACCGCGCCAGGCGGCGTGGCGGGGGCCCAGGGCGGGGCCGGGAAAGCGCAGGGCCGCGAAGGTCTTGCCCAGCAGCAGGTTGAGCCGCACCAGCGGCGTGTTGAAGGTGGTGTACGGCCCCCTGATCACCCCCTGCAGCATGGCGCGCAGCGTCTCGGTCCCGATGAGAACCCTGCGGCCGTCCCTCCGGACGGCCTGCTCCGCGCGCACCAGGTCCTGGCCGGGAAGCACGGACACGACCGCCTCCTCCCTGAGGTCGGCGCGGATCAGCCGGCCGAGGGTAGCCGCGGCTTCCGTCCATGCGCCCCGCTGGGACCGGAGCAGGGTCAGATAGGCCATGGCCTGTGTGTCCAGGTTGTCCCGCGCCAGATAGGTCTGCAGGGTCTCCTCCGCGCGAGCCGCCTCACCCAGGCCGATCCGCGCGGTGGCCTCGATGAGCTCCACGTCCTGGAAGTGCGGGATCATCTCCTGGACCCGCCGTGCGTCCCGCGCTGCCTGGGCGAAGCGCCCGGCGACCGCCTCCACTCTGGCACGCCGGTAGAGCGGGTACACGTCGGCGGGGTCGAAGGCGTGGGCGCGATCCAGGAGCTCTATACTCTGCTCCACGGGGAGCTGCGGCTGCCGTGACTGCATGAGCAGGCGTTCGGCCGCAAAGCGCCTCAGCAGCAGCAGGCAGCAGAGCGCGCCGATTGCAGCCACCGCTACCAGGAGAACCCGGGAGCGGAAGGGGCGGACCTCCGTCCCGGCGGCCGCAGGTGCCGCCGGCCCGGCGGAGGCCCGCTCCAGCGCCGGCGGCACGGAGAGGGCAAAGAAGAACACCAGCGTCAGGTAAGGTACCCTGGCATTCGTGCTGAACAGAGCGTCCACCAGGAAGGAGAGGACGGCAGCGCCGGAAGCCAGGCTCAGCAGCCGCACCTGAGCGCTGCGCTCCGGGTCCCTGAGAACCCGCCAGGCGGACCTCAGGCTGAAGGCGGACAGCAGCAGGAACAGGGCCAGTCCCACCATCCCGCCGTCGGCAAGCTGCTCCAGGTATTCGTCGTGCACCGCGTCCAGCGTCTCCGAGCGGGCGCGGAGGCGGAAGTCGGGCGCCCGGAAGGAAAAGTTGAGGGGCTTGAAGGAGCCCAGGCCGTTGCCGAAGACCACCGTGTGGGGAGCGCGTGTCCACATGCGGAGCGCCGTCCGGTAGGCCACGAACCGCTCGTTGTGAAGGTCCAGGATGTTGCCCAGCTTGTGGCACAGTGTGGGCGTCCCGGCGGCCGCAAGGCCCAGCGCCAGGAGAAAGCCCAGCGCCACCAGGGACCCTGCTGCTGCGGGTCTTGACCATGGGCGCCTGCCGGTCCTGCCGGCCCTGGCAGGAGCGGCGAGGACCGGGACTGCCAGCACGGTGAAGAGGACGGTGCCCGCCAGGCTTCCCAGGATGGCCGCGCGTGACTGCGCCAGCAGCAGGTTGGCGAGCCCCAGAAGCACCGCAGCCAGCGCCGCCGCCTTCAGGACGGTGCGGCGCGCCAGAGCCGCGGCCGCGTATGCGAAAGGCAGCGTCAGGATCAGAAACCCGGAGCACACGTTGGGATTGAGAAAGGTGGTGGCCACACCCAGGCTCTTGTTGAACCGCCAGAAGACCAGGCCGAAGCGTTCCAGGATCCCCGCCGCTCCCAGCAGCCCTGCGACTACGGCAAAGAGAGCCGCTGCTGCCTGCGCCCGCCCGGCGCCGGCAGCCATCCTCGGCGTGACCAGCACCACCGCAAAGAAGCCGGCGTTCCAGGCCACCTTGTAGGCAAGGTCGTAGCGCAGGGACCAGAATCCCGCCGGGACGATCGCGCTCAGCAGATAGGCGGCGGCGAGCCAGGCGAAGGTACCGGTGGGGGGTCGGTCAGAGACCGCCAGGCGTTCCGGCGCCAGGGGTCGCGCCGCGGTGACGACCAGGGCCAGGTAGACCAGCAGGAACGCCGGCACCCCTTTCCAGGTGTCCAGGAAGTAGGTCACCGGACCGAAGGCCAGCGCGATCCACAGATAGGCCAGGGCGAGAAGCAACGCCGCGGCGTGCGCAGCGCCATCACCACCCGGGCGAGGGGTGCGCGGATGCAGGCTCTGGGACGGCTCGTCCATGGCTCACTCCGTACCCGGGCATTGCAGGCAGGCACCTCTCTTGTGCCCGGCTGCCGGGCGTACTATAGTGTGACCGCAGAGGGAGCGAGTTTCAACCGGGAGAGGGCTCATGCGTCGAGGGCTGCTGTTTTCCTTTCTCATGTCGATCGCGGCAGCTTCCGCGCTGCCCGCCGCTCCGGTGGCGCTGGCCTTCCTCTCCATCGACAACCTCTCCGCCAATCCCCGCTACGACTACCTGGAGGGGATCGTCCGCGGGGTGCTGCTCTTCGACCTGGCCAACCAGGAGGGGCTGGCGGTGGTGAACCGCGGCGACCTGGAGAGCATCCTCCAGGAGCAGGAGCTGCAGCTGGGCAGCCTGGCGGAGGACCAGGGCAAGGCGCTGCAGGTGGGGAAGATCCTGGGGGCCGACTACCTGCTGCGGGGAGAGTACGTGTCGCTGGGGCAGGAGGTGCAGGTGACGCTGCGCCTGCTGGAGGTGGCCACGGCCCGCACCCTCACTTTCTCCGAGCGCGGGGCCAGCGAGAACATGCTCCACCGCCTGGCGGAGCAGATCGTGGAGAGGCTCACCGGGAGGCGGGTGACCTTCAGCTCGGAGGAGAAGGAGCGCTCCATCCTGTCCCTGCAGGACGAGAAGCCGGGCACCATCGCCTTGCACTCGCACCTGGTGGACGCGGAGATCTTCCTGGACGGCGAGTTCGCCGGCTACACCACCGGGGACATGAGGGTGCCCTTCGAGATCGAGGATCTCAGGCCGGGCCCCCACACCGTGCGCATCCACCTGCAGCATTTCGGCGTGGTGAAGGAGCCGGAGATCACCTTCCACGACTGGGAGCAGACCGTGGAGGTGAAGCCGGGCCGCCGGCACGTGGTGCGGGCGCGGGCGCGGCACTTCAACGAGATCGTCTACGATCTCCAGCAGCTGCTGCGCCGGCGGATCGATTCGGAGGAGCTTGCCGGCGGGGCGGAGGTCCGCCGGAGTCACGACGCCTCCTTTACGGACCGGGAGGCCCGGCTCGTCCCCATCTCCTTCGAGATTGCCGCGAGCAGGAGCCAGGGAGTCACCCGCGCGCAGGCGGTGATCGTGTACGACGGGCAGCGGCAGGAGCTGCGCCTGGAAGCGGGAGAGGGGGATCGGCCCGAGACGCGCCGCCAGGTGGGCAAGGTCGAGGTGATCCTGGGCATCGGCGGCGGGGAGGTGCGCTACGAGATCTGGCGCACCGACATCCAGCAGAACATGTTCGATTGAAGCGGGGGAATGACCCGGGGAGAGCGATCATGGGCAGAGAAAGCGGCAGGATAGCCGCCGTGGCGGCGCTTCTGGTTCTGGCGGGCTGCGCCGGCTTCCAGGAGAAAGGCAGCGGCCCGGCGCCAGGCGTCGCCGGGGCGGCCGCCTCCGCGGCGCCGGCTGCCGGAGAGAGGGCTGTAGAAAAGGCCGCCCCCCCGGCGGAGGAGGCGGCAGGCGAGAAGGGCAGCGCGGAGGACGCCGGCGTGGCCGCGGCCCCGGCGGCCGAACCTGGTACCGGGGCCTCGAAGGCCCCCGCCGCAGGCGCCACCGCCGGGACCGGCGGCGACGCCGTGTCTCCGGCCCTCCGGGAGGCCGCGACCGGCGGGCCTCAGGCCAGCCCGGGGCTGCGGGCGGGATTCGCGGACGACAACCGGCAGTTCAGCTACTTCCTGCAGTTCCTCTCCACCTACGGCCCGCAGGTGGACCACCTGCCCATCGACGTGCAGGAGCGCATCGTCCTGCGCGTCCGGGACCGGCAGGGCCGGTCCCTCCCGGGAGCGCTGGTGGAGGTGACCGCCGGCGGCCGCCTGCTCTGCCGCGGGCGGACCTATGCCGACGGCGGCTTCCTGTTCTTCCCCGCAGAGCACGGCCCGGCGGAAAGTTACAGGGTGACGGTGGGCTACGGGCAGAGCGCCCGGGAGCTCACCCTGGAGCGGGCCGGGCGCCGCGAGGTGCCGGTGGATTTCGCTTCCGACCGGGGCGCGCTGCAGGAGGTGCCGCTGGACATCCTCTTCGTTCTGGACACCACCGGCAGCATGGGCGAGGAGATCCAGCGCCTGAAGAAGACCATCGAGATCATCAACCTGAACCTGACCTCGCTGTCCTCCAGGCCGAGGGTGCGCTTCGGCATGGTGGAGTACCGGGACCAGGGGGACGCGTACGTGACGAAGGTGGTGCCGTTCACCGGCGAGCTGCCGCGTTTCCAGCAGGAGCTGGCGCGCGTGCAGGCCGAGGGGGGAGGGGACACTCCGGAGGATCTGCAGGCGGCCCTCCGGGAGGCGCTACGCATGGAGTGGACCCACCAGGGAGTACGGCTGGCCTTCGTGGTCACCGATGCACCGCCGCACCTGGACTACGGCCAGTCCTACACCTACCTCGACGCGGTGCACCAGGCGCGGGAGAAGGGGATCAAGATCTTCACGGTGGGCACCGGCGGGCTGGACCTGATGGGAGAGTACATCCTGCGCCAGATCGCCCAGTATACCGCCGCGCGCTACATCTTCCTCACCTACGGTGAGCGAGGGGAGAGCGAGGGAGGGAGCCCAGGAAGCGTCAGCCACCACAGCGGAGCGAACTATCAGACCGACAAGCTGGAGGCCATCATCATCCGCGTGGCCAGGGAAGAGCTTTCCCACCTCACCGATCAGCCCCTGGAGGAGGAGCAGGACTACTTCACGGCGCAGGGAGTGGGGGATGAACGGAAGGAGGATACGCTGTTCAAGCTCTTCCGCATGGCGGTGTCGCAGCTCCTGGACTACTCCAGCGTTCGCCTCCCCGCCGGCACGGCCGCGGCGGTGCTTCCCCTCGGCGCCGCGGAGCCGGATGAAAGCCTTCAGGCCGAGTATTTCACGGAGCAGCTTCTCCTCAGCTTCAGCCGCGCCGAGGAGCTGAAACAGGCTTTCCGGCTGGTGGAGCGGCAAGACCTGCAGCGCATCCTGGAGGAGATGGAGGTCCAGCTCTCCGGGCTTTCGGACGGAGAGACGGCGGTCAGGGTGGGGCGGCTTCTGGGCGCGGAGGTGCTGGTAGGCGGGAGGCTCTATGCGTCCGCCGGCGGGTACGAGCTGTTCCTGCGGCTGATGCGGGTGGAAACCGGGGAAATCCTGAGCGTCACCAAGGCGGTGATCGACGCGGGCCTGGGGCTTTAGCGGATGAGCCAGCCCTTCATTGATCTGCGGTCGGACACCGTCACCAGGCCCACTCCGGCGATGCGCCGGGCCATGGCGGATGTCGAGGTGGGCGACGACGTGCTCCGCGAGGACCCCACGGTCAACCGCCTGGAGGAGGAAGCGGCGGAGGCGGCGGGCAAGGAGGCCGCCCTGCTGGTTCCTTCGGGCACCTTCGGCAACCAGCTGGCGCTGTTCACGCACTGTGCCCGCGGGGAGGAGGTGGTCCTGTCCCAGGGCGCCCACATCGTGCAGCACGAGGCCGGAGCGGCGGCCGTGATCGCCGGCGTACAGCTGCGCACCTTCCAGCCGCTGCGGTCCTACCCCAGCTGGGAGGAGGTGGCCCGGCAGGTTCGCCGCGGCCAGGACATCCACTACCCCCGCACCGGCCTGGTGGCGCTGGAAAACGCCCTGTCCGACGGGTCGGTGATGCCGCCCGAGGTCATGGCGGAGATAGGCAGGGAAGCCGCGGCCTGCGGCGTACCGGTGCACCTGGACGGGGCCAGGATCTTCAACGCTGCCCTGGCTCTCGGGGTGGAGGCGGCGCAGATCGCAGCCCCGTGCGATTCGGTGATGTTCTGCCTCTCCAAGGGACTGTGCGCCCCCGTGGGCTCGCTGCTGGCGGGGGGGCGGGAGCTCATCGAGCTGGCCCGGCGGAAACGCAAGATCATGGGCGGCGGCATGCGGCAGGCGGGGGTGCTGGCGGCCGCGGGTCTGGTGGGCCTGCGGGAGATGAGAAAACGCCTGGGGGAGGACCACGAGAAGGCGGGGGCGCTGGCCGCGCGCTTCCTGGCCAGCGGCCTGTTCGAGGTCCGTCCCCAACCGGTGCGGATCAACATGTTCTTCGTGCGCTTCCGCCCCGGTCCGCTGCAGGGCATGGAGGAGGCCCTGGTGGCGGAGCTGGCAACCCGGGGAGTGCGGACCTACCCGCCGGAGGACGGATGGGCGCGCTTCGTGACGCACCACGACGTGGATGCGAAGGCCGTGGAGAGGGCCGGCGAGGTGCTGGAGGGCGCTATGGAGACGCTCGAGCGGCGGGGGGCGAGGTAGGTGCAGGCTCAGGAGCGGGCGGCAAGCCCAGAGCGGATCACCGTGGTCTACGGGGAGGACCCGAAGCGCATGACCCGCGAGGCCCTGGAAGCGTTCGCCACCCCGGACGTGCCGGGCGGCGCCCGCACGGCGCTTCTGAAGCCCAACCTGGTCACCGCGGCTCCCGCCTCCTCGGGGGCCACGACGCATCCGGAGGTGGCGGAAGCGGTGATCGAGTTTCTCCTGGACCGCGGGGTGCGCTCGATCACCATCGGCGAGGGCTCCTGGACTGGAGCGGACACCCGCCGGGCGTTCCGGGCCTGCGGCTACGAGGAGCTGGCGCGGCGCTACGGGGTGAGGCTCCTGGACTTCAAGGCCGAGGCGGCCGCGAGCGTTGGAGCTGCGGGGCTGGAGCTACGGGTGTGCCGCCCCGCGCTGGAAGCGGAGCTGCTGGTGAACCTCCCGGTCCTGAAGGGGCACAGCCAGACGGGCATCACCTGCGCCCTGAAGAACCTCAAAGGGTGCATCCCCGACACGGAGAAGCGGCGCTACCACCGGCTCGGCCTGGACCGGCCCATCGCGGCTCTGGCCTCGGCGCTGCGGCAGGACCTGATCGTCGTCGACGGGATCTGCGGGGACCCAGACTCCGAGCTGGGCGGCAGCCCTCTGGCCATGCAGCGCGTACTGGTGGGGAGGGACCCTGTGCTGGTGGACAGCTACGCGGCGGAGCTGCTCGGCTTCGAGGCCGAGCGGATCGGGCACATCCGCGCCTCTTGCGCCGCTGGAGTGGGCAGCATGGACTTGCGGCGGGCGCGCATCGTGGCGCACGGGAGTCCCGCTCCGCCTCTCGCAGCGCCGCCGGCGCCGCGCCGGCGCGGCGCGGCGG
>CAZBDU010000161.1:0-7218 GCA_964490725.1 uncultured Spirochaetaceae bacterium | reverse complement strand
CCGGCCGGCTACTCCTGCCGCGGGCTGCCCGCCGCTTCCGCCACTGCGAAGAGGAAGCGCAGGAGGCATTCCATCCCCCGCAGCCAGGTGGGCAGGTGGAGCTTCTCGTTCGGGGCGTGCATGTTGTCTTCCGGGAGGGAAAACCCGGTGAGAAGGCTCTCCACGCCCAGCAGCTGCTGGAGGTAGGCCACCACCGGCACGCTCCCGCCTTCCCGGCGGAACAGGGGCTTGCGGCCCCACACCGCCTCCATGGCCGCCGCCAGGGCGCGCAGGGCGGCAGACTCCCGGTCCGAGATCGAGGGTGGGCTGCCGGCCAGGCGCTCCAGCTCCCAGCGCACGGTGGGGGGCACCTGCTCCCGCAGGTATTCCCGCAGCTGCTCATCCACCCGGTCCGGGTCCTGATCGGGTACCAGCCGCATGGACAGCTTGGCCACCGCCGCGGCGGGCAGAACGGTCTTGGTGCCCTGTCCCACGAACCCGGAGCCGATGCCGTTGACCTCCAGGGTGGGGCGGGCGGCGGCGCGTTCCAGCGCCGTGTAGCCGCTCTCTCCCCAGAGCTGCGGGACGCCGGTGTTGCGGAGGTAATCCGAGTCCCCCACGGGAAGCCTCGCCAGCTCATCGCGCTCAGCGGGATCCAGGGGCCGCACCGGGTCGTAGAAGCCGGGCAGCGTCACGCGGCCGCGGGGATCGTGCATGCCGGCGATGAGCTCGCACATGGCCTGGGCCGGATTGTGCACCGCACCGCCGAAGAGGCCGGAGTGCAGGTCTCTGCCCGGCCCCTTGATGCGCAGCTCGAAATAGGCCAGTCCCCGCAGCCCGTAGGTGATGGTGGGCAGCTCCGGGGCCATCATCCCTGCGTCCGGGTTGAGGCAGCAGGTGGAGGCCAGCAGGTCCCGGTGCGATTCGATGAAAGCCCGGAGGTGGGTGGATCCGATCTCCTCCTCCCCCTCCAGGAGCACCTTCACGCTCACCGGCGGGGCCCCGGCGGCCAGTGCAGCCTCCACGGCGTTCAGCGCCGCCATCAGCTGCCCCTTCATGTCCGTGGCGCCTCGGCCGAAGAGGTTCTCCTCCCGGACCTCGGGAGCGAAGGGATCGTTCTGCCAGAGCTCCAGGGGTTCGGCGGGCTGGACGTCGTAGTGCCCGTAGATCAGGATCGTGGGTGCAGCCGGATCGGCGGCCGCCAGCCGCCCGTACACCAGTGGGTGCTTCTCCGTGGGGAAGACCTCTACGTCCCGCATGTTCAGTGAGGCGAGCTTTTCGGCCAGCCACCTGGCCGCCCGGCGCACCTCCTGCGCCCGCTCTGGATCCGTGGAGACGGAAGGAATGGCCAGCAGCTCCTGCAGCTCCTCCAGGAAGCGATCCTGCCGATTGTGCAGGTAGTCGAGCGCGGTGATGAGCGGGTCCTTCATGGCGGCAGGATAGCCGATTTTCCCCCGGGGGACAATGTGCTACTCTGGCGCGGTGGCAACCATGGTTACCCTGCCGATCTCCTGCAACAAGGACTGCGGCGCCGGCTGCCCTCTGCTGGCGCACGTGCGGGACGGGCGCCTGCACCGCGTCAGCGACAACCCTCTGGGGGACCCGGCTGGACGCGGCTGCGCCCGCGGCTACGGCATGCCCCGCATGCTCTACGCGCCCGACCGCATCACCCGGCCTCTGATCCGCGTCGGGCCCCGGGGGGGCGGAGCCTTCCGGGAGGCTTCCTGGCGGGAGGCGTTGTCCCGGGTGGCCTCGGGCCTGGCGGAGATCCGGCGACGCCACGGCCCCCAGGCGGTGATGCGGCTGGGAGGCTCCGGCTCCTGCCGCGGCGCGCTGCACAACACCGCGGCGCTGACCCGGCGCTTTCTGTCCCTGTTCGGGGGCTACACCGAGATCGAGGGCAACTTCAGCGCTGCCGCGGAGGGGTTCGTGCGGCCGTTCCTGTTCGGCTCGGCCCCGGTGGGGCTGGACCCGGCCACCCTGCGCCGCTCGCGGCTGATCGTGCTCTGGGGGGCCAATGTTTCGGACACGCGCTTCGGAGCCTCGCTGGAGCACCACCTGCGGGCCTGCCGGCGCGACGGGGTGCCGGTGTACGTGGTGGACCCACGCCGCAGCCGCACGGTACGGCGGCTGGACGCCGAGTGGGTTCCGGTGCTCCCGGGGACGGACGCCGCCCTGATGGTGGCGGTGCTGCACGTGCTGATCGCAGCGGGGCTGGTGGACCGCCAGGCGGTTCGGCGCCTGAGCGTGGGGTTCGAGGAGCTGGAGCGCCGCGTGCTGGGTGCCGACGGCGGTCCGCCGCGCGACCCGGAGTGGGCCAGCCGCCTCTGCGGCACTCCGGCGGATCAGATCCGGCGCCTGGCCCTGGCCTACGGGCGAGCCAGGCCTGCGGCCCTGCTTCCGGGGCTGTCGATCCAGCGCGTCCTGGGCGGCGAGGAGGCGTACCGTTTCGCCGCGGCGCTGCAGGTGGCCACCGGCAACGTGGGCCGCCCCGGCGGCTCGAGCGGGGGATGCATCTGGGGGCGGCTGCCCCGCCCGCGCTGCGGGGCGCTGGCGGCGGCGGCGGAAGGGCTGCCGGGGGTGCCGGTCTACCGCTGGGCCGACGCGGTCCTGGAGGGACGCGCCGGCGGGTACCCCACGGACGTGCATGCCCTGTACTGCGTGGGCGGCAACTACATCGGCCAGGGGGCGGACGTGAAGCGGAGCATCCGCGCCTTCGGCAAGGTGGAGCTGGCCGTCTGCCACGAGCACTTTCTGACGCCCACGGCCCGCTGGTGCGACGTGGTGCTCCCGGTGGCCATGTTCGCGGAACGCGAGGACATCGTGTTTCCCGACAGCAATCATCTGCTGTTCTCGCACCGCGCGGTGGAGCCCCCCCGGAGGGTACCGGACGACTACGCACTGTTCGCCCGCCTGGCAGAGCGGCTGGGCTTTGCCGGGGAGTTCACCGAAGGCAGGAGCCCGGAAGAGTGGCTGCGCCTGTTCGCCTCCCAGTCAGAGATCACGGATTGGGAGGAGTTCCGCCGCACCGGAATCTACGCCGGAGCCGAGCAGAGCCGGGTGGGCCTTGCCGCCTTCGCGGCCGACCCTGACGGAAACCCCCTGTCCACCCCTTCCGGGAAGATCGAGCTGCGCTCGGAGGCCTACGCCCGCACGGGCTTCTCCGCGCTGCCCCAGTGCCGTCTCCCCGAGCCGGAGCCGGGCTACCCTCTGAGGCTGGTCAGCCCGCACGCCCGCTACCGCATCAACTCCCAGTACTGGAACGACCGGGCCGCCCGGAGGCGCGGGCCGCAGGTGCTCTGGATGCACCCCCGGGACGCGGCCGCCCGGGGAGTCGAGGGGGGCAGGACGGTGACGGTGAGAAGCCCCCATGGGGCCGTGCGCGTGGGTGTCCGAATCACCCCGGAGATCATGCCGGGAGTGGTCTGCCTGCCGGCCGGGGCGTGGCCCGAGGTGGATGAGGAGGGGGTGGACCGGGCGGGCTGCCCGAACCTGCTCACCTCTACCACCCCCACCCTGCCCAGCGGCGGCGCCAGGACGCACACGGTCTGGGTGGAAGTGTCGGCGCAGGATTGACCCCGCGGCTGGCGGCTCCGTACCTTTTCCTCAACACGGGGTCCGGGCGGTGGAGGCCCGGCCCGAAGGAGAAAGCCAATGCTCGAAGCCGGAGACAAGGCGCCGGGGTTCACCCTGCGCGACCAGAGCGGCAGCAGCGTGACCCTGTCCGATTTTCGGGGCAGGAAGCTACTGGTGTACTTCTATCCCCAGGCGGACACGCCGGGATGCACCACCCAGGCCTGCAGCGTTCGCGACGCCCTGCCGGATTTCTCGTCCCTGGGCGTGGCGGCGGTGGGGATCAGCCCGGACCAGCCGGAAGCCCAGGAGAAGTTCGATCGCAAGTACGGTCTGGGGTTCCCGCTGCTCTCGGATCCGGACCACCGGGTGGCGGAAGCCTATGGGGCCTGGGGAGAGAAAAACAGGTCCGGGAAGAAGGTGCTGGGCATCATTCGCTCCTCCTTTCTGCTTGACGAGGAGGGGAGCGTCCTGGGCGCCTGGCACGGGGTCAAGCCGGAGGACACGGTACCCAACGCCAGGAAGGTGCTGGGGGGCTGAGGGCGGCGCTCCTCAGACCGGCGGTTCTCCGAACGGCAGGCGCGCGGTGAGGCGGGTGCCCTGGCCGGGGCGGGAGCGGATCGAAAGCTCACCGCCCAGCAGCTCCGCCAGCTGGCGCATCCCCGCCAGGCCGATGCCCGTCAAGCCCCCGGAGCGAGCCAGCGCGGCGGGGACCTCGAAGCCCACTCCGTCGTCCTCCACGGACAGCAACACCCGCTCTCCCTCGGGGCGGAGGGTTACCTCCACGTGGCGCGCCCGGGAGTGGCGGCGCACGTTGGACAGCGCCTCCTGGCAGAGCCGGTAGAGGCTGACGGCGGTGAGGTCGCTCAGCGCCGGCACCGGCTGGCCCGAATACTCCGCCTCCAGCCTGCCCGGGACGTTCATCTGCCGGCACAGGCCCTCCAGGGTGGAGCCCAGGCCGAAGGTGTCCAGTGCCGGGGGGCGCAGGCCGTAGGCCAGGGCCCGTACCCTGCCCATCAACCCGTCCACGATGTCCAGGGTCTGACTGATGTGCTGGCGCAGACCCGCCAGCTGGGGCGGAAGGTCCAGGCGCAGGAGCTGGAGGGACATCTTGACGGCGCTCATGACCTGGGCGGTCTCTTCGTGCAGCTCCCTGGAGACGCGATGGCGCTCTGATTCCAGGATCGTCACCAGCTGGCGCGTCAGCCGCCGCAGCTGCATGCGGCTGGCGCCGATCTCCTCGAGCAGGTGCGCCTGCCGGATCCCCACCGCCAGGGCGTGGGCCACCTCCCTGGCGGTGGCCAGATGCTCCTGGGTGAACAGACCGGCCTGCTCCGCTCCCAGGTTGAGCACGCCCAGCAGCTCCCCGTGCACCAGCAGGGGCACCCGCATCAGGGAGCGCGCCTTCAGGGGCCCAAGGCAGAAGCCGTTTTCGCACCCCGCCGGCGCGCCGTCCAGGTCGCCGATCAGCTCCGCCTCTCCTCGGCGCAGCGCCTCGGGGTCGCCGGCCGCCTCCAGGGGAAGCTCGTAGTGCTGCACCTGGAGGGCGCGGCTGCGGTCGTAGCCGGCCAGGGCCGTGGCCTTCCCGCTGCGGTGATCGAAGATCAGGACGTCGGCGCCGCTTGCCGGCACCAGGCTCAGCAGCCCCCGGATCGCGGCGTCCGCGACCGCCCCGGCGGAGCCGGCCTCCAGAATGGCGCGGTCGATCTCCCGCAGGATGCTGAGGCGCGCCGCCGCGCCGGCGGCCTCCCTTTCCGCTTCCTTCCGTTCGGTCACGTCCATGGAATAGCCGATCATCCCCACGGCGGCTCCTTCCGGGTCTCTGAGCAGCGACAGCGACAGGTGGGCCCAGAAGACCCGCCCCGAACGGTGGCGCATCTGGACCGTGACCTCGTGGCTGCCGCCTGCCTTCAGAGGCGCGATGATCTGCTCTTCCAGGAACTCCCGCCCCTCCTCGGGGTACACGAAGGAGATGTGGCGGCCCACCGCCTCCTCCGCCGAGTAGCCGAACAGGCGTTCAGCGCCGCGGTTCCAGCTTGTGACGTTCCCGTCCAGATCGGTGGACACCACCGAGTCGTGAATCTGGTCGATGATTTGCGCCTGCCACTGCAGCGTCTGCTCCCGCCGGCTGCGCTCCGAGATGTCCTCGGTCTGCACCAGCACCACGTCTGGGGGCACGAAGGCGTAGGAGACCAGGAAGCGCGCCGCCCCGCCGTCCAGACGGAACCGGTAGCTCATCTCACGGCGGATCACCGCCTTGCCCTGGACGCAGTGCTCGAAGTCGGCAAGCACCTCCGGCATGTCGGGGTACATCTCCCGCGCGGTCCTGCCGATCAAGCGCTCGATTCTGCCTCTCACCTCCCGGCCGGCGGCGCGGTTGTACCTTTCCAGGACGAACTCGTCTCCCAGGCACCGCCAGGTGTAGGTGGGCACCGGAATGTCCTCGTACAGCGCCTCCAGGCTCTTCTGCGCTTCCCGGAGCATCTCCTCCCGGCTCTGCCACTCGGAGGATTCCGTCAGCACGTTCGCCAGCGCCTCCAGGAATCGCTGCTCCTGGACCGTGAAGCTCCGGTCCGGCCCGCCGAAGACGGCAAGGAGCCGCCGGGGTCTGCCCTCCTGCCCGACCGCCGCGCAGAGGACGCCGTCGGCCTGCAGCCGGTCCAAAAGGGGTGTGAGGGCGGCGCTCGCCGCCTTCCCTTCCCTTGGAAGGACCACCGCTTCACCCGTGCCCAGCGCTTCGGCCAACACGCCGCCGGTGGAAATCGGGATGGTCCGGCTTTCCCCCTCCGCCGCCCACTCCGCAGGCAGGCGCAGCAGGTAGCGGTCTGCCTCGGCGGCCAGCTCCAGGAGCGCCGCCTGCTCCACGTGCAGCACCTCCCGCACCTGGGCCAGGGCTTCGGCGGTGATGTCTTCGGGCCGCCAGCCGGCCAGCCCCAGCCGGCTCACGTGAAGCAGGGCCTGGTGACGGCGGGCGTCGGCTTCCAGCGCCTGGGTCTCGCCGGTGACGTCGAAGATCACTCCGTAGATGTGAAGAGGCGCCCCCTGCTCCCAGACCGGAGCGCCCCGTTCCTGCAGCCAGCGGGTGCTGCCGTCCCTGTGGATCACCGGGTAGCGCACGCTGAAGGGACGGTTCTGCGCCACCGCCTCCCTCACCACGTCGATGACCCGCTGCCGGTGATCGGGAGGGATGAGAGGGTCCAGAAAGCAGACCTCTCCCGGCCCCAGCTCTTCCGCGCGAAAGCCGGTGATGGTCTCCACCGCGCGGTTGAGAAACTCCATGCGGTTGTTCTCGCGCAGGTGGATTCGGTAGACGATGCCGGGCAGGTTCCCTGCCAGGGCGCGCCACCCAGCCTCGCCGCCCCCCCCGCGCCGGCGGGCCTGCCCATCTGGCCGTTTCCGTTCACCCTGCTCGTGCATCCCGGCTGCCTTTCCGCCTCCCCTCATTTCACTCTAGTGCAAGGCTTGGGGGGTTTCCAGTTCTTGCGGCCCTGGGGGCAGGCGGCGCGTCTGCGGCCGGCCCGCGCCGGCCTTCCGGGCCGATGGCGGGTCCTGTTATCAGCGTGACATCATGGCCCCGCTGCGCCAACAACTTGCAGGTGATAAGAGTGTTTTCCTGCGCCCCGCCGAGAATCAATCGTGTTATTATATGGGCTATCTTCAATATCT
>CAZBDU010000160.1:0-7525 GCA_964490725.1 uncultured Spirochaetaceae bacterium | reverse complement strand
CCCCCATCCTCGGAGACCAGAAGCGTCCCCGCCGCCCCCACGGCCACGAAGCGGAGCTGCCCGCTTTTCGGGCTCGGGCAGCCCAGCAGCACAACGCCAAGCGCCGCGGCCGCGGCCAGCCCCGCCGCACGCATCCAAGTCCCCCGCCCTGACATACGCTCCTCCTCCCTCCTGCACCGGCGGAGATCTCCGGACCCGCCGGACCCGGCGTCGCGCCGGGAGACGGTGTTGCGGTGCTGCAATGAACCTTAGCATGTTTGTAGGGAATTGGCACGTTTCCGGGGCGCCCGGCTCCCGGGGGCTTTGGAGTCTCAGCGTGCGGCCAGGGTGAGCTCCGCCGCCACGCCTCCCGGCTCGTTCCACAGCCGCGCGCCGCCGCCGTGGAGCTCGGCGATCCGCCGCGCGATGGTGAGCCCCAGCCCGGAGCCACTGCTGCTCCTGGCGTACTCACCCCGGAAGAGGCGGTCGAAGACCCGCTCCAGCTCCACCTCCGGCACCGGCGGGCCGCTGTTGGTCACCCTCAAGGCCACCTCTCCCTGGCGCCGCAGGATCACGACGGCCACCCTGCCGCCCTGGGGAGCGTGGCGCAGGGCGTTGGCAACCAGGTTGCTGGCCGCGCGCAGCAGCAGCCCGTGGTCAGCGCGAAAGAAGCCGGCCCGGTTGTCCGCCTCCAGACGGATCCCCTTGCGCTCCGCCTCCAGGGCAAAGCGGTCGGTGAGCTCCGCCAGCAGGCTGTCGCCGCTCACCTCGCCGGCCTCCGCGGTCATCTCCGGCGACTCCAGGCGCATCAGCTCCTCCAGGCCGGAGACCAGCCCCTCGATGCGCCGCACCTCCACCACGTTGCGCCGGATCCGCTCCGGCGTGACAGGCAGCACGCCGTCCTGCATGGCCTCGAACTGGGCCTTCAGGGCGGAGACGGGGGTACGCAGATCGTGGACGATGTCCTGCAGCCACTGGCGGCGTACGTCCTGCTCCCGCGCCAGCTGCCGCGCCAGCCGGTTGGCCGAGCGGGCGATCCGCGCCAGCTCCTCGGCGCCCCGCTCGGGAATCCCCGGCGCCAGGGCGCCGCCGGCCAGGCGGTCGATGCCTCTGGCCACCTCCACCGCCGGCGCCGACAGGGAACGGGAGAACCCCAGCGCGAACAGCAGGGATACTCCCAGAGAGATACCCAGCCCCGCGAGCACCGCCCGCCTCATGGTGTGCAGGAGGCGCTCGTTGGCCTGGTCCTCGAGGAAGTGGGAAGGCGTGGTGTAGTAGTAGCCCAGCAGCTTCCCCGCACGCTCCACCGGGGCAAGCGGCGGAGCATCCTCTCCCTGCAGCCTCCTGGCCTGGCCCCGGTTGGTGTACACCAGCTCCCGGGCCGGATCGAAAACGAACACGGGCACGTTCTCCGGGGGCCTTTGCTGGTCCGCCTCTCCCCGCAGCACGGCCTCCGCGAAGCGCTCCACCTCCGCCAGCCTGGCCCGGTTCCAGTCCTGGATGGAGCGCCGGAAGCCGAGCTGCAGCACCGCGGCCAGGCTTGCCACCATCACCAGCAGGGCCACCAGGAAGGCCAGCAGGGTGCGGACAAACAGATGTCTCACTGCGGTCCTGCCAGCGGTTCTCCCGCAAAACGGTAGCCGAAGCCGCGCACCGTCTCCACCCAGCCGGCCTGACCCAGCTTGGCCCGCAGGTTCTTCACGTGGGTGTCCGCCGTGCGCTCGGAGCCTTCCGGGGACAGGTAGTCCAGGCTCTCACCCAGCAGCTTCTCCCGGCTGATCACCAGCCCGGCATGGCGGGACAGGTAGGCCAGGATCCGCCACTCCGCCCCGGTGAGGGAAAGCTCCCGGCCGTCCAGGCCGGCGCGGTGCGCCGCCGCGTCCATGCTGAGCACCTGCCCCCCCAGGCGCCACCGCTGCACGCCGGCGGACGTGCCTTCCTCCCCGCCCCCCGCGCGTCGCAGGATGGCCTGCACCCGCAGAGCGAGCTCCTTGGCGGAGAAGGGCTTCACCACGTAGTCGTCCCCTCCCACCTCGAAACCGGCTATGCGGTCCGACTCCGAGGTCCGGGCGGTGAGAAAAAGGATCGGCACCCGGGAGCTGCGGCGGATCCGGCGGGCAAGCTGAAAGCCGTCGCCGTCCGGCAGCATCACGTCCAGGATCAGAAGCTGCGGCTCCCGGGCGGCGAGCGCCTCCTCCACCCCGGCGGCGCGGCCGAACTCTACCACCTCGTGCTCGGCCAGCCGCAGGTAGGAGGCGGCCGCCTCGCGGACGTTCTCGTTGTCCTCCACCAGGAATATCCTCGCCATGACGCCGCCTAGAGTGTAGCATCGCCGCAGCTCTCCTGGCAAAGGCGGGGCGCCTTTCTTCACAGATCCTTCACACAGGCTCCACGCCTCCTTGGCACCTCCTGCCTACACTCAAGACCAGGCACAGGCTCCGCGGTCGCGGAGGCAAGCGCCAAAATCGTTCAGGAGGCAGGCCACCATGGCAAGGAAGCGCAAGGCCGGGCGGATCCGGCTGGCAATTCAGATCTTCTTTTTCGTCCTGATCGCGCTGATCAGCGTCAATCACACGCTGGTGGAGCGGGGGATCGCCATCCCCGTGCTTTCATCGGCCTCACTGCACGCCATCTGCCCCTTCGGAGGGGTGGTGTCGATCTACACCTTCATCACCGAGGGGACGCTGGTGCGCAAGATCCATTCGGCGGCGTTCATCCTCATGTTCATCGTTCTTGGTCTCAGCGTGCTGGTGGGTCCGGCCTTCTGCGGCTGGGTCTGCCCCCTCGGCTCGATCCAGGAGTGGATCGGCAAGCTGGGCAGAAAGATCTTCCGGCGGCGCTTCAACCGCCTGATCCCCGCCAGGGTAGATCGGGTGCTGCGCTACCTGCGCTACGGGATGCTGGCCTGGATCGTGGTCATGACCGCCCTCTCGGCCAGGCTCTTCTTCGAGAGCTTCGACCCCTACTACGCCCTGTTCAACTTCTGGACCAGCGAGGTGGCGACGGCCGGGCTGGTGGTGCTGGGGGCGGTGCTGGCCGCTTCCCTGTTCGTGGAGCGTCCCTTCTGCAAGTACGCCTGTCCCTACGGCGCCGTGCTGGGCCTCACCAACCTGTTCCGCATCTTCAAGATCCGCCGCAACGCCCCCACCTGCATCGACTGCAAGGCGTGCGACCGCAGCTGCCCCATGAACATCCCCGTCTCCACGGGAAAGGCGGTGCGGAATCACCAGTGCATCAGCTGCCTGCGCTGCACCTCGGAGCAGTCCTGTCCGGTGGCCGCCACCGTCGAGCTGAGCCTGGGCCCGGCCGGGACCGGCGGGGCGCGCAGAGGGAAGGAGGCGGCCTGATGACCCTGCGATCCAGACACCTGGCCCCCCTCATCATCGGGGTGTTCGCGGCCGGGATCGGCGGCACCATGGCGCTGAACCTGTGGCAGACCACAGCCAGCAAGGTGCCGGCCACCTACTCCTCCGGGGAGTTCGCCGGGCAGTACGACCCGGCAGACATTCGCGGCTCCTATACCCTGGGGGACATCAGCAGCAGCTTTGCGGTGCCCGTGGAGGTCCTGGTGCAGGCCTTCGAGGTGCGGGAGCCGGCCGATCCCGCCCTCTTCCAGGTCAAAGGCCTGGAGGAGCTGTACGCAGGCCTGGCGGGCGGCGAAATCGGCACGGACTCGGTGCGCTGGTTCGTGGCCCTGTACACGGACCGGCCCTACACGCCGGCGGATGACACGCTCCTGCCTGCGGGGGCGCTCCCTCTCCTGGCGGGACGGCTCTCCACGGCGGAGCTGCAGGCGCTTCAGGACCGGGCCGCAGGCGAGCGCACGGCCGCGGCCCCGCCTGCCCCCCAGGTGGAGGCCGCGCCGGATGACGGGGCTGCGGAGCCGGCGGCCGGCGCCCCCGGGGCCGAAAGCGCCGCGGCGGCCCCCGCCGGCGACGAGCACACCCCGGAGGACCGCACGGTGCGGGGCAAGACCACCTTCGCAGAGTTGTGGGGCTGGGGGGTGAGCCGGGAAGCGGTGGAGGAGGTGCTGGGCGGGGCGGGCAAGCCCGCCGCCACGCTGAAGGATTACACCGCCGAACGGGAGATCGAGCTCTCCACTGTGAAGGACAGCCTTCAGGCGCTGGTGGACTCAGTCCCCTGAAGAAGCCCCCGCACGGTCTCCACCGGCCCTCCCAGGGCTTCCAGCCGCACGCTGCCGCGGGCCTTGGGGAAGGACCGCCCGCGGAACCACAACCACGCCCCGGCCGGAATCTCCGCGACCAGCGCAGACAGCCCCTCCCGCAATCACGAGCCTGCGCAGGGCTCTACTCATGCGTTCCCCTTCCATTGTCAATCTGACTGGGTAGACAATATCATAGAAGACACACATCGCAGGGAGGAGCCCGCCCCCACCGGGCAGGGGCGCCACCCTGCGCGGGCGGGACGTGGCCCGCGGGGAAGAAGAATGGATGCGGTAACCCGGATTCCGGCGGACTGGCGGCAGGCGGCGCAGCTGGCCGCCGAATCCCCGGCCCAGGGCGGTGCCGGCCCGCTCACGGTTTACGTCATCGGCGGGGCCGACGCCGGCAAGAGCACCCTCTGCCGGTACCTGCTGGACAACCTGGCGCCGGGCTTCGCCGCCGGCTACCTGGACTGCGACCCCGGGCAGTCCGTGATCGGTCCGCCCGCCACGGTGGGAATGCGCCTCTTTCCCAGGGGCTGGCGTCCGGGGGCGTCGGCCGGAGAGGGCGGCGGGCGGGGCGGAGAGACATTCCTGCGCTTCGTGGGCTCTACGACCCCCAGCGGGCACCTCCTGCAGACCCTGGCCGGCATCCGCAGGCTGCAGGACCTGGCGGCGGAGAAGCGGACGGAGCGGCTCATCGTGGATTCTTCCGGCTTCGTGCAGGGACACGTGGCACGGGAGTTCCAGTATCACCTCATTGACCTGCTGCGGCCGGACCTGCTCCTCGCCCTGGGGGGCGGCCGCTACGTGGAGGACGCCCTGGCCGGCTTTCGCCGCTCCCGGGCGCGCATCCTGCGCCTGCACAGCTCCGCTGCGGCCCGGGCCAAGACCCCCGAGGAACGCCGGGCCTACCGGCAGGCGCGGTTCCGGCGCTATTTTCTGGAGGCGCGGGAGACCGAGCTGTTCTACCAGGAGCTCGGCCTGCACGGCGAGGTCCCGTGGCCGGACTCCCCCGGCGACAGCGCCGGGCGGCTCTGCGCCCTCTGCGACGCACGGCAGCTGGTCCTGGCGCTGGGCATCGCGGCCGAGGTGGACACCGCCCGGCGCTGGATCCGCCTCACCGCCCCGCCTTTTGCCGCGGCGGAGGTGGTCACCCTCCTCTTCGGCTCGGTCTTCCTCTCTCCCGACGGCACGCAGCTCCCGGAGCCGGGAGGTCGGCGGTGAGGAAGCGGCGGCTGCCTGGAGCCTCCGGAGGACGGCCGTGAATGCCGGCGGGTCGCGGGAGGCCAGCGGCCTGATCGAGGCCGCCCGGCGGCTGGCCGCCGAGGCGCAACGGCTGCGCTTTTCCGCCCCGGTGAGCGCAGTCTACAACCCGCTGCGTTACGCCTGGGAGCCGCACCGCATCTACCTGGAGCGCTTCGGCCGGGCGCCCAAGCGCGTGGTATTCCTGGGCATGAACCCCGGTCCCTGGGGCATGGCCCAGACCGGCGTTCCCTTCGGAGAGGTGGCGGCGGTGCGGGACTGGATGGGCATCGCCGCCCCGGTGGACGGCCCCGAGCGCGAGCACCCGGCCAGGCCCGTGGAGGGCTTCGACTGCCGCCGCAGCGAGGTCAGCGGCCGCCGGCTATGGGGCCTCATGGCAGAGCGCTTCGGCAGCGCCGGGCGGTTCTTCCGCGAGCACTTCGTGGCCAACTACTGCCCGCTTCTCTTTCTCGAGGACAGCGGCAGAAACCGCACCCCCGACAGGCTGGCCTCCGCCGACCGGGAGCCCCTGTTTCGGGTCTGCGACCGCCACCTGGCCGCAGTGCTGGAAATCCTGGAGCCGCAGTGGGTGATCGGCATCGGCAACTTCACCGCAAGCCGCATCCGGGCCGTGCTGAAAGGGCGGGCGGAGGCCCCGCGAACCGATACCATCCTGCACCCCAGCCCGGCCAATCCCAGCGCCAACCGCGCCTGGGCCCGGCTGGTCACCGCCAAGCTGACCTCACTGGGGGTGTGGTAGCCGGCGGCGGCTGCGGAGAGAGCCCGCCGGGCTCACGGGCTCCCGCGGCCTGCCGCGCCCGCCGCCTCAGACCTTCAGCACCGAGCGTTTCGCCTGGATGGCCCCCTCGGGACAGATCTCCTGGCAGCACCAGCAGCGGATGCAGCGGCTGTAGGAGAACACCGGGGGAGCCGTACGGTCCGGCCAGGAGAGCGCCTGCGGCCGCACCGGACAGGCGGCGACGCACTCCCCGCACAGTCGGCAGCGCCGCCGCTGGATCGCCGGCCGCCGGGAGATCAGGTTGTTGATGAACCCCATGGCGCCGCTGGCGGAGGAGTCCCCCACCGGGCCGCGAGGCACTTTGAAGTCCGCGCCGCTCTGGGCCGCCGGGGGGTCTCCCACCAGCTCGATCTCATCCTCCAGGTACGTGCCCAGCCCCCACTCCCGGCCGGGGCGCGTGGTGGGAACGTTCAGCGGATCCAGGTCCACCAGGCGGCACATGACCGCGTCCAGCGCCACCGGGTCGGCGGAGAACAGCAGCAGGCCCACCGGCGCCGGATCGCCTCCACGCGGCCCGTTGCCCTGCATGGCCACCACCGCGTCCATGATGTGCAGCCTTGCCCTGAGTCGCAGGTTGAGAGCCACCAGCATGCGGGAGAAGCCGAAGGCGTCCGGAAAGCGCAGGTGCAGCGCCTTCTTCTGCAGCCCCGGCACGCAGCCGTAGAGGTTCTTCACCGCTCCGGTCATCCTCACCAGGTTGTGCGTCTTCATCTTGCTCAGGCTCACCAGGCAGTCCGCCTCCAGAACGCCCTCCGCGAGCAGGAAGCGGTCCACCGCGGGAAAGGGGGAGGCGGCAAAAGGGACCTCCCGGCCCCGGTCGAACTCCGCCTGCTCCAGGCCAACCTCCGCCGCGGCGGGCTCCAGGCGCGCCCGCCGCAGATGCGGCGCCGCCTTCCCGGCCCCCGGCGAGTCGCCGTAGCGCAGCCGCCGCGATTGCCCCCGGAGCAGCCGGGCCGCTGCCTTGAGCACCGCCGGGTGCGTACAGACCGCCCGCTCGGGGGGATCCCCCGCCAGCACGTTCGGCTTCAGCAGGACCCGCTCGCCCAGGGCTGCGAAGCGTTCCGTCCCGCCCAGAAGCCTGACCCCTTCGGAAACCGCCTCGAATATCTGATCCTCGTCGTAGCTGCCGCAGCGCACCACCGCCACCCGCGACTTGTCCATCGGCTCTCTTCGACATTCAGGTACCTTGTGCAGGTACCTTAGCAGGCTACTCGAAAAACCGGCGCGGCATCAACGGGGATCGACGGGCCGCCGCCCGGGCGCCGGGACGGGACGGGCCGAAGGAGCCGGCCGGTTCGGGCGCCGCACGGGCAGGGCCGCAGGAGCCGGCCGCCTCGGGC
>CAZBDU010000159.1:0-7571 GCA_964490725.1 uncultured Spirochaetaceae bacterium | reverse complement strand
CTACTACAGTCGATCCCGCACCCTCTCCCCTTCTCTCGCTTGTCAAAGACCAGTTCGTTATGGCACCACAGACTCTACGCACCTTTAGCGCTTCGTGTCAAGTGGTAGCCAGAAGTTTGCTGCTAAATAGTTCGGTCTAGCTCGACAAACTCATTATACTGAAAAAGCCAAATGGAATCAAGAGATTCAAAGACCGAAAACCTCTAGGCGCCGGCCTTGACCAGCCCCTCCGCGGAACCTAAACTTCTCCCCGTGGAGGACTCCGCCGCCAGGCACCGCGCGGGGAAACATATACCCAACGCGCTGTCCCTGTCAAGAATCGCCCTGGGAATTCTGTTTTTCTTTCTCATCCGCCAGGACCGGCTCCTGTTCTCCGCCCTTAGCCTGGCAGTGATGGTGGCCAGCCTGCTGACCGACTACTTCGACGGCACCCTGGCCCGCAGGAAGGGCACGGTCAGCGCGGCGGGCAAGTGGATCGACCCCTTCTCGGACTTCGCCTTCTTCTTCTTCGTCTACTACTCCTTTCACCGCCTGGGAATCATGCCCCTGCTGCTGCTGGTCCTGTTTCTGGTGCGGGAGCTGTCGATGTACCTGGTTGTCCGGCCGCTGACCGTGGCGCTGCGCATGGACCCCGGGGCCAAGACTCCAGGCAAGATCAAGACGGTCTGCCAGATCACCGGATCCATCACCGTGATCGTGGCTCTCATGGCGCGGCAGCTGGGGCTCATTTCCCCCCGTCTCCTCGGCACCGGAACCCTGGTGCTCCTGAGCCTCCTGGTGGGCATCTCCCTGACCTCCCTCTACTGGTACCTCAAGCCCGTGGTGGGACGGCTGGTCACCGCCGCCCCGGGAAGACCGCAAGAGGCCGGCGGCAGCGAAGTCCGCACCATTCGGTTGATCGTCTCCAGCGTGCTCGTGTTCCTGGCCGCACAGTGCCTGTACATGGGGCTGGTGGCGTGGATCTTCGGCGTCTACCCAGGACGCGCCTTTCTGTTCCTGGGGCTCGCGGCCGCTTATCACGGCCTGTTCCTCCTGGGCCTGCTGCTGGTGCGCCGGGAGTTCGTCCTGGCCGACAGCGGCCGGCCCCTCAGCAGGCTGAACGTGCCTCTGGTGCTCTCCTTTGCCCGCTTCACCTCGGTCCCCACGGTGCTCTTCCTCATGGTATCCCTGAAGGAAGTCCCGGTGGGGACGGTGGTGATCCCCTTCCTGGCCGTCATCTTCCTCACCGACCTGTTCGACGGTCTGCTGGCCCGCCGCTGGCACCAGACCACCCGCATCGGCCGGGTGCTGGACTCCTCGGGGGACTACCTGATCATCGTGGTCATCTCCATTCTGTACCTGATCTACCGGATGATCCCGGTGTGGCTGTTCGTGCTGGTGCTGGCCCGGCTCTGCCTGCAGGCCGCGGGCATCATCACGCTCTACCTGGCCAACGGGTATTCGTCCCTGAAGGTCTCCTTCCTGGGCAAGGCATCGGTGTTCGCCACCTTCGTCCTCTACGGCTTCGAGCTGCTGGAACGCCTGGGAGTCCCCGTGCTGGGCAGCTCCGTCGTGGTGATGGTTCTGGAGTACCTGGCGGGCGCCCTCATCCTGGTCTCTCTGGCGGAGAAACTGTTCTTTCTGCGACGCGAGTTCTCTCCGGGAGCGCGGACGCACCACCGCAGGTAGCCGCCAAAAGCGCTCGCCCCGGGGGCCGTCCGGGGCAAACTCACAGCTCCAGGATCTGCAGGCCCCCGTCGTTCTGGATGCGGAGCGAATACGTGGCCAGCTCGCGCGCTCTCTTGGCGACGATCTCCACCTGCACGGATCGTACCCCGGGGATTTGCCTCTCGTGGCGTTCGTAGAAGCTCCACAGCCGCTCGGAGACTCCCGTAGGAGCCGGGAAGAGAATGTCGGTATCCTGCTGCCGGAAGGCCGTGCCTCTTTCAGTCTTCTCCAGGCGGAAGGAGGTGAGCCCCTCGAAGCGGTACCAGCTCCTGGCCCCCAGGAACACGAAGTAGTCGTCGAAGATCACCACCCGCACCACCGGCGCGAAGTAGTTGCCCCGCATCTCGCTGACCGCGGCTGTCCCGCCCGCCGGCACGACCTCCACGGTCATGCCCTCCTGGCTCACGGACAGGACCCGCACCCGGCCGATCTCCGTCTCTCCGGTGAAGGCCACCAGGGAGCGCAGGAACAGCGCCACCACCATCACCAGGGCGATCGCCAGCACCAGCAGCACCGGCCCCAGGCTGCGCCGGAAGCGAAAGACCAGAAAGAAGAACGCCACCCCGGCAGCGAACAGGTAGAGGACCCGCACGTCCGCGATCCTGCCGGAGCCCGGCACCAGCACCGCCCCCAGCGCTGCCACGACGGCCGCCGAAAGGTAGAGGGTGAAGAACACCCACTTGGCCGTCCGCGCCCGCTCGGGGTCCGCCGAGCGCCAGGCGGGGACGCGGGCGGGCCGGAGCGCCCGGTTCAGGGCCGCCGCGGCCCAGAGGGCGGCGATCAGCACCCAGGGAAAGGGGCTGGCCAGCAGGCCCGCCAAGGGTCCGGCCTCAGACGCCATAGATCGCGGCGAACTTGCCTTCCAGGTAGCGCAGGGAGTGGGACGGGTCCAGGGGGGCGCCGGTGGCCTTCCGGCACAGATCCTTCGCCGAATACACCCTGCCGTGAACGTGGACCTTCTCCCGCAGCCAGGCCAGGGGCGAGGCGAAATCTCCGTGCGCCAGCCCTTCCGAGAGCTCCGGCAGGTCCCGCCCCATCGCCTCGAAGAGCTGAGCGGCGTAGAGGTTTCCCAGTGCGTAGGTGGGGAAGTAGCCCATGCCGCCCATGGACCAGTGGATGTCCTGCAGCACCCCCTGGGCGTCGTCGGGGGGCACGATGCCCAGCAGGCGATCTGACTCCTCGTTCCAGGCCCCAGGAAGGTCCGCCACGCGGAGCTCACCGGCCACCAGGGCCTTTTCCAGGGTGAAACGCAGGATGATGTGCAGATTGTAGGTCACCTCGTCGGCCTCCACGCGGATCAGGGAGGGGGAGACCGCGTTGATGCCATGGTAGAAACGATCAAGCTCCACGTCCCCCAGCGCCTCCGGGAACAGCTCCCGGGCGGCCGGGTAGAAGTGGCGCCAGAAGGGAAGGCTCCTGCCGATGAGGTTCTCCCACATGCGGGACTGCGACTCGTGGATCCCCAGGGAGGCGCCGTCGGCCAGGAGGGTGTCCCGGAGCCCCGAGGCGATCCCCAGCTCGTACAGCCCGTGGCCGGCCTCGTGGACGGTCCCGAAGATCCCGGAGCCGAAGTTGCGCGGATTGTAGCGGGTGGTCAGCCGCACGTCCGAGCGCCCCAGGGTGGTGGTGAAGGGGTGCGCCGACTCGTCCAGCCGGCCCCGCTCCAGCTCGTAGCCGATGGCGCGTAGCACGCGTTCGGAGAAGCGCCGCTGCCGGTCCACCGGGAACTCCCGGTGCAGGAACCCCGCGTCCACGGAGCGCCCGGAGGCCACGATGCGCTGCACCAGCTCCGTCAGGGGCCCTCTGAAGGAGGCGAAGATCCTCTCCACCTCCGCCGCCTTCATCCAGGGCTCGTACTCGTCCAGCAACGCATCGTAGCGGTGCTCCTGGTAGCCCAGGCACTCGGCGGTCTCGATTACCAGGGACAGGATGGTCTCCAGCCGGGGAGCGAATGCCGCGAAATCGGCTCGCCGCCGGGCTTCCGCCCATATCTTCTGCCCGATGCTGGTCTGACGGGCCATCTCGGTCACCAGCCGCCGGGGAAGGCGAGTCTTGCGCCGGTGCTCCCGCCCCAGCTCCCGCAGGAAGGCCCGGTCCACCTCCCCCATCGCCTCGGCGCCGGCGGTCCCCTCCGGATGCTCCGCATCGACCCCCAGCGCGGCAAGCAGCTCCCCCACCTCCCCGGCAGTAAGCCGGTCGTACACCAGGCCCTCGGCCAGCGCGATCTGCTCGGAGCGTTCCTCCACGGCCCCCGAGGGCATGCACGTCTCCTGGTCCCAGTGCAGGATCGCGGCGATGTGGCGCAGCTTCTGGATCTCGGCGTCCATCTCCCGCAGGCGTTCCATGCGCTCCTTCACGGCGTTCTCCTTCGAGGCTTCAGTACGAGTAGCGGCTGCCGCCGATGAACTCCCGCAGCAGCGAGTCCGCGGGGACGAGCTCCTGGTCTTCCCAGGCCGGAATCTGCGCGAACAGCTCCTGGATCCGCTCCGCCCGGTCCAGGGCGTCCGCCTGCTCCGCCTCGGCGCGGAACTCCTCGATGAACGCCGGGAACAGCCCGCCCAGACGATGCTTCATCACGGGCAGCTCGTAGGGCAGGAAGCTGTTGACGATCACGTCCGCCTCGCGCAGCCGCGGCACGATGTAGCGCAGCTCCGAGCGGCGCACGAAGTGCCAGTGGCGGATCGTCTGCTTGGGGCTGTAGTTGCGGAACTGCATGTCCCGGATCATGCGCCGCAGCAGGCGTACGTCCGCCCAGCGCAGGAAGCGGCGGCTGCGGTCCTTCACCTGGGAGAGAGTCTCGATGTAGAGGCGGAACTTGCGCTCCTCCGGGATATCCTCGGTCATCTGCGGGAAGAGGCCGTGCAGGGAATCCACCAGCAGCAGCTGCCTCTCGGCGAGCTGCATCCTCCCCGCCGATCCCTCCCTGCGGCCGGTCTTGAAGTTGTAGAAGGGCACCTCCACCGCCTCGCCGTCCAAAAGGCGCCGGAAGTGCCGGTTGATCAGGTCCATGTCCAGCGCCTGGGGGGTCTCGAAGTCGTAGTCGCCGCTGGGGTCGCGGGGGTGGTCCTCGAGGTTAAGGAAGTAGTTGTCCACGTTGATCGGCACGAAGGCGTACCCTTCCGGCTTCAGGCGTTCCTCCAGCTTGATGGTGGTGGTGGTCTTGCCCGAGGAGGAAGGCCCCGCGATGACGATCATCTTCAGGGTGGAAAGGCGCTCGCGAATCTTCTCCAGGGCGGCCTCCAGCTCCGAATGGTAGAAGGCTTCCGAGTCCCGGACCAGCTGCGGGAAGCCGTCGCCGTCGATGATGCCGGCGATCTGCTGCAGGGTCACACAGCCGTGGTCCACCGCCCAGGACAGCGTCTCCCAGAGCTTGGCGTAGGGGATGTTGTCCGACGAATAGGTCAGGCTCTGCTTTCCGGCCCGCTTCAGGGCGTGCTCGTAGCGGTAGACGATGTAGGCCTTGGCCGTGCGGGCATGGCCGCGCTCGATGAGGGCCTTCTCCACCAGGTCCTGCACCTCCTCCACTGTGGGGTAGGTGTCCGGCTGGGCCCGCCTCTCCAACATCCCGATCACCTCGTCGGTGACCCGCTCCGCCGTGGCCCGGTCGCGGCCGCCCACGGCCACCGCCGCCTGGAGGATGGCAAAGGTGATCTTGCTGCGGTCGAAGGGCACCACCCGCCCGTCACGCTTCACGATCTTCTCTACCATCGTGCCACGGCCTCACAACTCCTCGGCTGCGCCCCGGAGGGTGGCGCCGCCCGGGGCCGCATGCCCCGGGCTCCGCGCCCCGTGCGCTACAGCTCCTGGCGCTCCCGGATCTTATCATGGAGCATGGCGGTGAACTTTTCAATGGAGAGGTCCCCCAGCTGCTCCCCGCTGCGAGTGCGCACGGACACCCCCCCGGAGCTGCGCTCCTTCTCGCCCACCACCAGCATGTAGGGCACCTTCTGAGTCTGGGCGTCGCGGATCTTGGCGTTCATGCGCTCATCGCTCAGATCCGCCCGTGCCCGCAGCTCCTCCGCCTGCAGGCGGGCCGCCACCTGGGCGGCGTAGTCGTTGAAGGGCGGAGCCACCGGGATGACCACCGCCTGCTCGGGAGCCAGCCACACCGGAAAGGCCCCTCCGTAGTGCTCAATGAGAACGCCGAAGAAGCGCTCCAGCGAACCCAGCAGGGCGCGGTGCACCATGTAGGGCCTCTGCTCGGTGCCGTCGGCAGCCGCGAAGGTCATGTCGAAGCGCTCCGGCTCATTGAAATCGAACTGGATGGTGGTCATCTGCCACTCCCGGCCCAGGGAGTCTCTCACCTTCAGATCGATCTTGGGCCCGTAAAACGCCCCTCCCCCCTCGTCCATGGCGTACTCCAGCCCTTCCTTCTCGATGGCCTTCTTCAGGGAGACGGTGGCCTGCTCCCAGCGGCTCTCCTCCCCCACGCTGCCCTCCGGCCTGGTGGCCAGGTAGGCCCTGATCTCCTTGAAGCCGAAGGCGTCCCACATCTGCAGGGAGAAGCGCAGGGTGCGGTGGATCTCCTCCTCGATCTGGTCGGGGGTGCAGAAGATGTGGGCGTCGTCCTGGGTGAAGCCCCGCACCCGCAGCAGGCCGTGGAGGACCCCGGAGCGCTCGTAGCGGTACACCGTGCCCAGCTCCGCCCAGCGCAGCGGCAGATCCCGGTAGGAGCGCAAGGAAGACTTGTAGATCAGGATGTGGAAGGGGCAGTTCATGGGCTTCAGGTAGTAGTCCACGTTGTCGATGGTGAGGGGCGCGTACATCGCCTCGGAATAGAAGCCCAGGTGCCCGGAGGTCTGCCACAGCCACGCCTTGCCGATGTGCGGCGTGTTCACCACCTCGTAGCCGTGGCGGAAGTGCTCCCGCTTCCAGAAATCCTCCACGATGGTGCGGATTCGCGCCCCCCTGGGGTGCCAGTAGACCAGACCGGCGCCCGCTTCCTCGTGGGTGGAGTACAGGTCCAGCTCCCTGCCCAGCCGCCGGTGGTCCCGCTTCTGGATCTCCTCCCTCCGCTTCAGGTAGCTCTCCAGCTCCTCCCGGCTCTCCCAGGCGGTGCCATAGATGCGGGTCAGCATGGGGTTGTGCTCGTCCCCCCGCCAGTAGGCCCCGGCCACGGACAGGAGCTTGAAGGCGTCCGCCGCCAGGCGGCGGGTGTTCTCCACGTGCGGCCCGCGGCACAGGTCGATGAAGCTGTCCTGCTGGTAGGTGGAGATCTCCTCCCCCTCCGGCAGGTCCCGGATCAGCTCCTGCTTGTAAGGTTGGTCCCGGAACAGCTCCAGCGCCTCCCGGCGGGAGATCACCCGGCGCTCGAAGGGGTGAGCGCCGCCAATGATCTTCTTCATCCGCCGCTCGATCTCGGGAAGGTCCTCGGCGGACAGAGGCCGGGGCAGCTCGAAGTCATAGTAGAAGCCGTCCTCGATGGGCGGCCCGATGGCCAGCCTGGTGCCGGGGTACATGGCGAGCACCGCCTCGGCCATCACGTGCGCGGTGGAGTGGCGGATCTTCAGCAGCCTGTGGCCTTTTTCTTCCGTGGTTTCCATGTCTTCCATCTTCGCTTCCATCTTGCCCTCCATGTGCCCTGTCCTCCTCACCGGGGCGGTCCCACACTCGCGGTCCTGCCGAAAAAAAGAGCCTTTACACCGGTCCGCTTTCGTAAAAGGAGACGGCATAAAGGCTCCCCCGCTACGGCGCCGCCTCCCCTTCGGGGTGAGCGCCAGCAGCGGCAGGTTAGACCGTAGTGAGCCCGGATCTCAGGTTCATATCTGCCCCAAAGATAACCGTACCCGCACGGCCTGTCAACCCGCGCCCCCCGCTACGCCCGCTCCCCCGCTACGCCCGCTCCCCCGCTACGCCCGCTCCCC
>CAZBDU010000158.1:0-7652 GCA_964490725.1 uncultured Spirochaetaceae bacterium | reverse complement strand
CCTCCGCACCGCGACCCCCCGCCCCGCGCCCGGGGGCCCCAGACGCACTCCCAGCGCGCCCGCGGCCCCCCGCCCATGCCCGGCGCGGCCGGTTGCTCTGCAGCGGCCAGCGGGATATCATGGACTCATGAGCTCCGTCGGAACAGATAAGCTCAGCTCCAGCCTGGAGGACTACCTGGAGGCCATCAGCCTGCTGTCCAGGGAAGGCGCGCCTGCCAGGGTGAAGGAGATCGCCGATCACCTGAAGGTGAAGATGCCCTCGGTGACCGGGGCGCTGAAGGTGCTGCGCGACAAGGGGCTGGTCCACTACGAGAAAAGCTCCGCCATAAGCCTCACCGAGGAGGGGCAGATCCTGGCCGAGGCGGTTGCGGCCAAGCACGAGGTGCTCCTGCGTTTCCTTCACGAGCTTCTGTTGCTGGAGCCGGAGCGTGCCGAGGAGATGGCCTGCCGGCTGGAGCACGCCGTGGACTGCGAGGCCATCGTGCGCCTGGAGCGGCTCACCAGGGCCGTGCACCGGCGTTTCGGCGCCGAATCCTGGCAGCGGCTGATGAGCCTGGAGCCGGAGGCGGCGCAGCCGGGCTGCGTGGACTGAGGGCGCGGGCCCGCCCTATCCCGGGCCGGGCGCCCCGTGGCGAAAGCCTCGCCGCCCTCGCCGTCCGCCTGGCCTCCCGGCGCCTGCGGGGGAGGGAAGGGCCGCGGCCCACACGTGCACGGCGGCGGCCACCTGGTCATCCAGCGCCACCATTGCGCCCTCGCACTCGATCACGACGGTGGGACGGCGCTGGTGCAGGCGGATCTGCACGCCAGGGCGGATCATCAGGCTGTCCAGCCGGTGCAGCTGCCGGTCGTCGCGGGCGTGGACGTAGGCGATGCGGGCCTCACGGCCTACCTCCAACTCCGTCAGGGGCTCCACGGTGCTCTCCACCACCCGGGCGCGGCTGCGGCAGCACTCGCCCTCCGGAATGGCCATGCCGTGAGGGCACTCCCGCGGATGCCCCAGCAGGGTGCAGATGCTGTCCACCAGGTCCCGGCTGATGATGTGCTCGAACTCGCAGGCGCCCTTCTCGTATTCCACGCCCAGCACGTCGTGCACCAGCCTTTCGGCCAGCCGGTGGGCGCGGATCACCTGCCGTGCCAGCAGGTGCCCCGCTTCGGTGAAGCTGAACGCCCCGTCCTCGGAGCGCAGGACGCCTTCCCGGACCAGCTCCTCTACGATGTCCTCCCGGTAGTCCCCGCCCACCTCAGCACGCAGATCCTCCCGGGAGGCGCTCCCCTGCTCCAGCAGGACCCACAGGGTCTCCAGGTACTCTTCCTTCTCGCGCCTGCGTTCCATGATTTCCCTTTCGCCGCGATTTCCCTTTCGCCGCCGCCCCGATGCCGCCGCCCCGATGCCGCCGCCCCGATGCCGCCGCCCCGATGCCGCCGCCCCGATGCCGCCGCCCCGGTGCCGCCGGCGCGGAGTCCACCGCCGGGGACGCCGCGGCTATCCCGCCACGCCTGCCAGCACCAGCGCCCAGCGCAGGAGGCCCGCCAGCACGAAGGAGCCGGCGTTGATGACCAGGGTGGTGAGAAGCCCCCGGGCCAGCCCCAGCTGGCGGCACATGGCCACGATGTTGGCGAAGCACGGCACGAACATGGTGGTCAGCACCACGGCCACAACGACCTGCCCGTAGCTGAGGGCCCCGGCGCCCACCATGCTCAGCAGCAGACCCGCTCCCGCCTCGTGGCGGGCCATGGAGAGAATCAGAACCTCCACGATGCGCTCCGGCAGGCCGAGCCACCCGGTCACCACAGGCCGCAGGCCTGCCTCCAGCCATCCCAGCACCCCCAGGCGGTGGAGAGCGAACATGGCCACTGCGGCCACCAGGAAGATCGGCAGCGCCTCCTTCAGGAACCACCAGAGGCGATAGCCGGTCTTGCGCAGGCTGGCCCTGGGGTCCGGCAGCCGCAAGGGGGGCAGCTCCTGGATGAAGTCCGTCCTGGGCTCCGGCGGCTGGATCCTGTTCAGGATCAGCCCCGCGCCGATCTCCACCGCGGCCAGGGTGCCGAAGGCGATCAGCGCGGCCTGCAGCCCCACGCGTCCCAGGATGCTGAGGTCTATGCCCAGCTGAGCGGAGCAGGGGATGGCGAAGGCGATGAGAAAGATCGCTATGTAGCGCTCCCGCCGCGAGGTGATTCCCCGCGTGGTCAGGGTGGCCATGGTCTTGCAGCCGAAGCCCAGGATCAGGCTCATCACCGAGCGGCCGCTCAGGCCCACCTTTTCCAGCACCCTGCGGGCCAGCACGGTCAGGTTGGGCAGGTAGCCCACGTCCTCCAGCAGGCCCAGGATGAGGAAGAACACCGACAGGATGGGCAGAACCGTGACCAGCGCGTTGAACAGCCCCAGGGTGAGCAGCCCGTAGTCTCCCATCAGGAAGTCCTTCCAGAAGGGATTGCTCACCAGGCGAGCGGTTACTCCCAGCGCCGGGTCCACCAGGAGGACGGAAAGGGTGCGGTCCAGCCACCCGGCCAGGTAGACCACCGCCACGTAGGTGAGGGCCACCACCGCCGCCAGAATGGGAAGGCCCGCCACCGGATGGCGGCACAGGCGAGCCGCCGCCGCGGCGGCCCGTCCCGGCCTGCCGCGCACCCGGCGGGCCGCCCGGCGGGCCATCTCCTCCACGGCTGCGGCGCGCCGCCCGTTCAACGCCCGGTGCAGGCTGCCGCGGTAGCCCCGCCGGGCTTCCGCGGTCTTCCCCTGAAGCCGGGTGCGTTCTTCGGGGCTCAGGCCGGCTTCCAGTGAACGCGCCACCGAGGGGTCGCCCGCCAGGAGCAATCGCGCCCTGGCCCGCCGGAAGGCAAGCCGCCCGGGGATGGCTTCGACCGCCAGCGAAAGGCGTCGCTCCAGCTCCGCGCCGTGATCCAGGCGCAGCCCCGCCGGCTGCATGCGTTCCAGCGCAGCCCGCACCTTCTCCAGCCCGGCGGCGAGCAGCGGGCGATGCTCCACCACCAGCGCGCCCAGGGCTTCCGCCAGCCTTTCGGGGTCCACCTCCAGGCCGCGCTGCCGGCTCTCCTCGGTCCCTGTGAGCGCCACCAGCAGGGGCAGGTCCAGCTCCGCCAGGTCCTGGATCAGCAGCAGGGACTGCTTCAGCCTGCGCACGTCGGTGCAGACGATCAGGCCGTCCGGCGGGTCGGCGAACAGCTCCTCCCGCACGGAGATCTCCTCCTCGGAATGCCCGTAGAGGCCGTACAGGCCGGGAGTGTCCTCCAGCACGTAGCGGCGGCCGTGAACCAGCGCGGTGCGCCGCTGGGGCTCCACCGTGGTCAGAGGGTAGTTGGCCACCAGGACGTAGCCTCCGGTGAGGTCGTTGAAGAGCTGGCTCTTGCCGCTGTTGGGTAGGCCCAGAATGACTACCCGCGGGGCCCCCAGGAAGCTCTCCGGGTGCGGGGCTGCGCTGTGTCGGCCGGTGCTGGTCTCGATCCTCACGATGTTTCCCGTCAGGGCGGCCATCCGGGTACAGCCGCCCCGCGGCGGCAGTCCGAAGTTAGGCTCGCCTAACTCAGATATACCACCGGACGGGCGCAAGTTCAAGTTCAACTGGTAGCGGGGGCTGTGCGTGGAGCTTTCCGGCTCAGTGCGGGCCCAGGCTCTCCAGGCTGCCCGAGCCGGTGACGCGCGAGGTGACCCGGGGCCGCCCGTGGTAGCGCAGGTCGCCGCTGCCGGTGAGGTTGGCTTCCAGCCGGTCGGTCACCCAGAGGGCCGCGTCCCCCGAGCCGGTGAGCTCCACCGAGGCCTGCCGGCTGCGCAGCTCCCGGGCGCGGTAGGAGGCGGAGCCGGTGACCCGTACGCGCTGCTCCCGGGCCTGACCGGCCGCGCTCATCGCGCCGGAGCCGGACAGCAGCACGTCCACGCGGTCCGCCTCCAGGTCCCCGATGGCCAGGTCGCCGGAGGAGGTGAGCCGGACCTCGAGGGACTCGGTGTGGAGGCGCTCGGCGCGGATCCTTCCGGAGGAGGTGATGGCGATGCGGTGCACGGCGCGCAGAGTCAGCCGGTAGCGAACGGAGCCCAGCCCGAAGAGCATGCCCCGGCTGCGGATGCGCAGGGTGCCGTCCCGCACCTCGGTGATGATGCCGCTCAGCAGGCTGTCGTTAGCCGAGATCTCCAGGGACTCCCGCTGGCCCTGGGTGATGGTGAGCTCCCCCGGCACGGACAGCAGCACTCCGGTGGCGCCGGAGACGCTGCGAGTGCGCCCGCTCTCACCGCTCCCCAGGGCCAGGCCGCGGCCGCAGGCCAGGGCGGTGATGCATCCCAGCAGGAGCAGCGTGCGTCTCATGGTCCATCCTCCCGCCGCGCACACCTGGCGGCTTCGGGCGGACGGGGGTTGCCGCCGGTGGCGCCGGCCTCAGCAGCAGCCGGTGCTCCCTGTCCCGCAGCCGCAGGAGCCCGCCGCCTGGCGCTCCGCGGCCGGCTGCGCCTCCCGCCCGCCGGGGTCTCGCCCACCGGCCTCGCCGCCCAGATCGTACAGCACGGGCTCCTGGCCCGGCTGCGCGACCGCATCCTCCGGGGAGCAGTCCCCGCCGCACCCGCAGGAAGGCTCGCCTCCGGTGAGCAGGCCGTTCAGCACCGCCGCCGCGCAGCCCACCCCCGCCCGCACCTGGATGGCCTCCTCGGGGCAGTTGAGCGCGCAGGCGCCGCACTCGATGCAGCGGTCCCGGTCCAGAAGCGCCGCCCGGCGGCCTTCCATGACGAAAACCTCCCGGGGACAGACTTCCACGCAGCGGCCGCAGCCGCGGCAGAGCTCCTCCCGGTACTCCAGGGTCACCACTCCGGACAGATAGGTCATGCTCATCTCCAGCTCCCTATAATAGCAAGAACCAGCAGCGCAGTGGAAGCCGCCGCGGAGAGGATGTAGAAGGGCAGCGCCACGCGCAGCTCCCGCCGCACCCCCGACAGGCTGGTGAAGGGCGTGCTTCCCGTGAAGGTGTAGCCCATGAAGGAGACCAGCGCCGGGAAGGCAACCAGCGCCAGCAGCGCGCGGACCGTACCGCCGGAGGCGCGCGTGTGCTCCAGCCAGGAGAAGGGCAGGGTCACCACCAGGCCGAGGATCCAGCCCTTCAGGGCGAAGGCCCGGCCCGGCAGCCAGGGCAGCAGGAGCGGGAACAGGAGCGCGCCGGCCAGCACGGCCACCAGCTCCATGAGGGCGAAGGGCATCCCGGCGCTGAGGGCCTTCTGGAAAAGGATGCCCTGGGGGGCCATACCGAAGAGCGCCAGAGTGCCCGCCAGCAGCCAGGCCAGCGGCCGCAGGGCGTGGGCCAGCTCCATGGGGGCCAGCGCCAGGCGGTCACGGAGCGGAAAGCGCACGGCGCGCATCTCCCGGGTGGCACGGGCTCCCGCGTCCAGGTAGGCGGGCAGGTCCTCGGCCCGCACCGGGCCGTAGCGCACGGAGAAGCCTGTGGCGCGCTGCACCAGGTGCGCCTGCACCCCGGGGGCGCCCAGCTGAGGGAGGATCAGCCTGCGATGGCCCACCACCTCCTCCAGCCCGCTTGCGAGGACCCGGCGCGTGAGCTCCCCGGTGCCGAAGGTACCCTTGCCGGCGGCGCACCAGACGTTGATACCGGAGGTGTCCAGCGCCAGGATCCAGGCGCTGCGGCCGGCCATGGCGCGGCGCAGCAGGTCGAAGCTCAACCGGTAGTTGGCGGTCACCAGCACCGGCGACTCCCCGTCCGGATCGCCCAGCTCGTACAGCCCCGCCGGCAGCGAGTAGCGCATGCGAAAGCGGTTGCTCCAGCGGCAGAGCCGCGCGCCCCGGCGCTCCCGGGAGGACCACTCCCAGCCCACCCGCGGCACGGGGCACGGGACAGCCGCGCCCGGCGGGGCCCCGGGGCTCGGGGCCGCTTCCTGCGCCGGGCCGGAGGCGCCAGCCGGGCTCATGCGGGCCCCGCCGCGGCCCCCGCCCCGGGGGCCTCCACCCGGGGGGCGGCCTCCCGCGCGGCCCGGCACTGCGGCAGGTCCAGCCGGCATTCGCCGTGCAGGAAGCAGGTGCGCTTGCACACCCACACCAGCAGAAGCATCACCGGCACCTCGATGAGCACCCCCACCACCGTGGCCAGCGCGGCCCCGGAGGACAGGCCGTAGAGCATGGTGGCGGTGGCAATGGCCACCTCGAAGTGGTTGGAGGCGCCGATCATGGAGGCCGGCGCCGCGTCGTGGTAGGACAGCCGCAGCAGCCTGGACAGCAGGAAGTAGCCCAGGCTGAAGATCAGGACGGTCTGGATGAACAGCGGTACGGCGATCCAGAAGATGGTGAGCGGGTTGCCCAGGATGATCTCGCCCTTGAAGGAGAACAGCAGCACCAGGGTGAGCAGCAGCGCCACGATGCTCACCGGGGTGAGGGTGTGGAGGAACCGCCGGCGGAACCACTCCTCCCCGCGGCTGCGGATGATGGCCCGCCGCGAGAAGTAACCGGCCACCAGGGGCAGGGCCACGTACACCGCCACTGAGAGCAGGATGGTCTGCCAGGGGATGGGCATGGCGTTCACCCCCAGCAGGAACCCGCCCAACGGCGCGTACAGCACCAGCATGGTCAGGGAGTTGATGGCCACCATCACCAGGGTGAGCCCGTCGTTGCCCCGGGCCAGGTAGCTCCACATCAGCACCATGGCGGTGCAGGGGGCGATCCCCAGCAGGATGGCCCCGGAGATGTAGCTTCGCCACAGCTCCACCTCCTGCCCGCTTTTCAAGATCTCCGTGCCCGGGAGGAAGCGGCGGAACAGGACGCCCAGGAACAGGGAGGCGATCAGGTACATGGTGAAGGGCTTGATCGCCCAGTTGATCCCCAGGGTCATGAGCACGGGCTTGGGCGTCTTGCCGGCGCGTACCACCTCGCCGAAGTCGATCTTCACCATGATGGGATACATCATGAAGAACAGGCATACGGCGATGGGGATGGAAACCTGGTAGAAGGACAGGGAGTCCAGGGCCACCGCCACCTGCGGCGCCAGCCGCCCCAGAGCCACCCCGGCGCCGATGCACAGCGCCACCCACAGGGTGAGGTACCGCTCGAAGATGCTCAGCTTTTTCTCGGCCTTCCTTTCCATGCAGCCCTCCTTCTTGCTTCCCTTCTGCCGTCCCCCCGCGGGGCCCGCCGGCCGTGGGCCCGGCGCCTTCCCTACCGGTAGGTGACCACGCAACGGCCCTCTCTGCGCAGGGCCAGGCGTTTCTCCAGCCTGAGGAAGTCGTTGCGGTACAGGGGAGCCTCGGCGGGCAGGACGGCGATGGCCTGAAAGAGGCGGTCGTTGAAGGGACCGCGCTTCAGGCGGTACATCATGAGCTTTCCGTCCCGGCGCTCCTCCACCAGCTCCGCCTTCTTGAGGTTGGTCATGCTCTTGGAGACGGTGTACTGAGGCTTGGCCAGCACGTCCACCAGCTCGCAGACGCACAGCTCCTCGCCGGCGCGGACCAGGAGCCGCAGGATGCGCAGCCGGGTCTCCTCGCCGGCGGACTTCAGCTTTTCCACGCCTTGATTCACGATTGCACAATAATGCATATCTGCAGACCGTGTCAAGCCGGCGAGGCATCCAGAGGGCCCGGGCCCAACGCAGCCGCCGCCCGGGACCCGGCGCCCGGTCCGCCCCGCGCGCCGGTGCGGCTCCCGCCCGCCACTGCCCTTGCC
>CAZBDU010000157.1:0-7672 GCA_964490725.1 uncultured Spirochaetaceae bacterium | reverse complement strand
GGGAAGGGAGCCGTCCGCAGTGATGATGCTCTGCTCGTGCCCCTTGCCCAGGAGCAGCACGGTGTCGCCGGGCCGGGCCGCCGCGAAGGCGGCCTGGATGGCCAGGCGCCGGTCCGGCTGCAGCACTGTGCAGCAGGGGCCTCCTGCGGGAACGCCCGAGGCGATCTGGCGCAGAATCTCCTCCCGGTCCTCCCCCCGGGGGTCTTCGTCCGCCAGCACCGCCAGGCGGCAGAAGCGCGCCGCCACCTCCCCCTGGCGGGCCCTCTTCTCCACGTCGCGCTCCCCGGCCGAGCCGAACACGGCGATCAGCCCCCCGGGGGTGTGGCGGCGCACCAGGGGCAGGAGCCGGGCGAAGGATTCCGGGGTGTGGGCGTAGTCGACGATCACCCGGAAGGGCTGTCCCTCAACGATGGGCTCCATCCTGCCCTTGACGCCCTTCAGGCCCGGGACGTGGGGCGCCAGCTGCTCCAGCCCCACCCCCAGGAGGCGGCTCACCGTGAGCAGGGCGGCCATCAGATTCTGCACGTTGAAGGCGCCGGGAAGAGCCAGCCGAACCCGATCGCTGCGACCGTCCAGGCGCAGCGTCACGGTGCTGCCCGCAAGGTCGCCGTCCAGCTCGCCGGCGTACAGATCCGCGGCGGGGCTTTCCAGGGAGTAGGTGAACAGGGGGCTGGCCGTCTGCGTCCGGATGTAGGAGGCGCTGGGGTCGTCAGCGTTGAGCACCCCGAAGCGCGGGTGTCCGCCGCCGCCTGCCTCCGCCGCCGGTTCCGGGTGGTCCAGGGCACGGAAGAGGTTGGCCTTGTCCGAGCGGTAGCGCTCCAAGGTGCCGTGAAACTCCAGGTGCTCGTGGGTGATGTTGGTGAGCACCGCCGCGGCGAAGCGCACGTCCAGGAGGCGTCCAGTGCGCTCCGAGAGTCCGTGGGAGGTGGCCTCCAGCACGGCGTAGCGCTTGCCCGCCTCCGCCATGCGGCGCAGGAGCTCCTGGATCTGCGGCGCCTCGGGGGTGGACTGCCGCCAGGGGTTGGGCTCGGCGGCGCAGCCTGCCAGGTAGCTCGCGGTGGACAGGAAGCCGCTCGCCTCTCCCAGGGAGGAGAGGAGCTGGTGGATGAGGGCGACGGTGGTGCTCTTGCCGTCGGTGCCGGTGACCCCGATCACCCGCAGCCGCCGGGAAGGACAGCCCGAGAGGGCGGCGGCCAGCGCCGACATGGCCCGCCGGAGATCCGCCACCCGCAGGTACACCGCCTCCCTCCGGAGGGGCTCCACCGGCCGGGAGTGCAGCACCGCCACGGCGCCGGCCTCGATGGCCGCGCCGATGAAGCGGTGGCCGTCGGTGTGCAGCCCCGGGAGCGCCGCGAACAGGTCGCCAGCCTGCACCAGCCGCGAGTCGAAGGCGACTGCACTCACCATGGGGTCCCCGTCGCCGCGGCGCTCCAGCACCTGCAGCGAGGGGACGGAGGCCAGGAGCCGGGAGAGGCGCATCTCGGGCACCGCTCAGGCCTCCGGACCCCTGCACAGGGCCCCGCGGGGGCAGATGTGCACCGGCGCCGGCCTCCTCAGGGCGCCGGCCAGCTCGGCCTCCAGCACTGCGGGTGAGTTGTTGTTGGCCGAGAGATGGCACAGGTAGACCTCCCGCAGGCGCGTTCGGGGCAGGGCATCGAGCAGCCTGGCGGCGTCCAGGTTGGACAGGTGCCCCAAGGGAGAGAGGATGCGGCGCTTGAGCTCCTCCGGGTAGAACCCTTCCTTCAGCATCCTCACGGAGTGGTTGGCCTCCAGAAAGAGCACCTCCGCCTCCCCGGCCAGCCGGACCATCTGCCGGCTCAGCTGGCCGGTGTCGGTGATCACCGTGAAGGTCCGGCCTCCCAGGGCGAAGTGGTAGCTCAACGAGCAGGGGGCGTCGTGGCTGGTGTGAAAGGGCAGCACCTGCAGCTCGCCGAACCGGTGGCGCCGGTTGGGACGCACCTCCAGCCGCTTGTAGAAGCCCTTCTTGACGTAACGGGCCTCGGTGAGGTTCCAGTGGGTGATCACCGGCACCCGCAGCTGCCGGGACAGCCGCTCCACTCCCCGCAGGTGATCCGCGTGGGGATGGGTGAGGAGGATGTAGCGGATGTGCTCCTTGCGGAATCCCGCCCGCTCCACCCGCTCCAGGAAAGCCTTGCAGGAGAAGCCGTTGTCCACGACCACCGCGAAGTCGTCCGCCTCGAAGATGTAGGAGTTGGCGTTGGAGCCGCTGCCGAGAACCGCGTATCGGATCATGGTGATAGCCGCCGGACGCCGCCGGGCGCCCGCAAGCAGAGTAGCTGCCAGCCGGCCGGCCGGTCAATAGGCTGGCTGCCGCCCCCGGCGCCTCGGGAGCGGCCCCTCGGCCGCCGGGGGCGGGGGGCGCAGGCCGTCCGGCTGCGGGATGGATCGGGGCGGCCCGCAGCGGTTACACTTGGGGGCATGCAGCAGTGGGTGGAGGGCTTCATCGTCCATTCCTACGCGCGCACCGTGCGCGGGCGCACCCGGCTGTACCTCATCGGCAGGCTGCGCGGCGGGGACACCTTCGCGGCGGTGGAGCAGCGCTACCGGCCCCACCTCTACCTTCGCCGCTCCGACGCCGGGAGGGCCGGCGCGCTTCTCGAGGCGGCGGGGGTGCCCCCCGCACGGAGGGGCTCCGACGGCGCCGGGCAGCCCTGCACCATGGACGGCGAACCCTGCCTGCGCCTGGAGTGGGAGAGCGCCGAGAGCCGCCGGCAGGCCCGGGCGATTCTGGCGGCGGCGGGGGTGCGCAGCTACGAGGCGGACCTGCGGCCCACCGATCACTTCCGTCTGGAGCGGGGCATCCACGCAGCGGTGCGCCTGCGAGGCGAATCGCGGCCCGGCCGCAGGGTGGGCCGGGTGTACGTGGACCCTGAAGTGGAGCCGGGGGAGTGGCTCCCGCAGCTCTCGCTGCTGTCGGTGGACATCGAGACCGACCCGCAGAGCTCCCGGCTGCTGGCGTTGGGCATGTTCCTGGTGGACCCCTTCCGCGAGCTGCGCGCCGGGAGGGTGTTCTTTGCCGGCGCGGAGCTGGGACATTCCGAGATCACCTGCCTGCCCGGAGAGGCGGCGCTCCTGGATGCCTTTCGCGAGCAGCTGCGGCTGTGGGACCCCGACATCCTCACCGGCTGGAACGTGATCGACTTCGACTTCCGGGTGCTCTGGGAGCGCTTCCGCCACCACCGCATCGAGATGGACCTGGGCAGGTCTTCGGATCGCAGCGTGGTTCTGCCCGGCTCCTCGGGCCGGTCGGTGGGGCTCATCGTGCCCGGCCGCGAGACCTGGGACGGAGCAAGGCTGGTGCGGGCCTCCCCCCTGCGCTTCGAGGATTACACCCTGGAGACGGTGGCGGAGGCGGTGCTGGGCCGCGGCAAACGGCTCCAGGTTTCCCCGGGTGAGAGCCGCCTTTCGGCCATCGACCGTCTGCACCGGGAGAACCCCGTGGAGTTCTGCCTCTACTGCCTGGAGGACGCCCGGCTGGTGGCGGAGATCCTGGAGCGGACGGGCCTGCTCGAGCTCACCGTGCGGCGCTGCCAGCTCATCGGCGTGGCGCCGGATCGCGCCTGGACCAGCATCCCCGCCTTCGAGCACCTCTACATCGAGGCGATGCACCGTCGCGGCCGCGTGGCGCCCACCGCCGGCGTGGATTCCCTGCCGCTGGAAGCCGCGCCGGGGGGCGCGATTCTTCCACCGCGGCCCGGCCTGCATGAGGGTGTGATGGTCTTCGATTTCCGCAGCCTCTACCCCTCCATCATCCGGACCTTCAACATCGACCCCCTGAGCTACCGGCCGGCTCTGGAGGAGGACGGTCCAGCCGGCGAGGCCTCGCCGTCGGGTGAGGCGGCGGACGGCGGGGGGCCGATCCGGGCGCCCAACGGTGCGGCCTTCAGCCGCGAGCCGGCGGTGCTGCCGGAGCTGCTGGACCGCTTCTTCCAGGAGCGAAGGGAGGCCCGCGCCCGGGGCGATGCCATTGCCTCCTTCGTGTACAAGATCATCATGAACTCCTTCTACGGCGTGCTGGGCTCCCCGGGGTGCCGGTTCGCCGGCTCGGCGCTGTCCGGGGCGATCACCTCCTTCGGGCAGCACCTGCTGGCCTGGAGCCGGGACTTTCTGCAGAGGCGGGGGCTGCAGGTGTTGTACGGAGACACCGACTCGCTGTTCGTTGCCGCCCCGCCGGAGGCCTCCCGGGCCGGGGCCGCAGGCAGCCTGGGGCGGGAGCTGGCCGGCGCCCTGAACGCGGCGCTGCGGCGCCACCTGCGCGTTCGCTACGGAGTGCGGTCGCGGCTCAGCCTGGAGCTCGAGAAGCTCTACGAGCGCTTCTTCCTGCCGCCTCTGCGCGGAGCCGGAGGGGGCCAGCTGGGCCGGGCCAAGGGCTACGCCGGGCTGCTGGCCCGCCGGGAGGAGGAGGCTGGCGATGGGCGGCCCCAGCCGGCCGGCGCTGGCGTCTCCAGGCAGGCAGGGCCGGAGCTGCGCGCCAGGATCGAGATCCGGGGCATGGAGGCCGTCCGGCGCGACTGGACCGACCTGGCCCACGATTTTCAGATCAGCCTTCTGGAGCTGGTCTTCGCGGGCAGCTCGGGGGAGGAGGTGCGGAAGCTGGTCCGGGAGGTCCTGCGGCGCCTGGAAGGCGGGGAGCTGGACGGCGCCCTGGTCTACCGCAAGGCTTTGCGCAAGCCCATCGAGGCCTACCTGCGCAGCCGCCCGCCCCACGTTCAGGCGGCCGCCCTGCTGGATCCGGAGGACAGGCGGGGGCTGATCCGCTACGTGGTCACCCGGGAGGGTCCGCAGCCGGTCTCCCGGGTGAGCGCGTCCATCGACTACGGGCACTACGTGGAGCGGCAGCTGAAACCCATCGTCTCCACCTTTGCGGAGGTGCTGCGCGTGGAGGCGGACCGCCTGTTCGGCGAGGGCCAGCTGTGGCTGTTCGAGGGCGATGCGGGTTCTTGACAACCCGCGGGCTTGCGCCTTTACTGAGTGCGGGTGCCTGCGTGCGGGCCGGCGGGTGCGGCCTGCACCCGGGGAGGCGCCGGGGTGGGCGGCGCGCGGGGAGGTTCTGCCGGGCGCGCTGCGCCGCAATGTCAAGGCGAAGGTTTCGAGGAGAGAAGGATGGCCAGTTTTCCCAGGTTGAAGGTGCTGAACACAATGGTGGAGATCGGGCTGATTCCGGTCTTCTACAATCCCGATCTGGAGGTATGCAAGAAGATCGCTACTGCATGCGTCGAGGGGGGGGCGAAGGTGGTGGAGTTCACCAACCGGGGCGACCACGCGGTGGAGGTCTTCTCGGAGCTGGAGCGCTACTGTCGCGCAGAGCTTCCCGACGCCATTCTGGGAGTGGGGTCGGTGATCGACCCCATCACGGCGGGCTTGTACATCGCCCGGGGCGCCAACTTCGTCGTCGGTCCCCTGCTGAACGCGGAGGTGGCCAGAGCCTGCAACAGGCGCAAGATCCCCTATTCCCCGGGCTGCGGCACGGCCTCGGAGATCTCTCTGGCCGAGGAGCTGGGCTGTGAGATCGTCAAGATTTTTCCGGGAGGTCAGGTGGGTGGGCCGGCCTTCGTCAAGGCGGTTCTGGGTCCCTGCCCGTGGGTCAGCATGATGCCCACCGGGGGAGTGGACCCGACGGAGGCCTCGTTGAAGGCGTGGTTCGAGGCCGGCGTGGTCTGCGTGGGGGTGGGCTCCAAGCTGATCCGCAAGGACCTGATCAAGGCTGGCGACTTCGACACCATGCGCAACGAGGTGCGCAAGACCGTGGAGCTGATACGGCGCATCCGCGGGGGCGGATAGGAGGGTCCCCGCTTGGCGGCGCGGGCAGCCGGGCGCCCTGGTCCGGCCCCAGCCGGCTACGGCGGAGCCCGCCGGGCGCGGGGGCTGCGCAGGAGGGCGCTCTGGGAGGCCAGCATGCCCGCAAGCATGAGCAGGCAGCCCAGCAGGCCGCGAAGGGAGAGCCCCTCCCCCAGGAGGACCCAGCCGCCCAGCACGGCAAACACGCCCTCCAGGCTGAGCAGGATGGCCGCATGAGCCGGGGGCGCGGTCCTCTGGACTACCACCTGCAGCGTGAAGGCCAGACCCACGGAGCCCAGACCGCCGTACAGGATGGGTGCTGCGGCCTGGAGGACCCCCTCCAGACGCAGGGGCTCGGTCAGCACAGCCGTTGCCAGGCTGGCCAGGGAGCATACGGCGAACTGCAGGCAGGCCAGCAGCATCGACTCCATTCTGGGGGACAGCCAGCCCAGAATCTGGACGTGGGCGGCCCAGAAGATCGCTCCGATCAGCACCAGCAGGTCCCCCCGCGAGATGGTGAAGCGTTCGGTGACGCTGAGCAGGTATAGCCCGGCCGCCGCCAGACCCGCGCCCAGCCAGCGGCGCCAACCGGCCTTCTGTCCCCAGAGCAGCCCCGAGAGGGGCACCAGCACCACGTACAGCCCGGTGATGAACCCGGCCTTGCCGGCCGTGGTGGTGACGATTCCCACCTGCTGCAGGGTGGAGGCCGCAAAGAGCGCCAGGCCGGCGAGCAGGCCGTGGAGAAGGCTGGCTCCCGGCCCGGACTGGCCGCCGCCGGCCGTCCGGCTGCGGCGCAGGAGCACCAGGGGAAGGACTGACAGGGAGCCCAGGGCGAAGCGCAGCCCGTTGAAGGTGAAGGGACCCACGTGCTCCATGCCGGCGCGCTGGGCGACGAAGGCGAAGCCCCAGACCGCCGCGGTGAGCAGCAGCAGGGAATCGTCGCGGAAGAGCCGGAGGGTCACGAGCGGCTGCTGCGCCTTCCCGGGCGCAGACCCGGGATGAGCCGCGGCACGCGGCGGCGGTAGTCCCGGTAGGGTTGCCCGAACTTGTGTTCCAGGAGCCGCTCCTCGTGGAAGGAACCCATCCACAGGTATGCCGTGGCCAGGGCAAAGAGCACCAGGCGGTCGACGGTCATCCGCGGGGTGAGCCACATCACCACGATCCCGGCGAGGTACATCGGATGGCGGACCAGGGCGTAGAGTCCGGCGGTCTTCAATACCGGGGGGCGGCCGCCCGCAAAGGGGCCGGCCTTCCGCCGCGGGGCGGTCCCCGGCCGGCGGGTGCCGCCGACCCTCCGCGGCCGCAGCCGCCGCAGCCCTGCAGAGCCCTGCGGGTCGGCGGCCGCCGCCGTCCACAGCAGGACGGCCAGGCCGGCCACCTGGCCCGCTGCCATCAGCCAGCGCCATGGAGAAGGCACCGAATACACTCCCCGGTCTGGAAGGAGGAAGTACAGACCCAAAAGCGGCGTCACCGTCACCGCGGCCACCGCAATGAAGGCCAGCCGGTACCAGCGCCGCGCGGCGCTGCCGAACAGCTCCTCCGCCAGTCTCTTGGCCCGCAGGCTGGCCAGCACGCTGTGGAGCAGGGCCCAGACGGCGAAGTACAGGCCCAGCAGCAGGGCGCTCACGGCCGACTCCAGGCGGGCCGTTCCCGGCCGCTCCGCAGCTCCGCGGGCGGGTGGGACGGCATGTGCGAGGGGAAATGCCGAGCGATGCGTCGAAGCTTCATTGCGAACCTGCGGGTCACCTTTTCCAGCGGGATTATAACGAGGAGCCGGCGGGCTGGCAACGCGAGGGCCCGCCGCCTCGCGGCCCGCGGCGGGCGGCGCCGCCGGTCACTCCGGATCCGGCAGCACCCGCCCCGCGGCTGCGGG
>CAZBDU010000156.1:0-7719 GCA_964490725.1 uncultured Spirochaetaceae bacterium | reverse complement strand
GGAGGGAGCTGTCAGCGCCGACGGCGCAGCCCCGCCAGCCAACGGCGCAGCCCGGAGCCGAACGGCACCGGCTGCCTGCCGGCTGCCGGCAGGCTCGCCCCAGCGCCTTCATGCGCCGCGTGGTCGTCGGAGTGCTCGTGATCGCCATGGGCGCCGCGCATCATGAGCAGGTGCATGGCCGGGCAGAGGAGAATCAAGGGAAGCAGCAACCCCCCGGGGAGCCTGACGCCCGCCGCCAGAAGGGCCACCACCGCCACGATGGGCACGATGCAGCCTACGAACATCCAGAACATGTGTTTTCGTTTCATCGTTCTTTTCCCCGATCTCTTGTCCTTCCTGTCCCCGGCGCACCGGCGTATTCTGCCGGGCCGGATCTTGCATTACCCCACCCCCCTGGGGTATTCTTGCAGGTGAAGAGTAGGGTCAGTGCAGAATGGCTGTCAAGGCCTCCACCGTTGGATTCGTCCGGGAAAGGTGAAGAGCAACGGCTTGACTTTCGGCGGGAGCGGTGGTAGAAGTATCAAGAGATACCCCAGGGGGGTGGGGTCTGAGAGGCCGGAGGGAGGGCCCGCGGGATGATGCAGAAACAGAGCGCTGCAGGGGAGGTGCGGTTCGGGGCCACGATCCTCTCCCCCGGTGTGGCCTGGGGACGCCTGTGCTACATCGAGGGTGAGCTCAGCGGCACCGAGGCGCCCCTGCGGCGGCGGGTCGCGGAGGTGGACCGGGAGATCGAACGCTTCGAGCGCCAGGTGGCCACCGTGATCGAGGAGCTTCGTGGAGTGGCGGAGCTGCTGGGCCGGGAATCCTACGCCGACGAGCAGGAGATCATCCAGAGCCACATTTTCATGCTCGAAGACCGGGTGTTCCGGGCAAGGGTCCGCGCGCTCATCGAGGACCAGCGCGTGGGGGCCGAAGTGGCCGTCGAGTACGTTCTGCGTGAGACCATCGAGATGGTGGAGCGCTCGGAGAGCGCTGCGCTCGCGAGCCGCGCAAGCGACCTGCGCGATGTGCTGCTGCGCCTGAGGATGAAGCTGCGCGAGGAGGACGAGCTGGCCCTGGAGGAGGCGACCCGCGGCGTGGAGCGGCCCGTGGTGATGTTGAGGGAGCTTCTTCCCTCGCGGGTCCTGGCGGCCAGGCGTGTCGGGGTGGCAGCGATCCTGGTGGAGCAGGGGACCTCGCTGTCGCATGCGGCCATCATGGCCCGGGCGTTCGGCATTCCCGTGCTGCGCCTGGAGGGTTTGCCCCGGGAGAAGCTGGCGGCGCTTCCGGAGGTCCAGGTGGACGGCCTGGAAGGGCGGCTCGTCCTGAATCCACGCGGGGGCCTGCCGCCGGCGGGCCGCCACGCCCCTCCGCGCGCACAAACGTTCCAGCCGGTCTCGGGCCCGGTGCGCCTGTGGCTCAACGTCACCGACCCCCTGCGGGTGGAGAGGCAGGTGATCGCGGCCGCCGACGGCGTCGGCCTCTACCGCTCGGAGCTGCTGTTCCTGCAGGGGGACCGGGCACCCACGGAGGAGGAGCAGGAGCGTGAATACGCGTCGCTGTTCCACCGGTTCGCGGGGCGTCCGGTGACCATCAGGACGCTGGACATCGGGGCGGACAAGAGCGTTCCCTATCTGTCGCTGGGGCCGCAGGAAAACCCTTTCCTGGGCTTGAGGGCGCATCGCCTGTACCGGTTTCACCCCGAGCTGCTCCACTCGCAGGTGCGGGCCATCCTGAAGGCCGCCGGGGGGGAGGCGAAGCCGCGGGTGCTGCTGCCCATGATCGAGACCGTGGACGAGCTGCTGTTCGTACTGGGTCTGCTCGACCGGGCTGCGGAGACCCTGCAGGGGGAGGGGCTTGCCTACCGGCCTGAGGTCCCCCTGGGGCTGCTGATCGAGGTGCCTTCGGCGGTTTGGAACCTGCCCGCGCTGCTGCCGCACGTGGACTTTCTCAGCGTCGGCACCAACGACCTGCTGCAGTACTTCTTCGCCGTGGACCGCAACAACGGCAACGTGTCCTGCTCTTACCAGCCGGAGGACCCGGGAGCGCTGCGCATGCTTCGCCGCATCGTCCGGATTGCGGAAGAGGCGGGCAAACCGCTGAGCATGTGCGGCGAGCTGGCCTCGGATCCGGTGTTTCTGCCCCTGCTGGTAGGTCTGGGGTACCGGCATTTCAGCGTGGACCCGCACGTCCTGGAGAGCCACGCCGCCCGGGTGAGAGAGCTGGACCTCCGGGCCTGCGAGCTGCTCGCGGACCGCTGCCTGGCCGCCTCGAGGGGCCAGGAGGTCAGGGAGCTCCTGGCCGGAGCAGGAGGCGGCCCGGCACGATCGCGGGGACGGACCGACGCCCGGGAGGACATCGATCCGGTGTGCGGAATGGTGGTGCATACCACGGGCAACAGGCTGGCGGTGGCGCGGCATGGCCGTACCTACTTCTTCTGCTCCGAGCAGTGCCGGGTCCGCTTCCTCCACGGCGACCGATTGCGGCCGGCCTTGCAGCCGGTCGGCGATTGCAGGGAAGGCGAATGAAGGAAGAGGGAGCCGCGAGGAGCGGCTGCCGGGAGCAGGCCCTGCAGCAGCTGCAGGGCCTGGCAGAACGCGTGAGTGCGATTCGCAGGGCCCTTCAGGCCGAGGGGGAGCCCGACTGGCGGCTCCTGGCCGTGCGAGCCGCCCACATCCGGCGCCGGCTGCGCCCGATCGCGCTGCTGCTGGTGCGGGAGAGGATCCGTCGACGCCTGGGGGAAGCCGGGCTGCAGGAGGAGCATGTGGCGGCGCTGGCCGGCCAGCTCGTGGAGGCGTTGGAGCCCGGCGCAACGTCGGCCGGAGCGGGACGCGCCCGGTCCGCGCGGCCGGGTGCGGCAGGGAGGAAGAGAAGATGACGGCCAGGCGGTCTTTCAGTGGAGAAGGACTTGACGTGCCGCGCAGAGTGGTGTATTATGACCTTTAGAGACCCCACCGGGGTGGGGTATGGAGCATTGAGGGAGGATGCCATGAAAACGTTGGACATCGGAATCGATGGCATGACCTGCGACCACTGCACCCGAACCGTGGAGCAGGCTATTCTGGCGGTGGACGGAGTCCGCTCGGGGCAGGTGAGCCTGGAAGAGGGCGCAGCCCATATAACCTACGACCCAAGCCGGGCGGACGCGCAGGCGCTGGAGCAGGCGGTCCGCGATGCGGGGTACACAGTGCGGAACGGCTCCTCTGGAAACGGGGAAGGGGCCGGCGTCGCGAAAACCGGGCGAGGAGCCCAGGCGACGCAGGCATCTGCGGCCGCCGTGGCGAAGCCCGTCGAGCCTCCGGCGCAGGCAGGGGAGGCCGCCGACACCACGCTGGCGCTGGCCGGCATGACCTGCGCCTCCTGCGCGCAGACCATCGAGAAGGCCCTGCGGCGGACGGAGGGCGTGCTGAGCGTTTCGGTCAATCTTCCGGCCGAGAAGGCCTACGTGCGCCACGACCCGGGCCGGGCCCCGCTGGAGACCCTGGTGAAATCGATCAGGGACTCCGGCTATGACGTGAAGCAGGAGCTGGAGACCGCGACCCTCAGGCTCGGCGGCATGACCTGCGCCTCCTGCGCGCAGACCATCGAGAAGGCCCTGCGCAAGGTGCCGGGGGTGAATCAGGCGGCGGTGAACATCGCCACGGAAAAGGGGACGGTCACCTACGACGCCGCCCTGGTGGATCTGCCGCGACTGCGGCAGGCGGTCGAGGACACCGGCTACCAGGTGCTGGAAGAGGAGACCGAGGCCGCCTCCGAGGTGGACGAAGACGAGCGGCGCATGGGCGAGGCGCGCCGACGCATGTTCGTGGCCTGGGCGTTCACGATCCCCATCATCGGCTGGATGCTGGTGGAGATGATCGGCGGCATCGCCTGGCCCAACCGCACCGTATACGACCTGGGGATGATCGTGCTGGCCCTGCCGGTGCTGCTGTGGATCGGATGGCCCACGCTGCGCTCCGCCTTTAAGGCGGTGCTCCACGGCAGCGCCAACATGGACGTGCTGATCGGCATGGGCACCAGCATCAGCTTCCTCACGGGAATTGCGACCTTCTTCACACCGGTGGCGAACTACGCCGGGGTGGCGGCGATGATCATGTCCTTCCACCTGACCGGCCGCTACGTGGAGGCCACGGCCAAGGGGCGCGCCTCCCAGGCCATCAAGCGCCTGCTGGAGCTGGGGGCCAAGACCGCCCACGTGCTGGTGGACGGAACGGAGGTGGAGGTTCCAGTCGAGAAGGTGCAGGTGGGCGACGTCATGGTGGTGCGTCCCGGCGAGAAGGTGCCCACCGACGGAGTGATCGTCGAGGGGGAGAGCGCCCTGGACGAGTCCATGGCCACCGGCGAGTCCATGCCGGTGAACAAGACAGCCGGCGACGAGGTAATCGGGGCCACCGTGAACCAGGAGGGGCTCCTGAAGGTGCGCGCCGCCAAGGTCGGCAAGGACACCTTCCTCTCCCAGGTGATCAAGATGGTGGAGGAGTGCCAGGGCTCCAAGGTGCCCATCCAGGAGCTCGCGGACCGCATCACCGCCTGGTTCGTGCCGGTGGTCCTGGCTGTGGCGCTGCTGACGCTGCTGGCCTGGTTGATCGTGCCGGGGGTGCTCTTGCCGATCACCGGTTGGGCGGCGGGTTTCCTGCCCTGGGTGAATCCGGCCCTGGGAGGGATTACGCTGGCCATCTTCGCGGCGGTGGCGGTGCTGGTGATCGCCTGCCCGTGCGCCCTGGGGCTGGCCACGCCGACGGCGCTGATGGTGGGAAGCGGCATCGGCGCGCAGAACGGGATCCTCATCCGCCAGGGAGCGGCCATCCAGACCCTCAAGGACGTGCACACGGTGGTCTTTGACAAGACCGGGACCATCACCAAGGGCAAGCCCGAGGTGACGGACCTGGTGCCGCTGTCGGGCTTCGACGAGGAGGAGCTGCTGAAGCTCCTGGCCTCCGTGGAGTCCGGGTCGGAGCACCCGCTGGGGCAGGCGTTCGTGCAGCTGGCACGGCAGCGGGAGGTGGTGCTGGAGCCGATCTCCGCCTTCCAGGCCATTCGCGGCCGGGGAGTCTGCGCCACGGTGAACGCCAAGGAGGTGGTGATCGGGAGCCGCAAGCTGATGCGGGAGGCGGGGATCGACCCCGACCCGCAGGAGACGGAGATGCGGCGCCTGGAGGGCGAGGCCAAGACCGCCATGCTGGCCGCCTATGACGGCAGGCTGGTGGGGATCGCGGCGGTGGCGGACACGCTGAAGGAGGACTCGACCCAGGCCATCCGCGAGCTGGAAGGCATGGGGGTCGAGACGGCCATCATCTCCGGGGACAACCAGCGGACCGTGGAGGCCATAGCCCACAAGGTGGGGATCTCCCGGGTGCTGGCCGAAGTGCTGCCGGACGGTAAGGTGGACGAGGTCAAGCGGCTGCAGGAGCTTGTAGGCACCGTGGCGATGGTGGGCGACGGGATCAACGACGCGCCCGCCCTCACCCAGGCCAACGTGGGGATCGCCATCGGAACGGGCACGGACATCGCCATCGAGGCCTCGGACGTGACCCTGGTGCGGGGAGACCTCTCCAGCGTGGTCATGGCCATCAAGCTGTCCCGCGCCACCTTCCGCAAGATCCGCCAGAACCTGTTCTGGGCCTACTTCTACAACACGGTGGCCATCCCGCTGGCAATCCTGGGGCTGCTGCACCCGGTGATCGCCGAGGCGGCCATGGCCTTCAGCTCGGTGAACGTGGTGACCAACGCGAACCTGTTGCGGAGGGCAAAGATAAAGCCCAGCTACCTGCAGTAGAGGAAGATAAGGGGCGGGCCCCGGTGGGAATACGGAGTCAGCAGCTAACCTCTTCCGAAAGACTTCGGGGCCCGCACGATTTCATAACGGGGCCTCCGGGATGGCAGCCCGGAGGCCCATTCTCGATGCCTGTTCTCAATTTGTGAAGGACAGCGGCCGGCCCGGGCCAAGGGCCGGCTGCCTGGGAGGTGCGATCGTGAGAGTGCCAAGCGCAGCGATCCTGGCGATCGCCTTTCTGACGGTGGGCGCATCTTTTGCCGTAGCCCAGGCCGAGGACCCGGACGGCCCCGGCGTGCAGGAGGTGCTGAAGGAGATCCGCGACGCCCAGGGGCTGGGCCCGCAGCAGTCGATTGATCCAGACGCGGTGAGTCCCGAGCTGCTGGGGAAGCTGGGTGAGGCGGTGATGAGCCTGATGGTGCCGGATCCTCGGCAGCACGAGCTGATGGACCGCATGATGGGAGGAGAGGGATCCGAAAGCCTGGCGTCCATGCACCAGCTCATGGGGTACCGTTACCTGAGCGGGTACGCTCCCTACGGCGGCATGGGCGGAACGATGGGCGGTTTCGGTCCGGGCATGATGGGCCCCGGCATGATGACCGGTCCGGGGATGATGGGGCCCTACGGCGGCGGCCTCTACGCGCCGCGGCGCTCGGGGGCCCACATGTTCTGGGGCACCATCCTGCCCTGGAGCCTCACGGGTGTCCTGGCCGTTGCGGTGACCGCCCTGACGATCGTGCTCGTGACACGCTGAGGCCGGGCTCGATCCGGCGGATCTCGAGGAACCGGCCGGCCCCGTGGCGCATCGCAGATCCGGGGCCGGCCCTCTTGGTCAGGAGCCTTGATGGAAGAGGCGATCGTACACAGCCCGGAGGGATCGCGAGCCGGCACCGGGGCCGGGCCGCTGGCATCGGCGGCGGCGCTGTTCTTTCTTTCGTTGGCGGTCCTGATTCTGGAAATCGCATTCAGCCGTCTCTTTTCGGCGCTCTACAGCTACCACTACGTGTTCGGCATCGTTTCCTTCGTGCTTCTGGGGTTGGGTTTGGGCGGGGGTGCCCTGCGGCACTGGCGCCGCCGTTTCCCTGAAGGCCACCCGGGAGGCAGCGCCCTGCTGGCGGCGTTGCTCGCCTTCCTGTCGGCTGCAGCGCTCAGCGTGGAGGGCTACGCGCTCACCGAGAGCTACCTGTACACCGTGGAGGCCATGGAGGACTACCTGGATCACCTGACCCCCGAAGGACGGCTGGTGCTGGTGGCCCACAACGGCCCGGAGGTTTACCGGCTGATCTTCCTGGCGCTCGCCGCGTTCCAGCGGCGGGGAATCTCCCAGGTCGCCGCCATGAAGCATATCTACGCCATCGGCGCCGGTTCGCTGCCCACCCTGGTGATCAAAAAAAACCCATTCACGGCGCGGGAGGCCCGCCAGCGGCACGCCAAGGCGCATGAGCTGGGCTTTGACCGCAGCCCGTTCATCATACCTTACCTGCGGCAGGTGGTGCTGAGCGCCGATCGGCGTCTGGGCGTGGACAAGGAGCTGCGCATGTTCGACCAGGTCCTGGTGGATGTCTCCCAGGGCGGGCTGGGCGTGGACAGGCTGATCCGCGCGGCTTCGCTGGACCTCCGGCCGGTCACGGACGACAGGCCGTTCTTCTACAAGTTCCAGCGGGGCCTGCCCCCGCCGTTCAACACGTTCCTGGTGCTGATCGTGGTTGGCCTGGTGGCGCTGTTGAGGGTCGTGTTCGCCGGCAGCACCTCCGGAGAGGGCCTCGTGGCGCGGCTGGCCAGCACCCGGGAGCTGAGGCTGCTGGTCCTGGTGTTCTCGGCTCTGGGGACCGGATTCATGCTGCTGGAGATCGCTCTGTTTCAGAAGCTGATGCTGTTCGTGGGCCAACCCGTACAGGCGCTGACGGTGCTGCTGTTCGCGCTGCTCCTGGGCGCCGGGGCGGGCAGCGCGGCCACCTCCCGGGTGC
>CAZBDU010000155.1:0-7783 GCA_964490725.1 uncultured Spirochaetaceae bacterium | reverse complement strand
ACAACAGAAAGGAAATAGCAAATCACTCGGTAATAGTCCGGAAGGCGGAATAGTGTCTGAGCACATGGGGAGACACACGCTTCGTCGACAGTGACGGGCACGAGGCAGCCGCCGTGCGGACATGCTTGTCCAGGATGTACTCGAAGCCTGAGCGGGTCATGGGCTGGCCGCGCGCGTTGAGAAAGAGCTCGGGCACTGCTGCGGTTGCCCGCACGGCTAACCATGCCCGTAGTGCGACGGTCGTGCTCTTCCACAGCGGCAGGCAGCGCTCTCGCCGCCCCTTTCCATGGACGAGGACACTGGGAGACGGCTGCAGCGTGACATCGGAGAGCTGGAGGCCGACCAGCTCGGACACGCGTAGGCCTGCGGCGAAACACAGGTGCAGCATCGCACGGTCGCGAAGCCCGCTGAACCCGGTGGGCTCGGGGGCATTCAGAAGCGCCTGCATTTCTTCCACCGTGAGATGCCTGACCAGCCGGGTCTCGGCTGTTTTCATAGGGATGGCAAGGATGGATCGAATCTGTTCCAGGCCTGAGGGCACGCGGTACTCAAGGAAGTGCATGAAGGACTTGATCGCCGCCAGCCGGACATTTCTCGAACTCGGGCCGTTGCCGCGTACCGTCTCCAGATGATTGAGAAAGCTCAACACCATTGGAGCGTCGATGTGCTCGAGTTGCAGCTGCGAGGGGGGAACCTTGAGGCGCTCACTGACGTAGCCCAAGAGCAGTCGAAAGGCGTCCGCGTACGAATCGCACGTGTGCACACTGGCTCCGCGCTCGATGGGAAGGCGTTGTTGGAAGAAAGCTGTGAGGTGGGACGCGATCGGAGTCATGGGCGGCCTTGTCTGACGTCAACTATGATTCCCCATCAACGACAACTATTTCTCCCGCTCTGAGCGGCAGGGCTGCTCCCTCCCCCCGGGGGGAGGGAGGAAGATTCTTCCTCGGCTTCAGACCTCCTCTCTCAAGAACGGAGCGCCTGTGGCGGCGGGACGGTGACGCTCCCCGAACCCCTCTTCCTGTGGGGGTATCCAACGGTGAGCCTCAACGGCAGACTCTATGAAGCGCCGGTGGGACTGATCGGCAAGAGCGTGCGGCTGCTATACCACGAGCAGGATCCCCAGCGTATCGAGGTGATGTGCGAGGAGCAATCGCATGGCTTTCTGCTGGCGCTGAATCCACGGATCAACAGCCAGGTGCGCCGAAACACCGGAAGGGAAACCGAACTGGTGCCCCACCCGGATCGCCTGGAGAGCGGCGACGGTGAGGATGAGCGCTACCGTGGGGGCGAGCTGTTCAAGGGACAGGAGCCGATATGACCAACCTGCAGAACTACTTTGGATTCCACAAGGAGCCTTTCGCCACGGATCTGAAGGTGGAGGAGCTCTATGGGCTGCCGGATCTGAAGCCCCTGGTGGATCGATTTGACTACGCGGTCGCCCACGGCCTGGTGACGATCATCATCGGTCGATCATCATCGGTGATGTGGGAAGCGGCAAATCCACCTCCCTGCGCTATGCGATCAGCCGGCTGCATCCTTCCGAGGTACGGGTGTTCTCTCTGGTGGCCACCTCGGGAAGCCTTTTGGAGCTGTACCGTCAGTTGTGCCTCGCCATGGGCGTGGAGAACCACTCCTATTCCAGTGCCTACCTGACCAAGACCCTGCGGGAGATGTTCTGTGACATCGCCGCCAAGAAACAGATTTCTCTGTTGGTCATCGACGAAGCGCACCTGCTGAGGTTGGATGTGTTCAAACAGCTGCACACCCTGGCCCAAATCCACTACGACTCCCAGGCTCTGCTTCCCATTGTGTTGAGTGGGCAGGACCTGCTGATCGACAAGCTGGTCTACCACACCTCCCGGCCTTTCTCCTGGCGCATCTTGGGACGAACCCGTCTGGAAGCCCTCAACCGCTTCCTCCTGCGCCAGGCACGCGCCTATGGACCCTCGGTGGCTCGACTGCTCCAAACTGTCTGGGCCGAGAACATTCTGGAGATGGTTCGCGAATGCCGCGAGCTGATGGAGCTTGCCCAGGGCTATTCCCCCGAGCGCCTGCAGGTGGCGTGCCGGCGTGCTATCTACTACCGAAAAGACCACAACTTCTACATCGTCGCCCTCATCCTGGACCATCAATACGATCGACTCCCTCGCTGAGCCCCTATACCGACGTTGAAGGACAGTTCCTCTTCACTCTTGAGCCGTCGGCCGCCGCGCTCCTCGTCGAGGAGGCGGGCGAAGATGGAGGGGGAGTTGAACTCGGGCAGGCAGCACCAGTCGATGCTTCCGTCCCTGGAGACCAGCGCGGCGGACCATAGTCCAGGTTGTCCACGGCAGGTTCCTCCAGCTTGATACCCTGGATGATAGCACAGGTCGCCGAGGGGCGACAGACAATTCCTTGTTTACAGGTGGCTGCCTTCGGTGTTACATATATCCAATGAGCGGGTTCCGACTTCCACCGGACCCTTGCATCACGAGCGGTATGTTGAAACCCGGAAAACGCCGAAATCCGCCGACAGGGGTATATTGCATGAATCAGAAAGAAAAGGACAGGGACGTACAGATACTCCACATGATCCAGAACTCAGAGGTTCCGATGGGCGCCTGGGCCATCGCCGGGCTGCTGGAGGATCGGGGCGTTTCGTACAGCCCGGCGACCATAGGCAGGATACTCAACCGCCTGGAGCGCCAGGGCTATCTGACCAAGTCGAGCTTCCGGGGGAGGATGATCACTCGAAAAGGCGTGGAACAGATAAGGCACGCACGGCAGATGAAGCTGCTGGGCAACTACGACCAGAAGCTTAATGACCTGTCCAGCAGCAACGCCCTGCAGCACTTCCTCATGGTGCTGGAGGCGAGAAAAACGGTGGAGCGGGACGTGGTGAGGCTGGCCGCCCGGAACATGACGGACAAGATACTCGAAAAGCTGGAGCGGATCGAGGTCAGGCGGCAGAAGTACTACGACAAGTGTTTGCGAGACTCGAAATCCGACCTGGATTTTCACTACGCCATCGCCGAGGCTTCGAAAAACGAGGTGTTCGTCATCTTGAGCCGGATTCTCTGTTCCCTGAGCCACAGGACGGAGCTTTTCGATTTCATGGCCAAAAAGAACGGCAAGCCTTTCTACATCGATCACCGGGAGATCCTGCAAGCCTTGCGGGAACGGGACGCGGACAAGGCGGAAAACGCGATGATGGACCACATCGACACGCTGCTGGTATCCGTCAGAAAGTGGTGGGACGAGTACCACCTCCCGGAGGAACCCACCTCCAACTGAACGCGCTCGATCGATGGGTCCCCTGCCTCACGGCCGGCCGACAGGCGGGCGTCCCGGCGGTAGGGGTCAGTGACCCTCGGGGTTCCTCTGCCGCGTCCGCGGCTTCCCGTACGGCTTCCATGATTTGCTTGTATCCCGTGCACCGGCAGAGGTTGCCCGCGAGGGCCGTCCGGATCTCCTCTTCCCCGGGATGGGGATTTTTCTGCAGCAGGGCCCAGGCCGGCATGAGCATCCCAGGCGTGCAGAACCCGCATTGGACCGCTCCGTGCGCCAGGAAGGATTTCTGCAGCCGGTGCAGCCCGCCGTTCGCGGCCAGGCCTTCCACGGTGACGATGTCGGCCCCTTGAAGCTGTCCGGCCAGCACCAAGCAGGAGTTGACCGCCAGACCGTTCACCACCACGGTGCAGGCCCCGCACTCGCCGATCCCGCACCCCTCCTTGGCGCCGGTCAGGCCGAGGTCCTCGCGCAGCAGATCCAGCAGGCGCCGCTGGGCCCAGGTCGTGATCACCCGGGGGGTCCCGTTCACGGTGGTTTTCAGCGTCACCATGGCCGGGCCTGCCTGTACTCCGAGTATGTCGTGCAGAGAGCGCGGCAGCAGAGCTGCTGGACCACGGGGATCTTGTAGCCGCTGGACGGGCGCTCGCCGGTGATCCGTATGATCCGGCGTCCCAGTTCCCGGGAAATGCGGGCGAACAGGTCGCGGCCCGCCCGCTCTCCCCGCGCCAGCATCTCGATTTCCGCGAAGCGCCGGCTGACCGGGGTGACCGCGCCCGCAGCCAGCCGGACCTCCCGGACCCTGTCCGAGTCGAGCTCCAGCAGCACGGCCAGGGTGATCCGGCTGATAGCGGCGCCGCGGCGCCGGCCCAGCTTGAGGTAGGTCCCGAAAAGGCGGGCCGGCGGCACCGGCAGGACGATTTCCGTCACCAGTTCCCCGCCCCCGAGCGCGACCTGATAGAGACCCGCCAGGAATTCCCGCAGCGGGACCCGTCGTTCCCCGGTCGAGGAACGGACGCCCAGCGAGGCGTCGTAGACCAGCAGCGCCGGCAGGCTGTCCGCGCACGGGGCGTTGTTGACCACGTTTCCGACCAAGGTGGCGCGGTTGCGGATCTGGACGCTGCCGATCCTCTCCGCCGCGCCGCGCAGCAGGGGGAAGTGCCGCTCCACGAGCGGCTCGTTCAACAGGTCCGTGAAGGTCGTGCTGGCGCCCAGGCACAGGGTGCTTCCTCTCCGCCGGAGGCAGACCAGCTCGCCCAGGGAGCCGACATCGACCAGCCGCCGGACGCCCCGCAGGCGCCCGGAGCCGGACCGCGAGGCGGAAATGAGGTCCGTGCCGCCGGCGATCGGGACCGTACGCTCACCCCGCCCCCCGAGCATCTCCAGGGCTTCCTCCAGGTCGGCGGGTGCCAGGAGCTCCACCGAACGGAGCAGATTCTCCCCACCGGCGGGCGGGGAGCCGCCGCGGTTACCGGCCAAGCACGACCTCCTCCTGGCTCAGGGGCAGGCGCCGGAAGCCGCGGCCGACGGCGTTGGCGACCGCCGCGGCCGTCAGCTCCAGCGCCGGCTCCCTCCAGTGACTTGGCGCCCCAGGGTCCATGGGGGTCCCGCCCCTCGAGAAAGACCACTTCGATGTCGCCGATGTCCATGCTGGTGGGGATGAGTACCTGTCGAAGTTGCGCTCGGCGATGAAGCCTCCCGGAGCGCTGATCCGCTCCCATATGCCGTAACCGGCGCCCTGGGTCACCCCGCCGTATGCCTGGCCCTCGGCCCCGAGCCGGTTTATGGTCTTTCCCGAATCGTGGACGGCCGTGATCCGCTCGACTATGATCTCGCCCGTGACCGAGTCCACGGCCACTTCCGCGACCTGGCAGCCGTAGGCATAGGTGAAGTAGGGCCGACCCTGCCCCGTTTCCTCGTCCCAGCTGATGTCGGGGGCCTTGAACCAGCTTAGCGCCGAGAGATTTATCCCCTCATGGTAGGGACAGGGCGCACAGCGCGTCGAAATCCATCTCCTTCCCGGGCGCGGATGGAGAGCGCACCCGCGCGTCGCGGAAGACCACTTCCGCCTGTGCCGGCAGCTTCCACGCCTGCCTGAGCAGGTCTGCCATTCTCTTGCGTATCTCTTCCGCCGCCCCGGCGACCGCTTTCCCCCCCATCAGGGTGGAACGGGAGGCCACGGTGGGGCCGCTGTCCGGGATGATCGCGGTGCTCATGGGCAGAAAGGACACCCTGTGGACCGGCAGACCGAGGACCTCGGCGGCAATGATGGAGAAAGTGGTCTTCAGACCCTGCCCGTTTTCGATCAGACCGGAGGAGACGTATACGGAACCGTCCGGCTGCACGGAAACGTACCCCGCCACCGCGTCCACCGCCTCGGCCCCCAGCGAGCACCCCCGGAAGCCGAGCGCCAGCCCGATCCCCTGCCGGAGCGAGCCCTCCGGTTCCACGAAGTCGCTGTCCTCCAGGACCCGGGGGGGAGCCGCCGCCCGCCGCCCAACGCGCCCGGTCGGGCCCCCGAGCAGGGGCTCCGTTTTCCCGCCCGTACCGCAGCCACTTGGCGCGAAAGTCGGTGACCTCGACCGCCCTGCGCATCGCTTTGAGCAGGTTCACCTCGTGGCCTTCCAGCTTCTGGCCGCTGGCGGTGGTCGAACCGCCGCGAAAGCCGTTGATCTCGCCGACCTCGTCGGGGGTGACCTCCAGGCGCCGGGCGATTTCATCCATCAGGGATTCCTGGGCGAATAAGGGGTTGTTGGTGTAGACAGCGCGGACGTCGGTGCTGACGTGGTCGATCTGGTACGGTCCGGCGGCATCGACCGTGGTCCGCCAGGTTACGGCGGCGCTCTTCGAGGCATAGGCCCCCCCGTCGGCCAGGATATCAATTTCCATGGCCTTGATCTGCCCGCTCTTCATGAAGCCGACCCTGTACACCGATCTGCTGGGGTGCCGTTTGTAGGATTCCAGGACCGACTCCTCCCGGCCGTAGCGGATCTTCAAGGGCCGAGAGACTTTCAACGCGCCGAGCGCGGCCCGCGCCGCGAGGATGTTCATGTTGTCGTCCTTGCCGCCGAAGGGCCCGCCCAGGTCGGAGGGTTCCACCCACACCCTGGACAGCGGCCAGCCCAACACCCGGGCTGCGGCTCTGCGGGCGGAAAAGGGGCTCTGGATGCTGCCGAACAGCCTGATTCCGGCCGACCCCGGCTGCGGGACGGCGACGACGCACTCCGGCTCGAGAAAGGCGTGCTCCACCAGGGGCGTGGTGTACCTCCTCTCCAGGACGAAGTCGCTTTCGGCGAACCCCCGGCGCAGGTCCCCCCTCCTCAGGCGGTGGTGGACGATGAGGTTCGTCCCGAACTCCGGATGGATGAGGGGTGCTTCCCGGTCCAGGGCCTCTTCCGGGTCGGTCAGCAGCGGCAGAGGCTCGTATTCCACCCGCACCTTCTCCCGGAGGCCCATCTGGCCCTCCTCATCTTCACCGATCAGCATGGCCACCGCGTCGCCGGGGGTGACCACATTTTCCCAGCAGAACACCGGCTGGTCCGGGCGGATGATGCCCACCTTCCTCTCTCCCCGGGATGTCCCGGGCCTCACAGACGGCCGCCACCAGCGGATGCCCTTGGACCTGTGAATAGTATATCCCGCTGAGCCTGGCATGGGCCGCCGGAATCCGCACCATGACCCCCGCCAGCTGACCGGGAAAAGAAAGATCGTCCGCGAATCCGCTCTGTCCGGTCACCTTCTCGAAACCGTCGACCCTCGGGACGGATGCGGTTTCGGGAGGGGCCGCTCTACTGACGCTCATGTAAGGCTCCCCGGGAAGCGATCGTGTTCGGTCCCGACCCGTTGCCGGCGCGAGGCACGGCTGCACGAGCCGGTCCCGACTGCTCACGTCGTGAGCAGTCTAGGTATCCGATTGCGGGCTGTCAACGGGCGGCGGCACGGTCGCGACCGTTTTCACCTTAACAAGTTATAGGGGGAGGCCTTTGGGAATTCGTTAGGGGGTGGTCCAGCGGCGCAATAGTCGTTTGACAATCACGGGACAGCGAGGGTTATGATTTTCCACTCTTTGCGGTTGCAGGGGTGGATCTTTTTTGATAGTCTGTCTTTATGCTAAGAGAGCATAAAGACGGGGAGGGGAACATGGGCCTGCAGGAACAGAAACGCAAGATCCTCGAAAAGATCCAGTCCTTGGACGGCGCGGTGCGAGGCTCCATCTACGAGCTGAAAGGTAGGTGCGGGAAGCCGAACTGTTACTGTGCCCGCGGCCCGCGACGCCATGTCTCCTTGATGCTGTCCTTTAGCTACAAAGGCAAGACCCGCCTGATCCCCATCAAGAAAGAGCAGATCCCGGAGATCCGCGCTCGCATCAACGACTACAAAGAGTTGAAGGCGGCCGTGGATGAGTTAACCCGCATCAACGCTGAGCTGCTGCGCCGGCAAGACTGAAACGCAGGCGACCGGGGCGGTGTTTGTCAAGATAGTTGTCGCGTGTGAGTTCCCGCGTCACGCTGACTCC
>CAZBDU010000154.1:0-7871 GCA_964490725.1 uncultured Spirochaetaceae bacterium | reverse complement strand
ACCCTGCGCGGTGCCGCCGCCGGAACCGCCGGCCGGGCCTTGCTCGCTCCGACCGCCCCCTCCTGCCGGCGCACCGCCCTCCGCAGGCCGAACGGGCTCGCCGGCCCCCTGGGGAAGGGCCTCACGCCGCACGGCCACCCGGTACAGGCGCTGCGAGCCGTCCTGGGCGGTGACCACGAAGCTCACCGAGGAGGCGCCTCCCGGCGCCACGGACACCGAGACCGCCTGCCTGCGAGCCGGCCTGAGGGCGGGCTGGTCCGCCACCGCCACGGTTGCCACCGGGCTGGCTGCGGAGGCGCTCAGCTCGACACTGGCCGCGGAGCCGGGCAGCGACAGCACGTAGGAGACGATCCGCGGCGAGAAGGCGGGGGTGAGAACCCCCCGCGAAACCAGGAGCGTCTCCAGGCTTGAGTTTCGGTCCGGAGCCGCCCGCTTCAGGGACAGCACGTAGCGGCTGACGCTTCCGTCCTGGGCGGTCACCACCACCAGCACCTCCTGGCGGTCGGGACCGCTGAACTCCAGGACAGCCCCCTGGCTCGAAGCGGGACCCCCGGTGTAGGAGACCGTCTGGCCGCCGCGGGCCGGCTCCAGCCTCACCCGGGCAAAGGGGCTCTGCGGCTGGGCCTGAACCGTCACCTGGCGCGCCGCATAGGGCACCGGAAACGCGTAGCCTTCACGGTTGGGTTTGAAGGGCGGCAGCACCGCGTTGCCGTCCACCGTCAGGTTCGCCAGCCGGGAGTTGCGGTCCGGAGCCGCCCGCACCACCTCCACCAGGTACTCCTGCATGCTCCCGTCCTGCGCCGTCACCGCCACCACAAGCGCCATCCGGTCCACGCCTCGGAAAGCCACCGCAGCACCGTCTCGGGAGGAGGGGTCGCCGCCGTAGGCGAGCGCCCCGGCGCTCCCGCCGCCCGTAGCCGGGGCCTGCAGCAGCGTGACCGTGGCGAACCCGCTCTGGGGACGGGCACGGACGGTGAACTGCCCCGCGGCGTACGGAACGACGACCCGGTAGCCCGGCCGGGCCGGGCTGAAAGCGGGCGCCAGCGGCCCCCCGCCGATCTCCAGGGTCGCCAGCGCCGCGTTGCGGTCCGGCTCGCCACGGCGGACCACCACGCTGTAGCGCTCGGTGGAGCGCCCGTCCTCAGCCAGGGTCTCGATGGAAACCACCCGTTCCTGTTCGTCCGGAAACTCCACTCCAGCCCGCACGGATACACCGCGGTACTGCCGTCCCTCCACGGTGATGCTCTTGAGATAACGGCTGCGGGCGCGAAGCTCCATCTGCACGGTTCGGGTGGCGTAGGGCACCTCGACCGTGTAGCTCCGGGCAGCCGGGCTGAAGGCCGGTTCCAGCGTGTAGCCTTCGGGAAAGGCCAGCTGTGCCAGAGCCGCGTCCGTGTCGGCTTCCCGCGCGCTCACCCGGTAGTGCCAGGGCTCCTTCTCCCCAGCCACCTCGATGGCGTACAACACGGGAACGGAAAAGTCGTTGGGAGTGACTCCGTTGACCTGCACCACCCGCTCGCCGCTGGAGATCACGGTGATGGTAGCCTCGGCGCTGAGCGACAGGGTGGCCACCAGGTCCGCCATGTCCGTGCCCGGAGGAACCACGAGCAGGACCTGCTTCGGGTCCCCCCGCTCGACGATCGTCCCGGCCACGTCCTGTCCCAGACCGGGGTTGGCTCCGGCCAGGAACGCGAAGGAATCCAGGGGACCCCTCCCGCGGCCGAACAGTGTGCGACAGCCGGGGAGCGTCCCCAGGACCAGGAGCGCCACCGCCATCCCCAGAGCGACCTTCTTCATGACCACCTCCCCGCTGAACCTCCAATGTACACCCGCGGACTCGGAATTCCACCTCCTTACCGACCCCGACTGCCGGCGTCCTGCCGTACGGGCGGGCCGGGGTCCGGCACCCCACGGCAGACCCGGGCCGGCGCCGGCCCGCGGAGGCTGGCGGTCCGAGCCGTTTGCCGGTATCCTGGGCTGAACCCCTGGAAGCTGGAGGACAGCGGATGAGCTACGAGACAGTCCTGACCATGAGCTCGGCCAGCATCAAGTACGGCCGGGGCGCCTCCCGGGAGATCGGCTTCGACCTCAGGGAGATGGGAGTAAGGCGGGCCATGGTGGTAACCGACGGCCGCACCGCTACGCTGCCTCCGGTCGCCGTGGTCCTGGAGTCGCTGCGTCGGGAGCGGATCGACGCAGTGCTGTTTGCGGAGGCGCGGATAGAGCCTACCGACTCCTCACTGAAGGAGGCCGTTCGCTTCGCCCGGGACGGGGGCTTTGACGGCTTCGTGGGGGTGGGCGGAGGCTCCAGCATGGACACCGCCAAGGCCGCCAACCTCTACACCGCCCACCCGGCGGAGTTCATGACCTACGTGAACGCCCCCCTGGGCCGCGGCGAGCCGGTCCCCGGACCCCTGAAGCCGCTGGTGGGAGTGCCCACCACGGCCGGCACGGGCAGCGAGACCACCGGCGTGGTGGTCTTCGATCTGGAGGCGATGCACGCCAAGACGGGGATCGCCCACCGCTTTCTGCGGCCGGACCTGGGAATCGTGGATCCTGACAACACCCGCACCCTTCCCGGGATGGTCGCGGCCTGCACGGGCTTCGACGTGCTGGTGCACGCGCTGGAGTCCTACACCAACCTGCCCTTCGACCGCCGGGAGGCGCCCGCCAGCCCGGCACTGCGTCCCGCCTACCAGGGATGCAATCCCATCAGCGACGTCTGGGCCGTGCGGGCCATCGAGCTGGTGAGCCGCAACCTGCTGCGGGTGATCGGACACCCGGAGGACGATGAGGCCCGCAGCGCCATGATGATCGCGGCCACCTTCGCCGGGATCGGTTTCGGCAACGCCGGACTGCACCTGCCTCACGGCATGTCCTATCCGGTCTCGGGGATGGTGCGGGACTACCACCCCGAGGGCTATCCGGCCGGCCGGCCCATCATCCCCCACGGCATGTCGGTGGTCTTGAACGCGCCGGCGGCGTTCCGCTTCACCGGCCCGGCGCGGCCCGGCCGGCACCTGCAGGCCGCCGCGCTCATGGGGGCCGAGACACGGGGCGCTTCGCCCGAGGAAGCCGGGGAGATCCTTGCCTCCGCGGTGATCGAGCTGATGCGAAAGGCGGGAATGCCCAACGGTCTTTCGGCCGTGGGCTACCGGGAGGGCGACGTGGACGCGCTGGTAAAGGGCACCCTCCCGCAGCATCGGGTGACCCGGCTCTGCCCGCGGCCCTTTACCCCCGAGGATCTGCGCCGTCTGTTTCTGGAGTCGCTGAAGATCTGGTGACGGTGGCCCGGGCGGGAAGCGGGCATCCTCCTCCCGGCCCGGTTTCACCTCAATCCAGATAGGTCTCGTCGATGTAGCACCAGCGCCAGTCCCTGTCCGCCTTGAAAGCCTGGACCAGAGGGTGGCCTGTCTCCTGGAAGTGACTGCGGGCGTGCTTGTTCTTCGAGGAGTCGCAGCAGCCCACGTGGCCGCAGACCAGGCACATCCGCAGCTGCACCCAGGAATCGCCGGTCTTCAGGCACTCCTCACACCCATCGGCGCTCGGACGCACCTCTCTGATCTGATCGAGATGCGTGCATTCAGTCGCCATTTTCTATCTCCTTGCTCAGGTATCTGTGTACAACTTAGTCAGACGGTGCCCTGGCGTGAATAAGCGGGATAGCCTACCGTGGAACGATCCTCAGGATGCGATCGTCTCCCTCCCGAGTCCGGCCGCGGCCGTCGCGATTGCTGGTGCTGACGTACAGCGCGCCGTCGGGGCCGGCCACTACGGCCCGCAGCCTGCCGTAGCGGCCGCCGCCGGGGCTGGCGAACAGCCGCTCGATGGACTCCACCCGGAAGCGATCCGCCTCGCGGCCGCGGTCCCGGTAGCGCTCGACCCTGTTGTACAGCCGGCCGCCGGCGCCGTAGGTGTACATCACGTACACGAAGGGCTCCCGCGGGTAGCGCGGATGAACCGCCAGGCCCATCAATCCGGCTTCCCCCGGACCCGCGGCGTCCACCTCCAGGTACGGCTCCTCCACCAGTCCGCCTCTCAGGATCAGCCGCACCCGGCCGGGCCGCTCGGTCACCAGCGCCCTGTCCGTGAGGAACGCCAGCTCCCAGGGCACCGTCAGTCCCTCCACCCACGTCTCCACGCGCAGATCCGGGGGGTCGGGCACGTAGCGATCCCGCACCCCCTGCGGTGTACCGCCCACGACCGGATTCTGGGCCGACCCGGCGCAGGCCGCCAGGAGAAAGCCCGCAACGATTGCGAACAGGCTGCGCATCTCCATCCCCCTCGGATCCAAATATACGAGGCCGCACCCGGGTCCGGCAAAGACCCCGGCCGCACCTCCGCAGGGCGGGCGGGGGCGGGCGCCGCGGGCTTGCCAGGAGGCGCCGCCCTGCCCGATAATACAGGGAGCCTTCCGCGGGACAGCCCGCCGGGAAGCACGGGGAGGAGGACACATGAAGGGATTCTCCGCCGTCGGCAAGTGCCTGGCAGCCCTCTTTGTCGCAGCCCTGCTTTTCGGCTGCGCCTCAATCGGGAAGCTCGGCCAGTACGAGTTCCGGGACCACCGCATCGCCGCCCTCATGAACGCGCCGGCACGGGCGGAGGTCTTCGCCGATTCACCCATCTTCGTCGATTCCCGCGACCTCATCGGCACCGCGCTGCGGGCGGGGGCCGCGGTGGCCAAGCAGATCGAGGCCCGCAAGGTGCAGGAACGCATGGAGCAGGCCCTGGACCAGGTGGAGATCCCCGACCGCATCGAAGGCCAGGTCCTGCAGGACGGCGCCGAGCTCCTCGGCTGCCAGGCGGTGGACGGAGTGGACCTGGCCGACTTCCTCATCGACCTGGAGATCCGGCGCTACGGCGTGGACGCCAACTCCCCCTTTGCCAGCGTGAGCTTCAGGATCGACGTGAAGATGTGGCTGCGGGACGTGCGAACGGGAGACACCATCTGGTGGACGCGCCTGAACGCCACCAGGCCGGTCTCCCCATCGGTGTTCGGCCTGGAGGAGCCGGGCGGAGAGGTCGTGTCGATGGTCGTGCTCTCGCAGCTTTCCGACCAGGCCATCGCTGAGGGGCTCACCCGGCTGGCCGACGACACGGCGAACCGCCTGGTGTCGCGGCTGCGGCAGGACTACCTGGAGGCGCGCTTCCGCCGCTGAAGAAGGCCGCTCACCTCCTGCGTGCCACCAGGCAGTAGCGTTCTCCCTCCTCGAAGAAGTGCAGCTCCGGCTCGTCGAACCCCGACCCGCTCAGCCGCTGCCGCAGCTCCTCGATGCGGTAGGGGTGCATTTCCAGCACGTAGCTGCGGTGCGCGATCGCCTCGGGCTGCTCGAATACGAACAGCAGCTCCGCCGTCACCGGCCGCTTCCACCCTGCAAAGCTCCAGAAGTAGATGGGCAGGGTCCTCACGCCGCGGTGCAGCGCCGGAGCTCCCACCTGGAACCGGGGCCGCTCCGCCAGAAGCTTCTCCCAGTGGCGGTTGTCCAGCAGCAGGTAGCCTCCGGGCCTGAGCGCCGCCCGCATGCCCGCGACGGCTGCGGCCACCGCCTCCCCGCTGGGACAGTGGCTGATGGAGTTACCGCAGCACACCACCACGTCGAAGGGGTCCTCGACGTGCTGCGGCAGCTCCCGCCAGAGGCTGCGGAAGGTGGGGACGGCCAGCCCGGCCTCCTGGAACAGCCTCCGCGCCTCCCGCAGCATGCCCTCGCTGGCATCGGCGGCGCTGACCCGGTGCCCGTGGCTGGCCAGGGCATAGGCATGAGCTCCGGTGCCGCAGGCGCAATCCAGGATCCTGGCACCGGCCAGCGCCGGGCCGAGATACTGCCGAAAGCGCTCGTACCACCGCTGCGCCCAGCTCTTCACGTCTCCGAACAGGGCGTTGTAGTCCGCGGCGAGGCTGTCATAGGGAGACGCCATGCCTGGTGTCGGCCTCCTTCCGGTGGCGGGCTCCTCCGCGGGGTGGCCCGCGCGTCCGGGAAGGATACATCCCCCGGGCCGGGCGGCACAAGGTCCGGGGCGCTCCCTGGCGCTCCCTCCGGCTGTGGAAAGAAGGCGCCCGATGCGCTAAGCTGTACACAGAGAAAAATGTCTGAACCAGGGTCCGGGTCCCGGCTCACCGTCAGGGCCGTCTCCGATCGTGAGATCCTTCTCAGCGTGAAAGGCGCCATGACCGGTGACAACGTGCTCCATTTCGAGAAGGCGTTGCACAGCGCCGCCGCCAGCTCCTACGAGCTCGTCACTCTCGATCTCACGGAAGTCACCGAGGTGAGCTCCTGGTTCGTGGGGGTGATCCTGGAGCTCAAGGACAGGCTTGCCCCGGAGAGCCGCAGCGTGCGCATCTGCGGGTACAACGACGCCGTCTGGACCGTCCTGCACCTCCTCAAGGTGGACCGGGCGCTGGAGATGCAGCGGGACCCCCCTTGAGCCGCAAGCCCTCGCGCCCCGGCGCCTTTGACGCCGAGCTCACCGAGCCCGAGCGCCGCCTCGTGGAAGGGCTGGCCAGCCCGGGGAAGATCCAGGAGTTTCTGGACGCGGTCCCCTACAGCACCGACCCCTTCTATCGCTGCCCCCTGCGGGTGCTGAGGGAGAAGGTGGCGCACTGCTTCGACGGGGCCCTGTTCGCGGCGGCCGCTCTGCGCCGTATCGGTCACCCCCCGCGGATCGTGGACATGTATCCGGACGGCAGGGACGACGAGCACCTGCTGGCGGTCTTCCGGGTCGAAGGCCTCTGGGGAGCGGTGGCCAAGTCCAACTTCGTGGGCCTGCGCTACCGCGAGCCCGTCTACCGCTCCCTCAGGGAGCTGGTGATGTCCTACTTCGAGCAGTACTTCAACCTCCAGCGCGAGAAGACGCTCCGCGCCTACACCCGCCCGCTGGACCTGAGGGCCTTCGACAGATGGAGCTGGATGACCAGCGACCGCGAGCTGGAGGGGATCGCAAGGCGCACGGAGCAGATACGGAGGCGGCGCCTCATCAGCCGGCGGGCCGCCGCCCGGCTGCTGCCGGTGGACGAGCGCTCCTACGCCGCGGGCCTCAGCGGCGCAGACCCGCAGGGTCTCTTCCGCTCCGGCCCGCCGGGCGCGGGAAGCTGAAGCCCTATAGGGACCCGTCCCGCTCACCCTCCCCGGACCTTGCGCGCCGCCTGCGCACCAGAAAGAGGACCACCCCGGTCACCGCCGCCACGGCCAGAAGCCCCACCACGACAGGCAGCTGGTATCTCCTGAGCAGGGCCTGGTAGCGATGCACCTGCCTGCCGAGCTCGAACGCCAGGATGGACCAGAACCCCACCCACAGGGCCGCTCCCAGTGCGTTGAACAGCAGGAAACGTCTCCAGGGCATGCCCGCCATCCCGGCGATGACGCCGTTGAGCTGGCGGAGAACCTCGAGGAAGCGCGCCAGGACAACGATCCAGCCGCCCCGGCGGCGGAAGAACCGCTCCGCCCGCCCCAGGCGCCGCGGGGTGATCAGCACGTACCTGCCATAGCGCAGGAGCAGCCTGCGGCCGCCGAACCGGCCGATCAGGAAGCCCATGTTGTCGCCGAGCACTGCGCCAGCCCAGGCCAGAGGCGCCAGCAGCGCCAGGGACAGACCACCCCCGGCGGCCACCACCGAAGAAGCGATCAGCATCGTTTCCCCGGGGACGGGCAGCCCGAAATCCTCGAGAAACACCGCGCCGAACACCGCCCAGTAGCCGTACCGGGCCAGCAGACGGCCCACGGAGACCATCCCACCCACTCCTTTCCTGCTTCCGCACCCTGAAGGGCGCCATTCCCGCGGCACTGCCGCGCCACTCCCATTGTAACCCTTTTGTGGCCGGGGGTGGGAATTCGTTTTGTAGGTAGTTGGGGAATAAGAAATCCCTCCCAGATAGG
>CAZBDU010000153.1:0-7951 GCA_964490725.1 uncultured Spirochaetaceae bacterium | reverse complement strand
GCCGCAGGGCGGCCGGCGCCCCGGCCCACCGGCCCGGCCCGCGCAGCTTGCGGCGGCCGGCGGCACGCCCAGGGTCTACACGTACACGAAGGGGATCAGGTCCTGCTCGGTGGTGCGTACCGCGCCCTCGTCGAACTGCCGTTTCAGGCGCTCGGCCAGCTCCAGCGCTTCGTGCATGATGCGGCGGTAGCGCCCGGCCTCGGCCTCCGGCGCCTCGCCCTCGGCCCCCGGAGGCCCGCCCGCCGGCGGCGCTTCCACCAGCGCCTCCTCCAGCCCGAAGCGCACCGGGGGCGGCGGGTAATTGCGATGCCGCCAGTTGCCGGTGTGGATGTCGAACTCGTAGATGGGCAGGAAGTACTTCCCGTAGCGGCAGACGAAGCAGACCGCCCCGGAGACGTAGTCGAACTCCTCGTCGGTCATCAGGAAGTGGAAGTTCACCCGCGCCCAGCCCGGCTTGACCCCCAGGAAGCCGTGCAGCAGCCGGTCCTTGAAGCGCAGGGACCTGAGGGCGTCGATGTGCAGCACCCGGTGGCCGTAGGGGCCGGCGCAGGAGCAGCCGGCGCGGCTCTGGATTCCGAACAGGTCGTTCAGCAGGATCGTGACGAACCGCGGGTGCAGGTAGGAGGCGCCCGCCCGCACGTTGAACGAGAAGATGGCGATCCGCCTTTCCGGGTCGGCGTTGCCCATGATCTCGATGGGGTGGCAGCTGCTGAACTTCTCCAGGGCCCGCCGGATGAGCTCCTTCTCCCGCGCCTCGATCCGCTCCGGGCCCAGCTTCTCCTTCAGCTCCAGGGCCAGGGCGGCGCGCAGGGTCTGCACGATCCCGGGGGTGCCGGGCTTCTCCCGCACCTCGATCTGGGGGTTGTAGGACTGCTCGCTGGCGCTCACGTAGTCCACCGTGCCCCCGGCGCTCACCGTGGGGGGCAGGTCGGCGCGGTAGACGTCCTCCCGGATCAGCAGGATCCCGGAGGCTCCCGGCCCTCCCAGGAACTTGTGGGGCGAAAAGTAGATGCCGTCGAAGTAGCTCTCACCGTCCCGGCAGACCTCGATCCGCCCGTAGGGAGCCAGGGCCGCGAAGTCGAAGAAGGCCAGGGCGCCGTGGCGGTGGAGGATGCGGGCCACCTGGTACACCGGCGTAAGCACTCCGGAGACATTGGAGGCGGCGGAGAAGGCGCCGATCTTCCGCCGCCCGGCGTACTCGGCCCGGGAGAGCTTGGCCTCCAGGTCCTCCAGGTCCAGGAGCCCGGAGGCGTCCAGCTCGATCTCCACCACCTCCGCGAACCCTTCCCGCCAGGAGACCTCGTTGGAGTGGTGCTCGTAGGGGCCCACGAACACCAGCGGCCGGTTGGCCATCAGGTAGCCCTCCAGCCTGGAGAGCTCCTCCCCCGTGTAGAACCGCTCCAGCAGGCTGCGAAAGGTATCCTTGGCCACCGGGGGAATGTAGATGCCCAGGATCTGCTGCAGCCGGTGCACCGCCGCAGTGGTGCCGGCGCCCACTGGGATGATCTTGTAGCGCTCCGTGGCCCCCAGCAGGCGCTTGATGGTGGCCTCCGCCTGGTGGAGCCTCCCCGTGGTGATGATCCCGGTGGCGTCGTCCTCGGTGTGGGTGTTGCCGTAGTGCTCCAGCACCCGCCGCAGGTAGTCCTCGATGAACCCCACCGCCCGCCCGGAGGCCGTGTAGTCGGCGTAGACCACCGGCCGGCGGCCGAAGGGAGTGCCGATCTCCGCCCGCCGGCCCACCACGGCCTGGCGCACCCGGGACCAGAGCTCGTCCTGCTCGCTGCTCATCGCCCCATTCCTCTCCAGGCCGGACCCTCAGATCTCCTGCAGGAACTCCCGCAGGGTGTTGATGTCCCGCCGCAGGAGCTCCGCCGCCCGTTGCTGGTCTCGCCGCATGAGCGCCCGCACGATCTCCAGGTGCAGGCTGGGCTGCCGCAGGCTGGGGTAGTCTGAGTCCAGGTAGATCTGGACCGTGGCCCGGCGCAGGATGTCGTGGGTCTCTCTGACCATCCTGTACAGCAGCCCGTTGCCCGACAGCTCGGCGATGGTCAGGTGCAGGTCCGAGCCGCTCTTGACCCAGTCCTCCAGGTAGGTGATCTCGCCCCCGGCGGCCCGCTCCAGCTCCACCTCCAGCGCAGCCAGCCTGGCCAGCTTCTCCTCGGTGAGCCGCTCGCAGGCCATCCGCGCCCCTTCCACCTCCAGCATGACCCGCAGCTCCAGAGCGTCGCGGATCTCCTTGCGGGAGATCTGCACGATCTGGTAGCCGGTGCGCGGGATGTTGCGCAGGATGTTCTCCGCGCACAGCTCCAGCAGCGCCTCCCGCACCGGGGCGCGGCTCACGCCGAACATCTCCGCCAGCTTGCCCTCCACCAGGAACTCGTCGCGGGGAAAGTCGTTGCGGATGATCTTCTCCAGGATTTCGCCGTAGATCCGCCGCTTCAGCGAGCCGTCCTTGGCCATCGGCGTCAGGCGCTCACCGCCTCTTTCAGCGCCAGGATGTTCTCCGGCGGCGTGCCGTCGAAGAAGGTGCACCCCGGCGCCAGGACGATCCCCTTGCCGCCGGCTGCCTGGAGAGCCTCCTTGCCCTGGCGCACGATCTCCTGGGGTGAGACCTTGAGGGCCGCGTAGTGGTCGATCCCCCCCACCAGGCAGCGGCCCGTGCGCCGGCGCGCCTCCGCCACCGGGGGTCCGGCCAGCCGGTCCTCCCAGCTGACGGCGTCGCACTCGTACTCGGAGAGCAGGTCGAAGTAGGCGTCCTTCTCGCCGTGGATGTGCAGGATCAGGACGCGCGCCTTGCGCAGCGCCTTCATGACCTTGCCGTCCGAGGGCATCACCATCTCCTTGTACTGGCTTTCGGGCATCCACCCGCTCTCGCAGCCGTAGGCGCCGTAGAAGAAGCCGTCCACCCCGGCCTCCTCCAGGCAGGCCTCGGCGAAGCGGGCGCTGTTCACGGCGATGGCGTCCATGCCGGCAAGCACCGCCTCGCGGTCCTCCTGCCAGTCCGATAGAATCCTGCGGGTGGCCAGCCGCTGGGCGATGTGGAAGGGGGAGAAGACGGTCTGGATCACCGGCACCTCCGGTCCCACCGCGTCCCGGATGCGCTTCAGCGCCTCAAGCTGGCGCCCGAAGGCTCCGATGCGGGGGTCGAACCGCTCCAGCTTGCGCCACACGTCGATGCTTCCCACGCAGTAGTGGTTCACCGGGGTGTCGTAATTCTCGTCGTACATCACCTTCACGTAGTCGGGGTCGTACTTGCGGTAGAAATCCACCGTGAAGCGGGCGAACAGCTCCGGAGTGCGCTGGTGCACCGTGCTGTGCATGTAGGCCGAGAAGGGCGCGCGGTCCGTCTCCTTACCGCGCAGAGTGGCCAGCAGGCGCTGTCTCTTGGTCATCGCTTCTCCCCCTGGGTTCTCCCCTTGACAGGTATAAACATACCTGTAATATTAAGACTATTATGAACAGGACCCCCGGGACCTGTCAAGTCACTGCGCCGCCGCAGGCGCGGGAACCGAGTGAGCCGCGGGACGATCGCCCGTGAAGGACCGGACCCTCGGCGTTCTGCTGCTGCTGCCGGCGGCGCTGACGGTGCTCTTCGTCGGCGTCTACCCCATCCTGAACGTGGTCTACTTCAGCCTCAACCGGTGGGACATCCTGGAGCCCTCGGGGAACTTCGTCTTCCTCAGGAACTTCGGCTACCTGTTCACCCACCCGGATTTCTGGAACGGTCTGAAGAACAGCCTCGTCTGGACGGTGGGGAGCGTTTTCTTTCAGTTCTGGGTGGGGCTGGCCCTGGCGCTGTTCCTGCACAAGAGGTTCTTCGGCCGGGATCTCTACCGCGGCCTGGTCTTCTTCTCCTACCTGATCCCCACCATCGTCATTGCCATCGTCTTCCGCTTCATGCTGAACGACGTCACCGGGATCATCGCCCTCACCTTCCGCAAGCTGGGACTGCAGCTGGCCTGGTTCTCCAGCCCGCGCACCTCCATGATGTCGGTGATCCTGGTGAACGTGTGGAAGTACTTCCCCTTCGTGGTGGTGTGCATCCTGGCGCAGCTGCAGACCATCGACCAGCAGATGTACGAGGCGGCCAGGATCGACGGGGCCGGAACGCTGCAGCAGTTCCGGCACATCACCTGGCCGTTCATCCTGCCGGTGGTGTTCATCGTGCTGATGCTGCGCACCATCTGGACCATCAAGAACTTCGACATCATCAAGCTGCTCACTGGAGGTGGGCCGCTGGATTCCACCGAGACCCTGCCCATCCTGACCTACAACACGGTGTTCGCCTCCTTCCACCTGGGCAGGGGGTCCGCCATCGCCGTGCTCATGTTCATCCTGCTCCTGGCGGCTTCGGCCGGCTACCTGCGGCTGTACCGGCGCTACGCGCTGGAGTCGATCACCTGAAGGAGGCCCCATGGCCGGAGGGGTGAAGCTGCGCTCCCGGGGCGAGCTCAACAGCCTGGTGCGGACTTTCGCCGGGCTGGTCATCGCCTTCGTCCTGGTCTTTCCCCTGATCTGGCTTTTCTTCACCGCCTTCAAGAGCAAGGGGGAGATCTTTCGGTACCCCACCCGGCTGCTGCCGCTGGACTGGACGATGGAGAACTACGTGGAGCTGTTCAAGATCACCCAGTTCCTGCGCTACTTCCTGAACACCGCCGGGGTCTCGGTGGTGGCGGCGCTGGTCTCCATCGCCATCGCCACCTCCGCCAGCTACAGCCTGTCCCGTTTCAAGATCCGGGGGGCCAACGTCGTGGCCGTGGCGCTGCTGCTGATGTACATGCTCCCGGAGATCGTGCTGGGCATCCCCTTCATGAAGATCTTCCTCTCCCTGGGCCTTTCGGACAGCCTGGTGGCCCTCACCATCGCCTACATCAGCATCACCCTGCCCTTCTCGGTGTGGATGCTGCGCTCCTACATCGAGAGTATCCCTCGGGCCCTGGAGGAGGCGGCGCTCATCGACGGCTGCACCCGCTTCCAGGGCTTCCGCAGGGTGATCGTGCCCCAGGCCATGCCCGGGATCATGGCCACCGCCATCTTCACCTTCATCCTCTGCTGGAACGAGTACCTCTACGCCCTGGTGCTGATCACCTCCGAGCAGCACAAGACCCTCACCCTGGGGCTGTCGATCCTGCTCGGCGAGACCGCCATCTACTCCTGGGGCATGCTGGCCGCTGGCAGCGTGATGACCGTGGTGCCGGTGATCGTCATGTTCGTATTCTTTCAAAAGCACATCGTGGCCGGCTTCACCGCCGGCGCGATCAAGGGGTAACCGCCAATGGCCGCTGCCCCGACAGCGAAAACAAGCCCGCCGTGGCGGGCCGGACAACAACACACCCAAAGGAGGAGCTCAATGCTCAAGAGAGTTGCGCTCATTCTGCTTTCTCTTTCCCTGCTGGCTCCCCTGGCCTTTTCGGGAGGCCAGGCGGAGACCGCGGGCAAGGCGACGGTCATGTACATGACCGAGGAGGGGGATCCGCCTTCGGTGAAGGTGTACAACGAGTTCAAGACGGACTTCGAGTCCAGGAACCCGAACATCGAGATCCAGATCCAGCAGATCGAGTCCGGGGAGCTGTCCCAGAAGGTCACGCTGGCCATCGCCTCCGGCGCCCCGCTGGACGTGTTCACCGTACCGGTGGCGCTGGCGCCCAAGCTGGGCCGGGAGGGGAAGCTTCTCAACCTGAACGACACGATCCAGAGCCTGGGCGGCAAGGGCGAGTGGTACCCCACCACCCTGATCGAGCTGGGGGGGAAGGTCTACGCCGTTCCCTACGCCACCGGGGGCCAGGTGCTGTGGTACCGCAAGGACCTGTTCGACGCCGCGGGCCTCTCCAAGCCGGACCGCTGGCCCGAGTGGCTGGCCGCCGCGGCCAAGCTCACCGACAAGAGCAAGGGGATGTACGGCATGGCTCTGCCGGCCTCCAAGCACCACGCCACCTTCATGTGGTTCTCGGTGTTCCTGTGGCAGTCCCACAGCCAGCTCTTTAACAAGGACCTGGAGGTGGTTCTGGACAATCCGAACTCCGTGGAGGCCCTTCAGTTCTACGTGAAGATGCTGCAGTACGCCCCGGAGGGGGCCGGGCAATGGTCCTACTACGACATCCTGGACGCCTACACCTCCGGGAAGACCGCCATGACCATGTACCATGGCCGGGTGCTGGGGCGCCTGTACTCTGACGCGCCGCAGCTGCTGCCGGTCTCCCGGGTGAGCTTCCTGCCCTACAACAAGATGATGTCCACCTGGAACGACCTCAACTACAACGCGGTGTACGCCAAGACCAGGAACCCGGAGGCGGCGGTGGCGTGGATGCGCTACATGAACGTACCGCAGAACGCCGCCAAGTTCCAGCTCACCATCCCGGGCCACCTGGCGCCGGTGACCGACGCCCAGAAGAAGGCGCTCCTGGCGGCCGACAACAAGGAGCTCACCGAGAACCCGGAGATCGCCGACCAGCTCCTGAACATCGGGAAGTACGGCTACAACCCGGTGCTCAACACCGGCGGCATCGTGGCCGGCCCGGTGGGCAAGCCGGTGGCCACCGCAGTGGTCAACACCTACCTGGGGGTGGTGAACCAGCAGACCGTCATCGGCGAGATGGTCCAGCGGGCGTTCTTCAACAAGGAGAGCGCCAGCGATGCGGTCAAGTGGGCCGACCGAAAGATCAAGGAGATCGTGGCGGAACAGAAGTCCTGAAAGCCGCGGCCGCAGGAAAGCGTTCACCAGGAACGCATTGGACCCTCCCCCGGGGCGCCGGCCCCGGGGGAGCTTCTCGACAGGGAGCGGTGAGCCGGGGGCCGATGCGCCGCGCCTCGACATCGAGACAGTTCAGGCAAGAGCAAGAAAGGATCGACGCATGGAGAAGCGCTACACCCTGCAGGAGGTGGTGCGGGAACGGTTCGAGGCCACCAAGCAGCGCGGCGAGTACCTGGCCCACATCGTGGGCCAGCTGGATGCCGCGGGTCTTGAGGACTTCGACGATGCGATCCGCCGCGCCATCTTCGAGTTCGGAAAAGAGAAGAGCCGCGACTGGGGCAATCTGGGCGCCCGGGAGTTCATGCAGCACATGCTCCCCGACGAAATAGCACAGGAGACCATGAAGTTTCGCCAGATCGGCGCCGCCGACGGGGAGCACGTCGAGTTCACCTTCGGACGCTGCCCCCTGGAGGAAGGGTGGAAGGAGATGGGCCTCTCCGCGGCCCAGCGTGCCCGGCTCTGCGGCCTGGCCAGCGAGCACGACTTCGGCATCGTGGCCAACGACGAGGCTCTGCGGCTGGACATGCCGGAGGCCAGGGGCAAGGGGGACCCAGTCTGCCGGCTGATCTTCAGCCGCAAGCGCTGAGCCGGCCGGCTGGGCGCCAACCGGGCGGAGAGGGCGAAGACGGTCCGGGCCAGGGCGCCGGCCGGGGGCGGCCGCGGGGCGGCAGGCGGGCGCCGGGGCGCCGGAGAAGCAGGAGAGGCGGCCATGGAAGACAGCAGGGCCAGGTACTTCGACGATTTCGTGATCGGCGAGCAGCACCTCTCTCCGGGGCGGACCGTGACCGAGGCGGACCTCGTCCTGTATACGGGGCTGTCCGGCGATCACAACCAGCTGCACACGGACGAGGAATACTGCAGGAGCGCCAGCGTCTTCGGAACCCGCGTCGTGCACGGACTGTTCGCCCTGACGATTGCCGAGGGGCTCAAGTCGCGGCTGGGGCTCTACGAGGAGAGCTCCATCGCGACACTGGAGTGGCGATGGCGGTTTCTGAAGCCGCTGTTCGTCGGAGACACGGTGAGGGTGCGCTGGACGATCACCGCCAAACGGCAGACGAGCAAGCCCGACCGGGGCATCGTCACCGAGTCGGTGGAGCTGGTGAATCAGAGGGGGGAGGTGCTCGGCGCGGGGGAACACCTCGTCATGATGCGGCGCCGGTGAACGGCCCCGGCCTGCAGGCGCGGCCCGCGGGCCGGGGC
>CAZBDU010000152.1:0-8281 GCA_964490725.1 uncultured Spirochaetaceae bacterium | reverse complement strand
CCCGGCGGTCCCCGTCCCCCCGGCTGCCGCTGCCCCTGCCGGCTCCCGTCCGCCACCGGAGCGCTCCGCAGCCGGCGGGCTCGCCGCTGCCCGGTCCGGCTGCGGGGACGGCTCCTCCCGGGCGCTCCTCCCGGCAACCACGGAGGAGCCTCCACCCCCGGAGGGCTGGAGACCCTCAGGCCGCGGGAGCCGCTGCGGGAAGGGCCGCAGCACCAGGATCAGCGCCAGCGCCGCCACCAGGATGGCCGCCACCGCCGCGACCGGGGCCACCCACCTCTTCTTTCGGTACGGGCTCAGGTCGAGTTCCGTGATGCCGGCGCTCTGCCCGTTGATCAGGATCTCGGTCCGGACGGTCGCCTGGCCGTCGAAGCGGGCCGCCAGGTCGATGTCCGGCTCTCCTGCCCGCGCCCCGGGGATGTCCCGCACGACGATTTCCCGCAGCAGCACCCGCTCCTGCCCGCGCAGGAGCAGGATCCGCACCCTGCCGGCGCTCTGGAGATCGTCCGAGGTGGTCAGCCGTACCGTACCGCTTCCGGCCCGCTCCAGAGACAGGAGCGGCCGTACGCGGCGGCCCAGAATCTCAACGCCTAAAGTTCCCTGCACTGGCCTGAATTGTAGCACCCTGCGGGGAATGATCAAGGCTTTTAGCAGCTTCCGTGGCGGTCCGGCGCGAGGCCGCGCAGGCCCCCTCGCCGCCTCGCGCTTTCGAATTGACGGGAAAGAGGCGAATCGCTATAAAGGAGCTTAAGCCTGTCCAACGCTCTTTCCGGAAAGGAGTCTGCTGATGCCCGAAATGGTGTTGCTGGGGGACGAGGCCCTGGCGATGGGCGCTATCGACGCCGGTCTGTCGGCGGCCTACGGTTACCCTGGAACCCCCTCTTCGGAGATTATGGCCTTCCTGCAGGCGCGAAGCACCGAAGGAGGCTACGCGGCCCAGTGGTGCTCCAACGAGAAGACCGCCTATGAAGCGGCGGTGGGAGCCTCGCTGGTGGGCCGGCGGGCCCTGGTGGTGATGAAGCACGTGGGCCTGAACGTGGCCGCCGATCCGTTCATGAACTCCGCGCTGGTGGCGATCCACGGCGGACTGGTGGTGGCCGTGGCGGACGATCCGGGGATGCACTCCTCGCAAAACGAGCAGGACAGCCGCTACTACGCGGACTTCGCCCGCATCTTGTGCCTGGAGCCCCGCAGCCAGCAGGAGGCCTACCGGATGACCCGCGAGGCCTTCGACGTCTCGGAGCGTTTTCATATCCCCGTCATGGTGCGCCTGACCACCCGAATCGCGCACTCCCGTGCGGTGGTGCAGACCTCCTCCCCCCGCGCCCAGAACCCCGTGAGCAAGTCGGGCGACCCGACGGGCTGGATGCTGCTGCCGGCCACGGCCAGAAAGCTCTACGCCGCCCTGGTGGAGATGCAGCCGCAGCTGCGCGCCTTTGCCGAGGACAGCCCCTACAACACCCTGGAGCTCAATCCCGGCTTCACCGACTTCGGCGTGCTCACCACGGGGCTGGGCTGGAACTACTACATGGAGAACCTGCCGGAGCTGGCCGGGCGGCCCTCTCACCTTCACATCAGCGCCTACCCCATCCCCGCGGCCAAGGTGCGCAGGCTCGCGGAAGCGGTGGCCCGCATCGTGGTGATCGAGGAGGGCTACCCCTTCGTGGAGCGCTATCTCCGGGGGCTGCTGCCGGCGGGGGTGGAAATCACCGGCAAGGAGGACGCCGTGCTGCCTCCCACCGGGGAGCTCACCCCCGACAACGTCCGCCCGGCGCTGGGGCTGCCGGCCAAAGCCGCCATCGAGCTTTCCGGCCCGGAGCTCCCGGGCAGGCCGCCGCAGCTGTGCGCCGGCTGCCCGCACCGGGACACCTTTGATGCCCTGAACCTGGCGGTCTCGGCCTTCCCGCAGAAGCTGGTCACCTCGGACATCGGCTGCTACACCCTGGGATACCTGCCTCCCTACCGCGCCATAGAGACCTGTCTCTGCATGGGCGCCTCCATCGGCATGGCCAGGGGAGCCGCCCAGGCCGGCTTCGGTCCCGTGGCGGCCGCCATCGGGGACAGCACTTTCCTGCACTCCGGGATCACCGCGCTGGTGGACGCCGTCTCTTCGGGGGCGAACATCACGCTGATCATCATGGACAACAGCACCACCGCCATGACCGGCGGCCAGGACACCATCCTCAGCTCCTCCCGGCTGGAGGCCCTGGTGCGGGGGATCGGGGTGGATCCCGAGCACCTCAAGCTGATCGCGCCGCTGCCGAAGCACACCCCGGAGAACGCGGAGACCATCCGCCGTGAGATGCAGCACCCCGGCGTGTCGGTGGTGATCGCGCTGCGGGACTGCATCCAGACCCTCAAGGACCGCAGGAAGGGTAGGGCATGAAGTACGACGTCATCCTGGCGGGCGTGGGCGGTCAGGGCGTGCTCTCCGTGGCCGCGGCGATCGCCCTGGGGGCCATGAAGGACGGTTTGGCGGTGCGGCAGTCGGAGGTGCACGGCATGGCGCAGCGGGGCGGCGCCGTGCAGGCGCACCTGCGCATCGCTGAGGCCGCCATCTCCGGCGATCTGATCGGCAGGGGCAGCGCCGATATGGTGCTGAGCATGGAGCCGCTGGAGAGCCTTCGCTACCTGGGCTATCTGCGGCCGAAGGGAATCCTGGTGACCGCCGCGGAGCCCTTCAGCAACATCCCGGACTACCCGGACCTGGCCGCCCTGCATGCACGGATCACGGCGCTGCCCAGGCATCGGCTTGTAGCGGCGGGGGAGCTGGCCCGCGCGGCAGGCTCGGCCAGGGCCACGAACATGGTGATGGTCGGGGCCGCCTCGCCCCACCTGCCGGTGCGACGGGAGAGCCTGCAGGCGGCCATCCGCGAGCTGTTCGCCCGCAAGGGGGAAGCGGTGGTGGAGGCCAACCTGAAGGCCTTTCTGTCTGGCGCCGAAATGGGCGCCTGAGGCGCCTGCGGGCGCCTTTGCCCTGGATCAGGGCTTCTCCCAGAGCTGCAGCGACCCGTCCCAGCGCCAGCCGCTCTCCTGCCCCAGGAACGAGTTCTCCCGGGGCGTCAGGGTGGCCAGGGCGGCGGTCAGCTCCTCCCAGGGCACCAGGCCGGAGAGAGCGTCGGAGCGGCGCAGGTTCATGTACCCGGCGGCGTTGGCCAGCTTCAGACACTCCACGAGGCCGTGCCCCCGCAGCAGGGCCGTGAGGAAGCCGGCGATCGAGGAGTCGCCGGAGCCGGTGGCTCCGGCGATGGCATCGATCCGGAAGGCCGGGCACCACAGCTCTCGGTCCGCCCAGCTGTCCAGGTCGCGCGGGGCCGCGCGGCCGAGCTCCGCCAGCTTCTTGCGGGAGGCGGTGCGCAGGTACCACCCCCTGTGCCCTCCCTTCAGGGCCACCACCTTGCAGCCCATGGCCAGGAGCTCTTCTGCCAGGGCGGCGAACCGTTTGGGGGGGATTCGCTCGACCAGCCCGGCTCCACCTGCCGCGGCCTTCTGCTGCAGATACTCCCGGGGGTGCAGGGTGAAGAAGGTCTCCTCGATGCTGGGCAGAAAGATGTCGGTGTGGGGGAGCGCTCTGCGGTAGATCTCCCGCCAGTCGGCCCGGCCCGCCTCTGAGTTGGGATCCGGAAGGGAGATGTCCAGGGAGGTGGTGACCCCCGTGTCCCTGGCGCGCCTCAGGATCTCCGCGGTCTCTGCACCCTGTTTGAGGAACAGGCCGCGCATCAGCGTCGGATAGCCCAGATGAAAGTGCCTGGCTTTGCGGACCACCTCCAGATCCACGTCCGCGGCGCCGAAGCTGTCGTTCGAGCCCGGGCTGTGCAGGAAGATGCGGTCGATCCCCGGCGGTGACAGGACCACCGTGTAGGAGCTGGCCTCGCCTCTGGCCACCTTCACGCCTTCGGCGCTGGCGCTGGCCTGCGCCATCTCGATGATGATCCTCCCCAGCGCGTCGTCGCCCACCCTGGCCATGAACCCCACCCGGCAGCCGAACATCTTCATGGCGATGCCGACGTTGGACACGGTCCCGCCGGTGGAGAAGGCGATCCCTCCCATCTTGATCAGGGCTCCGGGCGTCAGGATGTCGCCGATCTGCGCGGCCGGCCTCTGGGTTTCGAACTCGGGGATCATGTCCAGGCACAGGTGCCCGGCCACGATGACGTCGAGGGTCTGTCCAGCCATGACGGAACAAACGATAGTCGATGCCCCCCGTTTTGGCAACCGCGCCTCCCCCGGCGCCCATCCCTGGCACGCGTACCCGGCGCCCAACCTCGCCCGGCTTGACCCTGCCGGCGGCGCCTTTATAATGGGCCCGGAGGCAGGCAGCCATGGGACGCTATCTTCTCGGGCTCGACGTGGGCAGCTCCTCGGTGAAGGCGTCGTTGCTGGATATCGAGACCGGCCGGCCGGCGGCGGCCGCCATCTCGCCGAAGCGCGAGCTCGCCATCCAGGTCCCGCAGCCCGGGTGGGCCGAACAGGATCCTGAGCTCTGGTGGGAGCACGTGGTGCGGGCCGTGGCCGAGATCGGCGCACAGGACGGGGTGGACCTCGAGGAGGTGCAGGCCGTCGGCATCTCCTACCAGATGCACGGGCTGGTGGCGGTGGACCGCACCCTGGCGGTCCTGCGCCCGGCGATCATCTGGTGTGACAGCCGGGCCGTGGAGATCGGGGAGGCGGCCTTCCAGGCTTTGGGGCCGGAGCGCTGCCTGGGAAGGCTGCTCAACTCGCCCGGGAACTTCACCGCCTCCAAGCTCCGCTGGGTGAAGGAGAACGAGCCGGAGCTCTTCGGGCGCATCCACCGGATCATGCTTCCGGGGGACTACATCGCGCTGCGGCTGACCGGCCAAGTGCACACCACCTACTCGGGCCTCTCCGAAGGGATCATGTGGGATTTTCGCGAGGGGGGTCCCGCGGGGTTTCTGCTGGAGCACTACGGCATCCCGGAGGAGCTCCTGCCTCCGGCCCTGCCCAGCTTTTCCGTCCAGGGTGAGGTGAGCGTTCAGGCGGCCGCGGAGCTGGGCCTGCGCGCAGGCACGCCGCTGACCTACCGGGGCGGCGACCAGCCCAACAACGCCCTCTCCTTGAACGTCCTGGAGCCCGGCGAGGTGGCGGCCACCGCGGGGACCTCCGGGGTGGTGTACGGCGTGGCCGACCAGCCGCTCTACGATCCCGAGAGCCGGGTCAACACCTTCGTGCACGTGAACCACCAATCCGACCGGCCGCGCTACGGGGTGCTGCTGTGCGTAAACGGGACGGCCATCCTGAACAGCTGGCTCCGGCACAACCTGATGGACCCGCGGGGAGGCGGCCTGTCCTACGAGCAGATGAACGCCCTGGCCGCGGAGGCGCCGGCGGGTTCGGGAGGGCTGCGGGTGCTCCCCTACGGCAACGGCGCGGAGCGGACCCTGGGCAACCGCAACCCCGGGGCCTCCGTTCACGGCCTGGACTTCAATCGCCACACCACCGCGCATCTGCTGCGCGCCTCCCAGGAGGGGATCGTCTTCGCGCTGCAGCACGGGCTTTCCATCATGCGAGGGATGGGGATGTCCCTGGAGAGGGTGAGGGCGGGCCACGCCAACATGTTCCTGAGCCCTGTGTTTACGGAGGCCTTCGCCGCGGTGACGGGCATGCGGGTGGAGCTGTACGACACCGACGGGGCCCAGGGGGCGGCGCGGGGGGCCGGCATCGGCGCGGGGGTGTTCACGCCGAGCAGCGCCTTCTCGGGACTGGCCCCGGTGCGTACGGTGGAGCCCCAGGCGGGTCTCTCCGCACCCTACCGCGAGGCCTATCGGGGCTGGATGGAGATCCTGGGGCGCGCACAGGCGGGAGGCTGAGGGGAAGCCCCGGCGAGGCTGCAGCCGCCGGTCATCCCAGGGGCAGCGTGACTTCCCGCCGCTCGGCCACCGAGCGTTTGGCCGCATTCAGGTACCGCCACAGGCGCTCGTGGATCAGCCCGATGATTACGATCTTGAACACACCCGTCCCTTCAGAGGCCGTAATGCCTGTTGATCTGCCGCTCGTAGGCCGAGCTCCTGCCGGAGAGGATCTCCTGCACTTTGACCCTGCGCCCCAGGAGGGAGGACTCCAGCACCGCGAAGCACGCCGCCAGGTCGCGCACTCCCTCCTCCCCGCTGGCCTCCATGCTGCCGCCGCGGCGGATGGCCTCCAGGAAGTCCAGGTTCTCCAGGGTGAAGAGGTTGGTGATCCCCCGTGGAAAGAAGCGCTCCCTGGTGGCCTGGTCGGCCTCGCGGGCGAACACCTCCGCCAGGGCTTCCGGCTCCCGCCCGTCCAGGATCATCTGCCCTGCCTTCAGACACCCCTTGGTCCCGTAGAAGACCGGCGGCAGGTCCGAGGCCGCCCCGTGCCCCGCCCAGGAGACGAAGATGGTGCCGTGCGCCCCCCCGGCGTAGCGGAAGGAGCAGGACATGGTGTCGTCGGTCTGGCACTCCACCCGTTCGGTGAGGGTGCCGTCCCCGTCGCGGCTCACCCGTACCGGCTCCACCACCGAGGCCAAGGAGGAGACCTCCTCGATCTCGCCGGCCACGTAGCGCAGCTGGTCGAAGAAGTGGACCATCCAGTCCACGCTCACCCCGCCGGCGGCCTCCCTCTTCCTGTGCCGCCAGGCGGTTCCGGCGACGATGCTGGCCGGCGCCCAGTAGCCCCCCGCGCTGGCGTAGGCGCTCATCTGCAGCTCTCCCAGGTAGCCCTGCTCGAAGGCCCACCGCGCCATGCGCACCGCGGGCATGTAGCGCACGCACTCCGCCACCCCCAGCACCACGCCCCTCTTGCGGGCCGCCTCGACCAGCCTGCGGCCGGCCTTGACGGTGACGGTGAAGGGCTTTTCCACCAGCACGTGCATCCCTGCCCGGACGGCCGCCATGGCGATCTCGTGGTGCGTGAACACCGATGAGAGGACCAGCACCGCATTCAGCTCTTCCGATGCGAACATCTCCCGGTAGTCGGTATAGACTCGCGGCTGCGGGCCGTCCTGGAAATCGGACACCCACACCGGCGGCGCCTGCATCGGGTCTCCCGGCGGCCCCACGCCGGGCTGCTGCTCCGGTCCCTCGCCGCGCCTCAGGAAGCTCTCCGCCTTCCATTGGGTGCGGTTGCACAACCCGGCCACGACCACGTCCTCCAGCAGACCCTTTTCCTTCAGCTCCTTGAGGGCGTTCAGATGCGCGGCGGCGATGTGGCCGCAGCCCACGATGCCCACTCTTATGGTGCCCGCCACCCCTTCAGCCCTCCTCGATCAGGGTGCCCATGTACTCGGCTGCCAGGGCGGTCTGGTCGTGGACGCGCTCGATGCCCGCCACGTCGTGCCTCCTGTCCAGCGCCGCATGGCAGAACTCGAAGTCCAGGTAGCCCGTGAAGCCGGCCTGCTTCAGTGCGCGCACGAAGGCCGGGTAGTTGATGAGCGGGCGATCCGAGCCGCGGATCTGCGTCTGCTGCACCTTGCCGCCGGCATCTCGTTCGAACTCGCCGAAGAAATGCGAAATCACCTGCAGGTCCCCGGTCTCCCGCACCGCCTTCTCGACCCCCTCGTCGCTCTGGTCGGCCAGCAGGCCGCAGTCCAGGGAGCACTTCAGGTGCTCGGAGCCGATCTCCCGGACCATGTCCAGCATGTCCAGGTATGGCTTGCGGGAGTGCAGCATGAAGGGGTGGTGGTTCTGCAGGGCCAGGGTGACGCCGTGCTTCTTCGCGATTTCCGCCCCCTCGGTGAGGCATTCCCGCGCCCAGTGCCAGCGCTGCAGCATCGTGGCATCCGGACCGATGCCGCGGATCGAATACCTGCCCGGTACGTCGTAGTTGGCGATGCCGTCCACCCGGCTGACGCCGTTCCAGGTCGTGAACACCCGTACGATCCTGCCGCCCAGGTCGCGGCAGAGGCGGATCTGCTCGGCCAGCATCAGCAGCTCCGCCTCGCGCCGCTCGTCGAAAGGGCTGACGAAGTTGTTGTTGCCTGCCACGCCGATGATCTCCACTCCCCGGGACCTGGCCAGCTCGCACACCTCCTTGCGGCAAGTCTGGTCCCAGTCCAGGGGGAAGCCATGCGGCCGTTTGCCGTCGATCTCCACGCCCTGATAGCGGTACTGCGCGGCCCGGTCGAAGAGCTCCTCCACGGTGAGCGCGCGGCCCCTGTACCAGATCCCTGCATAGGTGATGCTGTACAGACCGATCTTCACCTTGTCCCTCCTGCGCGCTGCCGGCCTCCGGCGTGAAATCGCGACAATTGTCGACGCAGCAGGGGGCGCTGTCAAGGCTGAGGTGCGCCGGGGCGCACCGAGGC
>CAZBDU010000151.1:0-9252 GCA_964490725.1 uncultured Spirochaetaceae bacterium | reverse complement strand
GCCCGACACCGCCCACAGGGCCTGGCGGCGGTCGCAGCCGAAGCACTCCAGGGCGCCGCTCTCGGCCAGGGCGGCCAGTGCCCCCTCGTCCAGGCCGCTCTCGCGCAGGAGCGTCTGCAGGGACCGCACTCCTCGCCGGCGCACCGCCTGGATGCGCCGCCAGTCCCCCTCCCCCAGCCCTTTCACGAACCTGAGGCCCAGGCGCACCTCGTGGCGGTGGGGCCCCTTGCGGGCGGGCTCCAGGGAGCACTCCCAGCCGCTGGCCAGCACCTGTGGGGGCAGAAAGCCCACCCCGCGGCGTTTGGCGTCCTCGATGATCGTGGCCGGGGCGTAGAAGCCCATGGGCCAGGCGTTCAGCAGGGCGCAGGTGAACTCCACGGGGTAGTGGCACTTCAGCCAGGCCGTGCAGTAGGCGATCAGGGCGAAGCTGGCGGCGTGGCTCTCGGGGAAGCCGTACTCCCCGAAGCCTCGAATCTGGTCGAAGACCCGCCGGGCGAACTCCGGGGCGATCCCCTTGCGCGCCATCCGTTCGACCAGCGTGCGCCCGTGCTTCTCGATGCGGCCGCTGCGCCGCCAGGCGGCCATGTCGCGCCGCAGCTGGTCCGCCTCCCCCGGGGTGTAGTCGGCCGCCACCACGGCCAGGCGCATCACCTGCTCCTGGAACAGCGGCACCCCCAGGGTCTTGCGCAGCACCGGCTCCAGGGCCGGATGCGGGTAGACCACCGGCTCCAGCCCGCTGCGCCGCCGCAGGTAGGGGTGGACCATGCCGCCGGTGATCGGACCGGGACGCACGATGCTCACCTCGATCACCAGGTCGTAGAAGCAGCGCGGCTTCAGCCTGGGGAGCATCGCCATCTGGGCGCGGCTCTCGACCTGGAACACCCCCACCGTGTCCGCCCGGCAGATCATGTCGAACAGCTCGGGATCGTGATCCGGGATCGTGGCCATGGAAAGGCTCACACCCCGGTGGCGCCGCAGCAGCCGGAAGCAGTAGTCCAGGTGGGTCAGGGCCCCCAGCCCCAGCAGGTCCACCTTGAAGAGGTTCATGTCCTCCACGTCGTACTTGTCCCACTGGATCACGGTCCGTCCCGGCATGGTGGCGTTCTCCACCGGGACGAAGCTCGCCACCGGCTCCGCGCCCAGGAGAAACCCTCCGGGGTGGATGGACAGGTGCCGGGGGAAGTCCTGGATCTCCCCCAGGAGCTCCGCCAGGAGGCGGTGGGTGGGATTGCCGCGGTCCAGGCCGGCCTCCTCGAGCACCCCGCCTTCGCCCCCCGCCGCCCCCGCAGCCCCCCGGGGCTCGGCTCCAGGCGCTGCGCCCTCCTCCCGCCAGGCGCCCTCCAGATGGTAGGGCAGGAGCCCGGCGAGCCGGTTCAGCGTGGTGGCCGGTATTCCCAGCGCCTTGCCCACGTCTCTGACCGCCGAACGGGCGCGGTAGCGCACGAAGTTGGCCACCATGGCCGCCCGCTCCCGTCCGTACTTCTGGTAGACGTGCTGGATCACCTCCTCCCGGCGGCGGTGCTCGATGTCCAGGTCGATGTCCGGGGGCTCAGCCCGCTCCCGGGAGATGAAGCGCTCGAAGAGCAGCTCCATGCGCACCGGGTCCACGGCGGTGATGCCCAGGCAGTAGCAGACCGCGGAGTTCGCCGCCGAGCCCCTGCCCTGGCAGAGGATCCCCCGGCGGCGGCAGAAGCTCACGATCTCCCACATGGTGAGGAAGTAGCCGCAGTAGCCCAGCTCCTCGATCACCTCCAGCTCCCGCTCCAACTGGCGGCGGACCTCTGCGGGGAGCTGCCCCCGGTAGCGCCGCCGTGCCCCGCGGAAGGCCAGCTCCCGCAGCCACCCGGCGGAGGTCCGGCCGCCGGGGAGGCGCTCGGAGGGGTAGCGGTACTGGAGCTCGTCCAGGTTGAAGGCGCAGCGGCAAGCCACCTCCAGGGAGCGCTCCGCCAGGGCGGGCTGGTCCGCGTACAGGGCGGCGAGCTCTTCCGCCGTCTTCAGGGCGTGCTCGGCGTTGGGACGCAGCCGGGTGCCTGCCTCCTGCAGGGTGCAGTTGTGGCGGATGCAGGTCAGAACGTCCTGGAGCCGGCGCCGGCCGCGCTCGTGGTAGAGCACCTCCGGTGCCGCCAGGAGGGGGATCTTCTGCCGCGCGGCCCGTTCCCGCAGCTCCTCCTCCAGGGCGAGCTCGGCGGCCACCCGGTGGCGGGCGAGGGCGGCGTAGAGCCGGTCGGCGAAGGCCTCCCGCAGCCGGCCGAGCTGCCGGTCCGGATCCGCCGGGCGCGCCGGCGGCTGCTGTGCAGCCTCCGGGCCCGGCTTTGCGGTTTCGGGACCCGCGGCCCCCGGCCGGCCCGCCTGCGCACCTCCCGCCCCCGGGGACCCCGCCGTCCACAAAGCGATCAGCCCGGGGGCGGCTTCGCACACCTCGTGCAGCCCCACCCGGGAGCTGCCCTTGGGGCTGCGCAGCCGCCCCGCGGAGAGGAGCCGGCACAGGTTGGCGTATCCCCTGCGATCCTGCGCCAGGAGCACCAGGGGGGGAGCCTCCTCCACGGTGACCTGCGCGCCCACCAGCAGATGCACCCCCCGGCGCCGCGCCTCCAGGTGGGCGCGCACCACGCCGTACACCCCGTCGCGGTCGGTGAGCGCCAGGGCGGGCAGGCCGTAGGCCCAGGCCTGCTGGACCAGCTCCTCCGGATGACTGGCCCCTTCCAGGAAGGAGTAGTTGGACTTGCACCACAGGGGAACGTACACGGGTGAGCCCCTACCGCACCTCGCCGCAGAGAAACCAGGCGTCCCGGCGTCGGTCGTAGAAAAGCCAGAGAAGCCTCCCCGAGGCGGCGCGGGCGAAATAGTAGTCCCGCTCCCCCTCCTCTTGCCACCAGCGGCCGGCCACCACGTAGGGGCCGCTCAGGGCCAGCCTCCCGAAGGCGCCTCCGGCCGGCGGCAGCGGCGCCGGGGTGTGCAGGAGGCGGCGGACCAGCTGTGGGACGGCGGCGGAAGACCGCCGCGCGCCCTCCGGCGCAAGCGGGCGCTCCATCCGCTCCCAGGTGAAGCTGCGCTCGGGAAGATGCGCGTCCTGCAGCCGGGCCCGCACCACCGCCTCCTCCCCCAGCCTTGCCCGCAGCCGGGCGAAGGCCAGGGCGCCGGCCTTCAGGTCCCACCGGCTGCGGAGGCCGAACAGCTCCTCCTGGATGCTTGCGGCGCGCACGCCCGCCGCGGCCAGGCGCAGGGCCACTATGCCGCCGCCGGGTTTCACAGCCGCGATCCTCAGATCCAGGAGCTGCAGCAGCAGGCTGCGATCCAGGGTGGGGGAGGCGGGACGGATCCGTTCGGCCAGGGGCGGCCCATCCTCCTGGTGCAGGGTGAGCTCCAGCTCCGCTACCAGCTTTCCCCGGCGCCCGGCCTGCTCCAGCACGGCCGACAGGCAGCCTTCCAGATGATGCAGGAGCCGCCCGCGGTCGGACTCCAGCGCCGGCAGCTGCCGGGAAACCTCCAGCCGCTCCTCCGCCCGGTCGGGCTGCAGCGGGAGGGCGAGCTGCCCCGAGGCGAGCTGAAAGATCCGCTGCGCCTCCGCGCCGAAGCGGCTTGCCACCTCCCCTGCGGGGATGCGGAGGAAGTCTCCCACCGTCTGAAAGCCCAGCTTCTGAAAGCGCTCCAGAAGCTCCGGTCTCAATGCCAGGATTTCCAGGGGAGCGGCCAGCACGGCTTCACGCTCCTGCCGTGCGGAGGCGAGCAGCAGCTCGCCGCTGCCGGAGCGGGCGGCGGCGTAGGTGCCGAAGCGGCTGAACCCCACGGCCACGGTGGCGTGCAGCCCCTGCGCGCTCAAGGAACGGCGGATCGCCCCCGCCCAGGCGGCGGCCGACGGGTACAGCCGGGTGAGGCCGGCGGCGTCCAGCCAGAACACCCCCCGCTCCTCCCGGCTGCGCTCCACTCCGGGGCTGAAGCGGCTCAAGGTACGGGCCACCTCTTCCAGCTCCTCCTCGATCTCCCAGCGGGACACGGTGCCCGCCCGCAGGTGCGGGCTGAGGGCGAGCCCGGCGGCGTAGCGCCTGCCGGGGAACACCCCGGCCCGCTCGGCGGCCCGATTGACGAAGAGGATGGTGCCAAACTCGCTGTCCTTGCTCACCACTCCCGCGGGAAGCAAACGCCACTCGGGGCGGCGGCGCAGCAGCAGCTGCAGGGGGAAGCGGGGCAGGTCAACGCAGGCCAGCCGGACCACGGAACTCCTCCATGCAACGCCATCCCGGACCGCGGCGCTTGTCCTTTACCATCCGCACGCTGCAGCTGTGGCGGGAGGAGGGCAGGCCCCGGCGCTCGGCGCGGCCGTGTACGGCGATCAGGGAGCCCAGGGAGGGCTCGCCCGGCTCCTTGTCGGTGAGGAACAGCACCGTGATGAGATGCCTGCGGGCCAGCTGAGCAAGACGGCCCTGAAGCGCCGCCGGCACCGCTCGGGCGCCGCCCAGATCGGCCACGATCAGGCCGAAGGCGCCCGAGCGGGCCAGCCAGACCGCCGCCTGCAGGGCGGCGGTCGCCCCGGGGGCGCGCACCACCGGCAGCGCCGGAAGCTGCACTCCGTTTTCCGCCATGTCCGGCGGGAAGAACAGGTCGGGGGTGGCGGAGATCCAGACCGCCGGAATGCCCCGCCGGTGAGCCTCGGCCACCAGCAGGGAGGCCAGGGTGAGGGAGGGGGCGCCGCCCGCTCCCGAGAGCTCCGTCAGGCTCCCCGCCAGCGTGGGGAGGGACCAGCGGGCGCGGTCCCCCGATCCCTCCGGACGCGCGGCCCGGGGATCCGGGGGCTCCGCAACCAGGTCCGCCGCCCGTTTCAGCCGGCTGAAGGGATGGTCGTCCATACGGCACCATCCCTAATTCTACTACATTTTTGTTTAGTATTTCAAGGGAGCGCGGCTCCGGCCGGTCAGTCGCCCTCCGGCAGGCGGCGCTGCCGCTTGCGCTCGCCTCGGCGCCGTTTCTCCAGCAGCCGGCGTTCCCGCGCGCCCGCCGAGGGGTGGGTCGACAGGCGCCGGGGGCGGCGCCGCAGCGCCATCTGCAGCAGGTCCACCAACCGCCTGAGGGCCAGCTCGCGGTTGCGCGCCTGGGTGCGCTCCCGGTCGGCGGCCACGAACAGCTCGTCCTCCGCGTTGATCCGTCCCGCCAGCTTCTGCCGCAGGCGGTCCTTCTGCTCCGCGGAAAGCGGCTCCAGCGCGTCGATCTTCAGCCGCGCCAGCACCTTCGTGTTCACCTTGTTCACGTTCTGGCCGCCGGGTCCTCCCGACCTGGCGAAGGTGAGGCGGGCGCTGCGCCGTACCGCCTCCTCCAGCCGCCGCCGCTGCTGCGCTGCGTGTTGCTCCCTCATGGTCGTCCCATCGTAGCCCGGAGGCCGCCGCCGTGCCCAGACCCCCCGGCGCCGGCCGCGCAGGCCGGCGGCACGGGAGGGCGGGCCGAACGGCGAAACCGCGGCAGGCCGGCGGCACGGAGGCCGGCCGGAAGGGCGGTGCAAAAAGCAGGGGCCGCTCCCCCCTGGAGGGGAACGGCCCGCCGTTTGAGTTGCTCGACCGCAAAGGCCTAGCTGGCCTTCACCTGGATCGTCTTGGGCTGAGCCTCCGGCTTCTTGGCCAGGTTGACCCGCAGAAGCCCGTTCTTGAACTCCGCCTCGATCTTCTCGCGGTCCACGTCATTCGGCAGCACGAAGGTGCGGCTGAACGCGGCCTGCCGGCGCTCGCGGATCAGGTAGCCGTCCTTCTTCTCCTCGCTGGCCTCCTGGCGGTGGGAGCTCAGGGTGAGGATGTTGTCCTCCACCTTCACCTCCACGTCCTTCTCGCTCATCCCCGGAAGCTCCACCTCCATGAGGTAGCCCTCGTGGGTCTCCCGCACGTCCACCGCGGGGGTGCGGGCGTTCCACAGCGGGGTGTCCTCGAAGAAGCCCTCCAGCATGCGGTCCCTGTCGAACAGCTGCCTCGGCTCGGTGTATCGAATCAGTCCTCTCATCACTGACCTCCTCGTCTTTCGGACTCTCGGCGCGCCCTGCGGCGCGCTCACCTCTTATGTTGCAGAAAGCATGCCAAACCCGCACGCGGCGGGCGGGGAGGTGAGCCCAACAATTCTTTGCGTGCAAAATACTTAACGGCGGGAAGGCGCCTGGGCCCGGCAAGTGAGTGTATCGAATAGTCCCTATCGTGTCACGATGACACAGTAGAATCCCGGGAGGCGGAAAGCGGTGTCAGGGAGAAACAGGAAAGGGCTACCGCCGCCGCGAGGCGTGGCGATAGATGGGACCGTAGAGCTCCGCATCGTGCACCACGCAGCCGGTGCAGCTCCCCCAGGCCATGAGCTGCGAGCAGCGGCGGCAGGTGATGCAGCAGCGCCGCGCCTCCAGGGAGCCCTCCTCCAGCAGGTCCCGGGCAAACTCCGGATAGGCGAAGGCCTGGCGCCCGAACCCGGCCAGGGCCTGCCGGCCCCGGGACACGTTCCAGGCGGCGGCGTTGCCGCCGAACTGCCGCAGCCAGCTGTAGCCGCCCCCCACCACGGGAAGCTCCGGAAAGGCGGCCTGCACCTCTGCCGCCAGCCCGGAGAGCCTGGCCACTCCGGCCAGAGGGTGCTCGGGCTGGAGCCGCCTCTGCCCATCGGCGGTAGCCGGGCGCGTGATGTAGGCGTTCAGGTAGGGGGTGCCTGCGGAGACGTTCACCAGGGCAACCCCGAGCTGCTTCAGCTCCCCCACCAGGCGCAGAGGCTCCCGCAGGTCCACGCGGCCCGGAGCCGCCGGGCCTGCCTCCCCCTGGCCCTGGCCGGCCTGCTGCACGACCCCCCAGCCGTTGGCCGAAGGGTTCACGTCCGAGGCGTTCAGCCGGACCGCTCTCAGCAGGCCCGGCGCCTCTTCGCCCACCCCCTGCAGGACTTCCTTGAGGAAGCGGGTGCGGTTTTCGTAGGAGCCCCCGTAGCGGCCCGGCCGGGCGCGCGCGCCCAGCAGCTCGCAGATCAGGTACCGGTGGCAGCTCTTGATGTCCACTCCTTCGAAGCCCACCTGGAAGGCCAGGCGCGAGGCCCGCACGAAGGCGTCCCGTATCTCCTCAAGCTCCCCGTCGGACAGCACGGGGTAGTCTCCGTCGATCCCCACCACCGGGTCGTAGAGCCGGTCGTGCACGGCGATTCTGGGGCGCCTTGCTCCCTGCGGCTTGCTGAAGCGTCCGGAGTGGGTGAGCTGAAGCAGGCAGAAGGGAACGGCGGCCGGGCCGAAGCGCTCCCGGGCGCTCTGCCGGACTGACGCCAGGAGCGTCTCGAAGGCCCCCGCCGTGGCGTCCGCCAGGAGGAGCTGGTGGGGATTGGAGCGGCCCTCCGGGAGGACCGCGGTGGCCTCGAACCAGATCGTGCCGGCGCTGCCGGCCGCATAGCGCCGGTAGCGCCGCAGGGTCAGCTCGCCCGGAGCGCCCTCGGCGCCGGCGTCGTAGCCCTCCATCGGCTGGATCAGCACCCGGTTGGGGACCCTCTGGCCGCCGATCTGCAGGGAGGTCTTCAGGACCCCTGTCTCCTCCGAGAGCTCCAGGCGGATCCCTTCCCGGCGGCAGGAGGCCCGCAGCTCCGGCAGGCTCCGGTAGCGGAAGGAGCCGCCGCCGGACGCACGAGGCCGTCTCAACGTCCCTCCCGCAGCAGCTGCTCCACCGCGGCCAGCGCCTCCACGGGGCTTCCCGCCTCCAGGCGGAACAGGCTCCGGCCGGCGTTCTCCTGCGAGCGAACCTTCCAGCTGCCCAGACCCACTACGGGCACGCCGGCCACCGCCGCCAGGGCGATCTCCGAAAGGGTGCCGAAGGAGCCGGCCAGCGCCACCAGGACGTCGCTGGCGCGCACCACCAGGAGGTTTCGCCCTTCCCCCAGCCCGGTGGGCAGCGAGTAAGAGAGGTAGGGGTTGGCCTCCGCCCGGGAGCCGCCCGGCAGGATGCCGATGGTCACCCCGGCGGCCTCGCGTGCGCCCCGGCAGGCTTCCTCCATCACCCCGCCCATGCCGCCGCAGACCAGCACCCAGCCGCGCCCGGCGATGCCCCGGCCCAGCTCGTAGGCCTGCCTGGCCACCGGCCGCGGGCAGACGCTTCCCCCGATCACCCCCACGTACGCGGCCTGCCCCAGGGAGGTGGTCAGATCCCCTCCGCCACCATGTCGCCGATGGCCGAGGTGGTGTACCCCATCTGGCCGGCGTTCATGCTCTTCATCCGGGCGATGGTGCGCACCGCCGACTGCTCTACCGCGGAGGCGGCCTCCGTCTCACCCAGGGTCTCCAGCATCATCTGAACGGCCATGATGGCGGCGATCGGGTTGATGACGTTCTTGCCGGCGTACTTGGGGGCCGATCCTCCGATGGGCTCGAACATGGACACTCCTTCGGGGTTGATGTTGCCCCCGGCGGCCACGCCCATCCCTCCCTGGATCATGGCCCCCAGGTCGGTGATGATGTCGCCGAACATGTTGGTGGTGACGATGACGTCGAACCACTCGGGGTTCTTTACGATCCACATCGTGATGGCGTCCACGTGGGCGTAGTCGGACTGGATGTCCGGATACTCGGCGGCCACTTCCGTGAAGGTGCGCATCCACAGATCGTGGGCGTAGGTGAGGACGTTGGTCTTGGCGCAGAGGGTGAGCTTCCTGCGGCGGTTTCTGCGGCGGGTGTACTCGAAGGCGTAGCGAATGCAGCGCTCCACCCCCTTGCGGGTGTTCACCATCTCCTGCACGGCCACCTCGTCGGGGGTGCCCTTCTTCATGAAGCCGCCCACGCCGATGTACAGCCCCTCGGTGTTCTCCCGCACCACCACGAAGTCGATGTCCTCCGGCCCCTTGTTGGCCAGCGGGGTTTCCACGTTCGGGTACAGCTTCACCGGGCGCAGGTTGATGTACTGGTCCAGCTCGAAGCGCAGGGTGAGCAGAATCCCCTTTTCGAGGATGCCGGGCTTTACCTGGGGGTGTCCGATGGCCCCCAGGTAGATCGCGTCGAACCCGCGCAGCCTGGTCACCGCATCCTCCGGCAGGAGCTCGCCGGTGCGCAGGTAGCGCTCCCCGCCGTAGTCGAGCTGCGTGAGCTGAAACTGGAGGTCGAAGCGCTCGGAGACGCGGCCCAGCACCTTCAGGCCCTCCCGCACGACTTCCGGCCCGGTGCCGTCGCCGGGTATGACAGCGATCTTGTACATGCTCGAACCCCTTGTCCGCTTTCTGCTGAGTTGGTGCGCTGTAGCTTAGCGAGGTGGGGGGAACCTGTCAATTCGCAGCGGGCCGGGC
>CAZBDU010000150.1:0-9290 GCA_964490725.1 uncultured Spirochaetaceae bacterium | reverse complement strand
GCAGGGCCCGTCCCCGGGGCCACCGGCCGGGCGCTGCGCCCCCGGGCCGTGCGGCCCCCTACTTCTCCGCCATCACCTGGACGCCGTTCCAGTCCTGCGGCGGCGGGTTGCGCCGGTAGACCTGGCAGCGCTCGTGGAACAGGATAGAGGTGTAGTCCTCCGGGGAAAGCTTCAGCGCCGCCTGGAAGTAACGCTCCGCCTCGGCGAAGCTGCCCTTGAAGTAGCGCTTCAGTCCCGAGTGGTGGTAGAGCCAGGCCTTCTTCTCCCGTTCGGCGACGCTTCTGCGCGCCGTGTAGATGTGCTCCACCTTCGTCTTGCCCCGCACCAGCACGCGGTCCACCAGCCGGCAGGGCAGCCGCCCCTTCACCTGGGCGTGCACGCTCTCGGAGAACAGCAGCCCCGTCCTGTATACCTTGGTGAGGCTCTCCAGGCGGGAGGCCAGGTTCACCATGTCTCCGATCACCGTGTAGTCCATCTTGAGCTCGGAGCCGATGTTGCCCACCGTGACCGGCCCGTAGTTGATGCCGATGCCGATGCGGAACTCGGGCCGGCCGCTGCCGGCCTGTTCGCGGTTGAACCCCCGCAGGGCCTCCTGCATGTCCAGGGCGCAGCGCACGGCGCGGGCCGCGTCGTCCTCGTGCTGCACCGGCGCGCCGAAGAAGGCCATGATGGCGTCCCCGATGTACTTGTCCACGATGCCGCCGTGCTTCATGACGATGTCCACCATGATCGAGAAGTAGGCGTTCAGGGCGCCCACCAGCTCGTCGGGCTTCATGCCTTCGGAGATCGTGGTGAAGCTGCGGATGTCGGAGAACATCACCGCCAGCACCCGGTCCTCGCCCTTCAGCATGGACTCCGGGTTCTTGAAGAACCGATCGATGACGTCGCTGGGCACGTACTTCTGGAAGATGTTGCGGATCTCCTGCTCGTGCTTCCTGGCCAGCACGGCGTTGAAGGCGAAGCTCTTGATCCGGTTGTAGGCGGTCTCCAGCTCCCCCACGGTGAGATTGAAGGTGTGGGCAAGCTCGCCGATCTCGTCACGGTACTCCACCTTCACCCGCTCGGAGAGGTCCCCGGTGCCGATGATGCGGTGCATCGCGGCCACCATGCGGGTGATCGGCCGGGTCAGGTACCCGGAGAAGGCCAGCAGCAGCGCCAGGGATACGCCGCAGGCGGCCGCCAGGATGATGCCGTTGCGAGTGAGGATCTCCGTGACCCCGCTGTAGAAGGCGCTGCGCTCCTCGGTGACGAAGCAGCTCCACCCGAAGGGGGCAAAGGCGAACAGGTAGCCCACGCGCTGCACGCCGGCCACCGACAGCTCCACCCATCCCTGCCTGGTGTTTTCGGCCAGAGTAAGGAGGTGGCGCCGCTCGGAATCGGACAGCGCCATCGCCGCGGTGGCCATGCCGATCCGCCCGTCGGCGGTGAGCGCGAAGATCAGCTCCGAAGGGCTGGCGATCAGGGTGCGCGTGTAGGAGGCGGCCGCCTGCCGGGCGGAGCGGATGTACTGCTCCTCCTGCAGGTCGTTGACCGAAAGCAGGTCCCACTGGCTGGCCAGGTAGTTGTCCAGCTGCTGCGCCTTGAAGGAGAGGAACTCCACCGCCAGCCGGGTGATCCCGCGACGGGCGGAAAAGGACGAGGCGATGCCGCTGAGCAGGAGGGTTGCCACGAGCAGGGGCAGCACCACCAGGATGATCTTCAGCCGGATGCTCATACGGGCGGTCTCCTGGGGCAGAAGTGTCGCACAATCGACAGGGGTTGTCTATGTTCGCACTGGCCCTTCCCCAGGCGACCCGCTATAATTGTTCCATCCCGCCGTGAACGCGGAGGACAGGCTTCGAGCCCGCCCATGGAACCTGACGCAGACAAGATGAATCGCGACGCCGCCGCAGACCCCCTGCTGTCCATCGAGGACCGGGAGATCGCGCCCCAGGAGCGCGAAGAGGTCATGGGTCACATCGAGCGGCTCATGGCTGCCAGCCGCGCGCCGCTGGGCGAGGAGCGCCTGAGGGTGGACTCGCGGCGCAGCGGGGCGCTGTTCCCGGTGCTGGTCAACGTTGCGGCGGTCCTCCTGGTGGCCGGGGGCGGGGTCCTGTTGGGGCTGACCTTCCGCTCCAGCATGAGGGACATCGCCCTGCGCTCCTCCAGCTACTCCACCGGCGAGTCCACCCTGGTTGCGGCGGTGCGGGCGCAGTCGGAGAGCCGCCTGCAGGAGAAGGAGGAGGAGATCGGCCGCGTGCGGGAGGATCTGAGCAGGATCTCCCAGGAGACGCAGCTGCTGAAGTCGCAGATGGAGGCCCGCATCCGGGAGCGGGAGCAGGAGCTAAAGGAGAGCCTGTCCGCCGAGCTGGGCTCCGAGCGGGAGCGCCTCCGCGGCCAGGGCATGGCCCGGGCGGAGGTGGAGGCCAGGCTGAGCGCCCTGCAGACGCAGCGGCAGGCGGAGGCGACCGCCGAGCTGGAGGGCTACCGCCGCGACCTGGAGCGGGCGCTGGCCGAGAAGGAGCGTGAGCTCTCCGCCCGCTACGACGAGCAGCGCCAGTCCCTGGAGCAGGAGAGCCAGGCCGCCTCCCGGCGGCTGCAGGCCCTGGCGGAGCTCCGCAGCCGGGAGGAGCTGTTCACGGACCAGATCCTGGGGGCCTATTCCCAGGCCGGCGCCTACATCCAGGCCGGCCGCTACCAGGAGGCGCGGCGGGCCCTGGAGGGGCTGCGCAGCCTGCTGGAAGAGCCGGCGGTGGAGGCCCTTCCGGCGGTGCTGCGCCGCCGCGGCGCGGACCTGCTGGTGATCCAGGCGCTCCAGGGGCTTCTGGCCCGCGGCGAGGCCCTCACCGGTTCCGCCGGGGGGGCGCAGGCGGCCCCGCCCGCCGGGGCCGCGGCTCCCGGCGGGGAGAGCGGCACGGTCCTGGCGGAGAGGGACCGCCGCAACGACGAGTTGGCCGGCCGGCTGGCCGACCGGGAGGGGCGTGTCGCGAAGCTCACGGGCCAGGTGGCGGAGAGGGACAGCCGCATTGCCGAGCTCGCCGCAGAGGCTGAGGCGCAAGACCGGCAGATCGAGGCCCTGAGGGGGCGTCTCCAGGAGGCCGAGCGGCGGCTGCAGGAGGGGCAGCGCGCGCTGGCGGGGAAGGAGGACAGGATCGGTGAGCTGAGCGCGCAGCTGCAGCGCGCCTCCTCCGCGAGCGCCGGCAGCCTCCAGGATGCCCGGGGCGAGATCGACCGCCTGAAGCGCGACAACGCGGGCCTTTCCGCCCGGGTAGCGGATCTCCAGGAGCAGCTGCGGCGGCAGCGCAGCGCTCGGGAGGAGCTGCAGGCCCGGGAGGGCCGGGAGGCTGCGCTCAAGGACGTGATGCTCTTCCTCACCTACCTGGGCGGCACCTCCAGCGAGCAGAGGGCGCTGCAGCCCAAGGTGGTGCAGCAGACCCGGGAAGATCCCCTCTACAGCGCCGTGGTGAACGCCATCCAGGAGCTGCTGACCCCCGGAGCGGGCGGCGGGGCGGGGCAGAAGCTGCTGGGCACGGTGTCCCTGGTGGCGGGGGACCGGGTGACGGTGGAGCCGCTGGTGGACCTTCCCGTGGAGACGGGCACACCGGTGCAGATCCGCCGCATCATGGAGCTGGGAAGGCAGGTTGCCATCGCCAGCGGAACGGTGCTGAGCGCCGAGAGCCGCAAGATCACCGTTCGCATCGATCGCGTGGAGCAGGCGGGCACCTCTCCGGGGGCCATGGACATGGTCTACATCGGCGCCCGCTGAGGTGTTGACGGGTTCGCCGTCGCACCGCTAAGTTACGCCAGGGACAGAAGAAAGAGTGCCGGTTGCCGCCCGGCGGCACGGTTCGGGAGGAGAGCCAGTTGCTGAGAGTCGTCGTTTCGTTCACCATGGCCGTTGCGCCGGCGCTGATCCTGCTGGGCTACTACCTGCGGCAGGACAGGGCCAGGCCGGAGCCCAAGGGGGCGGTGCTGCGGGTGTTCCTGATGGGGGTCGTGGCCACCCTGGCGGCCGTGGTGCTGGAGATGCTGGTCTCCTCCTTCCAGGGCCTGTTCGCCGCCTCGCCTTTTCTCTTCATCGCCTTCCGCGCCTTCATTGTGGCCGGACTGGTGGAGGAGTGGCTCAAGTACCAGGTCGTGATCAGGTTCGCCTACCGCACCGCGGCCTTCGACGAGGTCATGGACGGCATCGTGTACGCGGTGGTGGCCAGCCTGGGGTTTGCCTGCTTCGAGAACATCCTCTACGTGCTGGGGGGGACCCTGTGGACGGCGTTGATCCGCGCGGTGACGGCCGTGCCGCTGCACGCCACCGCTTCCGGGCTGATGGGCTACTACGTGGGCAGGGCCCGCTTTGCCCGCTCCCAGGAGGAGGAGATGGCGCTCAGACGCAGGGGGCTGTGGACCGCCGTGCTCATTCACGGCGGCTACGACTTTCTGCTCTTCGGCATTCCCCTGTTCGGGCCGGTCCCCGCCTTCGGCGTGATTCCCCTGATCCTGGGTGCCTTCTTCGCACTGCGCCGCAAGATCCGTATGGCCATCGACGAAGACCGCAGCTCCGGCCACCTGGGTCCCGGACCCTTCGGGCTCAACTCCTAGACGGGTCTGGCGGCAAATGAGAGCGGAAACCCGGTTTTCCATCTGCGTTCTGGCGGCCCTGCTGTGCTCCGCCGGTCTGGCCGCGGCCCAGCCTGCGCCCTGGGGGCGGGGCGGCAGCAATGCGGAAGATCTGGTGATCCGGCTGGTCACCATCGAGCCCGGCCAGGAGATCTACGCCTGGTGGGGGCACTCGGCCATCGTGGTGGAGGACGTCCGCCTGAAGACGGCCCGCTTCTACAACTACGGGCTGTTCTCCTTCCAGCAGGACAACTTCCTCCTCAACTTCGCCATGGGCAGGCTCTGGTTCCAGGTGGGCGCCGCCCGCGCCGGGCCGGAGCTCGACCTGTACCGCTGGCAGAACCGCACCATCCGCATCCAGACCCTGGACCTGCCGCCGCAGCGCAGGCTGGCCATGGCCTCCTTCCTGGAGTGGAACATTCTGCCCGAGAACCGCAGCTACCTCTACGATCACTACGCCGACAACTGCGCCACCCGGGTACGGGACCTGATCGACCGGGCCGTGGACGGGCAGCTCGCCGCCGCCACGGCGGCGCCGGGCCCGCTGACCCTGCGCCAGCAGACGCGGCGCTTCACGGCTGGCCACCCGGTGATGGAGTGGGTGCTGATGTTTCTGATGTCGGGGGTGATCGATCGTCCGATTTCCGGCTGGCAGGAGATGTTCCTGCCCACGGAGCTGGAGAAGCATGTGGCGGCGCTGGTCTACCGGGACGAGCTGGGCCGGGAGCGGCCGCTGGTGGCCGCCTCGGAGGTGTACTACCGGGCTCACGGGCGGCCGCCCATCCCCGCCGTCCCCCCGGCGGGCTGGCCCTGGTGGCTCCTGTTGGGGCTGGCGGTGGGTGCCTGCGCCGCCGGCCTGGGCTGGTGGGCCGGGAAGGGCAGGGTGGCCGGCCGGATCCTCTACGGCTCCTGGACGGCCCTCCTGGGTCTGCTTTCGGGGCTGCTGGGGCTGGTGCTGTTCTTCATGAGCACGTTCACCGACCACGCGGTCACCTACGGGAACCAGAACCTGCTGCTGGCCAACCCCCTCACCCTGCTGGCGCTGCCTGCGGGGATCGCCGTTGCCGCCGGCGCGCGCTGGGCGGGGCGGTGGGCGCCCAGGCTGCTGTACCTGCTGGTCGCCCTGGCAGCGGTGAGCGTGGCGCTGAAGGCCTTCCCCGCGCTTCACCAGGACAACGGCCAGGCCATGGCCGCCCTGCTGCCGGGGCTGCTGGGCATGGCGGGGGGGGCGTTTCTGTGGCGGCGCCCCTTGCGGGTGCGCTCCCTGCGGGTGCGCTCCCGCGCACGGCAGGGGTGAGCGGGCGGCGGGCGCCTTCGTTCTTGCGCGGGCCCATTTGCTGCACTAAGCTTCCCAGGAGAGGTGAGGTATGAGGAAGAGTGAGCTTCTGAAGGTGATCAACGATTTCAGCCTGGCCGAGACGGAGGTGGTGATCAACCCCAACGACGGGTTCGACCTGGGGTTAATGACCACCGAGCACCGGGTGCGGACGGATGACGGGGGCGGGGACGGGGGCAGCGGGGTTCCCGGCCGGATCAGGCTGGACAATGGCTGCCCGCCCGGCAGCGTGGTCCTCAACAAGAAGCTCTGGGAGCGCCTGGAGAAGCCTCAAGCGCTCAGGCTGGGGCTGGACGGCGACAGGCTGACCCTGGAGCTCTCACCCTGAGTCCTGGAGCCCCTCCAGGATTCAGGATTTCAGAATCATCTGAATGATGGCGCCGCCGGGCTTCTTGATGCCTTCCAGCAGTATCCAGGCGGCTTCCCGGCCGGTGCTGCGCGCCTGTCCCCGCTGGCGCCTTCGCCACGCCTCTGGGGGCGCGCCCGCCGGCGCGCTAAACCGGCTTGACCGCCTGTACGCTGAGGCTCACGACGCTGCGCGCCATGCTTTCCGCCTCCGCCTGCGATACGCCTGATTCCTGGCAACAACTCTGGACAAACGGATCGCCGGAAATCTGCTCCTCTCCGAAGCGCCTCTCATGGGCCACGCGCACCTCCATGAATCCGGCTTCGCGGATGAGCCGCAGGTACTCTTTCCGCAAGGAGGCGCCGGCGATGCAGCCGGCGTAGGCCGCCGCAGACTCCAGCACTGCCCGGGGCAGCCGGTTGCGGAGCACGATATCGGAGACGGCCAGGCGCCCGCCGGGTTTCAGCACCCGGAAAGCCTCCCGAAACACCCTCTCCTTGTCAGGGGAGAGGTTAATCACACAGTTGGAGATGACCAGGTCCACCGAGGCATCCACTACGGGCAGGCTCTCGATTCTCCCAAGCCGGAACTCGACGTTGGAATACCCGCCTCGCCGGGCGTTCTCCCGCGCCTTTTCCACCATCTCCTCCGTCATGTCCACCCCGATCACCTTCCCGCGTTCTCCAACTTTCCGGGCGGCCAGGAAGCTGTCGAACCCGGCCCCGGAGCCCAGATCGAGCACCGTCTCCCCCCGCTCCAGGCCGGCCAGGGCCAGCGGGTTGCCGCATCCCAGTCCCAGGTTGGCGCCTTCTGGTACGGCATCCATCTCCTCTCGGCTGTAGCCGATCGCCTGCCCGACGTCTGCCAGCCTGTTTTCCTGAGCAGCGGCCACGGAATCCGCGGCGGCGCTGCAACAGGAAGATGTGGAGCCGCAGCCCGACCCGGCTTCACGGGCGATCTTCCCGTATTCCCGTCGCACGACCTCGAGGATCTCGCTCTCCTCCATACCCATCCCTCCGTCGCCTTATGGTTTGCCCTCTCCGCCACCCAGCTCGCCAAGCATCGGGCCGAGAAGGTTCTTGACCATGCTCCCCAGCTGATCCGCCTTGATGAGAGCAAGACAGCAGATGCGGCCCTCCCTTTCCCACCCGATCAAAGCCAGCTTGTCTCCGGCCTTGAGATTAGCTCTCTCGCGGATCTCTTTGGGCAGGACCATCTGCCCCCGCTCGTCGACGCTGAGCACGGACTCCAGCCGGCAGCAGGTCTCCGCCGGCTTGGCGCATGGTTCGTCTGTCTTCATCGTCCGTGGCCACCTTCTATAAGAATAATCAAGGCTTGCTGAATAGTCAACAAATTCGGAAAAAACGGAAGCACTACTCGGAGTCCTGGAGCCACTGCCCCCAGACCTCGGGCCGGTAGCCGATCGTGGCTTTCCCGCCCCAGCGCACCACGGGCATCCTGAGAAGCAGGGGGTTCTTGAGCAGCTCCTCCAGGGAATCGTAGACCATGTAGGCCAGTCCCGAACGCTGGAAGGCCACCGAATCGCGGTCCAGCAGCTCCTGGCCGGCCAGCGCCCGGGAGATGTTGGCGAGCTCCCCAGGGCTGAGAGGACGCTGCCTGACGTCCACCAGGTGGAAGGCGACTCCCCGCTCCTTGAAGAAGCGTTCGGCCTTGCGGGTGTCCGCGGACTTGCGCGTGCCGATGATCTGGATGGAGAGCGAGGCGCTCACGCCCTTTCCGGCTGGGTGGCGCCCGGCTCGTCGCGGTACCGCTCCCGGATTTCCAGGAAGGCCTCCAGGTTGTCCAGGAACACCTGCACCAGATCGGGATCGAAGTGCCCGCCCCCCTCGTTCCTGAACAGCTCCACGATCCGGTCCATCTCCCAGGCTCTCTTGTAGACCCGGTCGCTGCCCAGAGCGTCGAAGACGTCCGCCAGGGCGGTGATGCGCCCGTAGATGTGGATGTCGGCGCCGGCTATCGCCCGGGGGTAGCCGCTTCCGTCCCACTTTTCGTGATGCTCGTGCGCCACCACCGCCGCCGCCTTGAGGATCCTGCGCTCGGAGTGCTTCAGCATGTCGTAGCCCAGCGCGGCGTGGGATTTCATGACGGTCCACTCCTCCGCGTCGAGCTTGCCCGGCTTGAGAAGCACCGAGTCGGGGATGGCGATCTTGCCGATGTCGTGCAGCGGCGAGGCCAGGCGCAGCAGCTCGGACTCCTCCGCGCTCAGCCCGAACTTGAGCGCGAATACGTAGGAGTACTCGGCGACGCGCTTGACGTGATACCCCGTCTCCTTGGAGCGCATCTCCCCGGTCTCCGCCAGGGTGAAGATGATCTCCTTCTGCGTGGCCTCGATCTCCTCCTGCAGCATGGCGGCTTCCAGGTGCTTGCCCGTGTAGCTGGCGGCCAGCAGCAGGTGCTCCACGTCGTAGTCGGTGAAGATGCCCGGGGAGGTCTTCTTGTTGATGGCCTGATAGACGCCGATGACGGTCCCTTCGCTGTCGCGGATGGGCAGGGCAAGGATGTTCTTGGTCAGGTAGCCGGTGCGCCTGTCCACCTCCTTGTCGAAGCGGGTGTCCTGATAGGGTTCGTTGGTGATGACCGGCTCCCCGGTGTCGGCGACGTTTCCGGCGATCCCGGCGGACCTGGGAATGGTCACCCTGCCCATGCCGTGGGCCACGCGGCTCCACAGCACGTCCTGCTTGCGGTCCAGAAGCCACACGGTGCAGCGGTCCGCCCCGATCAGGTCCCGCCCCATGTCGGCCAGCATCACCAGGAGGCGGTCCAGGTCCCGCTCGTTGGCGATGCGGGCGATGTAGGCGAAGATGGTCCGCACCAGCTCGTAGGCGTCGGAGACGGTCAGCTCGCGCCGGTTCGCCGGGTTCGATCGTTTGGCCATGATAGGCACTCACTATAAGGGCAAGCCGGGGAAAAGACAAGGCGAGTCGAGCCGCGGCCTCGGGGGCGCGCCGGGGCCCGGCCCCCCGCCTGCGGCAGAGCGCCGCGCTGGCCGCAGAG
>CAZBDU010000149.1:0-9297 GCA_964490725.1 uncultured Spirochaetaceae bacterium | reverse complement strand
GGCGCGGCGCGGCGGGGGCCGGGCGCCCGCCGCGCAGCGGCGCCTGCGGAGAGGTAGTTGATTTCTGATAGATTTTCTTTATTATATCTGTGTACCGGAAGCGAAATGTCATGAAGTGTGAGATCTGTCAGAGCCGCAAGGCGGTCATACACATACAGCAGGTCATGGGCAAGGAGCGCATCGACCTGCATCTGTGCGAGAGCTGTGCCATGGAGCGCGGCATCGGCGGCGGGGAGGACCGCATAGAGCTGTCCATCACCAACCTGCTCAGCGGCCTGATGGACGTGCGGCGGGGCAAGACCGGGAAACCCAAGACCTGCAAGCAGTGCGGCTACACCTGGGAACGGATATCGGCCGCCGAGCGGGCAGGCTGCGCCGAGTGCTACTCCACCTTCAGCCGCGAGATTCGCAGCCTTCTGCACAAGGCCTACGGGAAGATCCAGCACAGCGGCAAGTATCCCAGGCGGCTGCAGACCTACAAGACTTTTCTGGTAGATGTGGCACAATTGAAGCAGGGGCTGGCCGATGCGCTGCGCCGCGAGGACTACGAACGGGCGGCTTCCTTGCGCGACAAGATCCGGGAGCTGGAAAGCACCGCGGAAGGCACCTGATGGATTCGAAAGGCTGGTACGGAATCCCCGGTCCCGACAGCGACGTGGTGCTGGCAAGCCGGGTGCGTCTGGCCCGAAACCTGAGCGGCTATCCTTACCCGCAGGCGCTGTCGGCGGGACAGGCTGAGGAGGTGCGGGACCGGATCCTGCGCGCCTTCGCGGAGCTGCCCGAGGGGTTCGAGGTCATTCACCTGGACAGGATCGCTCCGCTGGACAGGCGGATCCTTCTGGAACGAAACATCGTTTCCCAGGAGTTTTCCGTTGCCCCGAACAAGGCGATTGTGGTGAGCCAGGACCAGTGCGTCAGCGCCATGGTGAACGAGGAGGATCACCTGAGGCTGGCCGGCATCGCCAGCGGAATGGCCCTGGAGAGCGTGCACCGCCGGATCGACGAGCTGGACACCCTGCTGGAGGACAACCTCCATTTTGCGGCGTCCATGGAATGGGGATACCTGAACGCGGGGCTGCACAACTCCGGCACGGGGCTGCGCGCTTCGGTCATGCTTCACCTGCCGGCCCTGGTGATGGACGGCTCCATCGGCTGGGCCTTGAAGAAGGCCAGCCAGCAGGGCCTGCAGATCAAGGGCCACTGGGGTGAAGGGGAGAGCTCCCTCGGGGACGTGTACCAGGTCTCCAATCCCAGCAGCCTGGGTGCGGCCGAGCAGGAGCTGGTGGAGGGCGTGCGGGAGAACGCGGCCACCCTGGTGGACTACGAGCGCCGGGTCCGCGCGGAGATGATCGAGAAACGGCGGATGGACCTGGAGGACTCCGTGTTCCGCGCTTTCGGGATACTGACCAACTGCCGGTTGGTCTCCTCCAGGGAGGCCATTGAGCTGCTGAGCACGGTTCGTTTCGGAGTGGCCCTGGGTATCCTGGAACGGCCGGCCCTGGAAACGGTGACCGCGCTTCTGATTCTCTCTCAGAAGGCGCACATCCAGAAGATGCTGAACGCCCTGGATGACGAGGCGGACAGCAAGTTAGTAGATTATACGAGGGCAAAGCTGATACGACGAGCCCTGGAGGATAGTGATGTTTAAAGGACTCACGCAACGCGCGCAGAAGATACTGACCGTTCTGGCCCAGGAGGAGGCCAAGCGTTTCCACTCCGACCAGCTGCTGCCGGAGCATATCGTCATCGCCCTGTTGAAGGACGGCGAGGGGGTGGGAGTGAAGACCCTGCAGCGCGCGCGGGTGGACCTCGGCGAGATGCAGATCGAGATGGAGCGCAGCATTACCGTGGGCAAGGGAGGCCTGATCCTCGGGGACGTCCCTCCTTCCAAGCGCGGCAAACGCATCCTGGAGGAAGCGGCGGCGGAAGCGCGAAACATGGGCCACGAGTACATCGGCACCGAGCACCTGCTGCTGGCCGCCTCCAAGGAGGAAGGAAGCGCCACTGCGCGCTACCTGGGGCAGAATCGTGTCAGCCCGGCGATGCTCCGGGAGCTCATCGTCCAGATCAACGGTGTGGGAGAAGTGGGCCAGCAGAGCCAGCAGAAGAAGAAGATCGCCCAGCAGTCGGTGACCCGGAAAGCCACGCCCACCCTGGACGAGTTCAGCCGTGACCTGACCAAGCTGGCGCGGGAGGACAAGCTGGACCCGGTGATCGGCCGGACCCGGGAGATCCAGCGGGTCATCCAGATCCTCGCCCGGAGGACCAAGAACAACCCCGTGCTCATCGGCGAGCCCGGCGTGGGCAAGACGGCCATCGTGGAGGGGCTGGCCCAGATGATCGTGACCGGCAACGTCCCGGAGGCGCTGTCAGCCCGGCGCGTGCTCACCCTGGATCTGGCCTCACTGGTGGCGGGCACCAAGTACCGAGGCGAGTTCGAGGAGCGCCTCAAGCGGGTCATGAAGGAGATCCTGGCGGCCAGCAACGTGATTCTGTTCATCGACGAGCTGCATACCATCATCGGCGCCGGCGGGGCCGAGGGGGCCATCGACGCCTCCAACATGCTCAAGCCCGCCCTGGCCAGAGGGGAGCTGCAGTGCATCGGCGCCACCACCCTGAACGAATACCGCAAGTACATCGAGAAGGACGCGGCGCTGGAGCGGCGCTTCCAGCCCATCTTCGTGGAAGAGCCCACGGTGGAGGAGACCATCGAGATCCTGAAGGGGATCAAGGACTACTACGGGGAGTTCCACCGCGTGGCCTACACCTATGAGTCCCTGGAGGCCGCGGCGAAGCTGGCCCACCGCTACATCACCGAGCGCTACCTGCCGGACAAGGCCATCGACCTGCTGGACGAGGCGGGCTCGCGCAAGAAGATCTCCAACAGCGCCCGGCCCAAGGAGCTCTCGGAGCTGGAGGCGCAGATCGAGAACCTGAACCTGGAGAAGAGCAACCTGGTCAGCTCCCAGAACTACGAGCAGGCCGCCGCCATCCGCGACCGGATCAAGAGCCTGCGGGGCAAGATCGAGGAAGTGAAGATGGACTGGCAGAAGAACATCCAGGTGGAGGAGAACCTGGTGGACGTGGACGAGATCCAGAGCATCATCTCCGAGATCACCGGCATCCCGCTGGCCCGCATCGCCCAGAGCGAGTCCGAGAAGCTGCTGCAGATCGAGCAGGAGCTGCACAAGAGGGTGATCGGACAGGATCCAGCCATCACCGTGGTGGCCTCCTCCATCCGCCGCTCCAGGACGGGACTGTCCTCCCCCAAACGGCCCCTGGGATCGTTCATCTTCCTGGGGCCCACCGGCGTGGGCAAGACCCTGCTGGCCAAGACGCTGGCGGAGTTCCTCTTCGGCAGCGAGGACGCCCTGATCCGCATCGACATGTCCGACTTCATGGAAAAGCACAACGTCAGCCGCCTGGTGGGCGCTCCCCCGGGCTACGTGGGCTACGAGGAGGGCGGGCTCCTGACCGAGAAGATCCGCCGCCGTCCCTACAGCGTCATCCTGCTGGACGAGATCGAAAAAGCGCACCCCGACGTGTTCAACCTGCTGCTGCAGGTACTGGAGGAAGGGCAGCTGCAGGACAACCTGGGGCACACGGTCTCCTTCCGCAACACCGTGCTCATCATGACCTCCAACGCAGGGGCGCGGGAGATCAGCAAGGACAGCACCCTGGGCTTCCACGAGGAAGAGGGGATGATGCGCTACGAGGAGATCAAGAGCTCGGCCATGGGCGAGGTGAAACGCCTGTTCAACCCGGAGTTCATCAACCGCATCGACGAGATCGTGGTCTTCCACAGCCTCAACCGGGAGCACCTCAACGCCATCCTGGAGCTGATGGTTCGGGAGGTGCAGGAGCGCCTGGTGGATCAGAACATCAGCGTGGAAGTCTCCAAGTCCGCCCGGGAGCTGCTGATCGACGAGGGCCACGACGAGAAGTTCGGCGCCAGGCCCCTGCGGCGGGTGCTGCAGAAGCAGGTGGAGGATCCTCTTTCCATGGAGATCCTCAAAGGGCGTTTCAAGCCCGGCAGTGCGGTCGTGGTGACCGCGAAGGACGGCAAGATCCTCTTCCGCGCCAAGCGGACCCAGAAGCGCCTGGAGGAGAAGAGCAAGGAGCTGGCGGTCCGGTAGGCAGTCCCCGCCGGACCTCCTCCGCGCCGGCCGCTTAAGGGAGCGGCCCAGGGCTGCGCAAGGTCCGCAGAGTGACCGAATGAGACATCTCCGCAAGGGATTTCATCTGGGCGGTCTCAGCTTCCTGCTGTGCCTGCTGCCGGCGGCCGGGCTGGCGGCCCAGAGCGCTGAAGCCCTCTACCAGGCGGGGGTGAAAGCCTTCCAGGAACGCCTCTACCCCATGGCCGGAAGGGAGTTCCGCCAGCTGGTCGAGGAGTTTCCCGACAGCGCGCTGGCGGATGACGCCGACTACCTGCGGGGGATCGGGGAGTTCTACCTGGAGGACTACCGCGGCACGGTGCAGACCTTTCGCGGCTTTGCGGGCCGCTATCCCCTCTCTCCCTACCGGGGGCAGATCCCCTACTGGCTGGGCGCCGCCTACCAGCGCCTGGGGCAGGCCGAACGGGCCCTGGAGCAGCTGGAGGTGCAGATCAGCGCCGGGGGCCAGAATCCGGGCTACGTGGACCAGGCCCTGCTGCTGAAGGGCAGCATCCTGGAAGCTGAAGGACGGTGGCCGGAGGCGGCCGACACCTACCGGGTGCTGGCCGGGCGGGAGAGCGCCGCGAAACAGCGCGCCGGAGTGCTCTACCGGCTGGGCAGCGCCGAGTACCGGCTGGAGCGCTACCGGGAGGCTGAACGGGCCTTCGCACGGGTGCTCGTGGACTACCCGGACTCTCCGGACGCGCGGGCCGCGCTTTTCTACGCGGCGGAGAGCTCCTTCTGGCTGGGCGAATACGCCGCCGCGGAGCGTCGCTACCGGCTGGTGCTGCAGGCCGCATCGCCTGCGGAGCAGAGGGAGACGGCGCTGGCGCGGCTGGGAAGGCTCCTGGGCACTCAGGGGCGGGCTTCCGAGGCGCTGGACGTGCTGGAGGAGCTGGAGCGCTCCTTCCCTTCCGGCCCCCACGCCGGGGAGGCCGCGCGTCTCAGGGCCGACGCGCTCTTCGACCTGGGCCGCTACGGGGAGGCGGCCGGCCTGTATGAGGCGCTGCTGTCCGGCTCTCCTCAAGGCGTGGAACGGCAGACCGTGGCCTACAATCTGGCCCAAAGCTACCTGGCACTGGGAAGGGAGCGCGAGGCGGTGGCGCCGCTGCGCCAGGCCCTGACCGGTGAGGCGGAGGTGGCCGAGAAGAGCCTGTTTCTGCTGGGGGCCGCCCTCAGCCGCCTTGGCAGCTACCAGGAGGCCGCGGAGGCTCTGGAGCGCTACGTGGCCCTCTACCCGAGCTCCGGGCGGGTGGAGGAGAGCCTGCGCCTGCTGGGGACCGGCTACCAGCAGGCCGGCAGGCCCGAGGAGGCCGAGCGGGTCTTCACCAGGCTGATCACCTACTACCCGGACTCCCGGCACGCGGCGGACTACCGTTTCCTCAGGGGCAGCCTGCGGCTCCAGGCCGGGGACGGTGCCGGGGCGCTCTCCGATTTCTTCGCCGTGGTGCAGCGATTCCCCGACTCGGAGCACCTGCCCGCGGCCCGCTACAACATCGGCTACATCTACAGCCAGCGCGACGAGTATGCCCGCGCTCTGCCTTACTTCGAGCAGGTCTTGACCGCATCGGACGGACAGCTGCGGGACAGGACCCTGGTGGCCGCCGGGGTCTGCTCCTACAACCTGGGCGACTACCAGCAGGCCCTGCAGCGGTTCCGCTCCGCGGTTTCCTCGCCGGAGCCCCAGTGGCGGGGGCAGGGCTGGATTTCCCTGGGACGGACCTACTACCGGATGGGCCGCCTGGCGGAGGCTGCGGAGGCGTTCGGCAGCGCGGCGGGGCTGCTGGAAGGCCAGCCCGACGGGGAGGAGGCGCTGTTCTGGAAGGGTCTCAGCCTTTTCCGCCTGGAGCGGCTGGAGGAGGCACGGCGTTCCTTCCTGGAGGTGGCCGCCTCCTACCCGCGCGGCCGGCGGCTGGCGGAGGCTTTCTACCGGGCGGGGCTCTGCGCTGCCCTGGCGGGAGACCATCCGGCGGGGATCCGGGATTACGATCGGGCGCTGGCCGCCGGACCGGAGCGCTCCCTGGAGCCGGAGATCCTCTTCCGCAAGGGGCTGTCCCTCTATCAGGTCCGGGGGCGGCGGGCCGCGCAGGAGGCGCTGGAACGGCTCGCCTCGCGCTACCCGGAAAGCCCCCTGGTGCCGGAGGGACTGTTCAAGCTGGCGGAGGCGGACTACCAGAGCGGCGCCGTGAAGGAGGCGCTGGCCGGGTTCGCCCGCCTCTCCCAGGAGTATCCCCGGGCGGAGGCAGGCTCCGCCGCCCTCTACTGGGCGGGCAGGAGCGCCCGCGCGCTGGACAAGCCCGCCGAGGCGCTGCGGTACTGGCTGGCCTACCTGGAGCGTGCACCCGAAGGACAGCTCGCCTCCCCGGTGGAGGAGGAGATGCGGTCCCTGGTGGCGGAGCTGGCGGCGCAGTCCTCCCGTCCTCCCGCCTCCCTGGAGCGCTTCTTCCGCGAAGCCGAGAGCAGCCCTTCTCTGAAGGGAGAGCTGAAGGACCGGGTGCGACTCGAGCACGCCCGGCTCCTGTATCCGAACGACCCGGAGGAGGCCTTCAGGCTGCTGACGCTCCTGCGAAGCTCCTCCCTGGCGGAGCCTCTGCGGGGGGAGGTGTATCTGCTGATCGGGCGCTACTACCTGGATCACGGGCAGGGGGAGCGGGCCCTGGAGGTGTTTCAGGGGATCACCGCCGGCAGGGCCGATGCGGTGGCGGCGCAGGCCCAGCTGGGCGCCGCCCGGGCCCTGGAGGCCCTGGGGCGGCGCAAGGAGGCGGCGGAGGAGTTCCTGAAGGTGCATTTCCTCTTTCCCGAGGCCGCCCCTGCCGCGGAGGGTCTCTACCAGGCCGCCCGCCTGTACGGAGAGCTGGGGGATCGCCAGCGCAGCGAGGAGCTGTTCCGCCGGCTTCGGGAGAGCTACCCCGACAGCGAGTGGAGCCGCCGCAGTCCGCAATAGAGAGCCGGGAAGGGGCCCCTGTCCGGCTGCACCGCCGGCTGCCCGAGAGCCAGGGAGGACAAAGTGGAAAAGGTCCAGATCCTCGACACGACGCTTCGCGATGGGGTGAAGCTTCCCCATCTGGTGTTGGATGCCGCAGACCGGCTGCTGCTGGCCCGACAGCTGGCGGCGCTGGGGGCCGACGTCCTGGACGTCGGCTATCCGGCCGCCTCCCCGGAGGAGCGTGAGTGGACGGCCATGGCCTTGAAGGAGCTGGCGGGCCCCATGCTGGCTCTGCTCAGCCGTGCGCTGCCGGAGGACGTGGAGGCGGCCTGCGAGCTGCTGAAGGGGGTGGACCGGGGGTACCTGCACCTGTTTCTCCATCTCTCGCCGACGTTCCTGAAGGAGGTGCTCCATCTGGAAGGAGGCAGATGCCTGAAGCTGGTCGAGCAGTCGGTAAGGGCCGGCGTCGGGGCGGGGATGACGGTGCAGTTCTCCTGCGGCGAGGCCGCCGAGGCCGAGCGAGCCTTCCTGCTTGAGACCGTGCAGGCCGCCTCCGCTGCGGGAGCCGGGGTGGTGAGCCTGGCGGACACGAACGGCGCCCTCCACCCCCGGGAGGTGGCCGATCTGGTCCGGGAGGTCGGGGGGTGCCTGGCGGCGGCGGGCCTGCAGGCGCGCCTGGGGATCCACTGCCACAACGACCTGGGTCTGGCCACTGCCAACACGCTGGCCGGTCTGGAAGCGGGCGCCCGCCACGCCGAGCTCACGGTGGGGGGGATCGGTCCCCGGGCGGGAAACGCCGCCCTGGAGGAGGTGGTGTTTGCCCTGGAGGCGTTCCGGGAGCGGCTGGGGCTCACTCACGGGGTGCATCTGGAGCGGCTGGCCCGCACGGCGGGGCTGCTGGGCCGGCTCACCGGCTTGAGCCCTGCGCCCATGAAGCCGATCATCGGCCGGTTCGCCTTTCGAGACTTCCGCGGCTCCAACGCCCGCCAGAGCGTGAGGCCCCCCCTGGACAGCCTGCTGCAGGACAGGACCATCGGACGTTCCCAGGATGTCCTGTTCGGCGGCCAGGAGATGACCTCCGCGGGCTTTCGCTCCCAGCTGGAGCACCTCGGCGTGGACTGCAGCGGCGCGAACCTGGAGAAGGTGTACCGGCTGTTCCTCTCCCAGGCCAGGCGCGGGCGGGGAGTGCACCTGGCGGAGGTCACGGCCATGATCGAGGACGTGCGCCTGGAGCAGGAGGCGCCCTACGCGCTTTCGGGTTTCAATGTCATGACCGGATCGCAGACGGTGCCGGTGGGCAGCGTGGAGCTGCGCCGCGGGGAGGAGACGGTGGTGCAGTCGGCTCACGGCTCAGGGCCGGTGGACGCGCTCTGCCGGGCCGTCGACCGGGCCGTGGGGATTACCCCGGATCTGCTGCTGTACAGCGCCGACAGCGTCGGGGAGGGCAAGGACGCCCGCGCCGAGGTGACGGTGAGCCTGTCCTACCTGGGCAGGCGCTTCCACGGCCACGCAGGGTCCGCCGACGTGGTCGAGGCCAGCCTGCGGGCCTACCTGGACGCCGTGAACGGCATCGAGACCTTCCGCAGGGGCACGGCCGCCGAGCCCTTCTATGTGGACGGGGAAAGCCTCTGGTGGGAATAGGGCGCCGGCGGCTGCCCCCTGGAGGCGGTCAGCCTTTCTTCTGCAGCAGGAGGGCGCGGTAGCCGTGCTGCTTGCGGTCCTGGCGGAGGCGGAAGTCCCGATTGGTCCTGAGCAGCCTGAAGGCGTAGCTGCTGCGGGTGGCCACCACCAGGCGCCCACCCGGACCCAGCAGCCCGGCGCATTCGCCCAGGAAGCTGTCCGTCCAGGGAGCGCTGTCCGGGTCTGGGCGGGCCACCAGCGTGTCCACGGTGCCTGCGAAGGAGGAGAGGAAGGGCAGGTGAAACACCTCCGCCTCCCTGCCGGCGGCGGCAAGGTTGTGCCGGGCGATCTCCAGCTCCAGGAGGTCCCTCCCGGCCAGCAGCAGCCTGCGGCCGGGGCCCGGGGCCTGCAGGGGGAGGTCCCCGTGCGCCGGGTTCCAGAACAGGATGGAGCCCTCCCCGGCCAGGCGAGGCAGCAGGGCCGCAACCAGGCGGCTGTCGTATCCCAGGGAGTCGAACTCCTCGACCCCGTGGGCGGTGAGGAAGCGGGGCGCCGGGCGGCTGCCGGCTAGAACGGCGCGGCTGCCGCGGATGTAGG
>CAZBDU010000148.1:0-9464 GCA_964490725.1 uncultured Spirochaetaceae bacterium | reverse complement strand
CGCACCCCCTGCCTCCTCGTCCGGCGGCAGGCTATGCCCTACGGACTCCTAGGGGGCAGACGGCAGCTGGCGCAACCCGGCTACCGCAGCTTCCTCCACCAGCTCTCGATGCGGTCGAAAGCCTCCTCCATGGATTCCGGGGTGAAGCAGTAGCTCATCCGCACGTGGGATTCACCGGAGGGGCCGAAGGCGCTTCCTGGGACGGCCACCACACCGGTCTCCTTCAGCAGCCGCACGCAGAAGTCCACCGAGTTGGCGAACTGCGGGGGAAGGACCCTGGGGAAGATGTAGTAGGCGCCTTGCGGCTTCTGGTAGGAGAACAGGTCCGAGAGCCTGTCCAGGCGGCGGCAGATCAGCTCCCGCCGCTCCCGCAGCTCCGCCACCATGGCCAGGGTGGGCTCGTAGCTCCCCTCCAGGGCGATCTGGGCCGCCCGCTGGGAGATGGTGGGCGCACAGATGATGAAGGAATCCTGCACCTTCAGGAGCTGGTTGACGATCCCCTCCTGGGCCACGATCCAGCCCACCCGCCAGCCGGTCATGGCGAACTCCTTGGAAAAGCTGAAGCAGGAGATGGTGCGGGAGCGCAGCTCGGGAATGGTCTGCAGGCTGAAGGCCTTCAGGCCGTCGTAGACGTAGGTCTCGTAGGGATCGTCGGTCACCACGAACAGGTCCCGCTCCATGGCGAGCTCCGCCAGGCTGCGCAGCTCCCCCTCCGGGTAGACCGTGCCGGTGGGGTTGGAAGGATTGACGATCACCACCGCCCTGGTTCTGGGGGTGAGGGCGCCTCGGAAGGCCTCCACGTCGAACCGCCACCCCTCCTCCTCCACCAGCGGCACCCCCACGGGCACTCCGCCGGCCAGGGTGATCTGCTCGTAGTGGGAGGAGAACCCCGGGGAGGTGAGGAGCACCTCGTCCCCGGGCTCCAGGATGGTCAGCCAGGTCATCATCAGGGCGTGCATCCCGCCTGCGGTGACCATCATCTCCGCTTGGGGGTCCACCTGCACCCCCTTGTCCCTGGCCATCTTCTCGGCGATGCGCACCTTCAGGGAGGGCAGCCCCGGAGGGGGCGCATACTTGCCGATCTCCGGGTTGGCCAGCAGCTCCTGGCTGATCTTCTGCCGGATGTGCAGCGGCGTTTCGAAGGAGGGAAGCCCCCAGGCCAGGTTGATGGCACCTGGCACCTCCATGGCCAGCAAGCTCATCTCCTTGATGGCCGACACCGCCATGCTCCGGACCCTGGTGCTGATCTTCTCCGAGGTGAACTTCTTGCCCACCCTCTCGAACACCGAATGTTCCGCTGGCATTTTCGCTCTTGCTCCTTGCTCCGCCCGGGGAAGCCCTACAGCCCTTGAGAGGCGGCAGTGTATCACCTTTTGCGCCGGTCGACTACCCGCCGCGCCTTGCTCTCCTCCTCCCGGAGGCTGCGAGGCTCCACCAGGGACACCCGCACGGCGATCCCCAGCTCCTCGTAGAGGCGCCGGCTCATGGTCTCCCGCAGGCGCTCCAGGTTCTTCAGCTCGTCGATGGCGGGAACCGATTCGGACAGCTCCACCTGCACCTCCATGCTGTCCTTCCCCCCCTCCCGGTCCAGGACGATGCGGTAGTGCGGCGCGGTGCCCTCCGCCTCCAGCAGGATCTGCTCCACCTGGGAAGGGAACACCTTCACCCCTTCGATGAAGATCAGATCGTCGGTCCTGCCGCTTACCCGGCGCATCCGCCGCAAGCTCCTGCCGCAGCGGCAGGGCTCCTCCACCAGGCTGGTGAGATCCCCGGTCCGGTAGCGGATCACGGGAAAGGCTTCCTTGGTCAGAGTGGTGAACACCAGCTCCCCCTCGGCGCCGAAGGGAACCGGCTCCAGGGTGTCCGGGTCGATCAGCTCCATCACGAAATGGTCCTCGTTGACGTGCAGGCCCTCCCGGTGCTCGCACTCGCCCGCCACCCCGGGGCCCATCACCTCGGTGAGCCCGTAGTTGTCCAGCGCGCGCAGGTGCAGGCCCTCTTCCAGCTGGGTCCGCATCCTCTCGCTCCAGGGCTCCGCCCCGAACAGCCCCACCCGCAGCGAAAGCTCCTCCGGGTGCATCCCCAGCTCCCGCCGCGCCGTTGCCAGGCCGGCGGCGAAGCTGGGGGTACACAGCAAGGCCGTGGTCTTGAAGTCCTTCATGATGGCCAGCTGCCTCTCCGCGGTGGCGGTGGAGGCGGGGACCACCGAGGCGCCGATGGCCTCCGCCCCCTGGTGGAAGCCGAAGCCGCCGGTGAAGAGGTTGTAGGGAAAGGCGATCTGCACCACGTCTTGCTCCCCCACCCCCGCGGCCGAAAGCAGCCGCGCGGTGCACTCCGTCCAGTTGCGCAGGTCGTTCTTGGTGTACCCCACCATGATCGGCCGTCCGGTGGTGCCGGAGGTGGAGTGGATGCGCACCACATCCCGCAGCGGCACGGCGAACATGTCGTAGGGGTACGCCCGCCGCAGGTCTTCCCGGGTGGTGAACGGCAGGCGCTGCAGGTCGGCAATACCGCGCAGCTCCTCGATGTTGACCCCGTGGGCGTCGAAGCTCTGCCGGTAGAAGGTCACGTAGCGGTAGACCCGATTCAGGGTGGACTGGAGCCGCTCCAGCTGAAGCTGCTCCAGGTCCTCCCGCGCAAGGGTCTCGTAGCGACGATTGTAGATCATCTCTGGTCCTCGATCCTTCGGTAGTCCTTGCCGAGGTAGGCCCGCTGCACGTCGCGGTTGTCCAGCAGCTCCCGGGCGCTGCCCTCCAGGACGATCTGGCCGGTTTCCATCACGTAGCCCCGATCGGCCACACCCAGGGCAAGACGCGCGTTCTGCTCCACCAGCAGCATGGTGATCCCCATCTCCCGCATGCGGGAAATGGCCTCGAAGATGCGCCGCACCACCAGGGGCGCCAGCCCCATGGAGGGCTCGTCCATCATCACCAGGCGGGGGTCCCCCATCAGGGCGCGGGCGATGGCCACCATCTGCTGCTCTCCCCCGGACAGGGTGCCGGCCAGCTGGTCCTGCCGCTCCTCCAGAACCGGGAACAGGGCGAACATCGTCTCCAGCAGGCTCTGCACCGCGGCCGCCCCCCGGCGGCGCGCCTTCAGGTAGGCGCCCAGAACCAGGTTCTCCCGGACGCTCATGGTGTTGAACAGCTGGCGGCCCTCCGGAACCATGGTGCAGCCCAGAGTGACGATCCGCTCCACCCCCGCCTCGCGGATGTCCTGCTTCTGGAAGTGGATCTCTCCACCCCGCGCCCGGATCACTCCGGACAGGGCGCGAAGGAGCGTGGTCTTTCCCGCCCCGTTGGCGCCGATGATCGTGACGATCTCACCGGGAAAAACGTGCAGGCTCACCCCCTTCAGCACCCGCAGGCGCCCGTAGCCGGCCTCCAGGTTCTGCACCCTAAGCATCCTCGTCCCCCAGGTAGACCCGGATCACCTCGGGGTTCCGCTGGATCTCCTCCGGCCTGCCCTCGGCCAGCTTCTGGCCGTGGTCCAGCACCACGATCTCATCGCAGATGTCCATCACCAGCGACATGTCGTGCTCCACCAGCAGCACGGTGATCCCCCAGCGGCGGATCTTCTCGATCAGGCGGGCCAGCTCCTCGGTCTCGTAGACGTTCAGCCCCGCGGCCGGTTCGTCCAGCAGGAGCACTTCCGGCTCGGTGGCCAGCGCCCGGGCGATCTCCGCCAGACGCTGCCGGCCGAAGGCCAGGTTGGAGGCCAGCTCCCCGGCCTCCTCGGCCAGCCCCAGGGTCTCCAGCAGCTCGAGGGATCGCTCCCGGATCTGCCGTTCCTCCCTGAGAGTCCAGGGCAGGGCGAGCATCCCCGAGAGGAAGCCGGCCCTGGTCCGGGCGTGCCTGCCCACCATGACGTTCTCCAGCACGCTCATCTGCGGAAAGAGCCTGGCGGTCTGGAAGGTGCGGGAGATCCCCAGCTCCGCCACGCGGAAGGGCGCCAGGCCCGTGATCCGCCGGCCGTCCAGGTGGACCGACCCGGCGTGCACGGGAATGGTGCCGGAGATCAGGTTGAACAGCGTGGTCTTGCCCGCTCCGTTGGGTCCGATGAGCGCCTTGATCGCCCCGCGGCGTACGCGGAAGCCCACCTCCCTCACCGCGCACAGACCGCCGAAGTAACGGGTCAGCCCCTCCACCACCAGAAGGTCCATCCCTACCCCCTGCCCCGGCCCGCAAGCCGGCGCGGCAGGGCCGAGACGGCGCGCTTCAGGAGGGACAGGCCCCCCCGCAGGATCTCACGGCGCAGCAGCCCCTCCGGAAAGAAGAGCATGATCGCAATCAGCACGCCCGCGAAGAAGGCGTCGTCGTAGGTGCCGAACACGCCCCGCAGCGACAGAAAGCTCAAAACCGCCGCCATGGCGAGGGCTCCCCACAGGTTCGCCATTCCCCCGATGGCCACGATCGCCACGTAGCGCACGCTCTTGGTGACGGTGGCTTCCGTTGGGCCGATGCCGCCGTTGTAGTGGGTCAGGAACACCCCTGCCAGCCCCGCCAGCAGCGCGCTCAGCACGAAGGTGTAGAGCTTGTAGCGGCTGGTGTTCACCCCCATGGCGTTGGCCGCCTCCTCGGCTCCGTGGATGGAGCGCAGCGCCCGGCCCACCCGTGAGCTCAGCAGATTGACGGACAGCGCCACCACCACCGCCACCAGAACCCAGGCGATGTAGTAGTTGCTCACCCTCTGGCCCATCTTGCCGCTCACCTCCAGGCCCGCCGGAAGCGGAAAGGCGGGCACGGAGGTGATCCCGTCCGCGGAGCCCAGGAAGCCGGTCCCCAGTACGACCCGCCACACGATCAACCCGAAGCCCAGGGTGGCCATGGCCAGATAGTGGCCGCGCAGGCGAATCACCGGGATGCCGATGATCAAGGCCGCAGCGGCCGTCAGCGCCATGGCGCAGAGGAAGGCAAGCCAGGGAGCAAAGGAGACCAGCAGGTGGCCGTAGAGGTCCTGGCGCTCCACCAGCAGGTGCAGGCGTTTCAGCAACCCCACCGCCTGCGGGCCGGCCACTCCGCTCAGGTCCATGGTGGAAAGCAGCGCGCTGGCGTACCCCCCGATGGCGAAGAACCCTGCGTGTCCCAGCGAGATCTGCCCGGCATATCCCATCAGCAGGCACAGTCCGATCACCACCAGCGAGTAGTAGGCGGCCATGGTGAGCTGCGTCAGGTAGTAGGTTGCCCCGGCGGCGGTGACGGCCAGCTGGACCAGAACGACCATGGCCAGCACGGCCGCCACGGGCAGATAGCGCCGGAGATGCATCAGAACTCCTTCAGCGCCTGGGCCTCGCGGTTTCCGAACAGCCCGCCGGGCCTGAGGAACAGGATCACCAGCAGCACGGCGATGGAGACCGCGTCCTGGTAGGCCGAGGGCAGCACCGCCACGCTGAAGCTCTCCAGCACCCCCAGAACCAGGCCGGCCACAACCGCGGCCGTGCTGTTGCCCAGACCTCCCAGGATGGCCACGGTGAACCCCTTGATGGCCAGGGCCGATCCCATATCGTACTGCGTCTGGGCGATGGGGGAAATGACGTTTCCCGCCAGGGCGCCGATGCCGGCGCTCAGCACGAAGGACAGCGTCACCATGCGCCTGGCGGGGATTCCGCACAGCCTGGCCGCCACGGTGTTGGCCGCGCAGGCGCGCATGGCCCGCCCCGTGAGGGAGAAGCGGAAGAACAGGGCCAGCGCCGCGACGATGGCCGCGGTCACCCCCAGCACCCACAGCGCCTGGGGAGAGATGCGGGCGCCGAGGATGTTCACCGAGGAGACGGCGCTCCCGGTGAAATACGGCAGGGAGCGCACCTTTTCGTCCCAGATGTGGAGCATGGCCTCGCGGATCAGGATGGACAGCCCTATGGTGATGACGATCAGCCGCAGCACGGTGGGACGCACCAGCCAGCGGATGAACACCAGCTCTATCAGCGCGCCCACTGCCGCGGTGATCAGCACGGCCGCCAGGATCGACAGCGGCAGCGGCAGGAAGGCGCCGAAGGTGATGCCGATCATGGCCCCCAGGATGAGGAACTCCCCCTGGGCGAAGTTGATGATCCCGGTGGTGTTGTAGATGATGTTGAAGCCGATCGCCACGATGGCGTAGATGCTGCCCACCGTGACTCCGGCCAGCAGATACTGGAGCGCCTCTACGATCGTCATGTGCTCACCCGCAGGCCCCGATGCCTCCGGCGGCCGTTGCGCCGCCGGCACCCGCGCCGGTGCGGCCCCCGCCGGGCAGGCCCCGCCTCACAGCGGGGTCCTGCCCGCGATCCGTTTTCGCCGGCGGAATCGGCGGAGTCGGGCTCTAGGGCTGGTAGAGGACGAAACGGCCGTTCTTGACCGTCAGCATCTCGAAGGAGTCCAGTCCCAATCCGTTGTGGTCGGTGGGCGAGAAGTTGAAGATCCCGCCGGTGCCCACGAACCCTTTAAGGTTCTCGATGGCCTGGCGGACCTTCTCCGGGTCGGTGCCGCCCGCTTTCTTCACTGCCTCCACCAGGATCGTCAACGCGTCGTAGGCGTGCCCGCCGAAGGTGCTGACCTGCTCGTTGTAGCGGGACTCGTAGTCGTTCTTGTACTTCTCCAGCACCTTCTTCTGGGGATTGCCGTCCGGCAGCACGTCCGCCACCAGCAGGCGCCCGGCGGGGAAGATGATCCCCTCCGCCGCCTCACCGGCGGCCTTCACGTACTGGATGTTGCCGAACCCGTGGCTCTGGAACAGGGGCACCGTCATGCCGAGCTGCTTCATGTTCTTGGGGATGATCGACTGGGCCGGGACGATGGACCAGTTGACCACCGCCTGGACGTTCCGCGCCTTCAGCTTGGTGAGCACCCCGGTGAGATCCGTGGCGCCCCGGTCGTAGACCTCCGCGGCCAGGATCTCGATCCCGTACTCCGGTGCGTACTTCTCCAGCTGCGCCTTGCCCCCCTGTCCGAAACCGGTGTTGCCCACCACCACGCCGATCTTGGAGATGCCCATCTGCTGCATGGTCTTGTAGATCCAGATGGCCGCGTAGCTGTCCTTCTGGGGCGTCTTGAAGACGAAAGGAGCCACCGGCTCCACGATGGTCTCCGCCGCGGCGCAGGACAGGAGGATGGTCTTGCCCTCCTGGGCGATGTCCTTGATAGCCATACTCTCACCGCTGGTGGAGGGGCCGATGATGGCCAGGACCCTTTCCTCCTCGATGAGCTGCTTGGCGAAGGATACCGCCTTCTCGGAGCTGCCCTGGGAGTCCTTCACCAGGATCTCCAGCTTGCGTCCCAGGACTCCCCCGGCGGCGTTGATCTCCTCCGCCAGCATGTCCAGGGTCTTGGATTCCGGCGCACCCAGAAAGGATGCACCACCGGTCACCGCCAGGATGGCTCCAACCTTGATGGGCCCCTCGGCGGAGGCTTCACCCTGGCCGCCCGCTGCCAGGGGCAGCACCGCGACCACCAGCAAAGCGAGAAACACGACACCCGCACGGCGCACTCTCATCACGCGCACCTCCTCTGGAAATTAAGGATGATGTAGATAACTTTCCCGTATTAGTATACAGGACCGTCTTTGTCAAGCTCCGGGCCGTCCGCCTTGCCGTGCGGGCGGCGGCTGGCCCGGGCGCTACATCTCCTGGATCACCGAGGCCGGAAGCACCGAAACCCCGGAGGCCGCCAGGGTCTCCACGGCCTTGCGGGCCTGATCGATGCGGAAGATGACCACGGCGTTGTCCTTCTTCTTCTCCACGAAGGCATACATGTACTCGATGTTAATCCCGTGCTCGTCGAAGATGGACAGCACGTGGTGCAGCCCTCCAGGCTGGTCGGCCACCTCCACGGCGATCACCTCGGTCTTCTGGGCCACGAAGCCGGCTCGCCTCAAAGCCTCGAAGCAGCGCAGCGGGTCGTTGACGATCAGCCTCAAGACCCCGAAGTCCGTCGTGTCGGCCAGCGCCAGGGCGCGGATATTGATCTTCTCCTCTCCCAGCAGCCGCGTGACCTCGGCGAGCCGTCCCTTCTTGTTCTCCAGAAACACCGACACCTGCTGCAGCACCATGCGCTTCCTCCTTCGCCCCCCTAGAGCTTCCTGCGGTCCACTACCCGCCTGGCCTTGCCCTCGCTTCTGGGTATGCTCTTGGGCTCCACCAGCTTGACCTCGGTGTGGATGCCCAGCGCGGAGTAGAGGCTTTCGGCGATCTGCCGCTCCGTGCGCTCCAGATTCTTGATCTCGTCGGAGAACAGGCGCTCGTTCATCTCCACCTGCACCTCGATGCTGTCCATCTGACCGGCCCCCCGGTCGATGAGCAGCTGGTAGTGAGGCTCGATCCCCTCGATCTTCAGCAGCACCTCCTCGATCTGCGACGGAAAGACATTCACCCCCCGGATGATCAGCATATCGTCGGTGCGCCCCAGCAGCCGGCTCATGCGCACGGCGGTGCGGCCGCAGCGGCAGGGAGCGTGATTCAGGTAGGTCACGTCGCGGGTGCGGTACCGGATTACCGGTGTGCCCTCTTTGGTGAGGGTGGTGACCACCAGCTCGCCTTTCTCCCCGTCGGCGGCCAGCTCTCCCGTGGCCGGGTTGATGATCTCGGGATAGAAATGGTCCTCGCAAATGTGCATCCCGTCCTGCTCGGCGCACTCCGAGGAGACCCCGGGCCCGATGATCTCGGTGAGGCCGTAGATGTCCAGCGCCTTCAGGGAGAGCTTGCTCTCGATCTCCTGGCGCATGCCCTCGCTCCAGGGCTCGGCGCCGAGCAGCCCCACCCTTAGGGGGAGCGCGGAGAAGTCCAGCCCCTGCTCCCTGCCCGCCTCCGCCAGGTAGAGGGAATAGGAAGGCGTGCAGGTCAGGACCGTGGAGCCGAAGTCCTGCATCACCGCCAGCTGCCGGGCGGTGTTGCCTCCCGAGATGGGAATGACCGTGGCCCCGATGCGGCGCGCGCCGTAGTGCACGCCGAGCCCGCCGGTGAACAGGCCGTAGCCGTAGCCATTGTGCACGATGTCCCCAGGCGAGGTGTCCCCCATGGCCAGGGTGCGGGCCATGGTCTCCGACCAGATCTCGATGTCCCGGCGGGTGTAGGCGTCCACGACGGGCTTCCCGGTCGTGCCGGAAGAGGTGTGCACCTCCACGATCTCCTCCAGCGGGACGGCCAGGAGGTTGAAGGGGTACACCTCTCTCATCTCTTCCTTGGTGGTGAAGGGCAGTCTTACGATGTCCGAGATCCCGTTGATGTCGGCCGGCTTCACCCCCAGTTCGTCCATCTTGCGGCGGTAGAAAGGGACGCGGCGGTACACCCGGTCGACCAGCTCGCACAGCCGCACCCCCTGCAGCCGCGTGAGCTCATCGCGTTCCATCGCCTCGTAGCCTACATCCCAGATCATCCTCACCTCCGGTTTTCGAGGGTTCCTATGGTACCGGAATGCAGATAAAAGTCAACGCCGGCGCGGGCAGTCGGGTGCGGGCAGTCGGGTGCGGGCAGTCGGGTGCGGGCAGTCGGG
>CAZBDU010000147.1:0-9466 GCA_964490725.1 uncultured Spirochaetaceae bacterium | reverse complement strand
ACCCGGGGCCGGAGGCGCCTGCTGCTCCGCGGGCACCTGCCCCGGCGGCAGGCGACCCGCTCCCGGCCGACCAGGGCGCCTGGGGCAGGCCGACGCGGCCCACCCCCAGGGGCAGCTGCACGGGCCGTACGGTAGCGTTCTCTCCGGGGACCGGCTGCGCCTTGCCGGTCTTGAACTGCCCGGCGTCCACCACCGCGTAGTAGTAATCCACCCCGGGAATCGGAAAGTCCCGGTAGGATGTGGTCCCGGGCTCCAGAGCCACCGGCGGCGCGGCCGCCGCCAGGTCCTCCGGCTTCTTCAGGGCCGAGGCGGAGCGGAACAGAAGGAGCTGCCTGTCCGGGCGGGAGGAGCGGAACGCCACCTCCACGGAGTCCGCCTCCACGCGCGTGGAGATCTCCGTGACCACGGCGGGCGGCTCCTGGACGGCGGCGGGACGCTGTATCCGCACCGGCGAAGTGGTGATGTTGCGGAAGGGGATGAACAGCGAGTGTACCGTTCCCTTCCCGTCCTCGATGAGCACCGCGTAGTAGTAGGGGCGGGTGTCCGGGGGATGGTCCCGGTAGCCGGTAAGCCCCGGCTTCACCCGCGCCAGGAAGCGGGCGCTGGAGAGATTCTCGCGGGAGATCCTCTCTGTGTAGCGATAGACGAGCTTCCATCCGGCCAGGTCCTGGGAGTTGCGCCAGCTCAACACCACGCTGTCGGGCTCCGCGGTGGCCTTGAGCCGGGAGACGAACGGAGCGAAGACCTCCGCGTCGTTCTGCTGGGCCTGGAGGGGAAGAACCGCGCCCAGCAGGATGAGGGCCAGGGTGAATCTTTTCATACCCATTGGTACTGATCGGCCCCCGGCGCGAGTCATTTGACACAAATTACGAGAATCCGTACACTTGATCAACCTATGTTCGCGGCCGTCGCGTCTGATCTTGGCAGTCCCGACCACCGAAGCAGCGTACACCAGCTGCTCCTGCAGTACGGATTCAAGAAGATGCAGGAGAATCTCTTCGAGTCCACCACGATCAGCGACGCTCAGCTCCAGCGCCTCAAGAAGGAGCTGGACAGGCTGACCGACTCCTATGATACGCTTCGAATCTACCAGTATCCCGTGGAGGATACGCTGGTGATCTCCTCTCTCAAGGAGAAGAGATGGCGTAGAATGGTGCTGACCACCGCCGGCCGGGGCGTGTAGGTCGTCGCGTTCGAATCTCTACAAGACCGACTGACCGCAGAAAGGACCAATCATGCTGGAAGAACTGGAGAGCCGCATAGAGGAGATGGGGGAGAGAATCCGGGAAGCCTGGAGGCATCTTTGACCCCGAGGAGACCGAAAGACGAATGGCCGAGCTGGAGAGGCGCGCCGCAGAGCCTGATTTCTGGCAGAACCGGGAAGGAGCGGAGCGCACTCTCACCGAGCTGAAACGCCTGAAGGGGCGGTTCGAGCCATGGCGGGAGATGCTCCGCCAGCAGCGGGAGCTGTCCGAGCTGTACCAGCTGGCGCTGGAGGAGGAGGACCGTTCCGTCGAGAAGGACATCCAGGAGGCCCTGGCGCGGCTGGAGGGCCGCTACGAGGAGCTCAACATGCGGGAGCTCCTTGCGGGGGAGAACGACGAGGCTTCGGCGTTCCTCACCATCCACTCCGGCGCCGGCGGCATGGAGGCCTGCGACTGGGTGGCCATGCTCCTGCGCATGTACACCCGTTGGGCCGAGAACCACGGCCTGCGGGTGGAGATCATCGATCTGATGGAGGCGGAAGGGGGCATCAAGTCGGTGACCGTGCAGGTGGACGGGGAGCACGCCTACGGGCTGTTGAAGTCAGAGTCCGGGGTGCACCGGCTGGTGCGCATCTCTCCCTTCGACGCCGGCGGCCGGCGCCACACCTCGTTCGCCTCCGTCTTTGCCAGCCCCGTTCTGGAGGACGATATCGAGGTGGAGATCAAGCCGGAGGAGATCCGCGTGGACACCTACCGGGCGCAGGGCGCCGGCGGGCAGCACGTGAACAAGACCGATTCGGCGGTGCGGATCACCCACCTGCCCACGGGCATCGTGGTGCAGTGCCAGAACGAACGCAGCCAGCACAAGAACCGCGCTACGGCCATGAAGGTGCTGCGTTCGCGGCTCTACGAGCACTACCGGCAGGAGCAGGAGGAGGAGCGGCAGAAGCTGGAGAGCCAGAAGAAGGACATCTCCTGGGGAAACCAGATCCGCTCCTACGTCTTCCAGCCCTACACGCTGGTCAAGGACCACCGGACCGGTCGCGAAGCCGGCAACATCCAGGGGGTGATGGACGGCGACCTGGATCCTTTCATCGATGCGTATCTCAGGAGCGTGGCTGAGAGTCGGAGGGTATGAGCACCGACGTTCTGATCGTCGACGATCTCGTGTTCATCAAGATGGTCTTGCGGGATGCTGTGGAAAAGGCCGGGTTCCGGGTGGTCGGCGAGGCGGGGGACGGGCAGGAGGCGGTGGAGCTGTTCCAGGACAAGCGGCCGGACGTCGTGCTGCTGGATATCACCATGCCCAAGATGGACGGCATCGCCGCGCTGAAGAAGATCATGGAAATCAACCCGAACGCCAACGTCATCATGTGCTCGGCCCTGGGCCAGCAGCGGCTGATCGTAGAGGCCATTCAGCTCGGGGCCAGGGACTTCATCGTCAAGCCTTTCCGGGAGGAACGGGTGATCTCGGCCATCAAGAAAGTCCTGGACATCCAGTGAGACTACCTCTGGGACTCACCTGCGGCCTCGCCCTGGTGGCGGCGATGGCGGCGGGCGCGCCGGCCGATTCCGCTCAGACGGGGGCGGCCCCGACGGACGACCGCCCCTACTACTGGATCGGGGTGACCGCCTTCCGGGCTCCAGGGGTCAGCTCCGAGAACCTGTACCTGCGCCACAGCCTGCCGCTGCTGCTGAGGGAGCACCTTTCGGGGATCGACATGCACCATTTTGCGGCTTCGGAGCTGGCCGCCTACCGCCGGGCGCTGATTCAGCGGGAGCTCGCACGGTTGGGGCAGACGCTGGCGGCGCTCAGGCGCGAGCGCGACGAGCTGCTGTTCCGCGAAATACCTCGACCCCTGCGGCAGGCCCGCCTGGCCGACTACGAGAAGAGAATCGCCGAGACCGTGGACCGGCTTGCGGAGCTGCGGGAGATGAGCCCGGAGCAGGTGACCACGGCGGATGTCAAGCCGATCCGTCTCAAGCTGGGCGAGGGAAGCGGCCAGCTCCTGGAGGCGCCCAGCTTTTCTCCGCTCACCATGGCGCGCTCTTTGGATGTGGACCTCCTGGTGTGGGGAGTGGTGGAGGAGATCCAGGATTACCTGTACTGGGAGGTGCACGCTCTGGACACCTTCCAGGAGAAGGAGGTCTACTTTGCCAGCAACGCCAGCAGCCGGGAGGACCTCTACCCTTCCCTGGAGGCGGCTTCCCGGGGCCTGGCGGACCTGGCCTGGGGCCGCGATTGGGCCTCCCTGGAGGTGAGCTCCTCCCCGGAGGGAGCGGCGGTGCTGGTGGACGAGCGCTACCGCGGCCAGGCTCCCCTGTCCCTGCGCTACCTGGTGCCGGGAGAGCATCGGGTCAGCGTGAGCGCCGAAGGCTACCAGACGGAGGTGCGGGAGGTGACGCTCAGCCCGTACAGCACGGAGTCCCTTGCCTTCACGTTGCCGAAGCTGGCCACCGACCTCCTCTCCCTGCAGAGCGAGCCGGAGGGCGCCGCGGTCTACCGCGATGCGCTGCGCCTGGGGGACACGCCCCTGCAGCTGCCCCGGCCTGAGGAGCTGACCCGTCTCCTGCTGCGCCTCCCGGGGTTTCGCGATACCCCGCTGTATCTGGACGCCTCGGCGGAGGATGTGATCCGGGTCACCCTCGAGCCGCTCCTGCCGGACCCGGCGCAGCTCCAGCGGCGCCGGCGTGACGCCTTCTACGCCTCCTTCGGGCTGTTCGCCCTGTCGCTGCCGCTGCCCTTCTTCAGCTATGCCAGGGTGAACAATCTGTATGTGGGCGTCCAGAGCGCGTACCTGGCGGGAAACAACTCGGAGCTGGTCCGCCTTATCGGCGACTGGAAGAACGCGTATAATACCTACTGGGCCACGGCGGGCATCAGCGCCGCGCTGTTCGTCAACGTAATGATCCAGCTGTTGCGCTACATCGCGGCGGCCGACAGAGAAGGCTGATAAGGGAGCTGGAAGAGCTTTGCGAAGACTCACCCTGGGGCAGCGTCTGAAGGAGCTGTTCAACCGGCCGGCAGGGCGGGAGGAATGGTTCGACGATCTGGGAGATCTCCTGGTGGAGGGGGATATCGGGGCCGTCATGGCTGCCGAGCTGATCGAGACTCTGCAGGACCGCCTGGGCGGGGTCGCGCCCACCCTTGAGGTGGTGGTCTCCCTCCTCCGGGAGCTGCTCCGCGAGGCGCTGCGGGTCGAGCCGCTTCCGTTCCACCCGCAGCAGCTGAACCTGCACCTGGTGCTGGGCGTCAACGGAGTGGGCAAGACCACGACCATCGCCAAGCTGGCGCACCACTACGCCAGCCACCACGCCGCGCGGGTGATGCTGGCCGCCGGAGACACGTTCCGGGCCGCGGCCATCGATCAGCTGGCCGTCTGGGGGGAGCGCCTGGGGGTGCCCGTGGTCCGCCAGGTGCCCGGTGCCGACCCCGGAGCGGTGATCTATGACGCGCTCACCAGCGCGCGGGCGCGGGGGGTCAACCTGGTGCTGGCCGACACCGCCGGCCGCATGCACACCAGGGATCAGTTGATGAGAGAGCTCGGCAAGATCGACAAGATCGTCCGGGGACGCATCGACGGGGGCAGCCACTGCCGCGTCCTGGTCATCGACGCCACCACCGGCCAGAACGCCCTCCGGCAGGCGGAGGTGTTCCACCAGGCGGTGGGAGTGGACTCGGTGGTGCTGGCCAAGTACGATTCCACCGCCAAAGGGGGGATCGTAGTCTCCATCTGCCGCCAGCTGGGCCTTCCCTTCTCGTTCATGGGCACCGGGGAGAAGGTGGACGCACTGGAGCCCTTCGACCCGGAGCGCTTTCTGGACGCGCTCCTGGCCCGGGAGTAGGGTGGCCTTGAGCCCTTCCGCCGTCCGGCTTCTGCTGGCGCTCCTGGCCGCGGTCCTGCTGCCGGGGCCTCCCCCCGCCGCCCAAACCAGCGTTCGGTTGTACCAGTCCAATGAGCTGGGCATGCCCCTGCGAGAAATCCTGCCCTTCCGGCAGGACGAGGTTGCCTACGTGCTGAGGGTGGAGCGCGGGGAGGGGCGGGAGGTGCGCATTCTGTACCACGACGGGGAGGAGCAGCGGCGCTGGGAGCGGGAAGGCGGCCAGGAGAAGGAGTACCGGGAAGGCGTGCTGGTGGAAGCGGAGCGCCGCGACGCCGCCGGCCGTCTGGTGGAGAGGTCCACCTACAGCGAGGGGGAGCTGTCCTCGCGCACGGTCTACAGCTACGGTCCGGGAGGGCTGCGCAGCGCCCGGACCTACGACGCGGCCGGCAAGCTGGCCTACACGGACAGCTACACTCTGGGCCCGGGCGGGGAGCTGCGCGCGGTGCGGCGCACCCGGGGCGACGGCACGGTGGAGCGGGCGGCGGCCACGGAATCGGGGGGGAGGCTGCTGGTGGAACGCAGCTCCCTCGGCGGGCAGGCCCTGGTGAATCGCTACGATCGGCAGGGGCGGAGGATCGTCCGGGAGGTGTGGGACGGCGGCACTCTCCAGGAGCGTGAGACCTACCGGTACCGCGAGGGAGAAGGCGAAGCGGTGATCGCCGCCTCGCAGCTTCAGGACGCCGTCACCGGGCGGCGGACCCTGCGCAGCTACGACGAACAGGGGCGGCTGGTCCTGGAGGAGGTGTACCAGGGAGAGGCAGTGGTGGAGGAGACCCGGCGCAGCTGGGACGAAGAGGGACGGGAGGTCGCCACGATCCGCCGCGGGCCGGAGGGGCTGGAGCAGTGGCGCAACTTCTACGGGGAAGACGGGAAACGGGTCCGGCAGGAGTACTACCGCCGGGGAGCTCTGGAGAAGGTGACCCTGTTCGGCGAGGAGAAACTGACCACGGAGGAGTTCTACCGTGACGGGCGGCCCTTCCTGCGCGTCACCACCAGGGACGGGGAGAAGCTGAAGGAGGAGTTCCTTCGCGACGGGGCGGTGGTGGGCACCAGGGAGTACCGGTGAACCTCCGTTTCCTCGGCGTGGTGGCGGCGCGATACCTGCGCAGCCGGCGCGGCAGCCGCGGCGGCACCTCCACCGTGCTGTCGGTGATCGGCGTCGCGGTGGGGGTCATGACCCTGACGGCGGTCCTGGCGGTGATGAACGGCTTCCAGAGCGGCTTCATTGCGAGCATCCTGGAGGTGAGCTCCTACCATCTGCAGATCCAGGGAGTCCCGGGAGCGGAGCCCGACCGGAGCCTGCTGCGCCAGGTCCGATCGCTTCCGGCGGTGCAGGCGGTGGTCCCGTTCCGGGAGCTGCAGGTGATCGCGCAAGGACGCTTCGAGGCTCAGCGCGGCTGCGTGTTGCGGGCGGTGCCGGAAGCGGTTCGGCGGGAGGACCCCGGCTTTGCCGCGCACATGGAGATGGTTGAAGGCGCCTTCGACCTGAGCCAGCCGGGCACGGTCGTGTTGGGGGTGGAGCTGGCCCGCCACCTGGGGTTGACCGCAGGCCAGACGCTGCCGGTGCTCACGCTGGCCGGCTCCTCTTTCAGCGATCTGGACCCCGTGCGCCGGGACCTCACCATCACCGGCCTGTTCCGCAGCGGCTACTACGAGTTCGATCTGGGCCTGGGGTTCGTCTCCCTGGCGACCGGCAGGGCTCTGAGCCCGCAGGGTGAACTCACCTACGGGGTCAAGCTCCACGATCGGTTCCGGGACCGCCAGGCCATCCGTCGGCTTCACGAGGCGGGGATTCCCTACCGGATCGCGAGCTGGCGGGAGTTCAACCGCGCCTTCTTCGGGGCGCTGCTCATGGAGAAGGTCTTCATGATGGTCCTGGTGGGGCTGATCTTCGTGGTCGTGGGGGTGAACATCCACCACGCGCTGCGCCGGGCGGTGCGCGAGCGCTACGAGGAGATCGCCGTGCTGAAGGCCATCGGTGCCGGAAGCGGCTCCATTCGCGGCATCTTCCTGGTCGAGGGCCTGGCCATGGGCCTGGCCGGAGCCACCGCCGGCATGGTGCTGGGGCTGCTGGTGGCGGCGAACATCAACGAGGTGTTCGCCGCTGCCGAGACGGTCACCAACGCGGGCTTGAGCCTGGTGGAGGGGCTGGTGTTCCCGCTGGTCGGGGGCGTGGAGCGTTTTTCCCTGTTCTCTCCCACCTACTTCTACATCAGCGAGGTTCCCACCCGGGTGCTGCCCCAGGAAGCGCTCCTGATCTACCTGTTCGCCGTGGCCTCCTGCGGCCTGGCCGCGCTGGGGGCCTCCCGCCGCGTCTCGGGGGTGCGGCCGGCGGAAGTGCTGCGCTACGAGTGAGGTGAGGCGATGCTGGAGGTGATCGAGCTGAGCAAGGTCTTCCGCAGCGGGGAGGAGGAGCTCACGGTCTTCTCGGGGGTGAGCCTGACGGTGCCGGCCGGCGCGACGGTGGTCATCTCCGGGGAGAGCGGTTCCGGGAAGTCCACCCTCCTCAACCTGATCGGCGGGCTGGACTCCCCCACCCACGGGCGCATCCTGTTTCGGGGGCGGGAGATCACCGGGCGCGAAGAGAGGGAGCTGACCGACTACCGCGGCCGCGCCCTGGGGTTCATCTTCCAGTTTCACTACCTGCTGCGGGACTTCAACGCCCTGGAGAACGTGCTGATGCCGGCGCTGATCGTCGGCCGGGGGCGAAGGGAGGCGCGTGCCCGGGCGCGGGTCCTCCTGGAGCAGGTGGGCCTGGGTGGAAGGCTCCACCACTACCCGGTGGAGCTCTCCGGAGGCGAGCGCCAGCGGGTGGCCGTTGCCCGCGCCCTGATGAACGACCCGCAGCTGATCCTGGCGGACGAGCCGACGGGGAATCTGGACGAGCGCAACTCCGCACAGGTGCAGCGGCTGCTGTTCTCCCTGGTGCGGGAGTACGGCAAGAGCATGCTGCTGGTCACCCACGCCTCGGAGCTGGCCGAGCGCGGGGACGCCCGCTACGTCCTGGAGCACGGGGGGCTCTCCCGGGCATGAGGATCAGGCTCGTCGCCGCCCTGGGCGCCCGCACCATCCTCTCGCGCCGCCGCCGCCTCTCCCAGCACCTGGTGGGCGCGGTGGCGGGCATCTCCCTGAGCCTGGTGCCGCTGGTGGTGGTGCTGGAGGTGGCCGACGGCATGATCGAGGGCATCACCCGCCGCTATCTGGAGCTGGGCACCTATCATCTACAGGTGTTTCCCCCACCCTCTGACGCCCTTTCCGACTACCGGCGGCTGGCGGGGCTGCTTCGGGGAATGCCCGGCGTACGGGAGGCCATCATCGAGCGGCAGGGAATGGGGCTTCTGGCCTCCCCGGCGGGTCGCACAGGGGTCACGGTCCGGGCGGTGCCGCCGGACCTGTACGCGCGAGACCAGGGGTTCCGGCGCTACCTGGAGATCGACGCCGGGCGCTTCGATCTGGACTCCCCGCAGGCGATCCTGCTGGGACGGGAGGTGGCCCGCAAGCTGGCGGTGCATGTTGGCGACACGGTGCGGCTGCTCACGCTGGTGCGGGTGGGCCGCCGCTCCCTGCCCAGGGTGTGGAGCTTCACGGTCACCGGGGTGTTCAGCTCCGGGTACCAGGAGCTGGACAAGCTGTGGGTCTACGTGCCCCTGGAGCGGGGCCTGAGGGTGCTGCCGCCTGCGGGCGCGGAGCAGTTCGTGGGGGTGAAGCTGGAGGACCCCTACAGCGGACTGAACCGCCAGGTGGCCCGGATCGAGGCCGCGCTGCCCCCGGACGTCCAGGTGTACGGCTGGTACCAGCTCGAGAAGGCGAACTACAAGTCCTTTCAGACCACCCGGGCGCTGCTGCTGTTCATCATGGCCCTCATCGTGGTGGTGGCGGCGGTCAACATCTCCTCCGCCGTGGTGATGGTGGTGATCGAGAAGACCCAGGAGATCGGCATCCTGAAGGGGGTGGGGGCGCGCCCCGTGGACATCAGCGGCGCATTCGTGCTGACCGCGGCGCTGGCCGGCGCCGTGGGCACGGCCCTGGGGCTGGCCCTGGGCGTCCTGGTGGCCCTGAACGTGAACGGGCTCATCGCGGGGCTGGAGCACCTCCTGAACGCCTCGGTGGCCGTCTTTCGCGGTCTGTTCCCCTTCTGGGCGGGGAGCGGGACCGCCGAGCCCATCCGGATCTTCAACTCAGCCTACTACCTGGAGACCATCCCCATCCGCATCCGCTTCCGCGAGCTGTTCATGGTGGCCGCCATGTCGATGCTCCTGTCCACCGGGGCCGGCTACTTCCCCGCGCGGGCGGCGGGCCGGATCCGGCCGCTTCAGGTGCTGCGCAAGGTCTGAAGGCCGGGAGGGAGCCGCCCGGTCCCGCGCGCGGCCTGCGGG
>CAZBDU010000146.1:0-9480 GCA_964490725.1 uncultured Spirochaetaceae bacterium | reverse complement strand
GCGTTGAGGCGCCCGCCCGCCGGCCGCCCCCAGAGGGCCGGGCGCATCGAGGACGGCGCGCCTGCCCGCCTGGAGGAGGGAGACACGGTGCTCCTGCCCTACCTGGGGGAGCTGGTGAGCCGCTTCTACGCGGAGAGCTTTCGCCGCGAGGGCTACGAGGCGGTGGAGCTGGCCGCCGACGAGCGCGCCCTCAGCACCGGCTACCGCTACGCCAGCGGGGGGGAGTGCATGCCCCTGGTCTCCATCGCCGGGGCCGCCGTGAACGCCCTGAACGACCGGGGCCTGGATCCACGGCGCACCTTCCTGTACCTGCCCACCAGCTGCTTTGCCTGCAACTTCCCCCAGTTCCCGATCCTGGCGAAGCTTGTGGCGGACCTGGCCGGACAGGAGGGGCTGAAGATCGGACTGATCAACACCATGGCTCCGGCTCGAAGCCTCCCGGCCAGCCTGGCGATGAAGCTCTTCGAGTCCGGGGTCCTGGCGGTGCTCCTCTACAGGCTCTACCACCGGGTGCGCCCCTACGCCTGCGATCTCCGCGCCCTCCAGGCCGTCTACCGGCAGAGCCGCGAGACCATGAGCGCCGGCATCAGAGAGGGCGGAGATCTGCGGGGGCTGCTGGGCCAGGCGGCCGAGCGCTTCGGCTCCCTGCAGCGGGACGAGTCCTCCGGCAGGCGCCCCCGGGTGGCCCTGGTGGGGGACCTGTACGTGAAGCTGAACGAGCAGGTGAACCGGGGCCTGTGCAGGATCGTCGAGGATCTGGGCGGCGAGCTCATCCTGCCGACGCTGACCGAGACCACCTTCCACCTCTACGATTACGACGTGCGCGTCCACGGCGACGACCCGCGGCACTACCGCCTGCTGCGCTCGGTGGAGCAGCGCTTCCAGCGCCTGACCGCCCCGCTGCTGGCCGACCAGCCGGAGCCGGACTTCGCCGAATGCGTGGAACGGATGGAGCGCTACGGCCTGCGGCACTACATCGCCGGGGAGACCGCCGTCAACGTGGGCAGGGCGCTGTACTTCATCCAGGAGGGACTGGCCCGGGCGGTGGTGCACGCCAACCCCATGTTCTGCTGTCCCGGGGTGGTGAGCGCCTCGTTCTTTCGCAAGATCCAGGAGGACTTCGGCGTGCCCGTCATCGATCTGTTCTACGACGGCACCGGAGATCCCAACGCGGCGCTGATTCCCTACCTGCACTACCTGGGCCGCGGGGGCGAGCGGCCTTTGCCTCAGTGCGCGCCTGGCTGCGGGCCGGGACCGCGGTAGCGGAACAGAAAGCGCAGCAACCCCCGGACCCTGCCGTTGTAGAGCCTGGGGGCGAAATAGCTGCCGCCGGCCTTCTTGTACACCTCCAGAAGCGTCGGGTAGGGCAGCATCGGGGCGACCAGCTCTCTCAGGGGGCTCCTGCGGCGCACCGCCAGGATCGCCGGACCCAGGAGCTCCCCGGCGTGCAGGCCCACGATCTGCGTCCCCACCACGCGGCCCCTGCGGTCCAGGAGGATCTTGATGCGTCCCTCGCTCTCCGCTTCGGTCCGGCCGCGGTCGGTCTGGGACAGCGGCGCTGAAACCACCGAGCAGCCCGTCCCCGCCTCCCGGGCCCGCTTCTCGTTCAGCCCTACCGAGGCCAGCTCCGGGTCCGTGTAGGTGACCCACGGGACGCTGCGGTAGCTCATCCGCACCGGGAGGCGCAGCACGGTGCGCTGCACCGCCAGGGCGCCCTCGGCGCCGGCAACATGGGTGAACAGCAGCCTGCCGTTGCAGTCGCCCACCGCCAGGATGTTGCGCTGCGTGGTGGCCAGCCCCGCGTCCACCCTGAAGAAACCTCCCTCGACCTCGACGCCCGCAGCCTGGGGGTGGAGCTCATCGGTATTGCCCCGCCGGCCCACCGCCAGGAGGATCTCCTCGGCTTCCACCATTCTCTCGGCTCCGGAGGCGTCCCGGAAGGTGACCCGTTTCCCCCCCGCCACCCTGGCCACGCCGGTGATCGCCACCCCCAGGTGGAACCTGGCCCCCTCCGCCTCCATTCCCTGCTGCACCACGGCGGCCATGTCCGCATCCTCCACCGGCAGGATCTGGGGGGCCGCGTCCAGGATCGTCACCTGCGAGCCGAGCCGCTGGAACGCCTGGCCGAGCTCCACTCCAATGGGACCGGCCCCGATGGTGAGGAGGCTCGCGGGAAGGCGGGACAGCGAGAAGACCTCCACGTTGGTGATGTAGCCGGCCTGCTCCAAACCGGGGATGGGAACGGCCTTGGGCGAGCTGCCGGTGGCCAGGATGATGGTCCGGGCGGAGACGGTCCGTCCCCCGGCCAGACGCACCTCGTGGGGCGAGCGCAGCTCGGGACTCTCGAGGTACACCTCCGCGCCCAGGCCGCGGAAGCGCTCGGGGGAGTCGTGCGGCTCGATGGCGGCGATCACCGAGCGCACGTGCCGGAGCGTCCCGGCCAGGTCCACCGGGGGCCGCTCCAGGCCCGGCAGGCCGAAATCCGGCGCCGCGCCCGCCTGGCGCCAGACGCGGGCGCTCTTCAGCAGAGCCTTGCTGGGCACGCAGCCGTGGTACAGGCAGTCTCCCCCCAGCCTGTCCTTCTCCACCAGGGCCGTCCTCAGACCGAGCTGGGCGCAGCCGGCCGCCGCCGTGAGGCCGGCCGCACCCGCCCCCAGAACGATCACGTCGTGAGAGTATCTGGCCACCTGCCGGCTCCTTTCTCTCCCGCCAGGCTGGCCGCCAGCGCCGCCAGCCTTCCCCGGGGCTGCCCGGCCGCCACGGCCAGCAGGTCCTCGAGGGTGTCGATGTCGCGCAGGACCGGCCCGGAGAAGCAGGACAGCCCCAGCCAGCGGGCGCGCTCCAGCGTCTGCCGGTAGACCCGCTCAGTGCTCCAGGAGATGCCCTGGAACAGCCGGCGGTCCAGGCTCCCGGGGCGCAAACCGATCAGGTAATATCCCCCGTCGGCGGCCGGACCGAACACCATGTCGTGGCGCCCGAGCCGCCGCATGTAGGAGCGGATCAGGGAGGCGTCCACTTGCGGGATGTCCGAGCCGATCAGCAGCACCCGGCGGGCACCCTCGCCGAACACCTCCCGAAAGGCGCCCGCCATGCGCTCCCCCAGGTCCGCTCCACGCTGCAGCCGCCGGCGCGGCAGGTCCCAGCCGGCGCAGCCGGCGCCAGGGCTGCCCGGCGCACACCCGTCGGGGTCCAGATAGGGCACGATCAGCTCCTGCACCGGCTCCAGGTTGGCCAGCAGGTCCGCCACCATCGCCCGGTACGTCTCCCGGGCCAGGGCGGCTCCGAGCTGCACCGCCAGGCGGGTCTTCACCCGGCCGCCGGGATCCTTGAGGAACAGAATCAGGCGTTCCCCTCGCACCTCAGCGCTCCGCACGCCCGCCGTCGTCGGACCCGCAGACCTCCTCGTGCGGGCCCTGTCCACCGGCCCTGCGGGCGCGGATCTTGCGCACCGCCACCGGAACGATGCTCAGCGCCGCCAGCAGCAGGAGGGCGAAGATGATGTTCTTCGGGACCCCACTCTTGCCCAGATCGTTCACCGCGTAGCCGGCGTAGGCGTACACCGCGGAGCCGGGAATGATGCCCAGGCTGGTGGTCCAGACAAACGTCCTGGTCCTGATCCTGGTTACTCCGGCGAACAGGTTGATCATCCAGAAGGGGAACAGGGGAATCAGGCGCAGCGTGAGCAGGTAGTTCTTGCCGTTCGCCTCGATCTCCCGGTTGAAGCGCGAGAGCTTCTCGCCGTACCTGGTCTGGATCATCTCTCCCAGGAAGAAGCGCGCCGCCAGAAACACGATGGTGGCGCCCAGCGTGGCCCCGACGTTGATGTAGAGGGTAGCCGGCGCCACTCCGTAGAAGAAGCCCCCGAGCAGGGTCAGGACCGTGGCTCCCGGGATGGACAGGGCCACCACTCCGATGTAGGCCGCAATGTAGACCAGCACGGACAGAAGGTAGTGCCTTTCCACCACCGCTTTCAGGGCTTCCTTGTTCTCCTGCAGCCGCCCGAGGTTCAGGTACTCTCCCAGCGGAGTAAAGCGGATGAGCGCGAACACCGCGACCACGATCGCCGCCAGGATGGCCAGCCGAACCACGTATTTCCTCATTCTCTACAACCCCTTTCCAACGCCTCTCACCCACGGAAGGTACCGGCCACCCGTCACGGAAGTATCACGAACCCGAGTCGACTTTGTCATAGTTGGGCCGGTACAGGCGCGCCAGCCGCTCGGCCGGAACGCCCATGTGGAAGAGCAGGTACAGCAGGGCGTTGCGCAGGAAGTTCGCAAGGTAGCCCCGCCGGCGCCAGCGGCGATCGGAGGTCAGGACCCTGGCGGAGAGGATCTCCAGGCGCAGACCCCGGCGGCGCACCCTCCGCATGAGCTCCACGTCCTCCATGATCGGAATCTCGCGGAATCCCCCCAGCGCCAGGAACAGCTCACGCCGCAGGAAGTACCCCTGGTCTCCGTATGGGGTGCCCGACAGGGCCTTGCGCAGGTTGACGGCCTTGAGCCACAGGCGCAGCAGCGCGCCGGGGGCGGCCACACCCAGGGAGAAGGCGCCTACGTCCGCGCGGTCCAGGGCGCGCCGCACCCGGGACAGGGCACGCAGCGGCAGCAGGGTGTCCACGTGCAAGAAGAGCAGGATCTGCCCCCGGGCCGCTTCCGCGCCTGCATTCAGCTGCCGGCCGCGGCCCTTCGGAGCGACCACCGCGCGCAGGGCGAAGGGGTTGTCCCACCTGCGGATCGCCTCCAGGGTGGACCCCTCCCGGCCGTCCACTACGATCACCTCCGCGCTCTCGATGCCGGGCTGGCCCCGCAGATGCTCCAGGCAGCCGTTGATATTGGCCATCTCCCGGTAGACCGGGATCACGATGGACAGCTCCGGGGCCGCCCGCCCTCGCCGCGGCGGCATCACCGCGGCTCCTGAAGCAGCCAGATGCGCCCCGCCGGCAGCCGGAAGCGCAGGCGCCTGCCCTCCAGACCTGCCTCCGACGGCGGCCCCAGCACCTCCCAATCCCGGCCGTCCACGTCGATGCGGTAGCGGGTGTGCGTGCCCAGGTAGGTCTGGCGCTTCACCCCCGCCTCGAAGCTGTTCTCCCCGCCTCCGATCTCCACCGCCTCCGGCCGCACCATGAGCAGCACCTCTCCGGCCGGACCGTCCGCGCGGCAGCGGAACTCGCCCACCCGGGTGCGCACCCGCGCCCCTTCCTTCCGTCCCCGCAGGAAGTTCCTGCACCCAAAGAACAGGGCGATCCGCCGGGTGGCGGGCCGCTCGTAGAAGCGCCTGGGCTCGCTGAACTGCTGCAGCTGGCCGTCGAACATGAGGGCCACCCGATCGGCCAGCAGAACCGCCTCCTGCTGGTCGTGGGTCACGAAGATCGTGGTCACGCCGGCGGCCCGCTGCGTGGTAAGAATCAGCTCTCGCATCTCCTCCCGCAGGTAGGCGTCCAGGCTCGACAGGGGCTCGTCCAGGAGCAGCACCCTGGGGCGGACCACCAGCGCCCTCGCCAGGGCCACGCGCTGCTTCTGGCCGCCGGACAGCTCGGCGGGCCGGCGGGACTCCAGCCCCCGAAGCTGCATCAGGGCCGCCATCTCGCCGACCCTTTCGGCCGCCTCTTCGCGGTTCACCCGCCTCATCCGCAGCCCGAAGGCGATGTTGTCCGCCACGGTCATGGTGGGAAAGAGCAGCGTGTTCTGAAAGACCATCACCGCCTGCCTCTTCTCCGGCCTGATTCCGGTCACCGGCTCCCCGTCGAACAGCACCTCCCCCGAGGACGGGGCCAGCAGCCCGGCGATCATCTTCAGAGTCGTGGTCTTGCCGCAGCCCGAGGGGCCCAGCAGCGCCACCAGCTCCCCGGCTCGCACCTCCAGGTCCAGCCCGGAGACGGCCGGCCGCGGCGAGCCCGGGTAGGCCTTGGTAAGCCCGCGCAGGCTCACGGTGGTCACAGGCGCCCCAGGCCGCCCAGGGCGCCGGACTCCCCGGACAGGTAGCGCGAAGTGGCCAGCAGGATCGGCACGGCCGGCGCCACGAAGATGAGGCTCACCGCCGCGGTCAGGGCGTTGTCCCCCGCGCCGGCGAAGGAGAACAGCAGCAGAGGAAGGGTGATCACCCTTCCTCCCCCCACCAGGACCGTGAGGATGTACTGGCTCCAGGAAATGAGGAAGACGAACAGCGCACCGGTGACCACCCCGGGGATGACCGCAGGGAGGGTCACGAGCCGCAGGGTGGCCAGAGCCCCCGCTCCCAGCGAGCGGGCCTGCTGCTCGTAGTCGGTGTCGAAATTGGCGAAGACCCCCGACATCACCATCACCATGTAGGGCAGCGTAGGCAGGAGGTGGACCAGCACCACCCCTGCCACCGTGTCCGCCAGCCCCAGGCGGATCAGCATGACGTGCACGCCCATGGTCACCGCCAGGCCGGGAACCACGATCGGCGCCAGCACCATCAGCTCCACGAGGCCCTTGCCGCGGAAGCGTCCCAGCCCCAGGGCCCTGCCGGCGGGCACGCCGATCAGCAACGCGATGGCGGTGACCGCCGAGGCGATCCCCAGGCTGTTGGCCAGCGCCCGGCCCACGCCGGACAGCGGAGAGGCCAGGTAGCTCCACGCCCTGAGGCTCAGCCCCTCGGGGAGCAGACCGGGGAAGAACCAGCGGTGGCTCACCGACCAGGGCAGAAGCGGCGCCAGAGGCAGGAGGACCCCGGCCACGATTCCAGCCAGCGCCGCCAGGCGCAGCGCCCGCGCTGCCGGCCGCCTGCGGTCGTTGGAGGCCTTCACGGCCGGCGCCCTCCGGCGAACCTGCCTGCAGCCCGGTGGTACAGGATCACCAGCACCAGCACGACGGCGGCGATCAGCACACTCATGGCCATGGCCTGCGGGCGAGCGTCCAGGTCCACGTCCACGTAGTAGCGGTAGGAGAGCACAGACAGCATCGCCGGGAAGGTGCGCCCCAGCAGATAGGGGACCTCGAAGGAGCCGAAGACATAGGCGAAGATGATGATCGACCCCGGCAGAATTCCGGGCAGGATCAGGGGCAAAAGCACGTGGCGGAAGCTCTGCCCCCGCGTGGCCCCCAGCGTTCTGGCCTGCTGCTCGTAGTCCTCCCCCAGGGACTGGAGCACCGCCAGGGCGATCAGGCCGATGAAGGGCACCTCCTTCCAGACGTACACCATGATCACCCCCAGGTTGAGTGGGTCGAAGACGAGGACCGGGAAGGAGGCGCTGTCGGCTATCAGCCCGGCGTGATAGGCCAGCCGGGCGGCCAGCCCGCTCTGCGAGACCAGCAGCAGCACACCGGCGGCAGCCACCAGGTGCGGCACCGTCAGGGGGAGCTGGTAGATGACGGTCAGCACCCTCGCGCCGCGGAAACGCCGCCTCAGGATCAGGGCGGTGGCCACGCCCAGCACCACGGCAAGCGCCGTTGCCCCTGCCGCCACGAAGAAGGTCAGCAGCAGGGACTGCAGGAAGCCCGGAGAGGCCAGCAGCCGCAGGTAGGCCTCCAGGCTCACCCGGTAGCGGCCGATCAGCGGCAGGTAGCCCAGGCTCTGGGAGAGTCCGAGCACCAGCCCGCCGGCGAACAGCACCGAGATCACCACCAGCGCGGGGAAGAGCATGAAGGCAACGGTCAGGCGGCGCACGCCCCTCGCCTCTCCTTTCCAGTCAGGTGAGGAAGCACTCGATGTCCGTCAGGTAGCTCTTGATCTTCTCGAAGGTGTCCCGGTTGCGCAGACTGCGCTCCGTCCGGGTGTACTCGTAGTAGGCCATGTAGCACCAGCTGAGCGCCCTGAGGAGGATCGTCCGTTCCAGGATTCCGGTCTTCTCCAGCAGCTCGCTGAGATGAATCCGGAGCCCCGCCGCGCTGCGATACTCCCTCAGGAACTCGACCTTCAGCTCCTGAGAGTAGACGTAGTCGCTCTTCCACAGGGTGGTGGTGGGCACCAGGAAATGGCCCAGGTCCTGGTAGCGGCTGGAGATCACCGCCTTCTCCCAGTCCACCAGCCGCGCTCCGCCCTGGTCCACCAGGAAGTTGTGGGAGTTCACCTCCGAGTTGACGATGCACAGGCGCTCTCCGGCGAACAGCTCCCGCGTGGTCTCCGCCAGTGTGCGGATCTTGTCCTGATAGCGCTCCAGCTCCGCCCGCTGTCGGGTCAGGGGATGATCGGGATAGCGGGCGATGAGCCCCTGGCTTTCCCGGGCTATCGCCACCACGGGATCCTCCTGAACCAGGAGCCCCTCGGCGGGGGGCAGCGCGTGAACCCGCGCCAGCACCCGGGCGGCTTCGGCCCAGTCGCTGCGGTAGTCGAGAAAGCGTCCGGGAAGGTACTCCATCAGCAGCGTCCCCCCGTCGAGCTCCTCCGGATGAAGGTCCAGGCCCAGCGCCCGCGGGGTGACTCCCGAAGGCTCCACCGCCTTCAGCACGCGGTACTCGTAGCCGATCTGGTCCGCCAGCCCCAGCTGGCTCCCGTGGTTGATCCGCAGGACGAAGCGGCCGGCCTGGGAGCGAACCAGGTAGTTCTCGTTGTACTCCCCCGCGGCCAGGAAGCTCACCTCCTCGGGCCGGCCCACCCAGCCCTTCCGCTCCAGAAAACGCCGCACCTCCTGCACCTTGCCGTCGGTCATGGCGGGCCCTCCCTGGCCGGCGCCTGCCCGCAGGCCGTGTTCAGCCGGTAGTGGGAGTATCGATCTTCGAAGCTGAAGGTGCGCTCCGCAAGGGTGAACAGGAATTGCACCTTCACCCTCGCCTCCATGGTGAACCGCGAGGGAAGCCAGTAGCCCTCCACCGGAGCCAGCCTGAGGGTCATCTGCAGGTGCTTCACCACGCCGGGCAGCCGCGAGGGGGTGAACTCCAGCGCCACCGCGTGCCTGCCGGCGGCGTCCACGTACGCCCGTCCCCTGCCCAGGCCCTCTCCCGCCTGGCGCGGCTCGAACTCCACCACCCACACCGGCACGCCCTCCAGGAGCTCGGATCCGGAGAGCCGAAAAAGGTACAACCCGGCCATATCCTCCCGGAAGGGGCTCTTCAGGGCGGCGGAGCGGCCGCGGTCACGTCCCGTCTCACGGCGCATCTCCGCCTGGCTGAGCGGTCGCCCGTCGATGCTCATGGAGAGGTACTCGTTGCGCATGGTGTCCGGCCGAACGACGGTCACCCGGCGAACCGACTCCGTGCGCCGCCGCTGCCTGCCGCCGGGGAAGTCCTGCCACTCCACCAGGGTGGCCTCCGCCAGGTACACCATGTCGTGGACCTCCGCGTCCAGGCGGCGCTCCTGGGCGCGCATTGTTTCGAGGACCTCTTCCAGGGTCAGTGCCCCGGCGGGGCACGCCGCCAGGGCTGCAAGGAGCACCGGAGCCACAACGGTCCTGGGAACGCGCATCAAGTAGGAAGGTAACAAGGCGCCGCCGCGCTGTCAAAACCCCGCTCCCGGGCCCTCTCGCCCCCACCTGCCGCCTCTCTTACCTTCGCCCGGCCGCCCCGCCGCCCGGCCACGCCC
>CAZBDU010000145.1:0-9503 GCA_964490725.1 uncultured Spirochaetaceae bacterium | reverse complement strand
CAGGTAGCGGCCGATGCTCTCCGCCGCCAGGCGGCCGCTCACGAGGCGGCGCCGGCCAGCCGGCGGGGGCGGTACACGCAGAAGGGCTCCTCGGCCATGTGGTCCCCGCTCACGGCGAAGGCCCGGGCGCGGCAACCGCCGCACACCCGGAGGTACTCGCAGAGGCCGCACTTGCCGCCGTAGCGGGAGGGGTCCCGCACCTCCCGGAACAGGCTGCTGCCCTCCCAGATGGGACGGAAGTCCAGCCCGGTCTCCCGCACGTCTCCGGCCGGCAGGTCCAGGAAACCGCAGATCTGCACGGCTCCGGTGTGGGAGACGAAGGCGAAGGACTGCCCCCCCAGGCATCCCCGGGTCATGGCGGCCAGCCCGTGGGTCTCCCGGCTCACGGTGCGCCCGGCCCGGCTCTCCTCCTGCCGCATGATGCGGTAGTAGTGGGGGGCGCAGGTGGGCTTGAGCTGGATGGGGCACTCCAGGCTGCGGCGGTAGATCCAGCTCAGGACCCGCTCGTACTCCTGCGGGGCGATGGCCAGATCGGCCAGCTCCCGCCCGCGTCCGGTGGGGACCAGCAGGAAGGGGTGGTGGCTCACCGCCCCCAGCTCGATGGCCAGCTCCAGGATGCGCTCCAGCTGTCCCACGTTCAGCCTGGTGACGGTGGTGTTCACCTGGAACTCCAGCCCCTGCTCCCGGGCCAGCCGGGCCGCCCGCAGCACCGAATCGAAGGCGCCGCTCACCCCGCGGAAGGAGTCGTGGGCGGCGGCCTCCGCCCCGTCGATGCTGAGGCTGATGCGCTGGATCCCCGCCTCCACGATGGCCCGGGTGCTTGCGGGGTCCATCAGCGTCCCGCAGGGGGCCATGACCACCCGCAGGCCCAGATCGGTGCCGTGACGGGCGATGGCGTAGATGTCCTCCCGGGCCATGGGCTCCCCGCCGGTGAGGATGATGATGGGCCTGGCGAAGGCAGCGATCCCCTCCAGCAGGCGGAGGCACTCCCCGGTGGAAAGCTCCCCGGAGTAGCTGCGGTCCGCGGCGGCGCCGCGGCAGTGGCGGCAGCGCAGGGGACAGCGGCGGGTCACCTCCCAGGCCAGCAGCCGCAGCGTGGGCGCCGCGGCGGAGGCGGAGGGGCGGTCACTCATGCCAGCCGCCTCCCTGGAGGGCCGCGGCCGCCTGCCTGGCGAAGTAGGTGATCAGGATGTCCGCCCCGGCGCGCTTCATGGCCGTGAGCACCTCCAGGGCGGTACGCTCCCCGTCCACCCAGCCGCGCTGGGCGGCCGCGGTCAGGCAGGAGTACTCGCCGCTGACGTTGTAGGCCGCCACCGGGACGCCGAAGGTGCTCTTCACCCGGTAGATCACGTCCAGGTAGGCCAGCGCTGGCTTCACCATGACGATGTCGGCCCCCTCCTCGAGGTCCAGCTCCACCTCCCGCAGCGCCTCCTCCGCGTTGGCCGGGTCCATCTGGTAGCCCCGGCGGTCGCCGAACTGCGGAGCCGAGCCGGCGGCCTCCCGGAAGGGACCGTAGAAGGCGGAGGCGTACTTGGCCGCGTAGGACATGATGGGCAGGCTCTGGAACCCCTCCCCGTCCAGGGCTTCGCGAATCCTGCCCACCCGGCCGTCCATCATGTCCGAGGGCGCCAGGATGTCGGCGCCCGCCCGGGCGTGGGAGAGGGCCTGGCGGGCCAGCAGGTCCAGGGTGGCGTCGTTGTCCACCTCGCCGCCGCGGATCACCCCGCAGTGCCCGTGGCTGGTGTACTCGCAGAAGCAGAGGTCGGTCACCACCAGCAGCCCCGGGACCGCCTCCTTCACCGCCCTCACAGCCCGCTGCACGATGCCGTCCTCCGCCCAGGACTCCGAGCCGGTCTGGTCCTTGTGCTCCGGGATGCCGAACAGCAGCACCCCCGGGATGCCCAGGTCGCGAATCCTCCGGCACTCCTCCACCAGCTGGTCCACGGAGAGCTGGAAGTTGCCGGGCATGGCCTGGATCTCACGGCGCACGCCGCTTCCGGGGCAGACGAACAGCGGATCGATCAGCTGGTCCACCGACAGCCTGGTCTCCCGCACCATCCGGCGCAGGGGCTCGCTGGCGCGCAGGCGCCGCATCCTCGTGGTTGGAAACATCAGCTCTCCTCCTCGATCTCCCGGTCGGTGAGGTAGCAGGCCGGATCGGCCTCCCACAGGTCCCCGGTGATCGCCTCGGCGCGCACCCGGAAATTGCCGCCGCACAGCTCCAGGTAGCGGCAGCGGGCGCAGCGGCCCTTCACGTGGGGCTTCTTGTCCTTCAGCCTGGCCATCAGCGGATCGGAGAGGTCGCTCCAGATCCGGCTGAAGGGGCGCTCGCGGACGTTGCCGAAGGAGTGGTGCCGCCAGAACTGGTCCGCGTGCACCGACCCGTCCCAGCTCACGCAGCCGATGCCGTGCCCGGAGCTGTTGCCGCCGTTCATGCGCAGGAGCTCCAGCACGGCTTCCGCCCGCGCGGGGTCCTCCCGGCGCAGGCGCAGGTACAGGTACACCCCGTCGGCGTGATTGTCCACGGTGAGCACCTCCCGCCGGTGGCCGGCGGCGAACAGCTCCCGGGTGCGGTCCATGATCAGATCCACGGTGGCGCGGGTCTCCTGGTGATTCAGATCCTCCTCCACCAGGCGGCTGCCCCTGCCGGAGTACACCAGGTGGTAAAAGCAGACCCGGGGGATCTGCTCGGCCACCAGCAGGTCGAAGATCCCGGGTATGTCGGCGGCGTTGGCGCGGTTGATTGTGAAGCGCAACCCCACCTTGATCCCCGCCTCCCGGCAGCTCCTCAGGCCCGCCATGGCCGCCTGGAAGGCGCCCTGCTGGCCGCGAAAGCGGTCGTGGGTTTCCTCCAGGCCGTCCAGGCTGATCCCCACGTAGGAGAGCTCCATGCGCTTCAGCTCTGAGGCCAGCTCGGCAGTGATCAGGGTGCCGTTGGTGGACAGCACGGCCCGCACCCCCAGCTCCCGGGCAAAGCCCAACAGCTCCAGGATATCCGGCCGCATGAGGGGCTCCCCGCCGGAGAACAGGATCACCGGCACCCCGTAGCCGGCCAGATCGCGGATCAGCGCGCGTCCCTCCGCGGTGGAAAGCTCCCCGGAGTAGCTGCGGTTCCGGGAGCCGGAGTAGCAATGCCGGCAGCGCAGGTTGCAGCGCCGGCCCACGTTCCAGACCACCACCGGCCTCTTGTCGGCGGAGAACTGCAGCAGGTGCGAGGGAAGGGCTCGGGAGCTGCGCCCGTAGCGCAGGGGGTCCGAGGGCTCTACGGTCCCGCAGTAGAGCTTGGAAATGCCGATCATTGCGCCTCCTTCGGGCTGAAGTGTCGCCGTATGGCCTGGAGAAGGCCGGGGATGGTGTGGGGCTGCGCCTCCAGGACCACCCGCATGTTCCGCTCCCTGGCGGTGGCGGCGGTGACCGGCCCGATGCAGACCCCCTCGATGCGCTCCAGGTAGCGGCTGCGCCCCGAGCGCTCCAGGATCTCCGCCAGGTGCGTCACGGTGGAGGAGCTGGTGAAGGTCACCATCTGCCGGGGCTCGCCGAAGACCCGGTCAAGCTCCTCCGGGGTGTAGACCGGGACCCGGTTGCGGTACAGCGGGACGCGCACCACCTCCCCGCCCAGGCGCGAAAGTCCCTCCGGCAGGAGGTCGCGGGCGATCTCCGAGCCCGGCAGCAGGAACCGCTCGCCGGCGTAGCTCTCCTGGCGGCGGGCAAAGCTCTCCAGGGCGGCCTCCGAGGTGAAGCGCTCCGGCACCAGGTCCGCCCGGATGCCGAAGCCGGCCAGGCGGGAGGCGGTTTGCCCCCCGATGGCGGCCACCCGCACCCCGGCAAGGCTGCGGGCGTCCAGCCCCGCCGCTTCCAAGTGGCGGAAGAACAGCTCCACCGCGTTGGTGGAGGTGAGCACCAGCCAGGAGAAGGAGCTCAGGGAGGCCAGCGCCTCCGCCAGCCCCGGCGGCTCCTCCACCGGCTGGATCTCGATGGTGGGAAGCTCGCGGACCTCGGCGCCCAGCTCCGAGAGCCCCCGGGCCAGCCCGGAGGCCTGGGTGCGGCTGCGGGTCACCACCACCGGGCGCCCGAAGAGGGGCCTGGTGTCGAACCAGCGCAGCTCCCGCCGCAGCGCCACCACCTCCCCCACCAGCAGGACGGCGGGGGGGCCGAAATCCTGCCGCTCGGCCAGGGAGGCAATCTCCCCCAGGGTGGCCTCCAGGGTCTGCTGTCGGTTGAGGGTGCCCCAGCGGACCAGGGCGGCCGGCGTGGAGGCGGGCCTGCCGCCGGCCATCAGGCGGGCGGCCACCGCCGGAAGGGTCTTCACCCCCATGTAGACCGCCAAAGTGCCGGCCCCGGCGGCCAGCTGCTCCCAGGCCACCTCGCTTTCCTCCTTGGAGGGGTCCTCGTGCCCGGTGACCAGGGCGGCGCTGGAGGCAAGACCGCGGTGGGTGAAGGGGATGCCCGCGTAGGCGGCCGCCGCCACCGCAGCGGTGACCCCCGGGACCACCGTGAAGGGGATGCCGCTCCTGGCCAGCTCCAGGGCCTCCTCCCCGCCGCGGCCGAACACGAAGGGGTCTCCCCCCTTCAGGCGCACCACCACCTTGCCCTCCCGGGCCTTCTGTGCCAGCAGCCGGTTGATCTCCCCCTGGGGCAGGCAGTGGCGGCCGGCCATCTTGCCCACGTAGATGCGCTCGGCCCCCGGGGGGCAGGCGGAGAGCAGCTCCTGGTTGGCCAGGTGGTCGTAGACCACCACCTGGGCGCGGGCCAGCAGCGCCTGGGCCCTCAGGGTGAGCAGCCCCGGGTCTCCGGGGCCGGCTCCCACCAGGTGGACGATTCCCGCTTCAGCTTCCATCCGCCGCTCTCCTGTGCCGGTAGCGGTCGTAGCTCACCCGCACCTCCACTCCGGCCACGCCGATGCCCGCCAGCAGGATGGCCAGCAGGTCGTCGATGCTCTTCTCGCGGCTGTACACGGTGTCGGGGCTCTTGCGCAGCGCCTCCACCATGCCCAGCAGAAGCCTGGCGGCCAGCTCGTGGTCCAGCCCGGCCCGGATCACCCCCTCCCGCGCCCCCTGCTGCAGGACGCGCAGCACCAGGCGGCGGATGCGCCGGTGCAGCCCGGCGATCCCCCGGCGGTCCTGCTCCTCGATGGAGCTCTCCTCCCGCTTCCAGATCAGGTAGAAGTGGGGATGCTTGGACATGAACTTGTGCAGGTGCAGAATCAGGCTGCGCAGGTTCTTCAGGGTTTCCTCCCGGCTCTCGTAGGCCCGCTCCAGGATGGTGAGCAGCTCCGCCAGGCGCCTGGCGATGATGGAGTAGTACAGGTCCTCCTTGGACTCGAAGAGGTTGTACAGGGTGCCCTTGCCCACCCGGGCGCGGGCGGCGATCTCCTCCATGCAGACGTGCTGGAAATCCGAGACCGCGAACAGCTGCGCCGCCGCGGCCAGCACGCGCTCCAGCTTCTGGTCGCGATTATCGCGCACGCCCGCCTCCCCGGATCGCTTCCAGGATCTCCGTTCCTCCCTCCGCAAGAATGCCCTCCGCCACCCCCACGGCCAGCGCCTCCATCTCCGGGACCGCTCCGCGGGCGCTGCGGCGCAGCACCGTCCGGCCGTCCAGGCTGGCGGCCAGGCCCGTGACCGTGCAGCCCTGAGCCTCCTCCACGGCCAGGCAGGCCGCCGGCACCAGGCAGCCCCCTTCGATCCGGCGCAGGAAGGCGCGCTCGGCCAGCGCCGCCCGGTGAGTCGGCGGGTGGTCCACCCTCCGCATCAGCTCGGCCACCTCCGGCTCATCGCGGCGGGTCTCCACGCCGATGATTCCCTGGCAGACCGCGGGCAGCATCACCTCCGGATCCAGGAGCTCCGCGATCGGCTCCTCCAGCCCCGCCCGGGCCAGCCCGCTGGCCGCCAGCACCAGCGCCTCGCACTGCCCCTCGCGCATCTTCCGCACCCGGGTGTCCAGGTTGCCCCGGATGTCCACCACCTCCACCCTGCCGCCGCAGGCGGCCAGCAGCTGCGCCCGCCGCCTCAGGCTGGAGGTGCCGACGCGGCTGCCGGGGCTCATCTGCGCCAGGGTCAGCCCTCCACGGCTCACCAGGGCGTCCCGGGGGTCCCCCCGCTCCAGCACCGCCCCCAGGACCAGGGCCCCGGGCAGCTCCGTGGGCAGGTCCTTGAGGCTGTGCACCGCCAGGTCGATCCGTCCCTCCTGCAGGGCCTCCTCGATCTCCCGTATGAACAGCCCCTTGCCCCCGACCTCGGCGAGCGGACGGTCCAGCACGCGGTCCCCCTGGGTGCGGATGGGCACGATCTCCGTGGCCAGCTCCGGGGCGGCCCGCCGCAGCGCCTCCCGCACCAGGGCCGCCTGGGCCAGGGCCAGGGCGCTGCCCCGGGTGCCGATGCGCAGGGGCACCCTCATCCCTCGCCCCCGCGCAGCTCGAAGAGCTGGTTCACCAGCTCGATGGTCTCCAGCTGCTGTCCGTCCCGGGAGAGGCTCTTCAGGTTCTTCACGATCAGCCCCAGGTACTTTCCCTGCAGGAACTCGGCGAACTCCTGGACCCTGCGGTAGCTGTCCTCGCTCATCCTGCTCTTCAGCCCCTCCAGCTCGCCGCGGGCCACTCCCTGCAGCTTCTCCTTCAGCCTGGCGATGGTGGGGCTGAGCTCCAGGGTGGCCAGCCAGGCGAAGAAGTCCCGGGTGTAGCTCTGGATGGCCTGCTCCGCCTTGGCGATCTCCTGCTTCCTGCGCTCGCTGTTGTGGGCCACCACCATCTGCAGGTCGTCGATGTCGTAGGCGAAGACCCCCTCGATGGCCCGCACCGTCTCGTCCACGTCCCGGGGCACGGAGAGGTCGATCAGAAAGATGGGCCGCCCATGGCGTTCCTGCATGACCTTTCGCATCAGCCCGGCGTCCACCAGGGGCGTGCGCGAGGCGGTGGAGGTGATCACGATGTCCGCGTGCTGGAGGTGCTCCCCCAGGCGGTCGAAGGGCAGGGCCTCCGCCCCGTACCTCTCCGCCAGGTCCGAGGCGCGGCTTGCCGTGCGGTTGGTGACGTGCAGGTGGCTGCTGCCGCGGTGCGCCAGGCTCTGCAGCACCAGCTCACCGGTCTGCCCGGCGCCGATCAGAAGCACCGGGTGCTCCTCCAGGGAGGCGAAGATCTTGGAGGCCAGCTCCACGGCGGCGTAGCTCACCGAGGAGGCGCCCTCGTTGATGGCCGTGGTGGTGCGTACCACCTTGCCCACCTCGAAGGCGCGGTGAAAGAGGCGGTTCAAGACCGTGCCGGTGAGCTTGCGGGAGGCGCTGATCCGGTAGGCCTCCTTCACCTGGCCCAGGATCTGGTTCTCCCCCAGCACCATGGAGTTGAGGCCCGCGGCTACCCGGAACAGGTGCACCACCGCGCGATCCTCGATGTAGGAGTAGAAGTAGGGCTTCACCTCCGCCTCGATGCCCTTGAAGCCGGTAAGGGCGCGGATCAGGGCGTTCACGTCCCGGCGCTCGCAGGGCCGGGAGGAGTTGAAGTACAGCTCCGTGCGGTTGCAGGTGGAAAGCACCACCAGCTCCGGGAAGGGCCCCGCCTCCGGGAGGGAGCCGGCAAAGCGCTCGATCTCCTCCTCGCTGAAGACGAACAGCTCCCGCAGCTCCACCGGGGCGCTTGAGTGATTGACCCCCACCACACCGATCATGACAGTCCCATCCGCGCGAGAATTTCGCCCACCAGGGGCTCCACGCCGCCGGTCCCTGCGCCGCCCGACCGTGCCCCGCCCGCCTGTGCGTCACCGCCCTGCCCGCCGCCGGCCTCCCCCCCGCCGGCCTCCCGGGCGGCGCGGCGCAGGGCGCCCAGGCGCTCCAGGTCCGCCTCGATCCCCGGGTAGAGCCTCCCCTCCAGCGCCTCCCGCAGCCGCCGCGCCAGGTAGGGGGAGAGCCCGGAGGTGGAGACCGCCAGGGCCAGCGGGCCCCGCCGCGCCACCGCCGGCACGAAGAAGCCGCAGTTGTCGGGGTCGTCCACAGCGTTCACCAGCACCCCCCGCCGCGCCCCCTCCGCGCGGATGCGGGCGTTGGCCTCCCGGTCGCTGGTGGCGGCGATGGCCAGGGTGAAGCCGGCCAGGTCTCCCTCGCGGTAGGAGCGCCTGCGCCACCCGATGCGTCCCTCCCGCTGCAGGCCGAGCAGCCCCTCGGTCAGCCCGGGGGAGAGCACCGTGAGCGCCGCGCCGGCGGCCAGCAGCCCGCCGGCCTTCCGCTCCGCCACCGCCCCTCCGCCCACCACCAGCACGGGAACCTGCTCCAGCTTCAGGAAGACCGGGTACAGATGCACGGCCTAGAACCTGTGCATGGTAGGCACCAGGAGGCGCACCACCGCCATGATGACCACCAGGGCGCCGAAGCCCAGCACCCCCAGGGTGTTGAACCTGCGGCCGCTCCAGCGAAAGCCCCTGCGCATCACCAGCGCGAACACGTAGATGAGCCACAGGACCCCTGAGAGCAGGATCTTGGGGTCCTCCAGGGGGATGGTGCCCCACACCCGCTGGGCCAGGATGCCCCCCAGGAGGATCCCGGCGGTGAGGAAGACGAAGCCCGACACCAGGGCCGCCTCGTTCACCCGCTCCAGCAGCTCCAGAGGCGGCAGGCGGTCGTACATGCGGCGCAGCCTGTGCCGCTTCAGCTGCCGGAAGAGGTGCAGGTACATCAGCCCCGCCACCATGGAGCAGCCGAAGGCGGCGTAGCCCAGCAGGGTGAGCAGGGTGTGCGCCCCGAACAGGGGGGAGCGGAACAGCTGCTCGGGGAGATACACCACCTGCGTGCCCACGGCGGAGATGACCTGGAAGAGAAAGACCAGGGGCAGCGCGAACAGCGGCGCGCTCTTGACCCGCACGGCGAAGTACAGCAGCGCCGTGCCCAGGGCCAGCAGGAAGGCGATGGCGGACAGCGCCTCGAAGAAGGAGGTGAGGGGCACCTTGCGCTCCACCACAGCCACGGCCACCAGGTAGAGCAGGTGAGCGGGGGGCACGATCACCAGCGCCGCGTCCACCACCACCGAGAAGGCCCGCCGGCCGGTGAAGAACACGGCGCCGGAGAAGAAGGCCATCACCAGGTAGGCAAGGGACAGGGCGAGCGCCCAGTAGGACAGTCCGCTCTCCACGACCACTCCAGGGCTTGTTGCAGGTTCTGTAAGCCGGCAGGACCGTCCCGGGCGCGGGAGGTTCGGTACTGACCGGTCAGTATTGCTCTTTGTACACCGGATCGCGGCTCTGCGCAAGAGGGTGCGGCGCTGGCGCCGCGGCGGGCCCGTCCGGCCGCGCCATCCCCCTCCCTGCCGCACCCTTGAGCCCGCCGCGCCGCAGGGGCTACCCTGGTCCCGATGGAAGCCCCCTTTCGCTCCTACGCGCAGTACCTGAAGGAGCGCTACGGCGAGCCGGTGTACCGGGTGGCCGTGGACGGCGGCTTCTCCTGCCCCAACCGCGGGCCGGACCGCCGCCGGCCCGGCTGCGCCTACTGCGACGAGCACGGCGCCCGCGCCCCCTACCTGGAGG
>CAZBDU010000144.1:0-9654 GCA_964490725.1 uncultured Spirochaetaceae bacterium | reverse complement strand
CGCCAGCTCCTGCAGGGGCCGCGCAGGGCTCGCCGGCCCGGGAGCCCGCCCCGGCCCGGGGGCCAGGCCCGCACGAGGAGCCCACCTCCGAGGAGCCCACCTCCGAGGAGCCTCCCCTTCTGGCCGAGAAATGCTGAGGCCCCGCCTCGAGGCCCCGACGGACCTCAGAGCCGGTAGGTGTCGGGGCGCCGGTCCGCAAACACGTCGTTCCGCTCGGTGACCCGCTTGTTGGAGGCCCGCGCCGGGTCGATCTCGGCCACCTCGAGCGCCTCCCCCGTCTCCCCGGCCTGCACCAGCACCTGCCCGTCCGGCGCGGTGATCTGGCTCACGCCTGTGTAGCGCAGGGTCCTCCCGCCACGACTCTCCGAACCGCTGCGGTTGCAGAGCACCCAGAAGAGGCGGTTCTCTATCGAGCGCACCCGGGTGGTGAGCTGGCCGTACTCCGGCAGCACCAGGTTCGAAGGGTGACAGATCACCTGCGCCCCCTGCAGGGCCAGGGTGCGGGCCGCTTCGGGGAACAGGTGGTCGAAGCACACCAGGAGCCCCACCTTGACCCCGCCGACCTCGAAGAGCGGGAAGCCCCGGTCCCCGGGGCTGAAGTAGATCTTCTCCTCGAAGAACAGGTGCACCTTGCGGTAGACCCCCGACACCCCTTCAGGGCCCACCAGCACGGCGCTGTTGTAGATCCGGTCTCCCTGGCGCTCCGGCAACCCCACGGCCACGTGGCAGCCCGCTGCGGCCGCCGCCTCCTGGAGCAGCTCCGTGGTGGGCCCGGGCACCTCCTCGGCCGCAGCGCCGACCTCGGAAGGTTCTGTGAACAGGTAGCCACTGGTGGCGAGCTCCGGCATCACCACCAGGTCCGCATGAGAGTCCTCCACGGCCCGGGCCATCCGTTCCGCGTTGTCGCGGGTCCGGCCGAACAGCGGGGCAAACTGGAAGAAGGCAACACGCATCCTCGGGTCTCCTCGGGTGTGGCATTATACGGTATAGTCATTGTAGTGTGAACGGCCTGGCCGTTGTGAGTAGAATCGAGCCCGGAGCAGCAATGAGCGGACCCATCAAGACCTTCGTCATCGACACCAACGTATTCATACACCGACCGGATGCCATCTTTTCCTTCCGGGACAACGAGATCGTCATTCCCATGTGGGTGCTGGAGGAGCTGGACAATCTCAAGAAGAGCCGCGACGAGCGCGGGCGCAACGCCCGCGAGACCATCCGCATCCTGGACGAGGTCTCCAGCAAGGGAAGCCTCCAGGAAGGCGTGAAGATGGACAACGGCTCGGTGCTGAGGGTCGAGCTGTCGCGCTCCACGGACAGCGAGCTCCCCCCCGACCTGGAGCCGTACCGGACCGACAACAGGATCCTGATGACCGCTCACGCCCTGCAGCAGGCGGGCAGGCGGGTTTTCTTCGTCTCCAAGGACATCAACGCCCGCCTGAAGGCCACGGCCCTGGGCATCAAGGCGGTGGACTACGAAAAACAGAAGGTCAACATCCACACCCTGTACCGGGGGCACATCGAGATCGACGCCTCCCGGGAGACCCTGGAGGCCCTCCATGAGAAGGGCCTGGTGGGATGGAACGAGACGCTGGTGGCCAACGAGTTCGTGGCCCTGAAGGAGGCCAAGAGCGGCGAGGTGGCCCTGACCCGCTACGACGCCGACACGCGCAGCCTCCGCCACGTGAAGCGGATCACCCAGGCGAGCGGCATCAAGCCCCTCAACCGCGAGCAGACCATGGCCCTGAACCTCCTGCTGGACGACTCCATTTCCCTGGTGACGCTGGTGGGGAAGGCCGGCACGGGCAAAACCCTCCTGGCCCTGGCGGCGGGGCTGAAATCGGTGTTCGCCGACGAACGCTACGCCCGCGTGCTGGTGGGCAGGCCGGTGATCCCGATGGGCAAGGACATCGGCTACCTGCCGGGCGACAAGATGGACAAGCTCTACAACTGGATGCAGCCGGTGTTCGACAACCTGGAGTACATCCTCAGCGTGGACCGCAAGCTCAGCAGCCTCACCGTGGATCAGCTCATCGACCGCCGTCTCATCGAGGTGGAGGCGCTCACATACATCCGGGGCCGCTCCCTGCCGGACCAGTTCATCATCATCGACGAGGCCCAGAACCTCTCCCCCCACGAGGTGAAGACCGTGGTCAGCCGGGCAGGCACGGGGACCAAGGTGGTGCTCACCGGGGACCCCTACCAGATCGACTCCCCCTATCTGGACGCCAACTCCAACGGCCTGACCTTCCTGGTAGAGGCCCTGAAGGGGCAGAGGATCTTCGGCCACATCACCCTGGAGCGCTCGGAGCGAAGCCCCCTGGCCGAGCTGGCGGCGGAGCTGCTCTGAACGGTGCGGCCGGCCGGGGGGCTCCAGCCAGCCCGGATCACAATCCTGTAATTCATTCGATCACAAACGTAACCCGGACCCCCGGGCGGTCCAGGGAGCCGCGGCCGGCACCGGGGTGCGGATTTCTCTTAATTGTCTACCCAGTAGTTAATTAAGAATTAGGCAGATTTCTTTCCTGGGAATGGCACGTTTCTTGAATCTGCTATGGCAGGTGCCGGGGCTCCGGCTATAACGGTCGGGACCGCCGCACACTCCGCACCGGAGCTCACGGCGCCCTTAACGCCCATCCAAAACGTTTCATCCTTTCGCAGGCAGGCTCCGGCCGGGACCCGGGGCCTGCCCCTCTTTTTTCCACACTAGCCCTTGCCCAGGACCTCCTCGCAGGCCTCGGAAAGCACCTCCACCGACTCCAGCAGCGCATCCTCGGGGATTATCAGGGGCGGTGCGATCTTGATGCATTCCCCGCCGACGCCCACCGGGGCGAACATGAGCACACCCTTGTGGAAGCACTTCTCGTTGATGGCCAGCGCCGTGGCGGCGTCCGGCTCCTTGGTGCCGGGCTTCACCACCTGGATCCCCGCCACCAGCCCCAGCCCGTGCAGGCAGCCCAGGCGGTCCGGATAGCGGCGCTGGATCCGCGTCAGCTCCGGCATCATCACCTCCCCCATCAGCCGCGCGTGCTCCACCAGGTTCTCCTTCTGGAGGATCTTCAGGTTCTCCACGGCGGCCACCACCGGCAGGGGGCTTGCCGAATGGGTGGAGGTCATGGAGCCCGGCGGGTACAGCCCCATGATGTCCTGCCGCCCGATCACCGCCGAGAGCGGCAGGCTCGAGGAGACCCCCTTGCCGCAGACGATCAGGTCCGGGGTGATGTCGTAGTGCTCAAAGGTGAACATCCTCCCTGTGCGGCCGAACCCCGCCTGGACCTCGTCGCAGATGAGGACCGCGTCGTTCTCCCGGCAGAACTGCTCGAGGCTCTGCGCGTAGGGATGGGGCAGAAAATCCGGGCCCACCCCCTGGTAGCTCTCGGTGAGCACCCCGGCCACCTGCTGCGGCTTGACCTCGTGATCTTTCAGGGTCTGGAGGAACAGGTCGAAGGAGGTGTTCTCATTCTTGTAGCCGTCCGGGAAGGGCACCTGAACGAAGGTGGCACCCTCGCCGAGCAGCCAGTTCTTCTGACCCGGCATGCCTCCGGCCAGCTGCGCCCCCATGGTGCGGCCGTGGAAGCCGTTCTGGAAGCTCACCAGAACCCTTTTCTCCGGCCCGTGCTCCTCCAGGGCGTAGGTCTTGGCCAGCTTGATGGCGTTTTCGATGGCCTCGGCTCCGGTGGTGAGCAGGAAGACCCGGTAGCGCTCCGGCTCCGGGGCCAGCGCCTGCAGCAGCCCGGTGAGCTCCGCGCGCTTCTCGTGGACGAACACGTAGGTGGACAGCAGCGGCTTGCGGATCGCCTCCTGCAGGGCGCGGCGGATCTCCTTGCGCCCGTGCCCGGCGTTGGCGATCAATACCCCGGAGGACCAGTCGATCCAGCGGTTTCCCCACCGGTCCATGACCTGAAAGCCCTCCGCCCGGTCCCACACGGCCGGCGGCTGCCCCATCATGGACTCCGGCTCGGAGTCGGAAAGCTTTCTGAAGATCGACAGGCTCTCCGGCACGGGCAGAGCGGTGTCGATCCGGCGGTAGCGGCTTCGAACCTTCGGCACCGCCACCGGCTCCAGGTTGTACTTGGCACCCATCTACTTCCTCCTCACCTGTGGATGATCCCCGTACTCGATCCGCACCGGCGCTCCCTCCTCCAGGATGGACAACCGCGCCGCTTCCACTACCAGCTCGTTGATGAAGCTGTTGGCGGGGGTGGCGATGATCCCCCGCTGGTCGATCTCCACGAGGGTCTCTTGCCGCGCCGACAGGGCCTCCGCCTCAGACAGCCCGGAGGTGGCGTTCTCCATACGGTGCATGGATGAGATGCTGGCGGCCACCGAATCGAAGCCGTAGCCCACGGGCTTGTACCCCTCCCCCTCCCAGGGTACGAGCCGGTAGAAGTCGGGGCTGACGTAGTTGAACTCGCTGCCCCCGGGGCCGATCCCTTCCAGGTAGCCGTGGGTCACGCCGCGGAACTGGTCGTTGTGCTTGATCAGGCCGCCCTTGCCCTTGCCCTCGCAGAACATCGTCAGGCACTGCTCGTTGCTACCGGCGCCGTCGTCGGGATAGCCCAGGCCGTCGGTCACCGAGAGCAGGGCGTCGTTTTCGAACCGCACCCGCCCGTTGGCCCACATGTAGCCCTCGTTCCCGTTGGGGAAGCGGCCCTTCACTCCCACCACCGAGACCTCGACCGGCTTCAGACCGGTGATGAAGAAGACCAGATCGACGTAGTGGCAGCCCACGTAGACGAAGGGATCGGTGTTCTGGGAGGTGAACCAGTTCTGGAAGTTGGAGAAGCGGTAGTAGTAGGGCTCGATCATCTTCGCCTCGCCCATGCGGAACTCGCCGAAATGGCCCAGGCGGTAGCTCCGCCGGGCCACCAGGGAGCGCCGGTCGAAGCGCTTGTGGTACTCCACCCCCACGAACAGCCCCCGCTCGCAGGCGGTTCGGCGGATCTCCTCCGCATGGTCGTACTTCAGCACCAGGGGCTTCACGCACAGGACGTGCTGGTCCCGACTGAGGGCCTCCATCACCGCACCGTGGTGCAGCGGATCCGGCAGCGCCACGATCACCGCCTGCCGCCTCTTCATCCGGTCCAGCACCTCCTTGAACAGGTCCGGAAAGGTGCGCTCCGGCGGCTCGCTCACTGCGGGGAAGGCCTCGAAGTCCTGGCCGGGGAAGGCCTCGCGGGTCTCCGGGTTGTCCTTGAGAGCCGCCAGGGGTGCGCTGTTCAGGGCGCACACCCGGACATCGCCGGCCACTCCCGCCCGCTGCAGCTGAAAGACCGAGGGCAGGATGAGATCGTTGGTGATCATCCCGCCGCCCACGATGGTGACGTCGATACGCTTTTCCATGACCGCTCCTTGTACGCGACCGGACCGTGATGCTATATTAACAGTCTATGTTAATAAATGTGCCGTGTCAAGCGTCGTGCCCGCTTCCCTGAAAGCGCTGCGGGAGGTGGCCTCCGTCCACGAAGGGACCCGCTACCGGATCAAGGACCAGGAAAAGGCGCAGGTCTTCGGGGCAATCTGCGCCGGAGTCTCCACGCGGCGGGAGATCGCCGCCGCCGGGAGCCTGCGGCCCACCACGGTCTCGCGGGCCGTGCAGGAGCTGGTGGCCGACGGCCTGGTCCTGCCCGGGCAGGAACGCGCCCCCGGACGCAAAGGCCGGCCCGAAGCGGTGCTGGCGCCGAACCCGGCGCGCTACACCGCCGTTGCGGTGCACGTGGTCTCCCGGGAGCTGCGGGCCGCGCTGATCGACGCCGGACACCGGGTGCTGGAATCCGCGCGGGTCGCCGTCCCCGCCGAGGCGCCGGGCGAACGGCTGCAGGAGGTGATAGGCGGCCTTTGCCACGAGATGATGCGCGCCAATCCGCCGGGCTCCGAGCTCCTGGGGGTGGGCCTGGGGCTGCCCGGCACCGTGAACCGGCTGCGCTGGGAGTGGATCTCCGCGGCCCGCTGGCCCCGGCTGCGGGCGGTGAAGCTGGCCCCCCTGATCCGGGCCGCCGGACTGCGCGGGCATCTGTCCCGGGCGCTGGACTCCGAGCTGGAGCACCTGCTGGCCCTCCACCCGGCGGCCCGCCGGGGAGGGACGCTTCTGGTGCACTGGGGCTACGGCATCGGCTCGGCCTATGCCTGGGAGGGGAAGGTGGTGCGCTCCACGCTGGGGCGGTTCGGCGAGATCGGTCACGTCACGGTGGAGCGCCTCCGTCCCCGGCCCTGCGTCTGCGGGCAGAGCGGCTGCCTGGAGACCGAGGCGGCGCTCTGGGCCCTGGCACCCCGGCTGCGGGAGGCGGCCCCGGGGGCGCCGGAGGAGGAGGACCGCTTCAGCGCCTTCCTGCGCCGCCACCTGGGAAGCCTGGACCTGCGCCGGGCCGTGGCGGCCATGACCGAGGGGCTGGCCATCCTCCATCAGCTTTTCTATCCCGACCGCCTGCTGCTCTACGGACCGTTCAGCGAGCAGGCAGGGCTCCTGGCCGAGGTTCGCGAGAGCCTCCTGGCCCGCATCCCGGAATACGCCCGGGAAACCGTATCCCTTTCCTCCTTCTCGGGGAGCCGGGAGGCGGCGCTGTTCGGCAGCACCGCCGCCTTCTTCCGCGACGCCCTCCGGCAGGCGCTGACGGCCCGCTGGGCCGGTTGAGACCGCCCCGGCGGCCGCGTACCCGGCGCGGGCACCGCCCGGGCCCTTCCGGCGCAGGCGCTACCCCAGGAGCCGCTCCAGGGCCGCCTCCATGCCCCCCCGGCGGATCCACTCCAGGTAGGCGCCCGTCCGCCCGGCCAGGCCGGCCAGTGAGGAGAGCTCGGCTGCCCACAGCGAACGGTTGCCCACGATCCGCCGGGCACTTTCTGCGGCCGGCTCCCCGGCAAGCCCGCGAAACCAGCTCAGCGCTTCAGCCTGGTCCTGCAGGCGAAAGCGCTCACCGCCCCTGGTGTACAGCTCGGCCAGGGCCGCCAGCGAGAAGGTGAGGCAGGGCGGGAGCTCCCCCTGCGCCTGCAGGTAGTCCTGCAGCGAAGGCAGGACCCGGGTGGCCCACTTGGCCAGCGAGTTGAGGGCGATGCTTTCCAGTCGGTGGTGAATCAGGGGGTTGGCGAAACGCTCCAGCACCTGGCTCACGAAGGAGTCCAGCTCGCCTTGGGCCTCCGGCAGCGTCCGGGCCACCTCCCCTTTCAGCAGCCGGCGCACGTAGCGGCCCGCCAGCGGGTGCTCCACCGTCTCCCGCACCGTCTGAAGCCCGCAGAGCAGGCCCACCGGCACCATGGCGGTGTGGGCGCCGTTGAGGATGCGCACCTTGCGCTTGCGGTAGGGACGCACCTCCGGGACCACCCGAACGTTCAGCCCCGCCCGCATCGCCGGGAACAGCTCCTCCACCCTGCCCCTCCCCCCGGCGCCGGGGGCGGCGATGATCCAGAGGTGGAACTCCTCCGCCTCCACCATCAGCTCGTCGCGATAGCCCAGCTCGGCGGCCAGCTCCTCCCGCCTGCCGGCCGGGAACCCCGGGGTGATGCGGTCCACCAGGGTGTCGCAGAACAGGTTGGCCTCCTCCAGCCAGCGCTCGAAGGCCGGCTCCAGCCGCCAGAGGGCGCTGTAGCGCAGCACCGCCTCCCGCAGGGCCTGTCCGTTGTCCTCGATGAGCTCGCAGGGCAGCACCAGGACCCCGCGCTGGCGCGCCCCGCCGAAGCGGCGAAAGCGATGGTGCAGGAAGCGGGTGAGCTTGGCGGGAAAGCTCACCCGCGGGCCGTCCTCCATCCGGTCGCTCTCCCGCACGGCGATGCCCGCCTCGGTGGTGTTGGAGATCACCAGGGCCAGCTCCGGGTTCTCCGCGATGGCCAGAAAGCCCTCGAAGTCGCGGTAGGGGTCCACGCCGCGGCGCACGCAGCCCACCAGCTCGGTTGTCGTGCGGGGGCGGCCGGCCGTTCCGCCCTGGAGGAGCACGGTGAACAGACCCTCCTGGCGGTTCAGCTGGCCCACCTTCCCTTGGGGGATGGGCTGCACCACCGCCACCCCGGTCTGGAAGCCGATCTCCCGGTTCATCCGCTCGATCATCCAGTCCGCGAAGCCGCGCAGGAAGTTGCCTTCCCCGAACTGGACGACCCGCTCGGGCCAGAGCGCCCGCCCCGGCGTCAGCCCCGCGCTGAGGAGGGGCGGGGGGCCGTGCCGCGGCCGGTTCAGAAGACCATCCCCATCGTCACGATCAGCTTCCCCTGGAGACTGGTGATCAGGTGCGAGACGTTGTAGGTCACGCCGGAGCCATCGTAGTAGACCTGCCTCTGCCGGGTGTCCACCCGCAGGGTCAGGACCTCCGCGTCGAGCCCCAGGTAGGGATGGGGTCGGCCGGAGGGGCCCAGATCCAGGCGCGCCTCCAGGCCGGCACACGCACCGCTTCCCACCCCGGAGGCGGTGGACAGCTTGGAGCGCAGCAGGTGGTCGTCGTAGTCGGAGACGATGGCCAGCACGTAGCCTGCCCACATGAAGAGGGACAGGGGCGGCCAGGGCCGCAGGTATCCGGCCAGCTCCAGGCTGGGCAGGTGGTAGATGATGCGGTAGTAGAGGGCCTCCCCGCTGTAGCTGTCCGTGTACAGGTCGAAGGCCGAGGTGGTGGTGTTCCAGTAGTAGTACCAGCCGATGTACCCCTGGGCGGTCTGCTCGATCCAGTCCAGCCGGTAGCCGGCCTGCAGCAGGCCCGTGAGGGGCCCGACCCGGAAGAACGCCGCCGCCGCCCGGGCGAACGCCTGGACGCGCAGCATCGACATCGAGCTTTCGGTGTAGCTGAAGTAGGTGGGCGGAAACCCCTGGAACAGGTACCAGTCGCTGTCGGCCATCACCCCGTAGGGGCGGGTCAGGTTGGTGTAGGCGCCCGCCCGCACCAGCCACAGCGGCGCCCCGCCGCCCCACCCCTCCAGGGCCAGGCTCCCCCCGGCCAGAAACCCGTCCAGCGGGAAAACCAGCTCGCTCTTCACCCCTTCGGTCACCGCGTCACCCGGCTCGTTCATCACGTAGCTGGTGGTGCCTCCGGAACCGCCGAAGCCGCCGGCCACACTGAAGTGCATCCCCTCCTGCGCGGCCAGCCGCCCGGCGGCCAGCGCCAGAACCAGGGCCCCCACGAAGCAGCACGATCGCATCCTCACCCTCCCGCCGGCGGCTGGCCTGCCGCACGTTCCGCCGGCCTCAGCGCCTGCCCCCGCGAAAGCGCAGCATCTCCGCGGTGCGGCTCCTGCCCTCCCTCTCCGCGACCGCCAGGGGGGTCAGCCCCTCCTGGTCGCGGGGGTTCACCTCCGCCCCGGCCATCAGCAGCACCTCCGCGGCCGAAAGCCTCCCGCCGCCCGCGGCCAGGTGCAGCGGCGTGTCGCCGGCGCCGTCGCGGACGTCCGGACCAGCCCCCTCGGCCAGCAGCAGGGAGCACACCTCAGCCTCCCCCGCCTGCGCGGCCGCGTGCAGCGGGGTGCGTCCGCGCCGGTCGCGCACCCGCGGGTCCACTCCGCGGTAGATCAGCAGCCGGCAGAGCTCGAGCTTTCCCCTGGCCGCCGCATGGTGCAGCGCCGTGCGCCCCAGCGCGTCGCTCCCCTCGGGGTCGGCCCCCCAATTCAGGAGCAGCTCGCTGGCCATCTCCTGCCCCGTGCGGGCCGCCCAGACCAGGGGTGGAGCCTTCTCCCGCCCATCCGGGG
>CAZBDU010000143.1:0-9911 GCA_964490725.1 uncultured Spirochaetaceae bacterium | reverse complement strand
CCCCCTCGGCGGCCAGGAGCTTGCGCGCCACCGCGCCGGCGGCCACCCGGGCCGCGGTCTCCCGCCCGGAGGAGCGGCCGCCGCCGCGGTAGTCTCGCCTGCCGTACTTCCACTGATAGGTGTGATCGGCGTGCCCCGGCCGGTACAGCTCCAGCAGATGGCTGTAGTCGTAGGGGCGCTGGTCGCGGTTGAAGATCACCAGGCTGATGGGGGTGCCCAGCGTGCGGCCCTCGAAGACTCCCGAGAGGATCTGCACGCGGTCGGCCTCCTGGCGGGGCGTGGTGAGCTCGCTCTGGCCGGGGCGGCGCAGGTCCAGCTCGCTCTGAATATCCTCCTCGCTCAGAGGCAGCCCCGGCGGGCAGCCGTCGATCAGCGCGCCGATCCCCGCCCCGTGGGACTCGCCCCAGGTGGTGAGGCGAAAGAAGCGCCCCAGGGTGTTCATCGCCCGTCCCTCGCGGTGCTAGGCATAGATGTCGTTCTCCCACTCCCGGGCCACCTCGGGGTGGGCCAGCACTTTCTTGCGGAACAGCTCGCGGATCTGAAGCAGGCGCTGCTCGGTCCTGGCCTCGAAGATCAACACCAGCTCCGGCAGGTTGGAGGAGGCCCGCACCAGCCCCCAGCCGTCGTCGAAGACAACGCGAGCACCGTTGATGTCGATCACCCGCTCGCCGAACTCGCCCTTGAGCTCCGCCACCAGCTTCTCCACCACCCGGTACTTGACCTCGTCGGCGCAGTGCGCCTGGATCTCCGGGGAGGTGACGTAGCGGGGCACCGTCTCCAGCAGCCCGGCCAGGCTCCTGTGCTGGGAGGCCAGGTAGCGCAGCAGCTGCACCGCCGCGTAGAGGGCGTCGTCGAAACCGTAGTAGCCCTCGGCGTAGAAGATGTGGCCGCTTCGCTCTCCGGCCAGCGCCGCGCCGGTCTCGTGGAGCTTGCTCTTGATGTGGGAATGGCCGGTCTTCCACATCACCGGCGTGCCCCCGGCCGCCTCGATCTCGTCGATGAGCGCCTGCGTGCACTTGACGTCGAAGACGATCTTGGCCCCCGGCTTCCTCTCCAGCATCTGGCGGGCCAGGAAGATCAGCACCGTGTCGCTCCAGACGTTCGCGCCCCGGCCGTCCTGAACCCCGATGCGGTCCCCGTCCCCGTCGAAGCCCAGGCCGATGTCGGCCCGGATGTAGGGATGGGTAACCATCTCCGCCAGGCGCTTCCTGGCCTTGAGGTCCGAGGGGTTGGGGAAGTAGTTCGGGTAGGAGGTGTCGGGGTCGCAGTAGAGCTGGAAGGTGAGGCAGCCGATGGCCTGCAGGACCTCGTAGGCGAATACCCCGGCGCCGCCGTTGCCGCACTCCACCACCACGCGCAGGGGCCGCTCCAGCTTCACCCCGTCGGTGAGGCGCCGTACGTAGGCCTCCCGCACGTCCCGCTCCTGGTAGCGGCCGCTTCCCTCGTGGCGTTCGCCCTCCACCACCAGCCGGTACAGCTCCTTCATCTCCTCGGGACCCAGGGTGCTGGACAGGCCGCTGGCCAGCTTCATGCCGCTCCAGTCGTCGGGGTTGTGACTGGCCGTGACCATCAATCCCCCGGGGACCTGGAAGTGGTGCTGGGCGAAGTAGAGCGCGGGGCTCAGGGTGAGCCCCACGTCCACCACGTCGCAGCCCGCGGACAGCAGCCCCAGGGCCGCCGCGTTCTTGAGCTCCAGGGAGGTGCGGCGGTTGTCGTAGCCCAGAACCGCGCCTGCAATGCCCCGGCTGCGCAGCAGACGGCCGTAGGCGTTGGCGATCAGGCGGGCGGAGGCCGGGTTCAGCTCCTCCTGGCTCACCCTACCGCGCAGGTCGTACTCCCGGAACATGTTGCGGAACCCGCTGCTTGCCACGTCGATCATGGGTATAATATAGCCAGTAGGCCGCGGGGATGCCAGCCGCCCCGGGGCCGCTTTGCGCCGTCCCGCGCGGCCTGCTCTGCTTGCCGCCTGCTCTGCGCGCCGCTGGCCGCGGAAGCGCGGTGCCGCCGGGTCCGCCGAGGCTTGGCCGCCTCCCCGGGTGCGCCGAGGCTCGGCCGGCTGCCCCGGTGGGGCCGGCGCCGGGGGCGCGATGCGGCCCCACTCCCTTTGGCATTCCTGCGGCCATGGGATACACTTGTCTTTGTCCTGGCAAACGGCAACTACAGAAGGCGGGGAGGGAGTCATGAGATCCACAATGCGCACCCTGGCGCTGGTTGGAGGCGGAGCGATGCTTCTCCTGCTGTGGCCTCTGGGCTGCGGCAAGCCGGCCGAGGAGGTCGAGGCGCCCCAGGCGGAAGTGAAGGAGGCGGAGCTCCCTCCGGTGGAGGCTCCGGGCTTCGACGAGGCGCTGGTGACCTTTCTGTCCGGAGAGGTGACGGTGGCCGCCTCCGGCGGTTGGGAGCCGCTCCAGATCGGCGACGCCCTGCACGTGGAGGACACGGTGCGCACCGGCCAGGACTCCTTCTGCGAGCTTCAGTTCGGGGACATCGGCGCCCTGCGGGTGGAGTCCAACACGGAGGTCTACCTGCGCTCCGTCCAGGTGGCGCCGGACGCCGGCAACGTTGGCGCCAAGCTGGCGGTGGGGACGGTGCTGGCCAAGGTGAACGCCCTGAGCGCGGGGGAGAAGTTCTCCGTCCAGACCCAGAACGCCATCTGCGGCGTGCGCGGCACCGAGTTCGGGGTGCACGTGGCCAACGACCAGACCAGGCTGGCCGTGCGGGAGGGCAAGGTGGCGGTGTTGCCCGCCACCGTCGACGTGGAGCAGCTGAAGGAGCAGGTGGCCGAGGAGCCGCAGGTGCTGGCCGCGGTGGAACGGATCGAGCGGGCGGCCCCCGTGGTGGGACAGGACCAGGAGGTGACCATCGGGGCCGGAACCCTGGAGCAGACCGCGGAGGCGGCCCGGACGGTCCAGCAGAGCGTGGAACGCATCGTGGAGACACGCAAGGCAGGCGGCCAGGTGGACGCCTCGGAGCTCCAGAGGCTGAACGCGGCGGCGGATCGGGCCGCCAGCAGCGTCTCCCAGAGCGTGGCGCCGCCGTCTGCGATCTCCCAGGAGAGCGTGGCCCGGCTGGCCTCCATCGACAAGATCCGGCTGGTGGAGATCCCGGTGGCCCCGGCAGCGGCGGCCACCACCCAGACGGCCGCCCCCGCTGCCCGCCTGGAGCGGATCGCCTTTCAGGTCACCCCGGCCGATGCCGAGATCCTCCTGGGAGGCCAGGAGGTAGGCAGGGGCCGTTACTCGGGGCTCTATCCTCCGGGCGAGGATCTCTCCGTGGAGGTGCGGCGGGAAGGCTTCCTCCCGCACTCCTTCTCCTTCACCGTGGCCCCCGGCGGCGGCAGGCTCTACGAGATCACCCTCAAGAAGAGCCCCCAGGCGGCGGCGCCTCCGGCCGCGCCCGGGAAGGAGCAGCCGGCCGCGGCGCAGCAGGAGCGCGTGAGCCTGAAGGCGGAGCCCGCCGACGCCCAGATTTCCCTGGGTGGCCAGGTGGTGGGCCGGGGCACATACAGCGAACAGCACCCCTTGGGCAGCACCCTCATCTTCACGGTCACCCGTGAGGGCTATGAGCCCAAGACCCTGGAGGTGCAGGTGGCCGAGGGGGCCAGGCTGGACTTCCAGGTTTCCCTGGCGCAGAAGATGCGGGAGCTCACCGTGCGGGCCACGCCGGCGGACGCGGAGATCCTGCTTCAGGGCCGCGTGGTGGGCAAGGGCAGCTACACCGGCAGCTTCCCGGAGACCGGCGAGGTGGCCCTGACGGTGCGCCGGGACGGCTACGTGGAGCAGAAGATCACCGTGCCGGTGGCCAGCGTCCAGGGGCCCATCGAGGTGGCGCTCCTGTCCAAAGAGGTTCCCCAGCGGGAGGTGACGGTGCGCTCCCAGCCGGCGGACGCGCGCATCCTCCTGGAGGGCCGTGCGGTGGGGACCGGCAGCTTCACCGGCAGCTTCCCGCTGGATGCGGTGCTCCAGTTCCGGGTGACCCGTGAGGGCTACGCCGAGGGGTCCCTCACCGTGAACGTCGCGGAGGCCAGAAACCGCCCCTACCTGGTGCGCCTGGAGAAGCTGCCGCCGGAACGGCGCACCGTGACCATCCGCACCCAGCCCGCCGATGCCCGCATCACGGTGAACGGCGCTCCCGTGGGCAGCGGCAGCTACAGCGGCAGCTACAGCGTGGAGGAGTCGCTCACGGTGCAGGTCAGCCGCGAGGGTTACCAGGACCAGACCCTTACGATCCCGGTGGCTTCGGCGGCCTCCAGCCCCTACCTGGTGAGGCTGCAGCCCATCCCGGAGGAGACCCGAACGGTCACCGTGCGGGTCACCCCGCCGGATGCGGAGATAGTGCTGGACGGCCAGGTGGTGGGGCGGGGCTCCTTCAGCCGTGAGCTCCCGGTGAGCCGCACTCTGAGCTTCACCCTGCGCCGCGCCGGCTACGAGGAGAAAGAGCTCAGCGTGAACGTGGCGGAAGCCAAGAGCAGCCCTTACCTGGTGTTCCTGAAGGGCAAGCCCATCGTGAGCCGCAGCGCCGCGGCCGGCGCACCGGTGGTGAAGGAGGTGGCCGCGGACCGCTCCCGGGTCTACCTGGCGGACCGCTCCGGGGTGCTCTACGGGGTGCGCCGGGGCGGCGAGGTGCTGTGGTCGGTGGCCACGCGCAACTCGCCCAACGAGAACTCGGGGCCCGTCCTGGTGGGCAGCCGCGTGTACTTCACTGGAGCCAACGAGCTGGTGATCGTGGAGGCGGCCACGGGTAAAGTGGTCACGAGGCAGGACCTGGCCAGGGACACCAGCCATCCCTTCGGCCGGCGAGTGGTGCCTTTCGGGGACAGCCTCCTCTTTCCCACGAACAACGCCGTGCGCCTGATGCAGCCGGCCACCGCGGCGGTGCTGAGCGAGATCGCCGTGCCCGAGGGCTCGCGCATGAGCCCCACCGCCTGGGGGGAGCGCGTGGTGATCGCCAACCAGACCGGGCAGCTGTGCATCCTGAACCCCTCCTCCGGCACGGTGGAGGCCAGGATCGACACCGGGGCCGTGCAGCCCATCGCCATGGCTGCGGCGATCTACCGGGACCGCGCGTACTTCGCGGGGCGCAAAGGCCAGGTGGTGTGCGTGGACCTGCCTGGGCGCAGAAAGCTCTGGGAGGCCACGCTGGCCTCTCAGTCCCAGGGGGTCTTCCAGGACCTGCAGGCCGGCCCCGAGGGGGTATTCGTCTTCTCCGAGGAGACCCTCTACGGGTTCGCCCTTTATGACGGCAAGCAGCTGTTCAAGCCCATCGAGAGCGTCTCCTCTCCGGCGCTCTACGTGGAGGAGGACCATCAGCTGTACTTCGGAACCCTGAACAAGACCCTGATGGTGGCCGACGCCCAGGGCTACATCAAGAAGGCCCTTTCCCTGGAGGCCGCCGTCACCACCCGGCCCCTGCTGAGCGAAGGGCTGCTCCTGGTGGGGACCGACACGGGAGAGGTGATCGAGATCAATCCCAGGGCCATTCCCTGAAGGGGCGCTCGTTCGGACACCCAACCGCCCCGCCGCTCTCCCGGCGGGGCCTTTTTGTCCCCTGGATCGATCAAGAGAGATACCGGCGCAACCGAAGCCGTATGGCCTTGCTGAGGTTGTCAGCTCTCTGAACTGTGTCCTCCGCCTCCGGCCGCGTCGGGGGCTCCGAATCGACGGGATAGCGGAACTGCCCTGCAAACACGCTGAGCTCTGCGACGGCGCTCGCCTCGGGTTCAAGGGAAGGATCCAATCCGATGCACTCCTCGCCCAGGATGTCCAGATCGTGCGTCTTGCGGAAGCCACGGTCATGGGCCGTCAGAAAGGCCTTGAACAGCTTTTCGGACGCCTGCTGGCAGTGGAACACGGCGTCTTCAAGGAGGGCTGGATCGGCCTCCAGGTCCACTCCAGGGGCACGGAGGTCGTCAAGGGCTTTTCTCAGCCACGCCCTCGCCTCCCCCTTGCCGGCATCACTCATAGAGCACGATGCCTTCGCGCTCGACCGTCGCTGGCAGCGAGCTGACTACCTGGCGTTTCTCGTCGAACTCGGCCCTGGTAAGAACGATGACGTCCTTTGACACGCCCACCCCACGGAGCAGGCGAAAAGCCTCCTGGTTTCGCTTGTATTGGGGCAAGTCGGAAGACGCTACAACGATCAGGAAGTCGTAATCACTATCGGCCCCGGACTCGCCTCCAGCCCTCGAACCGAAGAGGTAGATCCTTTCCGGATCCAGGTGCGTCTTCAGTCGCTCAAGCATTTCCAGAAGCTTGGGATCTTTCTCCAGGATATCCGCAAGTCGTCTCATGGCCTTCGCCTCCGGCCGGAGCTGCCGGGCCTGCCTCATGAGACGCCGCCCGGCACCTGCGCCGCACCGCAGCCCCTGGGGCTGGAACCACCACCTACAAGAGTATACCGGCGAATCCGGCCTTGGAACAGCTGTCAACGCCGGTCCAAAACTGCGCACTTCGCCTCCTTCGTTCAGACCGGTGCACCCTCCTTCCTGGGCTCCTCACTCCCTCCGGGTGCAGAGCTTTCCACACCTCGGCACGGTGACGCATCCGGCAGGAGTTGCCCCGAATGCCTACGATATGGCAGTGGTGCAGGATCCGATCGATGAGGGCGGCTGCCAGGACGTCCTGCGGACGCCCTGGCAGCAAGACGCCGCAGGAGAGCGGTGCGCCGCGGGCGTAGGGCGCAACCTCTTGGGCCAACGTGATGGCGCCGGCGGCGTATGGAAGCTTATGGAAGCCTTCGCCCTTGACGGCGGGCTGCCTGCCGGCTTATACATAGAATAACCGGTGCATCGAGAGTCGATGCTATCGCAAAGCTACTAAAGACGCGTAGAGCCCGGTGCTGTAGAGGGAGCAAGCCCCATGCCGGTCCACCTTCTGCCTGTCCTGCTGGTGCTGGGCACCGTTTACTTCCTGCTGCTCTCGGTCTCCAACATCATCTGGCTGCGCCTGAGCTACCGGCGGCCCCGCCGCACCTCCGGCGGCCTGGTGTCCGTGCTGGTGCCTGCGCGCGACGAAGAGGCCAACATCGCCCGCTGCCTGGACTCGCTGCTGGAGCAGAGCTACGGCCGCTACGAGATCGTCGTGCTGGACGACCAGTCCACGGACCGCACCTGGGAGATCGTGTCCGGCTACGCCGCGCGCCACCCCGGGCTGGTCCGCGTGGTGCGGGGGCGTCCCCTGCCCCGGGAGGGCTGGTGCGGCAAGCCCCACGCCATGCAGCAGCTGGCCGAGCACGCCGCGGGGGAGTACCTGCTGTTCACCGACGCCGACACCGTGCACGGCCGCGACAGCGTTTCCTGGGCGGTGAGCAACCTGGAGGCCCACGGGGTGGATTTCCTCTCCGGCTACGTTTCCCAGGAGCTGTCCAGCTTCGGGGAGCGGCTCATCGTGCCTGCCACCTACATCATGACCACCATGATCATGCCCCTGTGGCTGATCCCGGCAGTGCGGGCGCCGGGGCTCTCCTTCGCCGTGGGGCAGCTGGTGGCCTTCCGGCGCCGGGCCTTCGAGGCCATAGGCGGCTACGCCTCGGTGAGCGGGCAGATCACCGAGGACACCTGGGTGGCCCGCGAGGTGAAGCGGGCCGGCTTCCGCACGATCTTCCTGGACGTGCGGCGCCACGTTGCCTGCCGCATGTACCAGGGCTACCGGGGGGCCTTCGAGGGGATCTCCAAGAACCTCTACGACTACTTCAAGAACCGCCCGGTCTTCTTCACCGTGGCCGTATCCTTGCTGGTGTTCTTCGTGGTGCTGCCCCTGGGGCTGCTTCTGCTGCACCTGCTGGGCGGCGACCTCCCCGGGGCGCGGCTGAGCGCCGTGAGCGTGGGGCTCTTTCAGCTCACCTGGGCGCTGGCTCTCTACGACCGCGGGCTTGCCTGGTGGGTGCCGTTTCTCTACCCGCTGCTCTTCCTGCACCTGCTGTACATGGGCTGGCGAAGCTTCGGCAGGGTGAGCGCCGGAGCAGGGGTGGTCTGGAAGAGCCGGGTGTACAGGTAGGGGAGCCTGCCATGGCCTACCGCAAAGGGGACCGGCTGGTTCGATTCGCCCCCTCCTTCCTGCCCTTCGTGGCGCTCTTTCAGATGGCCATGGTGCTGGTGCGCCTGAACGACTGGTTGGTCTTCAGGCTGCGCGTGAAAGGGCGCGAGCACCTGCGCCGCGCCGGACCGCTGGTGCTGGTGAGCAACCATACCCTGGTGGTGGACCCCGGGGTGATCGCCCACGTCATCCATCCGCGGCGCACCTACTTCACCATGCTGGAGGAGACCGCCCTGATGCCGCTGCTGGGCACCTTCGTGCGGCTGCTGGGAGCGGTGCCCATCCCCGAGTCGCCGGCCTCCATGCGCATCCTGGAGGGGGAGCTGCGCGGCGCCCTGCGGGAGCTGGGGAGCGTCCACTTCTTTCCCGAGGGGGAGTGCTACCTGTGGAACCAGGAAATCCGGCCCTTCCACCCGGGCGCCTTCTTCCTGGCCTGCCGGCTTTCCGTGCCGGTGGCGCCCATCACCACGGTGCTGCACGAGAGGCGCTGGTTCGGGCGCAGCTGCTTCCGGCTGTGCGGCCGCACCCTGCGCCTGCCGCCGCGGGTCACGGTGGTGGTGGGAAGGCCCCTGGAGCCGGAGCGCTTCCTGGCCAGAGCGGGATCGGCCGGGTCGCTGCGGGGCGCCGCCCTGGCCATGAGCCGGCACGCCCGGCAGGTGATGCAGGCGGCCATCGACCGCGAGGGCGGCTCCAAGCGCCTGTTCCGCGGCCAGATGGCACGCCTGGGCCGCCAGGACCAGCCCGCCGCCTGAGCGGCTGCTGCCGGCGGGGCCTGGCCTTCCCCGCCGCCGGGGGTGCGCCAGGGCACCGCGGAAGCGGGGGCTCCATCCCGCCGGCTGCGGCCCCGCCCTTCGCGCGCCCCCAGCTCCGGCGGCTGCGGCCCCTTGCTTTCGGCGCCCCCCCGGCCCCTCCGGCGGTTGCCCCGCATCCCTCTTGTCTGGCATAGTTTTGCCGGCGCATCGCCGGTGCGCGGCGGCCACAGGAGGGGGTATTGCAGTGAACCAGGACCAGATCAAGGAGCGCCTGCTCCGCCTTCGCCGCCCGGCGGCGGATTTCTCCGTGATTCTCTCCGGCAAGAAGAGCCGCAGGGTGAACGGGCTGTACAAGCCGGAGACCAGGGAGATCGTTCTCCACAACCGCAACTTCGCCAGCGACAACGAGCTGATGTACACGGCCATCCACGAGTTCGCCCATCACCTGCACTTCAGCTCGGCGCCGGTGCCCATCTCGGTGCGGGCTCACACCAACGAGTACTGGAGCCTCTTTCACTCGCTCCTCTTCGAGGCCGAGGAGCTGGGGTTGTACGTCAACCCGTTCCAGGAGCTGCCCGAGTTCGTGGAGCTCACCCGCCGCATCAAGGAGCAGTTTCTGGCCGCTGGCGGAGAGCTGGTGAAGGAGCTGGGCGCCCTGCTCATCCGGGCCCAGGAGCTGTGCGAGAAGCACCACACCAGCTTCTCCGACTACCTGGACCGGGTGCTGGGGCTGCCCCGGGCCAGCGCCGCCACCATGATGAAGGCGCACAGCCTGGAGGTGAACCCCAGGGTGGGGTTCGAGAACATGCGGACCCTGGTGCGCGTGAAGGACGCCGATGACCGGCGAGAGGCTGAGGAGGCGCTCCTGGCGGGAAAGAGCCCGGACATGGTGAAGCGAGAGTTCCTGCCCGCCTCCCCGCGGGAGGAGGAGGACCCCCTTCAGCAGCTGGCCCGGGAGAAGGAGCGCCTGGAACGCCAGATCGGCCGCCTCCGCCGGAGGCTGGAGGAGATCAGCAGCAGGCTGGAGGCGCTGGAAGAGGCCGGGCGCTCCGGGGGCGGCCGCGAGCGCCGCCGGGCTGCGGCGGCGCCGGGCGAGCAGGAGGGGCTTCCGCCGCGGGTGGAGCAGGAC
>CAZBDU010000142.1:0-10060 GCA_964490725.1 uncultured Spirochaetaceae bacterium | reverse complement strand
CACACCCTGCGGAGAGCCGCGTGAGCCCACGGTTACCTACTTCTTGGAAGCGCTCCCTGTGGCCGGCCATGCGTTGACACGACCCGGGCTTTGCGCTGGACTGGTTCGGTGATACCCGAAATGCCGCCGCCCTGGCGGCTGCGGGGGCGCGGCTACGTGGTTGTCTACCGGCGGCCGAGAGCGTGCGCCTGCGGGGACGCTGCAGGCCGGGGGACTGGCGCGCTCGCCGCCCTCCTGCTCCTCAGCTACCACAGCTCTCCGGCGGGACCCTACGGGGAGGCGATCCTGGCCTGCGGGCCGCTGCGCGACCCGGACGGCCTGCGGCCCAGACTGCGCTGGACGGTCCGGCGTATCTGGGTGACCACGGCCGTCAGCCTCGCCAACGGCCGCCGCAACTGGGGCCTGCCCAAGCAAGAGGCGCACATCGACTTCGACGGCGGGAGCCGCCCGGCCAGGCGGACGGAGGCAGGCGCAACCGGCAGGCGGGGGGCCGCGCCGGCCCGCACCGAGACGGTAGTGGCGCGCCTGCCCGCCGGGGCGCGGCCGCCGGGGTCGCGGCGGATCCTGGAAGCGGACCTGCGCCCGTGGGGTCCGCACCTCCCGGTGCCCCACTGCCTCACCCTGCGGCTCCTGCAGAGCCTGGGCGGCCGGTCGTACCGTACCGACATAACCGGAGGCGGCCGGGTGCGCCCCGCGCGGCTGGAGCGTCTGGTGGTGGGCAGCCCGCATTTGCCTGCGTTCCTCAACCACGCTCGGCCTCTGCTGGTGCTCGCCGTCGAGGAGCTCGGCGTGATCTTTCCGCCCGCCCGGGTTCTTCCATCGGAGCGGCGGCCGGAGCGGCGGCGCTCCTAGGAGGTCAGCCGATGGCCACCTCCCCCGTTTCCCCCGTGCGAATGCGGATGCATTCGGGCAACTCCAGGATGAAGATCTTGCCGTCACCGATCTCCCCGGTGCGCGCCCCCGCCACGATGCCTTCCACGGCGGGCTGGAGGAAACCGTCGTTCACGGCGATCTCCAGTCGCACCTTCTTCAGCAGGTTCACTTCCTCCTCCGCTCCACGGTAGGACTCGTGATAGCCCTTCTGCTGGCCGCAGCCCAGCGCGTTGGTGACCGAGATCTTGAAGACCTCCCGCTTGTAGAGCTCCTGCTTGACGTCGTTCAGCTTGAAAGGCTGGATGTAGGCGACTACCAGCTTCATCCCTTGCCTCCTACATGTTGCTGAAGATCTGGAAGCCCGAGTAGGCCTCGATTCCGTGCTCGCCGATGTCCAGGCCTCTCATCTCCTCCTCGCGGCTGACCCGGATGCCCAGGGTGACGCGCAGCAGCAGCCATACCCCCAGGGCGACCGCCAGGGCAAAGGCGCCCGCCGCCGCTGCGCCCGCGAGCTGCGCCGCCAGCTGGGAGAACCCACCGCCGGCGAACAGCCCGTCTCTGAGAGCCGGCACGTCGGTGCCGATGGCCGCGGCCACCGCCTTGTCCGCGAACAACCCCACCGCCACCGTCCCGAAAACGCCGTTCACCAGATGCACCGACAGGGCGCCCACCGGGTCGTCCACCCGCAGCCTGTCGAAGCCCAGCACCGCGAACACCACCAGCACGCCGGCGATGCCGCCGATCACCAGCGCTGAGGGGACGGCCACGAAGGCACAGGAGGCGGTGATGGCCACCAGTCCTGCCAGGGTGCCGTTCAGGATCATCGAGAGGTCGGGCTTGCCCAGCACCACCCATGCGGTGGCGGTGGCCGCCAGCGCAGCAGCGGCCGCAGCGCTGTTGGTGGTCACCGCGATGTGCGCCACCGCCGGCGCGTTCAGGGCCATGGTGGAGCCTGGGTTGAAACCAAACCAGCCGAACCAGAGCACGAACACCCCCAGGGTCGCGGAGCTCAGGTTATGGCCGTAGATGGGCCTTGCCCCGCCGTCCGGCCGGTACCTGCCGACCCTGGGTCCCAGCACGAGAATCCCCGCGAGCGCCGCCCAGCCCCCTACGGAATGGACCACCGTGGAGCCGGCGAAGTCCAACATCCCCAGCGAGCCCAGCCAGCCGCCCCCCCAGATCCAGTGTCCGGTGACAGGGTAGATCACCGTGGCGGTAAGCAGCGCGAACAGAATGAAGGGCCCGAACCTGACGCGCTCCGCGACGGCGCCGGAGACGATGGTGGCGGCGGTGCCGCAAAAGGCGAGCTGGAAGAAGAACTTGGCCCACAGGGGCACTCCCGTCCAGTTGAGGGCGGAGTAGACTCCGCGGTACGAATCGCCGGTTGCGGGGCTGTTGTCTGCGCCGGCAACCGCGAAAACGCCCCGGGTCCCGAACAGCGCCCCTCCGTCGCCGAACATCAGGCCGAACCCGACCAAGTAGAAGGCCAGGCTGGAGACCGCAAACACGATGAAGTTCTTGGCCAGGATGTTGGCGGTGTTCTTTGCCCGGCAGAGCCCGGACTCAACCATGGCGAAGCCCAGGTTCATGAAGAACACCAGGAAGCCGGCCAGGAGAACCCACAGGGTGTCCAGCATCACCTTCAGCGCGGTGGAGTCCATCGCAAGCGAACCTCCCTCGAGTTCTGTTGATGCCATCTGCCTTATCAAGAGTCGTGCCATACCGGCGGCAAACAGGTAAGTCATTCCAGGCAAATGAACTGTTGCTTCGCGGGCGGCCCCGCGGAACCGGGCCGGTCCTACCGGAAGGTAGCTTTCTGTAGCTAAAGCTACCGGACGGTAGGCTCCCGGCGGCGGACGCGGCAGGCGAGCGGGCGCGGCGGACGTGGCAGGCAAGCAGGCGAGCGGAACGGGTTGACGGGGCGGCCGGGTGTGCTATGATGGAGTGGGTTCTACCTGGGGAGGGGAACTATGGACAACGTCAGAGAACAGCTCCTGGCTCGCGCCCGGGCCGCCTTCGGCGACATCGGGCCCACCAGCTCCAGGACGTCCCTGGAGGATTGCTTCACCGTCGTGGGCTCCAAGGTCATCCTCTGGTTCAACGACACCAAGGGCAACACCCGGGCCATCGTCGGATACCGCCCGCGGGAGCGGGCTGCCCGGCCCGCGTAGCCCGGCACCGCGTGCCAGGGCCCTGCCGGCCGCCTCGGCCCGGGCCCGATCTGCGGGCCCACCTGCCCGTCCAGGCCTATGCGCTCGCCCGCCAACGCGCTATATTGATCCCGTGACCCGCTTCACTCCACGCGCGTTGTCCGTCCTCCTCTGCCTGCTGCTGGTCCTGGTTGTCACCTTCACTCTTCTGGCTCCGGTCCACCCTGCGCGGCTCCTGTCGCCGCTCCTCCTCCTGGCGCTGCTCGCGGCAGCGGCGCGGCACGCACCGCCCCGCAAGACCGGGGTCCTCTCCGCCTGCGGCAGCCGCGGCCCCCCCATCCTCTAAACTCCACAACACGACAGAACGGATCCACTCGACTTCATCTCTTCGAGGAGAGACACAGGGAGGGCACATGACGGAGAGCGTCCGCAACCGATTGAGCGTTCGCGAGCGGGTTTCCTATTTTCTCAGCCGGGCGCAGGGCAGGAGCATCGAGAGCAGCCTGGAGCCCTATGCCAGGACCCTGGCGGCCGTACGCCGGCAAGACCTGTCGGGACGCAGCGACGCGCAGCTGCGGGAGCTGGCCTCCGCGCTGCGAGCGCGAGCACGGGCCGGCGAACCTGCGGAGAGCCTCCTCCCGCAGACGTATGCCCTGGCGGCGGAGGTGAGCGCCAGGACCCTGGGGCTTTCGCCCTTTGACGTGCAGATCCTGGCGGCAGTGGTGCTGCAGCAGGGCAAGCTGGCCCAGATGCAGACCGGGGAGGGCAAGACCCTGGCGGCGGCCTTCGCCGCCTGCCTGGAGGGGCTGGCCGGAGGAGGCGTGCACGTCATGACGGCCAACGACTACCTGGCCGCACGCGACGCCGAATGGATGTCCCCGCTGTACGCCTTCCTGGGCCTGCGGGTGGGCTGCGTTCGGGAGGGAATGGCGCCGCGGGAACGCAGGAAGGCCTACCAGGCGGAGGTCACCTACCTGACCGCCCGGGAGGCCGGCTTTGACCTGCTGCGCGACGGGCTCAGCTACAGCACCGGGTCGCTGGTGCATCGGGAGCTCAACTTCGCCATCGTCGACGAGGCGGACTTCATCCTGATCGACGAGGCCCGGGTGCCGCTGGTGATCGCCGGTGCCGCCCCGCCGCCGGAGGTGGATCCTCGCCGGGTGGAGGCCGTTATCCCCTCCCTCAAGGCCGGCCGGGACTTCCAGGCCGACAGGACCGGACGCCGCGTGTCGCTGACCCTGGAGGGGCAGCGGGCGGTCCAGCGCCTGCTGGGCTGCGGCGGCATTCACCTCGAGGAGCACCGTCCTGTGTACGCGGCGGTAACGGTGGCTCTCCACGCCCACCACCTCCTGACCCGCGACGTGGACTACATCGTGCGGGAGGGACAAATCGCGCTGGTGGACGAGTTCACCGGGCGCGTGGCGGACCGGCGCCGCTGGCCCTACGGTATCCAGGCCGCGCTGGAGGCCAAGGAGGGCCTTCCGGTCCGGAGCGAGGGAATGGTGTACGCCTCGATCACCGTCCAGCACTTCATCCGGCTGTATCCCAAGGTATCGGCCCTCAGCGCCACAGCGGTATCAGCCGCCGGGGAGTTGGCCCGCTGCTACGGGCTGTCCACCGTGATCATACCCCCGAATCGACCGGTGGCCCGCATCGACGCGCCGGACCGGGTGTTCACCACCATCGGCGCCAAGGTGGATGCGGTGCTGGAGGAGATCGCCCGCGAGCACCGGACCGGCCGGCCGGTCCTTCTCGGTACCGCTTCCGTGAAAGAGTCCCTCATGTACGCCGAGCGGCTGCGATCGCGGGGCATCCCCTGCCGGGTGCTCAACGCCGCCAACGACCGGGAGGAAGCGAAGCTGGTGGCACAGGCCGGCATGCCGGGGGCCGTGACCATTTCCACCAACATGGCCGGCCGGGGAACGGATATCAGGCTCGGCGGCCGGACCGGCCGGCAGAGGGAGCGGATAGCCGCCCTGGGGGGCCTGTACGTGATCGGCACCAACCGCCACGAAAGCGTGCGCATCGACAATCAGCTGCGCGGCCGAGCGGGCCGCCAGGGAGATCCCGGCCTGTCCAGGTTCTTCATCAGCCTGGAAGACCGGCTGGTGGAACGCTACGCCATCCGGGAGCTCATCCCTCCGGAGTACCTGCACGCCGGAGCCGGGCGGGAGCTGACCGACCGCAGGGTGGCCCGGGAAATCGCCAGGGCGCAGAGCATCATCGAGGATCAGAACGGTGAGATCCGCAGCACCCTGCGCCGCTACTCAGAGCTGGTGGAGCGGCAGCGCCGAGGCCTGCAGGCCCAGCGGGGAGCGGCACTGCGGGAGGGCGCCATCCCCGAAGAGCTGTGGGAGAAGTGCCGCCTGGCTCATGCGCGGCTGAGCGCCGCCAACGACGGCGCCAGGGCGCACGACCTGCTGGTGCGGCTGTACCTGCTCCACCTGGATCGGTTCTGGGCGGATCACCTGCTGCTCGTTGAGGAGCTCAAGGAGGGAATCCACCTCCAGCGCTTCGGCGGAGAGGACCCCCTGGTGTGCTTCATCCGGCAGACGAGCGACGCCTTCGCACTGGGGCTAGCCGAGGTCACTCGGCGCACCGCCCTCCGCTTCCGGGGCGCCACGGACCTGGATGCCCTAGACCTGAAACGGCAGGGTTTGACGGGGCCCTCCGCCACCTGGACCTACTTGATCAACGACAACCCTCTGCCGGCGTTCCGGCTGAGCATGCTGGGCGCCGCCAACATCGGCCTGCAGGCAGCGGCGGCCGCGGTGTGCGCCCTGCCCCTGCTGGCCGCCGCTGCGCTGGCCGCCCTGGTCTCCCTGGCGAAAACAGTTGGCCACGGGATGCGAAGGCGGTGCCGGGAGATCAGAGCCCGGCGGCCTCCTCACCCGTCACCGGCTCCAGAGTCTCGTCGAGCTCCCGCAGGATCTCCCCCGACTTGAGCTCCAACCGTTCGCGCCAGGGCCTGCTGCCGTGCCCTTCCAGAAGCTCCCCCTTCCAGAAGGTGAACACGGAGCTCTCCCCTCCCGAGGTGACCCGGATGCGGAGAATTCCCAGCGGGACATCGGTGTCCTTCTGGAACCACGTCACCCCTTCCAGGCGCCCGTTCGCCTCCCGGCGCAATCGTTCGGATACCACTTCCTGAGCCTTCTGTATCTTGTCTGCCTCGTTCATCCGACTCCTCCTGTAGACTCGGTGGCGATGCCGCAAGTCGGGTTCCGGCAGCGGGACGTCGCTTCACCGGGGCCAAGATCGGGGCCACCAATATCGCAAGAACTATACGCCTAAACTGGCATGCATGGATATACACCGAATAGATTACCTGACAAAAAAAATCTGGATTAACCCCACAGGGTTTGAAAAACCGCGGCACTCCCGCTGGCCCGCTGGCGCGGGCCCCGAGGCGTCTACTTCACCTGCAAGGCGAACACGCCGTCCCAGCCCTCTCCCGGCGGATTCTTGCGGAAGAAGTCGATCCGTTCCAGAAAGACTGCGCTGGCAGCGTCCCCGCTGCGTCCGCTCAGGTCTCTGAACGCAGCGGCCGCCTCCTCCCACCGCTGCCGCCGGTAGGCTGCCAGCCCCCCTTCGAAGCGCTCCTTCAGCCGGGCGGCCTCCCGGGAAGCCTCCGCCCTGTCCCCCAGAATCTCGAAGACCCGCACCGCACGGCTCTTGCCTTTGAGAGTCAGCAGGTCGATTTCCCGGCACAGGTAGCGGTCCAACACCTTCTCGTGCACCGTCTGGCTGATGAGGGTGCCGGTGCCATACTCCTTGTTGGCCCCTTCCAGCCTGGCGGCCAGGTTCACGGTGTCCCCGATGCTGGTGAAGTCGCGCCGCTCCCCGGCGCCGACGCTGCCGAAGACCACGGGCCCCGAGTGAATGCCGATCCCGATGGCGAGAAGCTTCTGGCCGCTGGCCCGCCGACGTTCCGTTTCCGCGGCCATGGCGGCGCGGATTCCCAGGGCCGCCCGGCAGGCCTTCACCTCCTTGTCCGGCCCCTCGAAGGCGGCCATGATGGCGTCCCCCACGAACTTGTCGATGTCGCCGTCGTGCTCCAGAATGATGGAGCTCTGCAGCTCCAGGAACCGGTTCAGGATCCGCACCACCTCCTCCGGGCTCAAACCCTCACAGAGCGCGGTGAACCCCCGGATGTCGGTGAACAGGAAGGCCAGGTCACGGCTCTGAGACATCAGGGCCCCGTGGTGGGCGTGCTTCAAGGTGGAGGCGGAGATGTAGGGCACCACGCCTCGGATCACCGCCGCCATACGGCTGAACTCCCTGGAGAGATCCTTGATCTCGTCCCGGGTCCTCACCATGTCCCGGTAATCCAGCCTCGCCGCGGAAACCCTCACCCTGCCCGCGATCATGCTCGAAAGGGCTGAGCTCATCCGGTTGACGCTCATCCCCAGGGCCAGGATGGGCAGCGCGATGCTGCCGCCCAGCGCATAGACCAGAAACACCGACACGTACAGGAACAGCGCGCTGAAGAGGATCACCTTGATCTGCGTTCGGAAGTAGGGCTGGTAGATCACGCTGCGGTCGTAGACCACCACGGCAAAGCCTGCCAGCTTGGCCTCCTGGCCCCGCCCGAGGGTTACCGGCGAGACGAAGCTCAGGGTCCCGCGGCGGCGATCGTAGACGCCTCCGGCCGCCGCCTCATCGCGGTAGGAGGGCGGCAGCCACCGCCCGAGTATGGTCGCATCGGTGCTCCCCATCGCGACGAACAGGTCGCTTCTGCCCTGCTTCTGATAGTAGGACAGGGAGTTGAATCTGACCTTGGTAGCCAGGTTCTTCCTGCGCTCGATCTCGAAGTAGTCCCTGATGGCGATCTCGTCAGTGAGGTTCGCCTTGACCACGCTGGCGCTGCGCTCGGCCAGATTCCGTCCGTTGTCGGAGACCGTGGCCAGGATGGTGCTGCGGAAATCCCGCAGCAGGACCATGCTGAGAACGGTGACGACCGTGAGGGTGATGCCCACGAACAGAAGCACCAGCCTGGTGCGGATGCTGCCCCGGTTGTTGCGGGGCAGCCGTCCGGCGGAGGCTTGCCGGTCCCGGGAGGCCTGCAGATACTCGCGGTAAGCGCCGCTGCGTCTGTTCAGCGCCCGGATCAGCAAACCCAGGTAGACGCCGTTGCAGGTCATGGCCAGGGCGAAGGTGGCATAGACCAGGGGATGCAGCGAGGCGAAGTACTTGGGCCCCGAGGCGAGCAGGTAGGCGTGAAGCAGCAGCGGGGCCGCCGCCGCCAGGGTCCACAGGATGCCCACGAGGATGGAGGGAATCGCGGAAGGAGCGAACACCCGGGGCAGCTTTGGCGCCAGCAAGGGTGCGCCCAGCCTGGAGGCGGTCAGCACCGGCAGGGAGTAGACCAAAACCGAGGCGACCCAGCGGGTCAGGGCGGTCCACGTCTTGGCGGCCACCGCCTCTGCGAGGGCCCGCGGCAGCAGAAACGGGTTGAGAATCCCCCGCACGCCGGGAATCCAGGGCAGAATCAGCCAGGCGGCCACCAGAACACCGAAGGCGATCTCCAGAGCGCGCCGCCAGGGGAGGCGAAGGTTCGACGTCACCAGCGGAGCGCTCCCCTACAGGCTTTCCAGGAGCTTCTGTTTCGCGCGAGCCTTCTCGAGGTAGCTCCGGGCCTGCCGATAGCCGGGATCCGCATCCACGACGATCACCAGCAGATCCGCCGCCTCGCGGAAGCTCTCTTCCCGGTAGAGGTCCACGCCGCGCCGGTACAGCTCGGAGAGCCTCTGCCTGACCCGCTCCCGGCGGCCCTCCAGCTCCTGCCGCTCCGAACGATCCGCCGTGGGCAGGCTCGAACCCAGAAGCCGCAGCGCGGCCCCCAGACGGTCCTGGGCGATCAGCTCGTCCACCTGCCGCAGCAGCCGGACGAACCCCACCTCCCGGGCTTTCTTCTGCTCGGCTGCAGCGATCCGCCGTTTCAGGGCCAGTATCTCGGCGGACCTGCGCTCCTCCAGCGCGGCACTGACGCGGGCGTCCGCCTCCGCGTACCTCTGCTGCTCGAACAGCCTCCGGGCCCAGCGTACGTTCAGCTCGCAGGCCAGCTCCTCCAGCTCGCCCCCGGGAAGAGCTCCCGCCTGGCGATCCAGCCGCCGCAGGGCTTCCACCCCCTTCCAGGCGTTCTCGAACCTGTCGGCGGCCAGCTCGGCTCGGATGCCGGCCAGCCGGGCGCGCAGCAGGGGCAGCAACTTGCGCCTCAGGGCCCTCTCCTGCGCCAGGGCCCCGCCGCTGCCGGGCTGGATCGTCAGAATCCTCTGGTACCAGCCCAGGGCTTCCATGTAGCCGTCAACCTGCTGCGCAGCGGAGTCCCCTGCGGACACTTCGGCGGCCCTCTGGCGCCCTTCGCGCAAGTAGCCGGCCACGAGGTCCGCGCGCACTCCCCGGGTCTCCCGGCGCAGGGCGGCCACGCGGTCGTCCTGCGGGTCCAGGATGGAAGCCTGCCGGACCGCCAGGCACAGGGCGTAGCTCTCTTCCGGCGTGCGCTCGCTCCTGCCCGACAGGCCGATCGCCAGCTTCACCCTCTTGTCCAGCTCGCCTCGCCGGAACCCGTCCAGCTCCTCCAGGCCTGCGGCGGCCCGCTCGTTCCAGGGGTCGTAGCGCAGGGCCACTTCGAAATACCTGCGGACAGTGGGGATCACCGCCAGGTTCCCGGCCTGCCTCAGCTCTGTTTCGAACAGGTCGGCCCCCTTGCTCACCAGGGCCTCCGCCTTCTCCTGGTTGTCCAGCCTGCCCAGCAGGAAAATCGAGTCGGAGAGGGTGGCGCACCCGCCGAGCGCGGCCAGCAAGGCCAGCAGGGCGAGCAGCCGGGGCAGGGGCACTTTCGCTGTGGAGGGAGAAACCGGTTCAGCCATGCTCGATCGCACGTTTTGGATCGGGGACACTATAGCGAAGCCCACGGCGGGGTGTCAACGCGGGTCCTCAAGCCGCCCGGCCCGCCTGCCCCCCGGCCCAGCTGGGCCCCCCGCCTGGCCCGTGCGCCCGGCCCAGCTGCGCCCCCCCGCCTGGCCGGCCCCCCGGCC
>CAZBDU010000141.1:0-10094 GCA_964490725.1 uncultured Spirochaetaceae bacterium | reverse complement strand
GCCCAGGCCGGCGCCCACCTGCACCATGGGTCCCTCCCGGCCCACCGCGGCGCCGGTGCCCAGGGAGATCGCCGCTCCCAGGGGCTTCAGGGCCACGATGAGCGGACGAACCCGCCCTCCGCGCCGGGCAAGCGCGTCCAGGACGTCTCCTACCCCGGGGCCGCTCACCTCCGGGGCGGCCTTCACCGCCAGGGTCACCACCGCCAGGGCGCCCAGAGCCGGCGCCGCCGCAGCCAGCACCCCCCAGGGAGCGGGAGCCGTGTGGAGGGTGGGATCGTAGCGCAGGGAGAGGCGTCCCAGGAAGGCCAGGTTGTGGACCAGGGCGACGAGCAGATGGAACAGGGCGGCCGCTGCGGCCGCCGCGGCCCCCAGGAGCAGGGCGGCGGGACAGAGGACCAGGGCTTCCCTGCCGGTTTCGGCGCGATTCACGGCGGAGCACCCCCTTGAACGACACCTGAAAGTATAGACGAACCCGCGGGAGGCTGCCCGGGAGAAGAGAAGGCAGGCGGAAGAGAAACGCCGCGCGCTCCTCCCGCCTGCCCGGTGCGGCTCCGGCCCGAGGGCCCCGGCTACATTCTGGAGGCCACCTCGGCCTTCGGAGTGGTGACGATCCACCCCACGGTGCTCACCGGAGTCGGATGCTCCAGGGTGTCCCCGGAGATCTGGCTGGCCTGGTTGGCGTTGACCAGCTTGATGGGCTGGCTGGCGGTGGTTGCCCAGTACACGCTGTCGGCGGTGATCATGGGATCGCTCACCGAGTAGGTGACGGGCTTCTCGAACCTGTCCACCAGCGTTCCGGTGCTGCGATCCACCACCCGGTAGGCGAAGTTCGCGACCACCGTGAGATTCGAGGCGACCTTGCGGTCCCAGTAGGCGTTCGTTCCAGCCAGAACCTCGAAGCGCACCGGCACCGAGAAGGCGCCGGCCGGGATCGAGATGGTCATGTACCCCGGGACCTTGCCGCTGGCATACTGATCGGGAACCGTGATGCTGGCTTTCTGGCCGGGGTCGACGTTGACCGTGGCCAGAACGTGCGGGTAGCCGTAGTCGATCATACCGGCGGGCACGGCGGGCGAGTTGGCGGAGCGACCGTACGTTTCGCTGTAGCTTCCCATGCCCTGGGCGCCTGCCACGACCGCCGCGGCCAGAGCCAGGACGAAAACGAGTGAGTAAGCCTTGCGCATATGTGCCTCCTGCATAACATGTCGATTACTGTATATGCAGAAAGCTATACGCAACTGGCGGCGCGGCAAATAAGCCGGTCTGGCTAGCCGGGTGACATTTCCGGGCTATCCCTGGAGGACCGGCCGGCCGCCGCCGGGAAGCGGTGGAGCCGGCTGCGCGGAGGCGCGGCTAGCCCAGCTCCCGGGCGGCCGCGATGGCCGCCACGGTGCCGTCCGCCACGGCGGTGGTGATCTGCCGGTACGCCTTGGAACGGATGTCCCCGACGGCGAACACGCCGGGAATGCTGGTGTGCATGTCCTCGTCCACCTTGATGTAACCCCACCGGTCCAGCTCCAGAGGCCCCTGGAAGGGCTCCATGTTGGGCTTCATGCCCACGAACACGAACACGCCGTCCGCCTCCAGGCTCCTGCGCGCCTTGCTCTTGAGGTCCTCAACCTCCACCGCCATGGCCCGACCGCCGTCCTTGCCGTTGCGGGAGAACCCCCGCGGCTCGTGCGACCAGAGGAACTCGATCCGCTCGTTGGCGAACGCCTTCTCCTGCGCGGCCTTGTTGGCCTGCAGGTGATCGAACTGGTGCACCACAGTGATCTTGCGGGCGAACCGGGAGATGAACAGGGACTCCTCCACGGCGGTGTTCCCGCCGCCGATCACGATCACCTCCTTGTCCTGGAAGTACTTGGCGTCGCAGGTGGCGCAGTAGGAGATGCCCTGCCCCTTGTACTCCCGCTCGCCGGGAACCCCGAGCGGGCGGGGGGAGCTGCCGGTTGCCAGGATGAGCCTGGCGGCGCGGACCGTTTCGGTGCCGTCGATCACCACCTCCTTGTTTTCCAGGTCCACCCGGGTGATGTCCACGGCCACCTTGAAGCGCGCTCCGGCGGCCTTGGCCTGCTCGCTCATGTAGTGGGAGAGCATGTAGCCGGGCTGCGGCTCGATGAACCCCGGGTAGTTGGAGACCTGGTGGGTGGTGGACACCTGGCCGCCGGGAAGAGCCGAGTCCACCAGCACCGTGTCCAGCCTGGCCTGGGCGGCGTAGATCGCGGCGGCCAGCCCCGCCGGACCGCCTCCCAGGATCAGCACGTCGCAGGAGCCCGCGGACGGGCGGATCGCCCCCCGGATCTCTGCGACCCTGCCCCCGGGCAGCAGCGCATCCAGGTTTCGCATCAGATCGGCCCGCTTGATGCCGCCGGTCAACCGTTCCCCCACCGGCTGGCCGTCCCGGTAGAACAGCACCGTCGGGGAGCCGCGGACGCCCAGGGACTCCGCCAGGTCCCGGTTGCCCTGCCGGTAGATCTTCACGAAGCGGACGTCTTCTCCGTACAGCTGTGAAAGCCCCTCGTACTTGGGCGCCAGCGCCTCGCAGGGAGGGCACTCGGTGGAGTAGAAATCCACCACCACCCGCTCGCCGCTCAGCACCTCCGTTTCGAACTCTGTGGCCTCGATTTCCTCGATCAATCCTGCCATGTCGCTACTCCTTGTCCAGCGTGTCGATGTCGTCGTGAAAGTACAGGGAGAACCCCTTCGCCAGGGCCTCCTGCACGGGCCGGCAGTCCGGGCCGTCCAGGTGGCCGCGAGAGTTTTGGGCCACCGCGGCGCAGCCTCCGCCGCAGGCCAGCTGCAGCGCGCAGCCGCCGCAGGCCTCGATGGCCGTCACGTCCCGCTCCTCCCAGAGCCGCACGCGCTCGGCCTGAAGCTCCACCGCGGGGTGAAAGCGGCCCACCTCCTCTCCGGGCTTGCCCACCGTGGCGGTGCAGGGGTAGATCCTTCCGGTGTAGTCGAAGGCCCATTCGGTCTTGCACCCCGGGCAGGCGTCGAACAGCGGCTCCGGCAGCTCACCGGTGTCGAAGAGGAAACGGCTCAGCGAGAACGCGGGCCGGTGGAACTCCAGCACCTCCGGGTTGCTGCGCGCCAGCTGGTAGAGGGCGCCGTGGAGCTCGGCCCTGCTGAACAGCTTCTGCGGCCTGGCCTGGCAGCTGTGCAGCTCGTAGTTGCGGCCCACCTGCGTCTTGAACAGCGGATTGCCGGTCCAGCCCCACGCCGCCGCGTTGCGGGCCAGCTCCGGCAGGGCGTCGATGTTCTCGCGATCCACCACCACCCGCAGGTTGACGGGGAACCTCCGCTCCAGGGCCGCCGCGATTCCCGCCTGCACCGCCCGGAAGGTGGCTCCTCCCCCCTTCAGGGGACGGCGCCGGTCGTGGACCGACTCCGGCCCGTCCAGGGTGACCTGGATTTCCCGGATCGTTGCGCCGGCCAGGAGGTCCAGGTAGTCGGCCAGGTGGTAGCCGTTGGTGACCACCGCCAGGTCCAGCCCGCGGCGGCTCGCCCCCGCCACCAGGGCCGCCATGGCGCTGCGGGCCTGCCGGCCGGGCAGCAGCGGCTCGCCGCCGAACACAGTGACGTACCTCTGCCGCCCGGCCAGCTCGCCGTCCAGGTACGAGTAGAAGGCCTCCACCACCTCGGGGGTGCAGCCTCCCTCCTCTCGGGGGTACCCGCTCTGATAGCAGTAGGAGCAGCCAAAGTTGCATCCGTAGGTGGGAACGAAGAAGGCCTGCACCTCCGAGCTCTCCCGGGCGTCCAGGAAGTCCAGGTAGGCGGCCCGGTAGCGCCGGCTCTCCTCCTCGGGGTCCACCAGATACCCCTTGGCGAGCCACTGCTCCGGATCGGGAAAGCGCCCGGCCAGCGCGGCTTCCGCAGTCCGGGCGGTGAGAAGGTCCGCGTTGCGGCTCAAGGGGTTGACGATCAGGTAGTGCCGGGAGCCCTCCAGGCGGGCCATTATGTTGTGCTTCGAAGGTACCATCGTGGTCGTTCCTCACCGCTCCTCACCGGGAGCGTGCCGGCCGCAGGCGGGGCGGCGCCTCCGCTTTGCGGTGGGCCCGAGTCCGCCTGCGGCTCCAGCACATCAGTCGTGGCAGCCCGCCTTGATCGGTGAGATCTTGGCGCAGCACTGCGCCTCTGCGCAGCAGGAGGCTGCCTTCTTTCGGATGAGTGACTTCATGCTTCACTCCTCCTTGCCAGGTTCCAAGCGGGCGAGGGTGCCGCCCGCTCCGCTGCCGCCGCCCGCCGGGTCAGCCGCAGCAGCAGCCGCCGCTTCCCTGCTCTTCCACTACCGGCAGCGTTCCTCCGGCGGGCTCGGCGCCCTCGCCGGTCGAGGGTCTCACCCCCGCCAGGGTCACGCTGGCCACCCGGATGGCGCCCTTGGGGTAGGGCTCGCTTTCCTCCAGGACCCGCGCCTCCGGGAAGCCCGCCTCCTTCATCTGGAGGAAGTATTCCTCCCGGGTCACCGCTCCGGCCCAGCATTCCGCCACCGCCTGAGGGTCGGTGCGGTACCGCTCCGGGACCGGCTCCAGGGAGTAGATGTCGCTCACCACGAAGCGGCCGCCGGGCTTGAGCACGCGGTGGATCTCCCGCCACACCCGGGGCTTGTCGGCGGCGTGGTTGATGGTGCAGTTGGAGATCACCAGGTCGGCCGCCCCGTCCTCCAGGGGAAGATCTTCCAGCTCGGCCCGGAGAAAGCGGACGTTGGCCACGCCCAGCCGTTGGGCGGTGCGCCGCGCCTTCTCCAGCATCCCCTCCGACAGATCGATTCCGTACACCATCCCCTGGGGGCCGACGCTTTCGGCAAGCCGCAGGGCATCGGTGCCCCGGCCGCTTCCCAGGTCCACACAAACCTCGCCGCTCCGCGGCCCCGCGTGGGCCGCCGCTCCGCCGCAGGAAAGACAGCAGCTGCTCTCCGCGAGGGCGGTGTAGCGCACGTTTATCGCCTCCCTGGCGTCTTGACTCATGATGCCTCCGTTTTGTGGTTCAAAGCTGGGTCAGGAGGATGTCCAGACCCTCGTTTACCTTCCGAAGCTGCGCCGGATCGAGGCGCGCCAGCAGCTTCTGCTCGCATTCGCCCCTTGCCCTCTCCACATCGGCCCGGCAGCGGGCCCCGCTCTGGGACAGAGAGATCAGCAGGCAGCGCCGGTCGTCTTGCCGGGCCTCCCGCTCCAGAAGCCCCCTGCCGATGAGGCGCTGGATGATGCGGCTGCCCCGCGAGGCGGACAGCTGCATCCGCTCGGAGAGCACCTGGCACTCCAGCTGCTCTCCGTTGCGCAGGGCGAGCAGGCAGCTCATCTCCACCGGAGTGAGCCGCAGCCGGGAGCCGATCTCCTCCTCGAAGCGGCACTTCTTCTTGAGCTTCAGGATGGCGTCCACCAGCCCGTTGTAGCCCGACATCGTCCCTCGAACCTCTTCGACAAGACCTGCAAGAAAATTGCGTATAGCAACAGTTGCTACACGCAATTAATAACATGCCTCCGCCTGGATGTCAACAGGAAATCGTGATTTTTTTTGCGACGGGGAGAGCGTGTCGTCAGCCCGGCGGCGGCAGGCTCCGCAGCGCGCGCAGCGCCGCGCGGCAGTCCCGCTTCATCTGCCGGACCAGATCCTCAGGCGAGGGGAAGAGCCGCTCGGGCCGCAGCCGGGCGGCCAGGACCACCTCCAGGGTCTGCCCGTAGAGGTCACCGTTGCGGTAGTCCAGGAGGTACACCTCCAGCCTGCGCCCCCTTTCCCCGAAGGTAGGGTTGGTGCCCACGCTGGCCGCGCCGGGGTGCCAGCGCGAGTCTCCGGGGCGGCGCACCCAGGCGGCGTAGATGCCACTCTCGGGGAGCTCACTCTCGGGAACGTCCAGGTTGGCAGTAGGATAGCCCAGCGCCAGGCCCCGGCCGGCGCCGTGGATGACGGAACCTCGCAAGACAGGCTTCATAGCTCAGGTGAGTAAGATACTGACACCGAAGCGCTCCGTCACGGCGTTCCCGCAAGCCCCCGCCGGGCGGCGGCATACGGAGCGGCTCGGAGCGGCCCGGAACGGCCGGAACGGCCGGAACGGCCCTTGCTTTGGCCCTCGCTTTGACGCCCTGCAGGCGCTTGCTGTACAGTTGGGCTATGACCGGCGGCACTTTCGACGTGCTCATCCTGGTGGCCCGCCCGGCGGCCGGGAAGAGCGAGATCATAGACTATCTGCGCAACACCGAGCCCCGCGAGCGGAGGCAGCGATTCCGCCTGGGGGAGCTGGCGGTGATCGACGACTTCCCCATGCTCTGGGCCTGGTTCGAGGAGGACGCCCTGCTGGAGCAAATGGGCAAGCCCAGGCTGCACACCGACGAGGAGGGCTACTTCCGCGAGCCCTACCTCTGGGACCTCCTGGTGCGCAGGATCTGCCTGGAGCACGCGAAGCTCCTCCGGGAGCGCCCGGCGTTCCACGAGACCGGCACCGCGGTGCTGGAGTTTTCCCGCGGCAGCGAGCACGGCGGCTACAGGCAGGCCTTCGCTGCCCTGAGCCGGGAGGTGGTGGAGCGGGCCGCGGTGCTGTACGTGCAGGTGTCCTACCAGGAGTCTCTGCGCAAGAACCTCCGGCGCTTCGATCCCCACCGGCCCCACGGAATCCTGGAGCACAGCCTCCCTCAGGAGAAGATGGAGCGCCTGTACCGCCTGGACGACTGGCAGGAGCTCTGCCCTCCCCAGGCGCAATCGCTGGCCGTGCAGGGCCGGCGGGTGCCCTGCGCCGTGTTCGAAAACGAGGACGACCTGACCACCCCCGGCGGGGAGGCCCTGGGGGAGCGGCTGGAGCGGAGCCTGCAGGAGCTGTGGAGGCAGGCCACCGTCGGCTGAGCCCTCCCCCGCCGTGGAGCCCGTGGACGGCAACCCGTGGGCGGCAGAAGGAGGAGACCGCCGTGTGGATATTGATCCCGATTCTGGCCCTACTGGTACCGATCAGCGCCATCGCGCTGAACTCCGCCGTGGGCAAGGCCATCGCCGAGCAGATCCGCGAGCGCGGCCGCGGCGCCTCCGATCCCGGTACCCTGGGGCGGCTGGAGTGGCGGGTGGCGCATCTGGAGTCCGCCCTGGCCGAGGCGGAGGACAGGATCGGCAAGCTCCAGGAGGACAATCGTTTTCTGCACCGGCTGCTGAGCGACCGGTAGCCGCCGCAGCCGCCGGGCAGGCCCGCTCCCCTCTAGGGCGCAGGGCGCCCTTCCATCACCCGCAGGTAGTCCGAGCGGGTGACGATCCCTGCCACTCTGCCGTCCCGCAGGATCGGCAGGTGGCCGATGTTGTTGCTGAACAGCAGGTGCTCCACCTCGCGCAGGGTGGTCTCCGGGCGGCCGGTGATCACCCGACGGGTCATGTAAGCCTTCACCGGTGCGTTCATCCGGCCGGTGCGCCGGCCCTTCATGATGTCCCGCAGCGTGATGAAGCCCTTCAGGGTGCCGTCCGGCCCCACCACCGGAGCCCCCGTGTGGTCGATCTCCTCCAGGAAGCGCGAGGCGGCCAGCAGCGACCAGTCCGCCGGGATCAGCCTGGGCTCCCTGCTCATGACGGCTTCGGCGGTGGGCGCGGGGGCCAGGGAGCGCAGGAGATGCTCCTCCAGGGTGCGCAGCACCTCGGCTCCGCGGCCGTCCCGGATCAGCGCGGAGGCGGCGCCGGCATGACCGCCGCCGCCGAAGGGGGCCAGGAGGCTGCCCAGATCGATCTCCGGCTTGTGAGAGCGGGCCACCACCAGGGTGGAGCGCTCCTTCTGGAAGGAAAACAGGGCGAACAGGGCGTCGGGGGTTTCCACCTCGAAGACCTTGTCTGCCACCGCCGCCAGTCCGCCGGTCTGGCGGTCCAGCTCCAGGTGGCTGAGCAGCACCATGTGCCCGTGGCAGTTCCGGTACACCAGGCGATTGAGCACCTCGTGGAAGAGGGTGAGCTGCCCCTCGCCCTGCAGCGCCTTGAGGAAGCTGCGCACCAGGCGCAGGGATGCGCCGCTCTTCATGCAGAAAGAGGCTACCCGAAAATCGGCATGGCGTACGTTCTCGTGGGTGAAATTGCCGGTGTCTGCATAGAGTCCGGTCAGCGCAATGGTGGCGTCGTCCGCAGAGATCTGGATTCCCCGGTTCACGATTTCCATGCCCAGAAGCGTCGTATTGGCTCCCACCTCTCTCTCGCGGATGACCGCCCCTGGTATGTCGGAGGAATCCGCCGGGTGATGATCGAACACCACCACCGGCATCCCCTCCAGGCTTACGCGCCGCAGGAACTCGCCGACCCGCTGGCGGGAACGGGTGTCCACCACCACGACGCTGTCCACCTGGGCCTCCTCCACCTCCTTCGCCGCAAGAAAGCCCAGGTGGTTCTGGTACATGTTGTAGAGGTTTCGCGCCATCGGGTGGACCAGGCGGCTGCGCACGGGACGATGATCGGGATAGAGGTAGCGGGCCAGCACCATCGAACCGATGCAGTCCAGATCCATGTTCGAGTGGCCAATGATGATCTTCATGAGCTCAGGTCCACCATCGTAGTGGATCGGGCGCGGCGCTGCAACGGCGCCGGCGGCCAGCGCGGCCAGCCGCCGGCCGCCCGGGTCCGGGCGCCCCGGGGCGTTTCGGGTAGACACGTCGCAGCGAAGCGGACAGAATGCCTTCATGGGCCGCCTCCACCCCCGCTACCTGCTGTTCGACCTGGACGAGACTCTATACCCCGCCTCCAACGGGCTGATGCCGGCGGTGTCGCGGCGGATGACCGAGTTCGTCAGCCGCTTCCTGGCCTTGAGCGCCGAGGAGGCGGGGGCGCAGCGGCGCTTGCTGAGCCGGGAGTACGGCACCACCCTGAACGGGCTGCTCCGGCGTCACGGGTTGAAGGATCCGGGGGAGTTCCTGGGCTACGTTCACCGGGTGGACCTGTCCCGCTACCTGTCGGAAGACCGTTCGCTCGCCGCAGCGCTGGAGGCCATCCCTCTGCCGAAGTCGGTGCTCACCAACTCGCCGGCGGAGCACGCGGAGCGGGTTCTGCGCCGGCTGGGGATCCGCGGCCTCTTCCAGCGGGTGTTCGACATCGCCTACAACGGCTACAACGGCAAGCCCCACCCTTCCACCTACCGGATGGTGCTGGCGGAGATCGGCTGCCGGCCCCAGGAGGTTCTGCTGGTGGACAACCGCCGAGACTGCCTGGAGGGGTTCGCGGCCCTGGGAGGAGCGGGGGTGCTGATCGAGGAGACCGCCTCCGGGGCGAGGTGGCGCGACGGCTTCCCGGTGCTGAAGGACGTGAAGGAGCTGGGCAGGTTCCTCAGCGCCGCCGCCAGGCGCTGAAGGCCTCAAGGCCTGCGGTCCCACTCATCCCAGAAGCCCTCTTTCACCCGCAGGATGCGTCCGCTCCACTGGATCCGCCCCTCCCGGGTGAGCCGCCGCACCATCCTGGAGAAGGTCTCCGGGATGGTGCCGATCCCGGAGGCCATGTCCTTCTTGCTCAGGGAGATGCGGTACTCCTGGAGGCGTCCGTACTGCTCCTCGAGGAAGTACACGAAGCGTTCCTCCACGTCGTGGGTGGCGAGGTAGAGGATGCGCCGGGTGAGATAGCGCTGCTTCTTCATGAGCATGGCGATGAAGTCCCGGCGGAAGGACTCCGAGGCCAGCAGGCAGTCCACCTGGTAGCGCGGCAGCAGGTAGAGCAGGCTGCGGCTCAGGGCCACCGCGCTCACCGGATAGCGCGCCGCCTCGAACAGCACCACTTCCGCGAAGATCTCCCCGGGACGCACCGTCTTGATCACGATCTCCCGGCCGTCGGCGGCGCTCTTGTACAGCTGAACCGCCCCCTCGGCCAGGATGTACATCGAGTGACCCTCCTGCCCTTCCAGGAAGAGCACCGCCCGCTTCTCCACCCGCTTGGGCACCGCGATGGAGGCGAGCTCCCGGGCGCTTCCCGGGGCGATGCCGCGAAAGAGCTCGCCGTCGAGAATGAGAGAGAGAGCATCCATGGTCGAGTCAAAAAATGTCCCTTTTCTTGATCCGGGTCAATGCGGGGAGGCGGCAGGATGCTTATAGTTTCGCTAAGATATACGCTAGTGCGCCAGGCGCAGCTTGGCGCCTCTTGTGGGGTGAGAGTCCCCACTGGGCAAG
>CAZBDU010000140.1:0-10365 GCA_964490725.1 uncultured Spirochaetaceae bacterium | reverse complement strand
GGATCGTCGATCGGATCTCCTATCCCGCCGTGGCCCGCCGGCGGGGAATCCAGGGGCAGGTAACCCTGAGGGTCCGCCTGGGAGCGGACGGCGCGCTGCTTCAGGCCTCGGTGCTGCGCTCCTCCGGGTTCTCCGTGCTGGACCGCGCGGCACTGGCGCTCATCAGGGAGGTGACTCCCTACCGCAATCCTGCGGGGCGGCCCCTCAGCCTGGAGATCCCCATCCTTTACCGGCTCACCGACTGACTTACAGCCTGGCCTCCAGCCCCAGCCAGGCGGAGACGGGGGGCATGATGTAGCCGCTCACCACCTCGTAGCTGCTGTTCAGGAGGTTCTTCACCGCCAGGGAGACCGCCAGGGCCTTGGTAAGCTGCCGCCGGAGCTCCGCGTTCAGCACCAGGTAGGCCGGTTGAGCCTGGAGGTTGGCCTCGTCGGTGAAGCGAGGTCCCGTGAGCTGCCCCTCCAGCCGCGCCAGGGTGGTGCCGTCGTCGAACTGCACGGCGGCAGTGGCAGCATGCACCGGCGCGTAGGGTACGCGCCTGTCGTCCTGGAGGGTGTAGGCCGCAGTGGCTCCCTGGAGAAGGAAGCTGTACGAAAAGGTGTAGCTGCCCCTGAGGCTCAGGGCCGGGGTGAGGGCAAGGTCCAGGTCCGTCTCGAACCCCGGGTAGAGGGACTGTCCGTAGTTGACAGGCTGGTAGAAGAAGGGAGCCGTCTCGATCCACTCGATGGCGTCCCGCAGGTAGCGCAGGTAAGCATAGGCGTTCAGGCCTACCCCCTTCGTGGCCATCGAGACGCCCAGGTCCCCGCTGTAGCCGGTTTCCGGGCGCAGGTCGGGGTTCCCCCCCGTGCCCATCGCCAGGTCCAGCGGCCAGTAGAGGTCGTTCATGGTCGGCGCGCGGTAGGACTTGCCGCCGCCGGCCTTCAGGGACAGGCTCGAGCTCAGGTTCCACACCGCGCTGAGGTGATAGGTGAGGCTCCCGGGGAAGTCGCTCACCAGGTCGTAGCGCACCGCGGGGATGAGGGCCATAGCCGGCAGGGGATACAGCGGCGCTTCCAGGAACAGGCCGCCGGAAAGCCTGGAGAGCCGGCCGATTCTGGTGCTGTCCACGTAGTCGTACAGGAGGTTCCCCCCGTAGACGAAGGAGAGGGCGTCGGTGGCGTAGAGCTTCTGGCTGGCGTCCAGCCCCACCGTGTGCAGCTGATGGAGGTCCGGGGTGGCAGGCGGATCCTCGTAGCCCAGGCTGGTGTAGCGGTAGAACAGCCTTCCGGCCAGGGTGAGCCGATCGGTCAGGAAGCGGCCGCTGTCCAGGAAGAGCTTTCCCTGGGCGGTGAGCAGCCTCTGGCGCGCGTCGGTGGACACGAAGTAGTAGGAGTAGTCCGAGGTGATGCTCCCCGGCGCCCCCAGGTCCCGGTAGGTGACCGTCCCGTCCACTCCCCAGCGGCCGGAGGGAAGGGGCTCGCTCACCGCCAGGTGCCCTGAAGCTCCCAACAGGTCCGCATTGACCCTGCGGCGGTAGTCCCCCACGTAGCTCTGGTCGTTCCAGACGAAGCCGTTGCCGGCGCGGATGAAGGAGCCCTGGGCCACCAGGTCCAGACCGGCGACCTTCGCGGAGTAGCCTGCGGCCAGCTTCTGCGTGTCCACCAGGTCCAGTGGGTCGGCCGGCACCTCGCTGGTGGCTCCTCCCTCGGCCACGGCAACCGAGCGGTGCGGCAGGTAGCTGCCGTTCTCCAGGCTCAAGGTGAGCCGCCCGTCGGCCTTCTTGCGGGTGATGATGTTGATCACCCCGGCCACTGCGTCCGCCCCGTACAGGGCGCTGGCGTCCCCGCGGATCACCTCGATCCGCTCCACCGACTCCAGGGGGATCTGGGACAGGTCCGCACCCCCCTGGCGGCTGTCGTTCTGCCGCACCCCGTCCAGCAGGATCAGCACCTGGGCGGAGGTGGAGCCGCGCAGCCGCGCGCTCTGCACCGAGCCGGCTGTCCCGTTGTCCAGCACCTGGACCCCGGCCTCCTGGCGTAGCAGGTCCGCCACGCCGGCGGCTCCGCTTGCGGCGATCTCCCGCGAGGTGATCACCGACACGTGCCCGGGTGCGTCCAGGATGCGCGAGGCCGTGCGGGTCGCGGTGACCACCACGTCCTCCATCTGCAGCTCCGGCTCCTGGGCCGCCAGGCCGAAAGCCAGGAGCAGCAGCGCCGCCGCTGCTGCGATCGTCTTTCTCATCTCATCCCTCCCGATCAAGGTTGCCCGCGCCCGTAGGAGCGACGTAGCCTTTCTGTGAGGGAGGTGTCAGGCTGGCGAGTGATGCCGATGCGCCGCGGAAACCGCCCCATTCCCTTTCCTCGAAGGTCTACGCCCCAGGAGGGTTTCCTGGCTTCCGGATCCTCTTACTCGCGGCGCCTTCTCGCCTGAAGCGGACTTTCCGCCTCAAGGCAATGGCCTGCTGCCGCTTTCATCCCCGGTTACAGTGGCGGGACCGCTGCGGATTCGCACCGCATTCCGCTCTCCTGAAACAGGCTCGGTCCGCATTATGGGCTCCAGAGTGCCGCGCTGTCAACCCGGCCGTACCCCAACTGCCCCGCTTGCCGGCCTCCTACCCCCAAAAAGTGAGCACAATAACCCGTTCGGCTGACGCCTGCCGCTTCTCTGCGAGCCGGCTGCGGCGCTATCTTCCGCAGAGATACTACAGAATCCTCAAGGCAAACCTGTGATCACCGTGAAGAGCCAGGCATGAACGGCACCCGATGTAAAATCGCGACCCGGGCCTCGCAGAGCCTCACAGCGGCGGCCGTCCTGCTGGCGGCGCTCCTGGCTCCGGCGACGCTTCTCTGCGCCCAGGCACAGCCCCCGGTCCTCACCCTCTCACAGTGCGTGCAGACGGCCCTGGCCCAGGGGGCCCAGGCCAGGATCCTGGCCAGCAACCTCGAAGCCGCCCGGGCTGAGAACGACCTGGTGACCTCCAGGAACTCCCTCTCCCTGAACGGAAGCCTGGGCTATGCGGCGGCCACGCCCCCCTTCGGCAACACCGCCCCGCCGCAGAGCTTCCAGAGCGGCTCCCGGGGCGCCCAGGCGGGTCTTGCCGTCGCAGGACCCCTTACCAGCGTCGACCTCAACACCGCCCCGTACCTCCCGCCGCCTGCCGCAGGCGGCAGTCCCAGCAGCAGCGCCGCCCTGAGCGTCAGCCAGACGGTGTGGGACGGCTACCCGGGCGGAACCGGCCGGGCGGCCGTCCAGAAGAGCAGGCTTACCCTGGAGGGGGCGCAGATCACGGCCGACACCGGCCGGCTCGGCTTTCTCTACAGCGTGAAGCAGGCCTACTACACCATGCTGGCCGCCCAGCAGAAGCTGGTGGTGCTGCAGCAGGCCCTGGATCAGCAGAACGCGGTCCTGCGGCAGATCCAGGCGGTCTACGACCTGAAGCAGGCCAGCCAGGTGGACCTCCAGTCCGCGCAGATCAACGCCCGCAGCGCCGAGATCGACCTGGAGAGCGGGCGGCAGGCCCTGGGCATCGCCAGGATCAGGCTTGCCAACCTGATCGGCAGGCCCGTGGACCAGGAGTTCAGCGTGGCGGACACAGGGGGCCCTTCTCCGCCGGCCTTTACGCTGCAGGAGGCCATCGCCCAGGGGCTGAAACAGCGGCAGGAGGTCACGCAGGTGGAGCTCCAGCGCCGGGCGCTCACCATTGACAGGGCGCTCCTCAAGGCCCAGCGCAGCCCCACGGTGAGCCTCAACGGGGAGGTAAGCTGGACGGTGGACTGGACGGGCGCCAACGCTGGCGTGGCCACCGCCGGCGTGAAGATCGCTCTGCCGCTGCTGGACGCCGGCGCCGCAGCGCACCAGGAGCAGGCCAACCGTCAACAGGACGCCGCCTATGCCGCCCGGGAGCTGCAGCTGCGGGCCGGCATCTCCGCAGACATCGAGGACGCCTACCAGAGCGTGCAGATCCAGCAGCAAAGGCTCGATCTGGCCTCCCTGAGAGCCCGGAACGCCTCACAGCTTCTGGAGCTGGCGAGGACCCGCTACCGGTACGGAACGGCCACCGCTCAGGACCTGCTGGACGCGGCCGTCGCCTCGGCAGATGCGGCCGACGCCCTGGCCCAGGCCCGCAGCAACCTGCAGCTGGCCGTGCTCGGGCTGGAAAACGCAATGGGACGATGAGGGGGGCGGTGAAAGGTGGTTGAGGAAATGAGGAAGCTCAAGGCTCCGTACTATCTTGCGGCGCTGCTGTTCGCCCTGGCGCTGGCCGGCTGCTCGGCCGGCGCGGGCTCTCCGGATCGCGGGCCGGGGCGCCCGGCCACTCCCGCGTCCGTCCGCCCAGGCGGCGGCCAGGAGAAGGCCGGGGGGAGGCGCTTTGCCGCCGTGCCCGTGCAGGCCGAGCAGGTGCGCTCCGGCGCCCTTTCGGCGCAACACACCACTGCCGGATCGGTGGTGCCGGTCACCCGGAGCCAGGTGGCCGCCCGGGTTTCAGGCGTGGTGGACCGGGTCCTGCACCGCACCGGTGACTCGGTCACGGCCGGGCAGACCGTGGTGCAGCTGGACGACACGCAGCTGAAGATCGCCGTGCGGAACGCCCAGGTGGCCCTGGAGAAAGCCAGGATCAGCCTGTCCGTCGGGCAGGACACCGCCGCCCAGGCCAACCCCAGGCTGGCCGCCCAGCTCCAGTCCGCCCAGGCGGCGCTGGCTGCAGCGCAGAAGGACTACGACGCCCAGCAGGCGCTGGCCAAGGAGGGCGGGGCTTCGGCTTCCCAGGTGGACAACGCCCGCAGCCAGCTGGAGCAGGCCAGGGCCAACGTCCAGGCCGCTCAGAGCGCTCTGGAGGAGAACCGGAACGCGGACAGCGGGAGCATCGCCCAGCTCAAGCTGGCGGTGGAGGAGGCCCAGAACCAGCTCCAGCTGGCCCAGGCCGACCTGGCGGACGCCTCGGTGAAGGCTCCCTTTGCCGGGCAGATCGCTTCCCTCGATGTGGCGCCGGGGATGTTCCTGAGCCAGAACACAACGGCATTCGTGCTGGTGAGCGCGGACCGCCAGATCAGCTTCAACGCACCCCCGGCGGATGCTCCGAACCTCAAGGCGGGCACCCGGGTCGAGTTCACCGTTGCCGGCCAGAGCGTGCCGGTGCGCATCGCCCGGGAGCCCTCGGCGCCGGTGGACGAGCTGGTGCCCATGGTGGCGGAGCTGCCGGCCTCGGCCGATTATCCCTACGGCACCGTGGGCACCGTCTCCTACTCCGTGACCCTGGCCCGAGGAGTCCTGGTGCCGATCTCTGCCCTGGAGACGAACGACAATCGGTATTACGTCTACGCCATCGCGGAAGGGAAAGCCCAGATGAAGTCGATCACGATTCTGGCCGAAACCGGCGCCTCCGCAGCCGTAAGGGGCCTGGCAGCGGGGGACCAGGTGATCATCAACCCGCCGCCGGGGCTTCTGCCCGGCGCCGAGGTCCGCGTGGTTCCCGCCGGCGGCGGGGCGTCCGCCGGCCGCGGCGGCCAGGCCGCGCCGGGCGGAGGGGCCCCCTCAGGCGGCGGGGCCGGCAGGCCGCAGCAGGGCAGCGGCGCACCCGCTGCAAGCGGGCCGGGAGGCGACTCATGAAGGGTCTGCGGGACTACGAGACGCGGATCTTCGATCGGGTGAATCCGGCGGTGCGCTTCTCGGTCAGCCGCTACGTGCTGGCGATCGGCCTGTTCCTGGCCGTGGTCACCTTCGGGTTGATTTCCACCCTCAACCTGGGGGTGGACCTCCTGCCGGCCGTGAACATCCCCGTCGTGGTGGTCAGGACCTCCTTCCCAGGAGCAAGCCCCACCATCGTGGACCAGCAGGTCACCAGGGTGGTGGAGAATGCGGTCTCCACCCTGAGCGGCATCACCGAGATCGACGCCAACAGCTCCATAGGATCCAGCTTCGTCATCATTCGCCTGGACCCCCGCACGGACAAGGCGAGCGACATGAACCAGGTGGCCTCCCTGGTGGCGGCGGCGGTGCGCCGGTTACCCGAAGGGGTGGAGCCGCCCAGCGTGGGCACTTTCGACCCCAACGCAGCGCCGATTCTGCAGTTCGGTCTCTCCGGGGAAGGCGTGGGGCTGGCGGAGGTGTCAGGCTATGTGGACAACACCCTGACCCCGCTGCTGGAGCGGGTTCCCGGCGTGGCCAACGTCACCACCGACGGCGGCCCGGTCACCCGTTTCCAGGTGCTCCTGGATCCGGACCGCCTCCATGCCTACGGCCTCACCCCCCAGCAGGTGGTCACGGCCATCGGCAACACCGCGGTGACGCTTCCCATCGGCACTATCACCTCCAGCGGCAACTCCCTCACTTTCACGACGCAGAACGTGCCCTCCGACCTGCGCCACATCGCCGGAACCCTGGTGGACTCCCGCCGCGGCGTCACCGTGGCGGATCTGGGCACCGTCCGGGAGAGCTCGACCGCGTCGACCTATGCCCGGGTGAACGGAAAGCCGGTGGTTCTGGTCTCGATCCAGGCCACGAGTGACGCCAACTCGGTGGCGGTGGTTCAGGGGGTGCGCCGCCTGCTGGAACGGGCCACGCTCCCTGCCGGCTACACCCTCACGATCAGCAACGACAGCACCGGCCCGATCCAGGCGTCCGTACGAGCGACCTATCGCGAGCTGCTCATCACCGCTTTGGTGGTGGCTCTGGTGGTGCTGCTGTTCGTGGGCAAGCTCAACACCGCCCTCTCGGTCATCCTGGCCATCCCCATCGCCCTCTCGGCGGCGCCGGTCCTCTACCGCCTGGTCGGCTTCACCTTCAACCTGGTGTCCCTTTTGGCCTTGATCATCGCCATCGGGATCGTGGTGGACGACTCGATCGTGGTGGCCGAAAACGTGGAACGCTACCGGGCCATGGGCCTGGGCCTGAAGGAGTCGGTGCTCAAAGGGGCGAGCGAGGTGTTCAGCGCCGTCGTGGCGGCCTCCCTTTCCCTCATCTCCGTGCTGCTGCCGGTGAGCTTCATCAGCAGCTTCGCCGGCGCCTTCCTGCGCCAGTTCGCCCTGGGCCTGGCGGCGGCAGTGGCCTTCTCCCTCCTGGAGGCGGTGCTCTTTCTGACCGTCCGCCTGGCCTATACGCCCGAATCCCGCCCGCGAGGATGGAGGGACCTGCTGGAGAGCGTGGGACAGCTGCCGCAGTCTCTGCGCTGGGCTCTGCGGGCCTGGCGGCGGCCCGCGGGGATCGCGGTGGCGCTCCTGGCAGCCGCCGCCCTGGTCCTGACCAGGCATCTGCCCTTCCTGCCGGCGCTGGTGGCCTACCCGCTGGCGCTGGGGCTGCTCCACTACCTGGGCCGCATCCTGTTGTTCTTCTTCGAGGCGCTCACCGCTACTCTGCACGACTGGACGGAAGCGGGCCTGGAACGGGTGCGGGCCGCCTACGCGGGCTCCCTGGGGGGCATCGTGGAGCACGGGGTGTGGGTCCTGGTGGGTGCGGGGACCTTCCTGGCCGCCTCCGCGGCCCTGATCGCTCCCCGCATGACCTTCAACTTCGTCCCCCAGACCGACGCAGGCACGTTCTCGGTGGACCTGCGCCTGCCCCGGGGCACGCCGCAGTTCGTGGCCAACGTGGACGCCGGGCGGCTGGAGTCCTACCTCCTGAGCCGCCCGGAGGTCACCACCGTGCAGTCCGTGGTGGGCGGCGGCGTGGACATGGTGGTCCAGCTGGTGCCGGTCACCGAAAGGCAGAGCGTCTTTGCCCTGATTCCCACCTACCGGCGGGAGATGAACGGCCTGCTGCGGGATCAGCCCTCGGCCAGAGTGCTGGTCGGCGCAGGCGGCGGCTTCCGCAACGAGGGCTCTTCGGTCTCTTTCAACCTGGTGGCCGCGGACTACAACACGCTGCTGGACCGTAACGCCCGCATCATCCAGGCGCTGGAGAACAACCCCTACGTGGCGGACGAGTCCTCCAGCCTCTCCTCCACCACGCTGGAGAACGACTTCGTCCCCGATCCGGCCCGGCTGCAGGGGACGGGGATCACCCCGGAGGCCATCGCGAGAGCCCTGGAAACCTACGCCTCCGGGAGCCAGGCGGCCAACGTGGAACGCGGGGGCCTGAGCTACCCCATCCAGGTGCAGGTGAATCCCACCTATCTCACCGGGAGCCAGTCCCTGCTCAACCTGCCCATCTACTCCCCCACGCTGCAGAAGACCCTTCCGGTGGGACAGCTGGGCAGCTTCGTCCTCAGGCAGGCGCCGGTGACCATCAGCCGCCTTAACCGTCTGTACCGGGGCCAACTGCGCATCGACCTGCGGCCCGGCGCGCCGCCCCCGCTGTCGATGCAGAAGCAGCTCACCCAGGAGCTGACCGCAGCGGGCCTCCTGGGCGGCGGGGTGGAGCTGGTGGCCAGCTCCTTCGGGCAGGCAGCCCTGGCCGGGCAGCTCAGGTCCACCGGCCCGATCATCTTCCTCTTCGGTCTCTTCCTGGCCTACCTGGTGATGGCCGCCCAGTTCAACTCCTGGCGCTACCCGGTGTACCTGCTGCTCCCGGTGCCGCTTGCCCTGGTCGGGGCGCTGTGGCTGGTGTACCTCCTGGGAGGCGGCCTGGACATCTTCGGCCTCATGGGCATGCTGATGCTGATCGGCCTGTCCGCCAAGAACGCCATCATCTACCTGGACTTCGTGGTCGAGCGGCTGGGCCGGATGCCCTTCAAGGACGCCCTGATCGACTCGGCGCGGCTGCGCTTCCGCCCCATCGTCATGACCACGGTGACCGTTCTGGTGATCAGCTTTCCCCTCATCTTCGCGCGCGGCCAGGGCTCCGAGTTCGGCGAGAGGTTGGGGGTGGTGATGCTGGGGGGGATCCTTTTCTCCGCGGTGCTGACCTTCTTCGTGGTTCCGGCGGCCTTCTTCCTCTTCGAACGCCGCCGGGTGGAGCGCCTGGAGGAAGACCGCTCCCGGGAAGACTCGGCACCGGCGCCGGCCAGCGGAAGGGGCGCACCGGCGGGGGAGTAGCCGCCGTCGGGCCTTTAAGCTATACTTCCCCGACATGCTGGGGCCTCACGCATTGCGGGCGGCGACCATGGCCGTCGTGCTGCTCCTACTGGGCGCGGCGCGAGCGCCCGCAGAGGAGTACCGCTGGTCGGTGGACCAGGCGGTCCAGGCCGCCCTGGAGCGCAATCTCACCCTGAAGCAGAGCGATCTGGAGGTGAGCCGCGCGCGGCAGAAGCTTCTGGACTCCTGGAACCTCTTTCTGCCCTCCCTGGGGCTGGGAGCCTCGGCAAGCGGTCCCGCGCCGTCCGGCTCCCCGTGGTCGTTGGGCCTGTCGTTCGACGCCAGCCTGCGGCTCTCTCCGTCGGTCAAGGCCCAGGTGGACCGCACCCGCCTGGACTACGAGAAGGTCCTGGTCGCCCACGAGCGGGCCGCCCGGGACCTCACGCGCCAGATGAAGCGCAGCTACTACCAGGCGCTGCTCCTGCAGAGCCGCATCGAGCTGGCCCGGCAGAACATCGAGCTGGCGACCAGGCGCTACGAGTACGCTCGCCGGCTTTACGAGAGCGGGCGTGCGCCGGAGCTGGACGTGCTCTCGGCGCAGGTAGCCGTGGAGAGCGCCAGGCCGGAGCTGCTTTCCCTCCAGGACCAGCTGGAGTCGCTGCTGGCTCAGATCAAGGATCTGGCCGCGTTGGAACCGGAGGATACCCTCCGGCTGGAGGGAGTTATCAAGAGGCCGCAGCTTGCGCTGGAGCGGGAGGAGGTCCTGCGCCAGGCGGGGGAGTCGTCGGTGAGTGTGCGGGACCTGACCCTCAACCTGGCCATCGCGCGGGCGGACCGGGTGCTGAGCGCCTGGCAGGCCAGGATGCCGACCCTGACGCTGAGCTACTCCTACTCCCCGGGCTTCACCGCGCCCCTGGGCGCGAGCCTGGGCGACCCGGCGAGCTGGCAGGGAGGCACCGTCGCGCTGCGGCTGCGGGTGCCCGTGGACCCCTTCATTCCCCACTCGGCGGCCGACAGCGCGCTGCGCGGCTACGGCCTGCTGATCCGCAAGTCCGAGCTGGCGCTGCGCGAGGGGCGGCGGAGCGTGCGCAGTGACGCCTCCGAGCTGGTGGCCAGCCTCCGGCGCACCCGCGCCACGCTGGAGGCGCGGGTGCTGGCCGCCGACCTGGCGGAGAAGAGCTACCAGCAGACGCTGCGCGCCTACCAGCAGGGCGGACGCCAGCTCCTGGAGGTGGAAAACGCCAACACCCAGCTGCAGGCGGCCCGCGTGGGCGTGCTCAACGAGACGTACAATCTGATTCTGGTTCTGATCGACCTGGAGTATCTCCTGGGCCGGTCGCTGTTCTAGGAGCGTGAAACGATGACTGCACGCACGCGTTGCGCTTCCCGGATTGCGCGGGTTGCCCTGGGGGCGGCCCTCCTGGCGCTTCCTCTGGCC
>CAZBDU010000139.1:0-10565 GCA_964490725.1 uncultured Spirochaetaceae bacterium | reverse complement strand
GCCGCCCACCGCGGCAGCCCCCGGGCAAGGCCCCGTGAGCACCGCCGTGCCCCGGGCGGCGCCGCCCCCTGGGACGGCCGCTGTTTCCGGGCCGGCGCCGGCGATCGCCGCCGTGCCCGAACCGTCCCCCGCGACCGCAGACACCCTGGCTCCGGTGATCCTCATCGAAAGCCCCCGCGCGGCCGGACGCCACGGGGCCGCTCTGGCGATCCAAGGCCGGGTCACCGATCGTGGCGCCGGCGGGGCGCCTGGAAGGGTGAGCTCGCTGTTCTACCAGGTGGCCGGTTCCGCGGAGCTGCTGGGGGACGTGCCCTTCGATGGCGAGGGACGTTTCAGCTTGGAGATCCCCGCCGCCGATCTGTCGGGGGAACAGTCGGTGACGCTGGTGGCCTTTGATGCCGCCGGCAACTCCACCCGCAAGGATCTGTCCTTCGAGCCGCACGCGGCCGCTGGAGAGGGGCAGGAGACCCTGGCGGCCCGTTCCGCCGCCCCGCCCGCGGCCACGGAGCCGGCCGCTGCCCCGGCGGCTGCTACCCCGCCCCTGCCGGGACGGCGCGGCGGCGGTCCGGTGATCACCCTGGATGCGCCCGAAGGGGGAGTCTTCTACGGCTCGCGGCTCACCCTGGAGGGTACCGTGGCCGATCGCGCGGAGGCCCCGGAGTCGACGGTGGACATCGCGAGCCTGCGCTACGAGGTCTCCGGGGAGCCCGCCCTGGAAGGGGAGATCGTCTTCGATGTCTGGGGCGGGTTCCTCCTGAGCCTGGACACCAGCCGGCTCACCGCGACGCGCACCCTGAGGATCCAGGCCGTGGACCGGCACGGCGGCCGCGCCGAACGCCTGCTGGCCCTGCACGACGGGAGAATGACGCCCGGGCTCACGCTCCGCTCCCCCGCGGAGAGGAGCGCCTACGGGGCGAGGGTGCTCGTGGCGGGGCGGGTGGCGGACCCCTACGCCGGGCTGCGCCCCGGCGGCGGCATCGAGGCTCTCGCCGTGGAGGTCCTCTCCGCGGAGTACCGCGAGGACTCGCAACCCACCCGCCTGTCCCTGACCCCGGCGCCGGACGGCGCGTTCCAGGCGGTGCTGGCCGCGGGGCAGTGGGCGGGCCCGCAGACCCTTACCGTGAGCGTGAAGGCCTGGAACGGACTGCGGGAGGAGCACTCGGTGCGCCTCGCGGAGGGCTCCGGCGACATCCCCTCCTTCACGGTGGTCTGCGGAGACGGACAGGTCATGCTCAGCTGGGAACCCGTACCGCTGAGCTCGGCGTACTCGCTGTTCTACCGTGAAGAGGGCCGCGAAGAGCGTGAAGAGGGCGGCGAAGAGGGCTCAGAAGCGGCGCCCGGCGGCTGGCGGCGGCTGGACCGGGTCCGGTCTCCGTACAACCTCAGGGGCCTCAGCAACGGCCGCCGCTATCTGTTCCGCCTGGCGGCGCTTTCCCCGGAAGCCCCGGAGCTCTCCTCCACCGTTCTCCCGGGGATCCCCCTGGCGCCTGAGACCCTGCAGCCGACCGTAACGGGGGAGTACCAGCAGATCCGCCTGGCCTGGCCGGAGATACCCGGGGCCACCGCTTACGAGGTCTGGCGTCGGGACGGGGAGGAAGGTCCCTTCCGCAGGCTGCCAGGCGTGAGCACCGAGAGCGTCTACGTGGATCGCAACGTGCGCTACGGCGTGGGCTACTTCTACAGGATTCGCCCGGAGAGCGCCGGCCCGCTGAGCCGCTCCGCCGCCGGTCGCACCACCGCCTTCCCAGGCCGCAAGGTGGAGACCTCCGCGGTTCTGCCGGGAGGCCCGGTCCGGGGGGTGGTCCTGGGCTGGAGTTACGCATGGGTGGCGGCGGGCGCGGATGGGGTGAAGGTGTACGACATCCACGAACCCGACGAACCGCAGGAGGTCGCGGTGTTGGAAAGCCAGGACGCCCGCGGAGTGGCGCTCCAGGGGGACCTGCTTTACGTGGCCGACGGAGAGCGGGGTCTGAAGATTGCCGACGTGAGCGAGCCCCTCCATCCTCAGCTCATCGGCAGCCGGACCACCGCCGAAGCCTGCGACGTGGTGGTGCGCGGCCGCTACGCGTATGTGGCCGATGGAGCGAGGGGGCTGCGGGTGATCGAGGTGACCGACCCGCGTCGTCCGGTGCGGGTGGCCTCCTACGACTGCCCGGATGCCCGGGCTGTGGCGGCGGCGGGAGAGCGGCTCTTCGTGGCCGACCGGAGACTCGGGCTTCTCATCCTGGACGTGACCTCACCCGAACGGCCGGCGCTGCTGGGCTCCGTGCCCGCTCGGGAAGCGCAGGACGTGGCCGTCGAAGCTCAGCTGGCCTTCCTGGCCGACGGCCAGAAGGGCCTCAAGATCATCGATGTCGCCCAGCCGCAGCATCCGCAGGTGATCGGCACCTATGACACCACGGACGCCCGGTCAGTGGCGGTGAGCGGGAGGTACGCTTATCTGGCCGACGGACGGGCAGGCCTGCGGGTGGTGGACGTCTCCGACCCGCGCCGGCCGGTGCAATTCGAGGCCGAAGGTTTCCCGGACGCCGAGGCGATCGCGGTGGGCCAGAACCATGTCTTTCTGGGACACGCGGCGGGGCTGGCGGTGCTCCGCATCCTGATTCGGGGCAGCTCTTTTCAGATCGCCTCTGTCGCGGTGGGGGGCAAGGCCTTCGACCTGGCCATCGAGGGCGGGCTGGCGTTCGTGGCGGGTCACGAGGCCGGCATTGCGGCGGTGAGCGTGGCCCATCCGATGGCCGCGAACGGGGCCGGACCTCTGGCCGTCTGGCGGGACGGATACGTGGAGGCGGTGGCCGCCGCCGGCGGTTTGGTGGTGGCCACGGCCGGGCAGAGGAGGCTGGCGGTGCTGCGGGCGCCACCGGGCTCTGAGCACGGATCCTCCTGGGAGCCCCTGGCCATCGTGCCTCTGGCCGGCCGGGCCGTGGGGGTGAGCACGGACGGCCGCCGCGCCTACATCGCCGTCGACCGGGTCGGTCTGGAGATCTTCGACCTGGCCGACCCTGGCGCGCCCCGTCTGATCGGCTCTCTCGCCACCCCGTCGGCTCTGGACGTCTCGGTGGTTGGCCGGTACGCCTTCGTGGCCGGGGGCCGCTGGGGGGTGGGTATCGTGGACGTTTCGGATCCGGCCTCCCCCAGGCTGGCTTCGCGGCTGGAGAGTTACCCGGCGCACCGGGTGCTCGCGCTGGCAGACCGCCTCTACCTGGTGGCGGAGCGGGGCGTGGTGGCCCTGGATACCTCCGACCCCGAGCTGCCCCGGCAGCTCCTGATCTATGAGACCCCCTATGCCGAAGACGTGGCCGTGGCGGGGGATTACCTCTACGTGGCCGAAGGCCATAGAGGCCTGCAGGTTGTGGACTGCAGCGATCCGGCGAGCCCGCGCGTGGTAACCGCGTGCGACAGCACCTACGCGGTGGGGGTGGCGGTGCGCGGCCGGTACGCCTACGTGGTGGACTCGGGGGCCCTCAAGGTCATCGAGGTCCTCATCCCTGAGTGGATGCGGTGAAGCGGCCTCTCGCCGGAACCTGGCGAGTGAGGGCTCATCCGCCTCCGGACCGGCCTCGGGAAAAGAACCCCTCCACCCGGTTCATCCGCAGCTCGTGGGAGCCGCCCGCAGTGGCGTGCTCGTAGCACAGGTAGAGGTCCTCCCCCTTGCGGGCGTAGTCCAGGTAGCGCAGCGAGCCGCCGCCGCGGGGGGATTGGGCCGCCGGCTGCTCCACGGTCAGGCGGTGGACGGTCTTGAGGTGTTGGACAAGGGGTGACGGCAGTGGACGACCCCAAGGACATCTCGTCCCCGCTTCTCCGGATGCAGCCGCGGGCAAGCGCGTGCTCGCTCCAGATCGCTCCTCCGTTCGATGGTGCACTGCTGGATTTCGATCAGAAGCAGCATCCCCCGCGAATCGTGTGCTTCTCGTGGGCTCGAGCGCACGATCGCCATGCTCGGACATCCCCGATCGGGATTTCATCCCAGCCGTCGCCGCCGGACGCGGTCAAGCGAGGCGCAGAGTGCAGGGTCCCGGTGTTGCTTTGTCCGGCCCGAGCGCGTAGACTAAAGACTATCCCCATGAGGGGGCCGTTCCATGCGTCTCCTCCTGATCAACCTGTCCATGTTCGGAGCCTATCGACGGATGGCGGTGCACCTGCCGCCGCTGGGAGTGGCCTATCTGGCCGCCGTCCTGCGCGAGCGCGGCCATGCCGTCCAGATCCTCGACCTGGACCTCCCCTCCGCCTCCCTGCCCCGGCGCTTCGACGACTTCGACCTGGTAGGGCTCTCGGGGGACACGCCCCGGCATCCCCAGGTGGTGGACCTTGGGCGCAGGATTCGGGCCCAGGGGGTGCGGGTGGTGACCGGCGGGCCGCACGTCTCCTTCCTTCCGGAGGCAGTGCTCGAGGCCGGGGCTGCGGACTACGTAGTGCGGGGCGAAGGGGAGCTCACCCTGGCGGCGCTGGTGGAGCGTCTGGCCGAGGGAGGGGACGGAGGCGGCGTGCCCGGCGTCTCCTGGCTCTGCGAGGGGGTGGTGACAAACAATCCCGACCGGTGTGAGCCGGCGGATCTGGACCGCCTGCCGCTGCCCGCCCGGGATCTCCTGCCGCTGGACCGCTACCAGGCCACCCTGCACGACTTGCAGGCCACCACGATGCTGAGCAGCCGGGGCTGCCCCTTCGACTGTGCCTTCTGCGTTGCCTCGCAGCTGTTCGGCCGCCGCTGGCGCTGCCGGGACCCCGAGGCCGTGGTGGAGGAGTTGCAGGAGATCCGCAGGCGCTATGGCCTGCGGGCGATCGTTTTCCTGGACGACAACTTCACGTTGAACCCCGAGCGCGCCATTCAGATCTGCGAGCTCATCCGGCGGCGGGGGATAAAGGTGCGCTGGTGGTGCTTTTCCCGGGTCAACACCATCGTCGAGCGGCACGACATGGTGGAGGCCATGGCAGCGGCGGGGGCCGGGATGGTCTTCCTGGGCATCGAAAGCGCTGAGCCGCAGGTGCTGCGCGAGTACCAGAAGAGGATCACCCCGGAGGACTCCGTCAGGGCGGTCGAGCTGCTGCGCAGGCACGGGATCGACACTATGGGCGCCTTCATCCTGGGAGGGGTCCGGGAAACCCGCCGCATGGCGGAGCAGACCATCCGTTTCGCGCGCCAGCTTCGGCCCGCCGTGGCCCAGTTCACCCTTCTGACTCCCTATCCGGGCACCCGGCTCTTCGCAGAGGTGAGAGACCGGCTGCTCACCTGCGACTGGTCTCGCTTCGACTGCATGCATGCCACGGTGCGCGCCGACCACCTGCGGCCGCGCGAGCTGGAGCGGCTGCTGTGGCGAGCCTACATGAGCTTCTACTTTCGCCCCAGCCGCCTCCTGTCCCAACCCCTGTCGCTCACCCTCAACTACCTGCGCATGCTGCGCTGAAGCGCAGGCGAAGCCAGGCGTACACCGAATCGGCGGGAAAACTAGCCCGGTCGGTCGATAGGCAGGTACCGCCGCCGTAAGTACGTTGCCAACACGTCCACATGGAAGGAGGCAGCGACGTATGAACGCCGAACAGCGACGGGGGAGACTGCGCCGCAGGGAACGGCCTGTGTTCCTGCCGGTGCTGGCCGCTGGTTTGCTCATCCTGGGCGCTGCCGGCCTGTCCGCCGGTCCGCAGCAAGAGAAGAACCCGGCAAAACCGCAGCAGCGGTCGAGCGGCGCCTCGGGGCGGCAGAACGAAGCGAGCGCCTGGAAACGGGCCAGCGAGGAAGGCTACTGGTACTCCCTGTACAATCTCTCCAGCCTGGTGATGGGCAGGTCCGGCATGGGGATTCGCTTCACGCCGCCGCCGGAAAGAATCAGGAAGTTCCTCGACTTTGCGGGACTGGCAGGACCTCCGCTGAAGCATCCCTATTTCGTCCTGATCCCCTACTCCTCCGGCGATCCACACTTCACGACCAGGTGGAGTCCCGACGACGGCGCCACCTGGCGCTGGGACGCGTCGGGCTTCGACAAGGCCGTGACCGCGGAGGGATGGGCCTGGACCGCCGTGAAGGAGTTCGAGTGGGCGAAGCATTTCGAAGACCTGAAGGATGTTCTCGGCTCGCCCCTCAATCATTTCCGGGCCCTCATGCTGAACAGCCTCGGCACTGCCGGGACTATCTGGATGATGGAGCATATGAGGCTGGACAACGGGCTGTTCGCGCACGCCTGGAAAGACGGCAGGATCATCGATGCCACACCTCGACTCGAGGACCAATGGGTCGTGCTCCTGGAGCTGAGCTCCCTGGCCAGCGTGGCTTCGGGCAGATTCGATTGGTACCAGTGGTACGAAGCGCCGCTGCCGATCGCGGATATCCATCGAATGCAGCGTGAGCTGGCAACAGCGATAACGCAGACAGGCATTGCCTCGCGGCCCTCTTTTTCGCAAGCCGCTCTGGGGATTCAAGCCCTGGCGTGGTTCGCATCCGCTTCACCACCGTCGAGGCCATGCACCTGGCGAACGAGCTGCTGTGGTACAGTTACTGGGGAGGCAGACCGGCGGAGGGTCCTCCCGCCTACGGGCTGCCTTTCGCAGCGCCGGGAGGCTGAGGCCCGCCCTCAGGCGTCTTCCACCTCCACGGACCGCCCCAGGCGCGAAGACTCCCGCAGGGCTTCCATGAGCCGCATGGCCCTGAGGGTCTGCTCGGGCAGCACCGGCAGCCGCCCACCTTCCTGCAGGGCTCGGGCGAGCTCGGCGTAGAAGCCGGTGGACAGCTCGGGATGGGGGATGTCGTAGCGGATCTCCTCTGGCAGGTCGCCGGCCTCCCGGCGGATCACGGCGGTATCCCATCGGCTCGGATCTCCCCCGGCGATCTGCAGGGTGCCCCTGGTCCCTACCACGGTCCAGCGCGGCAGCGGGATGCGGAAGTTGTTGGACGCCTCCACCCGGGCACTGAGGCCGCCGGAGAAGAACAGCTCCGCCCAGAAGTGGTCTTCCACTTCCTCGCTCCAGATGCGGGACTCCAGGCGGCCCAGCAGCGTGGTCACGGGCTCCTCCGCCAGGAGAATGAGCTGATCGAAGAGGTGCGGGCCCCAATCGTTGAGCAGGCCGCCGCCGTAGCCCCTCTTCAGCCGCCACGGGTTGGCGGAGCCCTGGGAGCCCCAGGCACCCCAGCCTGCGGAGAAATGGGTGTAGCGGGACTCCAGGCGGTAGACCTCCCCCAGCATCTTCTGGCCGAGCACCCGGCGCACCAGCTGGAAGTCCAGATCCCAGCGGCGGTTCTGATGCACCGCGACCCTCAGGCCCGCACGCGCGGCGGCCTGGAAGACACGGTGCGCCTCCTCAAGGCAGAGGGCGATCGGTTTCTCGACCACCAGCTCCTTGCCGGCTTCCAGGGCCCTGAGGGCCCATTCCAGATGACGGTCCGTCGTGGTGGCGATGACCACCCAGTCCACTTCCGCGTCAGCGAGCAGGCCCCGGTGGTCTTGGTACCCCCGCACGCCGAAGCGGCGGCAGGGCTCCTCCAGGAGCGCTGGGGCATGGCTGCTCACCGCGACCAGCCGCAGCCCGGCGGTGGCCTCGATTCGCTCGGCGTGGATCATGCCCATCCGCCCGATCCCCAGGACCCCGATCCCCACAGGCCGGCCCATGACCTGCCTCCTCTCCCGCCGGCAGGGCCGGCGATCGGCCGTCGGGCGCGAGCGGCGACGCCATGGTCACCTCCCTCAGGATGCCCAGCGGGTGCCCGCGAAGATGGCCTCGCCCTCCCGGTGCGTGCCGGTGAGGATCTGGATCAACCGGTACACGTGGGCCTCGACGGCGTCGGTGTCGATCTTCGAGGCCGCGCCGAAGCTCTGGAACGATGAGGTGAGCCTGCCCACGGCGCCCACTATGCCCTTGCCGCTTCGCGAGGCCTCCAGCACCGCCTGGAGCTCCGCTCTCTCGGTCTGCTCCAGCTCGGCCCTGATCTTCCGCATCACCGGATCGTCTCGGTAAAGCTCCACCTTTCCCTCCAGCATTCGCCAGTAGCCTACGGAGTGCTTCAGGAAGAGCTTCATCCCGGCGGCGGTGGTGGTGGTGCGCATGGGGCGGCAATCGAGCTCGACGATTCCGCTCCAGCCGCGGCTGTGGAGCAGGTGGCAGATCATGAAGTCCGCCAGCATGGAGCCGCCCAGCCCGGGAGGCAGGTCGCAGTCCATGCGCGCCGGGATCTGACCCCCGAAGTGCACGAACGGGGCCAGCATCCCCTCCTCCAGAAGCTGCCCCAACTCGAAGACCGGGTCCAGCCCCACCATGGCCACGTGCTGGGGGTATTCTGGGTTGATCAGCACGCGGCCCGCGTACCTCTCCCCCGGGAAGAAGTGGCGGATCGCCGAAGAGGCGGAGGCTCCGGTGCCCGCGAACAGCGCCAGCAGCCGCGGCTCGTACACCTTGGTTTCGATGGTGACCTTGTAGTCGTAGCCCTTCTCCAGGGCGTAGTCCACACAGACCTTGATCCCCTCCATGTAGCGCCTGAGCCCCAGGCCGGTGTCCTGCTCGTAGGAGCCGTCGGAGCCCTCCCGGCCGCCCCAGAAGATCACGTTCCTGGCTCCCATCTGCGCGGCGATGTCCATGGAGCGGCAGGCCTTCACGATCGCCGCCTCCCGCACGCCCGGATAGGGCGAGGAGAGAGCGCCGGAGCGGAAGCACGGGTTGGAAAACAGGTTGGTGGTGAAGTTGTACACCTCCAGGCCGTGCTTCTGCACCAGCTTCATGGTCTGCTCGATGCGGGCGTCGATGCTCTTCCGCGCCGTGTCGTCCTCCCAGAGGTCGCGGTCGTGGAAGCTGACGTGGCGGATGCCGGCCTCGGCGCAGCCCTCCACGCCCACCTCCAGGGGGAGATCGCGGGTAGGGGCGCCAAAGGGGTCCGAGCCTCCACTCACCAGGCACCAGCCACCAATGGAGAACGCATACGGTTGAATCATGCCGACCTCCCTCGAGTGAGTTCGATGTGTCTTTTTCGCACCGGCATTATACGCCAGGGCGCTCAGGAAGGGTAGGCTGCGAGCGGCCCCGGCGGGGCGGCGAGACGCTGCGCCCCAACGCCTGCCTGCCCCGCCGAGGCGGAGATGCTACCAGCTGTTGTTCTTGCCCCTGGAGACCACGCGACCCCGTACCACCGCGGCGGAGGCGTTGTTGTTGTTGCCCGCCAGGAGCAGGTCTCCTGCGATGGTGAGATCGCGGATCGCGCAGCTGTTGCCGTACACAGTCACCGTACCGTCGATGGTGGTGCGGCGAACGCCGCTTCCCCGCAGGATCACCTTGTTGGCCCGGATTTCGACGTTACCCTGGTACACGCCGGGTTCCAGGCGGACCACGGAGTTGTTGCGGAAGGGGCCGATTCTGCGAGGGTGGCGCCTCGGGGCTTCCGGTGCCGGCGCGGGACTGCGCCGCGGAACCGTGGGGATGACCACCGTGCAGCCGAGCACGGCAACGGAGGCCACCAGGGCCAGCAGAACGATTCGTTTGTGCATTGTTCCCTCCTCCTGCACCAGAGGGTAGCGCAGTTCTGCTGCCGCCGCAATTCTCCCCGGGGCCTCCGGCCCTCCCGGCTCACGGCTGGAATCGACGCCGCCCGGTGTGTAGAAACTACCCGCCGGCGGCGGGCAGGAGTATTTTCTACCCGTGCGGGCGGACCCCGGCGGCGGCCCCGGCGGTGCCTGCGCGGCCGGCGATGGACCGGGAGGCTGGCACGATCTTTGCTTTATGGATTTCCGCCGGGAAAAGGTGCACCATGAGATAGGCTTTCTGACTGGTCCCCCTGCTGGCCGTTCGCGCCGGCGACCGGGATTTGACGGCAGGCGTGAAAAGCGGCGAAACTGCGCCGGGTTTGCGATACTACTTTTGAGCAACGAGGGAGGAGAGACATGGGACGAATCATTCTGTTCACGATCCTGCTGGCGGCGGCGGGCCTGGTGGTGGGCTACCTGGTGTTCGGGCGCGTCGCCGGCCAGTACCTCAGCATCTCCCGGCTGCTGCAGCCGGCGGGCAACGTGCTGCAGGACATCGCGGAGCAGATCACCGGCGTGAAGAAAGCCAGGCGGAGCATCCTCATCAGCGCAGCGGTGGGCGCCGGGCTGGGATTGATCGTCGGCGTCGCCTCCAGGCGGCGCGCGTAGTCTGTTGGCTACCATTCGTTAGGAAGGGAGTTGCACATGGCAAGGTACAGGAGCGGTACGGCATTCTGGCTTCAGCTCGTGCTGGGGGTGTTCTTCACGGCTCTGGGGCTGGTGGCGCTGATCTACAACAGGTACGGCATGGACGGGGGCGGGATGGGCCGCCTGTTCAGCCGGGGCGGTGACACGCTGAACGTGATCTTCGCTATCGGGGAGCTGGCGGGGGGAGTGATCCTGCTGCTGGGGCTGTTCGTGGCCATGGGCGGGCGTGTCCCCTACGTCGCGGCCTTGGTGCTGCTGGTGCTGTGGCTGATCCGGGTGCTGGACGCCTACTTCCTGAACGGCATCTTCGAGCCCAACTTCCTGATCTGGCTCACTGGAGTGTCCAGGAGCCTGATCCCCGCCGCGGCCCTCTGGATCGTGGCGCGCGGCATGGGCTGATCTCCGCGGCGGCCGCCCCGGGGC
>CAZBDU010000138.1:0-10752 GCA_964490725.1 uncultured Spirochaetaceae bacterium | reverse complement strand
GGGCGGACGCGAGGCCGGCCGGCGCTCAGAAGAGCAGCTTCTGCGGGGCCTGGCTGTCCCCCTTTCCCTGCCTGTCGAGCATTTCCTGTATGATCTTGCGGTTGTCCATCAACGAGGACAGGGAGCGGTCCGCGTGCAGCCTGTAGATGGCCCGGGCGAACAGGCGCGTGATGTCCGCCGACAGGTACCATTCCCGCTCGAGGAGGGTCTCGTCGTGGTACACGGCGCTAGTACCGATGAGCCGGTAGAAGAGGCCGGCGTGGTAGGCCTCGTCGAACGCCTCGATGGCCCGGCCGCTGAAAAAAGGCAGGCTCACGGCGCAGATGATCCGTGCCGCCCCGTAGTCCCTGAGGGTCCGCATGGCTTTCAGGAGGGTGCCCCCGGTGCCCAGCATGTCGTCCGCCATGAACACGGTCTTGCCTTCGACCTCCCCCAGGAGCCGGATGCTCACGATATTGTTGTGCTTGGCGTCCCGGGAGGTACGGGTGTAGTCCCGCTCCTTGTAGATCATGCCCAGAGCCTTGCTCAGGGAGGTGGAGTAGAACTTGTTGCGGTCCACGGAGCCCGTGTCAGGAGAGATGATCACCAGGTTGGGGTCGCGCAGATCGATGATGGTGGACAACACCCTGAGGATCTGGTAGGAGGCGTGCAGGTTCTCCAGGCGCAGGTGGTTGAAGGCGTTCTCGATCTCTTTGGAGTGTACGTCCAGGGTAATGATCCTGCTCACCCCTGCGTACTCCAGGAACTGCCCGATCCTGGCGGCGGTCAACCCCTCGCGGCCCTTCTTCTTGTGCTGCCGGCCGTAGGGATAGGTGGGCAGCACCGCGGTCACCCTCTTGGCCCCGGCATGGAGGACCGCGTCCACGGTCACCAGGAGGAGGAAGATCTGGTCGTTGACGCTGAGACGGCAGGTGTCCGAGTCGTCGGCGTTCAGCGGTACGGGGTAGTGGTTCTCCACGTCCTGGACGATGTAGACGTCCATGTTGCGCAGAGTGGACAGGACCTCCGTCTTGAACTCGCCGTTGGCGAAACGGGTGAACTGCACCGGGATGCGGCAGCTCGCCGAACGGAAACGGCCCACCGGTCCGCTGAGGTCCAGGGTGGTGGGACGCAGGTCCACGCTCAGGTTGACCTGACGCAGGATCTCCTGACGGCTCATCTTGTACTTGCGCGCCAGCAGGCTCACCTTGCGGCGCAGCTTGCGGCGCGAGATGTCCTCCAGCTCGGATACCACTTTGTCCGTGAACGCCGCCGCCCCGGGGCAGGCGATGATGCCGATCTGGTCGGGAAGGGCTAGGATCATGGCCGGTGAGTGAAGATCTCCTTGCGGATGTCCCGCACGCGCCGCCGCACCGTCAGGCGCTGCCCGCAGCACTGCGGGACCTTCCGTTCCCTGGCGCAGGTGGGACAGAACAGCAGCGCGCCGTCGTATTCCATAACGCTGCCGTGGCATTCGGGCACGCTGCGGGTTCCGCCGCACACCTGGCAGGCCAGTTCCAGCTCGAGCACACGAGGCATCTTTCTCCCCCTTGTTCTGCCTGGAAGGTTCAGGCGAAGCTCACCACCGTTCTGGTGATCCCTTCTCGAAGGTCCGTGCGCGGCGACCAGCCGAGCTGTCTCGCTGCCTTGCCGGCGTCCAGACAACTGTTTCGGAGGTCGCCTGGACGCGGCTCACCCCGGCCGGGCTCGGGCTGCTTTCCGATCTCCGGCCGGGTCTCCTGCACCGCCTGGGCCGCCACGCGGTACAACTGGCCCGTGGAGGTGGCCACGCCGGTGCCGATGTTGAACATCTCGCCGTTTCCGGCGCTCAGTGCCAGCAGGTTGGCCTCCGCGACATCCCCGGCGTAGACGTAGTCCCGCGTCATCCCCTCGGGCTGGTCGGGGTAGGCGTAGATCGTGACCGCTTCCCCACGCAGCAGGCGGTCGATGAAGATGGCCACGACCCCGGCCTCTCCGTGCGGGCTCTGCCGCGGCCCGTAGACGTTGGCGTAGCGGAGAATCGTATAGTCCAGCCCGTGCTGGTGGTGGAAGAAGCGCAGGTATTGCTCACCCAGATGCTTGTGGATGCCGTAGGGGGAGAGGGGTTGGGCGGGATGGCTCTCCGGAGTGGGCATCTGTTCCGCCTCTCCGTAGATCGCGCCGCCCGTGGAGATGAACACGATCTTCCGCACCCGGTGGCGCACGCACGCTTCAAGCACATTCAGCAGCCCCAGGGCGTTCACCCTGGCGTCCTCGCCGGGGCTTCTGGCCGAGACGGTGACGCTGATCTGTGCGGCATGATGGCTCACGATGTCCGGCTTCTCTATCTCGATCAGCCTGTCCAGCTCACGGGAACAGATGTCCATCAGGTAGAACCGGGTGCTCTCGGGCAGGTTGTGCAGTTTTCCGGAGCTGAGATTGTCGGCCACCACCACCTGGTGCCCCGCTTTCAGGCAGGCCTCCACCACGTGGGAGCCAATGAATCCGGCGCCCCCGGTAACCAGCACTTTCATACCGTCGGCGATGGTAGCACCCCCGCCCGCCCTGGTCAACCCTTCGCGTTGCCTCGAGGACTGGGTCTTGCCGGGAGGACGGCGTTGCCCCGTCGGAGAATCTTCCCACACCGCTGGGCGGTCGGCTGCGCCCGGGGGCTGGTCGGTGTAGGATGGGGGGGTGAAGGAGGTACGCGAATGAGGACTGCAGCCTTGTTCCCTGTGCTTGCCCTGTCGCTCCTGTCCGGCTGCGCCACCACCAGTTTCCTGGGTCTGGCCAAGACCTCCTACGTGGACCAGAAGACCCAGGCGAATCGCCAGGAGATCCTGCAGCGCCTGGAGGCGCTTCAGGGCCAGGTGGAGCAGATCACGGAGGTGACCGGCGACCTGAAGGCGCTGGTGCGGGACATCGCGGAGACCAAGCAGGCCACCGAGAAGCTTCAGGAGCTGGCGAAGCAGGTGGAGGGGCGCTTCCAGGAGATCCCGCGGGAGACGCTCCGCGAGCTGATGGAGCTGATCCGCCGCTACCTGGAGGAGGGTCCCTGAAGAGCCCCCCGCCGGCGGGGACGTGCAGGCTCGATCGATCCGCGGCCCCACGCCTTGACCCGCTACCCCCTGCCACCCACAATGGGGGGCCGTCATGGACCCGATCGATCGACTGCGTGACCGCCTGGCCGGGCTGGACCCGTTTCGCCTTCCCCCACTGCTGGAAGCGGCGGTGCTGGTGCCGCTGCTGGCTCCGAAGGTGCCGTCTTCGGCTCCGAAGGTGCCGTCTTCGGCTCCGAAGGTGCCGTCTTCGGCAGACGGCGAGCTTTCGATCCTCTTCGAACGGAGGGCCGAGGGGCTTCCTCGCAGCGCCGGGGAGGTCGGTTTCCCCGGGGGGCGCCTGGAGCCGGGGGAGAGCCCGCTTCAGGCCGCCCTGCGGGAGCTGGAGGAGGAGCTGGGGATCGGCGCCCGCCAGGTGGAGGTGCTGGGGCGGCTGCCGCCCCTGGAGAGGCGCAGGGGGGAGCTGATCCACCCCGTGGTGGGGCTGCTGATAGGCGCTCCGGAGCTGCACCCGGATCCCGGGGAGGTGGCGGAGGTGTTCCAGGTGCCTCTGGAGCACTTCCGGACGCACCCGTTCCGGCAGGCCCGGATCGTCGAGGAGTACAGCCTCTCCGACGACTTTCCCCGGCAGTATCTGCCCGGCGGGAGCTGGAAGCCGCGGGTGGTCCGGCCGGTGAGCTACCTGGTCCACGAAGGACAGCTGATCTGGGGTCTCAGCGCCGAGATCCTGCGGCAGCTGCTGGCTCTGCTTTCCGAGGAGGGCCGGGAATGAGCTTTTTTCTGCAACGAATGGGCTGCCGTGCCGATGAACTGGAATAGGGAGTAGCGGTGTCCTCACGAGCTCTGCGCGTCAGTCTTTGTTTGCTGCTCATCGGTGTGGCCGCGCTGGGTGCGGAGGTTCGGTTCTCCGAGCTGGACCTGTCCGCGGCGAATCAGCTTCTGTTCCGGGCAACGGCGGACAGCCCTGGTTTCGGGCGCTACAACACGCTGTTCCTGGCGGACCTGGAGAGCCTCAGCGTCCGGCAGCTCACCTTCTTCCCGGAGCGGATCACCCTTCTGGAGGGCCGCTCGGCGCTCCAGGTGCAGAACCGCTTCGGGGTGTTCCGCACGGACCGCGGGCTTAAGGGGCTGCATGCGGTCAAGACCTTCCCCTCCTTCGTGCGCGAGGGGTGGGTGGAGAACGGGAAGGTTCCGCCTCTTCAGGCTTCTCCGAACGGCGCCTACCTGCTCTCGCTGCGGCGGACGTCCGACACCCGGGGCGACCTGATCCTCTACGACCTGGAGGGAAGCGGGGAGTTCGTGGTTTCCCGGGACCTGGAGCTGTCGCTCCGGGAGCTCCCGGCCGCCTGGAGCGCAGATTCCTCGTACTTCGTGTACAGCAAGCAGGGCCAGCTGTATTACCTGTCCGTGAGCCAGCTGCTGGAGAAACGCATGATTGCGGAGAGCTATCGCCGCATCGGAGAGGGCGGCATCCGCAACGTCCGTTGGTCGCGGGGCGCCACGCTGTACTACGTCTCCGGATCCCTGGTCTACGAGCTGGACAGCCGGGAGCTGTTCACCAGGGCGCTCTACGCCGGCTACCTGGCCATCGGCAGGATCGTGGGCAAGATCCCCTTCACCTTCGACTCCAACTTCGACAGCTTCTGGGTTTCCCCCGACGGCATGCGGATCCTGCTCAACAAGGGGGGACGCAACCTCTTTCTCTACCTCCTGTCCCGGGAGGACTTCCATTCCCGGGGGCAGATCCTGTCTCTGCCCTACCTGTACCTCCCGCGCGGAGCCGTGGTGAAACGGCTGCTGTGGAACGAAGGCGGGACGGTGACGGTGCTGACCGAAGAGATCGACCAGGGAAACGTGCAGACGCGGCTCTTCCGGCTCCCCGTCGCCCGGGACGGCAGCCCGGCGGCGTTCCGGGAGCTGAAAGAAGCGGGGCTCCGCGACCTGGTGCTTTCGCCGGACGGCTCCGCGGTGGCGCTGCTGTTCGACGACAGGGTGGAGCTGCGGGGCTACGAAGGCTGGGACAGCAGGGGCCGGCATCGCCACGACGTCCCGCTGGCCGTCAAGTGGCTCGGTGAGGAGGAGCTTGTGATCGCGGGACGCTCCACCATCGAGGTGTGGAACGTGCGCTCCGATGCCAGCCGGCTGGTCGCCCTCTCCCAGTCGGGCCGCTCGGTCTTCTCCGCCGACGGACGGTCCATCCTGGCCGAGCAGGGTGGAAGCACCTACCGGGCCCCGGCGGACCGGCCGGTCTGGTCTCAGGGCGGCTCGCTCCCGCCCACCATCCCGAGGCAGGCCACGGACAGGTACCGCGTGTACCTGGAGGAGGCCGCGGGCGGTCCCTTCCAGAACATCGTGATGATCCGGGACACCCGCGAGCTGGTGACCCGGTCGCTGCCCCAGCGGCCCGAGCCGCGCTACGAGCCCTTTCCACAGCGGGAAGAGCCGGTGGATTTCGACCTCTTCGCCCACGGGTCGCGCCTCAGGCGGCGGGAGATCGCCCTGGTGTTCAACGTGATCGACTCCATCGAAGGGCTTCCCGGGATCCTCTCGACGTTGCACGAGTTCGGCATTCGCGCCACCTTCTTCGTCAACGGGGAGGCGATCCGGCGCTACCCGGGAGCGGTGAAGGAGATCGCGGACAGCGGCCACGAGGTGGGCTCCCTGTTCTACACCTACTTCGACATGACGGATACCCGCTTCCAGCTCGACAAGGAGTTCATCAAGCAGGGGCTGGCCCGCAACGAGGACGAGTTCTTCGAGGCCACCGGGGGGGAGCTCGCGCTGCTGTGGCACGCGCCCTACTACGTGACCAGCTCGGAGATCATTGCCGCCTCCCGGGAGATGAACTACACCTACGTCGGCAGGGACGTGGATTCGCTGGACTGGGTGGCCCGCGACCTGGCCAACGCCACACCGGGGCTTTACAAGCCGGCGGCCGCCCTGGTGGCCCGGGTTCTCTCCGAGAAGAAACCGGGATCGATCGTGCCGGTGTTGGCGGGAGTGCCGCCGGGCAGGCGGGAGGACTACCTTTTCCAGAAGCTGGATCTGCTGATCGACGGACTGCTGCGGCGCGGCTACTCGGTGGTCCCCGTGAGCCAGCTGATCGAGCACGCCCGGTAGCATGAGCCTCCCCCCGGCCGTTGAAAAGCATCCCCGTAAGGGATACGATAGATAGGAAGGCAGGTACGCTTTGAACAACACAGAACGCTTGAGAAGCTACAGGGAGACGCAAATCAAGACTGCCAGCCAGGGCAGGCTCGTCTTGATGCTCTACGACGGGGCTCTGCGGAACGTGGACAGGGCCCTGGAGGAGATGGGGAATCAGCACCGCCGCTACGATTCCGTCAGCAACCATGTCATCCGGGCTCAGGACATCATCACCGAGCTGATGGTTTCCCTGGACTTCGACCGGGGTGAGGTGATAGCCCGCAACCTGTTCGGTCTCTACGTGTACATGAACCGCCGCCTGCTGGAGGGCAACATCCAGAAGGATGTGGCTCCGCTCCAGGAGGTGCGGACCATGCTCCTGGAGCTGCGGGGCGCCTGGGCCGAGGTGGCGGAGAAGAAAGGGGCGGACCTGCCGGAACGCGCCGGCGGCGGAGGGGTGAATATCGCCGGGTGAGAGACCAGCCAATGCCTGCCTCCTCTTTCGCCCAGCAGAGTGCTATCCGCAGCAGGCTGCGTTCACTGTTCGAACGGCAGCGCGGCGGTTATCTTTCCTACCTCGATCTCCTGGACCGGCAGCGGGAAGCCATCAGCGAGCAGGACGCCGGGCGGCTGTCCGCTCACGTACACGCCGAGGGGCTCCTGGTCGAGCAGCTCACGGCGCTGCAGAAGGTGGCCGCGGCGCTGGAGGAGCCCTACCGCCGCTGGCTTCCCGGCGGGGACGCCGCCGTGGAGGCGCTGCGGGAGGAGCTGACGGGCCTGCGGGAGCGCACGCTGGCGGCCAACGCCCGTAACCGCGGGCTGCTCGCGGCCGAGATGGAGCGCCTCCAACGGCGGATCCGGGGGCTGCGGCTGGGCCGCCGCGTCTTCTCACCGCACGCACCGCAAGCCCGGCCCTCCATGATCGACATCACCGCATGAGCGAGCCGCTGTACCTGATCGACGGCTACAGCGTCATCTATCGCTCGTACTTCGCCTTCATCCGGCGGCCGCTCAGGAACCAGCGCGGAGAGAACACCTCGGCGGTGTTCGGCTTCTTCCGGGCGCTGTTCCAGCTGCTGAGGCTGCGGCATCCGCAGGCGCTGGTGGTGGTGATGGACTCGCGCGCTCCCACCTTCCGCCACGAGCGCTACCCCGAGTACAAGGCCACCCGCGACCGGGCCCCGCAGGACCTGTCCGCCCAGATTCCGGTGGTGGAGCGCATCCTGGAAGCCCTGGCGGTACCCTGCATCCGGGAGGAAGGCTTCGAGGCCGACGACGTGATGGCCACCCTGGCCGAGCGCTGCCGCGAGCAGTCCCGGGAGTGCTTCATCCTCTCCGGCGACAAGGACATACTGCAGGTGGTGGGCCGGGGAGTGCGCGTGATCCAGCCGCCGAAGGGCGGCGAGGAGTTCGCGGTCCTGGACCGGGAGGGCGTGTTCGCGGCCAGGGGGTTGTACCCGGAGCAGGTGGCGGACTTCCTGGCCCTCACGGGGGATTCCTCGGACAACGTGCCCGGGGTTGCCGGGGTGGGGGAGAAGACCGCCGTCAAGCTCCTGGGGCAGTACGGGGACCTGGACGCCCTCTACCGGCGCATCGAGGAGGTGCAGCCGGAGAGCCTGCGCCGCAAGCTCCTGGAGGGCCGGGAGAAGGCCTGCCTCAGCCTGGAGCTGGTGCGCCTGCGGCGCGACGTTCCCCTGGAGCTCACCGGGGACTCATTCACCCTGGCGGACATGAATCCGCAGGCCGCGCTGCCGCTGTTCGCCGAGCAGGGGATGAACAGCCTGGTGGAGGAGCTGGGTGGCAGCGTGGCGAGGGAGCGGGGTCTGGACCGCCTCGAGCCCGGCTCCTACGAGCTGGTGCTGGATCCGGAGGCGCTGGAGCGCTGGGTGGCGGACGCTCTGCGCAGGGGCGTGTTCGCCTTTGACACCGAAACCGACGGTCTGGACCCGCTGCGGGCGGGACTGGTGGGCTTCTCCCTGGCCGTGGAGGCGGGCAGTGCCTGCTACGTGCCGGTGCGCGCCGCCGACCTCACCCCCCTTCCCTGGCAGACCATCCGCGAGAGCCTGTCCCGGCTGCTGGGCGATCCGGAGTGCCTGCTGGTGGGGCAGAACATCAAGTTCGACTTCCAGGCCATGCATCGCGCGGGGGTGGAGGTGAGAAGCCGCCTCTTCGACACCATGATCGCCGCCTGGCTGCTGGACAGTGAGCGCTCCTCCTACGGTCTGGACAACCTGGCGCAGGACCTCCTGCACTATCGTACGCTCCATTATCAGGAGGTGGTGGGCAAGGACAAGAGCCGCAGCCTGGCGGACGTGGAAACCTCCCTGGTGTGCGACTACGCCGGGGAGGATGCGGAGGTGGCCTTCCGGCTCTACCGGGTGCTCTCGCCCAGGCTCGAACAGGAAGGCCTGGAGGGCCTGTTCCGGGAGCTGGAGATGCCGCTGGTGCGCATCCTGGCGCAGATGGAGATCGCCGGGATTGGCCTGGACGTCGCGGCCCTGCGGGAGTTCAGCAAGGAGCTGGAGCGGGAGCTCGCCAGGCTGGAGGCGGAGATCTTTGCCTGCTGCGGCCATCCCTTCAACGTGCGCTCCACCAGGGAGCTGCAGGTGGTGCTCTTCCAGGAGCAGGGTCTGAAACCCACCAAGAAGACCAGCACGGGCCTGTCTTCCACGGACAACTCGGTGCTCCTGGAGCTGGCCGCAGGCGGCAGTGCCGTGGCGGAGCTGGTGCTGAGCCATCGCCTCCTGGCCAAGCTCAAGTCCACTTACGTGGACGCCCTGCCGGCGCTGGTCAGCCCGGAGACGGAGCGCATTCACACGGACTTCGTGCAGACCGGGGCGGCCACCGGACGGCTGGCCAGCCGCAACCCCAATCTGCAGAACATTCCGGTGCGGGAGGAGATCGGCCGGCGCATCCGCGCGGCGTTCGTGCCCAGTCCCGGCTGGTACTTCCTCAGCGCCGACTACGCCCAGATCGAGCTGGTCATCCTGGCCCATCTGTCGCAGGACCCCATGCTCCTTCAGGGCTTCGCCCAGCAGCTGGACATCCACCGGCGCACCGCCTCGATCCTCTTCGGGGTGCCGGAAACGCAAGTGGAGGCCTGGCAGCGCCGGGTGGGCAAGACCATCAACTTCGGGGTGATCTACGGGATGAGCGCGTTTCGGCTGGCCAGGGACCTGAAGATCAGCCGCAGCGAGGCCGGCGAGTTCATCCGCCGCTATTTCGAGCGCTACGCAGGGGTGGAGCGCCTCATTCGGGACACCATAGCCCTGGCCGCGCGGCAGGGCTATGTGGAGACCATCATGGGGCGAAGGCGGAGGCTGCCCCGCATCGCCAGCCGCAACCGTACCGAGCGCATGGCCGCTGAGCGCATGGCCGTGAACTCCCCCATCCAGGGAAGCGCCGCGGACATCGTGAAGAAGGCCATGATCGACGTCACCGCTGCCCTGAGGCGAGCCGGGATGGCGAGCCGCCTGCTGCTGCAGGTTCACGACGAGCTGATCTTCGAGGTCCCGGAGGAGGAGCTGGGCCAGGCGCGCTCCCTGGTGAAGACCACGATGGAGCAGGCGGTAGTGCTGTCCGCGCCCCTGCGGGTCAGCGTCGAGGCCGGCCGCTCCTGGGGGGAAATCCATTAGCCTCCCGCTGCCTGCGGACATCGTGGTGGGAGTGGCCGGCGGCTACTGCTCCGGCAAGGACACCCTGGTGTCGTACCTGGTTTCCCTGGGCTTCCGCAGCATCGACGTGGATCGAGTGGGCCACGAGCAGCTCGCGCTGCCCGAGGTGCGCCGCCAGGTGCGCGCCGCCTTCGGGGAGGGCGTGCTGGACCGGCAGGGGAGGGTGGACCGCAGGGCGCTGGGGCGAGTGGTGTTTGCCCGCCGCAGGAGCCTGCGGCGGCTGGAGGCGATCCTCCACCCCCGGATGGCAGGCGAGGTGGAAGGGCGCCTCGCGGAGGAGCGGGGACCGACGGTGATCAACGCGGCGGTCCTGTTCCGCATGGGCCTCCATGAGCTGTGCCGCGCCGCCGTCTGCGTGCGGGCGCCGCTCGTGCGCCGGTTTCGCTGGGCGCGCCGCCGCGACGGAGTGGGCCTGGCTCGCTTCCTGCGCATCCTGTGCTCGCAGCGGGGAATCTGTCCTAAGGTCCGCCGTCCGGGGGTCGATACTTACTATGTAGCCAACCGCAAGGGGCCGGAGCACCTGCGGGAGCAGGCCCTGGGGGTGCTCCGCGCCCTGGGCGTCGAGGACGTGCATGGAAAAGAATAGGGTCTTGTGGATACTCCTCTCGGTCAGCCTGTTTCTGGTGGTGGTGCTGGCTGGCGGGCTGTACCTCCTGCGGCCGGCGGCCGAAAAAAAGGCCGGGCAGGCGGCCGCAGCCCAGGGCGCTCCCGTCGAGGGATTCGACAGCTTCGAATACGTGCGCGGCCGCTCGGAGCTGCCCAAGTTGAAGCCGCAAGAGAAGGAGCCGGAGGAAACGGTGATCGTGGTCGGGGAGAAGCCGCAAGAGGAGGAGCAGCCCGCACCGGAACCCGCCGTCCGCAAGCCCCAGGCGGTCGAAGGCCCCCCCACGGCGGGCAGGGCCCCTGCCGAGACG
>CAZBDU010000137.1:0-10765 GCA_964490725.1 uncultured Spirochaetaceae bacterium | reverse complement strand
GGCAACGCCCAGGAGGCCCCGACCGCCCGGCAAGCCCCGGCGGCCCAGAGCACCCAGCCCGCGCGGGCGTCCGCCTCCACCCCTGATGCTCAGCCGGAGGGCCCGGCGGCCGTGAGCCCGGCGCCGGCGGCGGCGCCCGTCTCCTCGGGGGGAAACGGGCCGATCGCGGTGGCCACCGCGGAGAGCCCTTCGCCCTTCCGGGTGAGCGTCTCCTTTCGGGACTTCTGCCTGTTTCGGTACCTCCTGGACGGAGAAACCCGGGACGAGCGGTTTTTCCACAAGGGGGAAACCTTCTCCCTGGACGTGAAGAACAACGTACGCCTGTGGATCTCCAACGCCGGGGCTCTCCGCCTGATGGTAGCCGGCCGGGAGGTGGACGCGGGCAAACCCGGGGAGGTGGTCACCCGGGTGATCCGCTGGAGCGAACAGGACGGCAGCTACGCCCTGGAAGTGGTCTCCACTCCCTGAACGGCCGGAACGGATGACATTCGCAATCGAGAGTCTCGGGTGCGCCAAGAATCAGGTGGACTCCGAGGAGCTCATCGCCGCCCTGGAGGAGGCCGGCCATCGCTGGGTGGCCGGCCCGGAGGAGGCGGAGCTGCTCGTGGTCAACACCTGCGGTTTCATCACCAGCGCCAAGGAGGAGTCCATCCAGGTCAGCCTGGAGCTGAAGAGCCGCTATCCGGGCAAGCTCGTGGTGGCCACCGGCTGCCTGGTGGCGCGCCACGGGAGGGAGCTGGCGGAGTCGCTCACCGAGCTGGACGGGTTCGTGGCGGATCGCCGGCCGGAGGCGATGCTGCGCGTTCTTGCGCGCCTGCACCCCCGGGACGGCGCCGCCCGCCACGCCTTGCGCAGGCGTCCGGCAGCCTCCTCCCGGCGGCTGCTGTCATACCCCGGCAGTGCCTACGTAAAGGTCGCCGAGGGGTGCAGCAATCACTGCAGCTACTGCGCGATTCCGCTGATCCGCGGCGAGCTGGCCAGCCGCACCGTGGCCGAGGTGGTGGAGGAGGTGCGGGGCCTGCTGGACCGCGGCATCCTGGAAATGAACCTGATCGCGCAGGACCTGGCCTCCTTCGGCTCGGAACGCGGCCGCGCGGAGCTGGCCAGGCTGCTGGAGGAGCTCACGCGCCTCCCGGGGAGGTTCTGGATCCGCCTGCTGTACCTGCACCCGGACCACTTTCCGGAGCCCATCCTGGAGCTGTTCGCCGCGGACCGGCGCCTGCTGCCCTACTTCGACATTCCCTTTCAGCACGCTTCCCGTCCGGTGCTGGAGCGCATGGGCCGTCGCGGCGAGGCGGGCTCCTACCTGGCGTTCCTGGAGCGCCTCCGCGCGCGGCTGCCTGAGGCGGTGATTCGCTCCACTTTCCTGGTGGGTTTCCCCGGGGAGACGGAGGAGGATTTCCGCGCCCTGGTGGACTTTCAGCGGGCCGCCCGGCTGGACTGGGCCGGGGTGTTCACCTGGTCCCGCGAGGAGGGCACGCCCGCCTACGGGCTTCCCGGGCGCGTGCCGGCGCGAAGGGCCCGGGACCGCCGGGATGTCCTGCAGAGGGAACAGATACCCATCACCGAGGCGCGCCTGGAGCGCCACGTGGGCCGGGTGCTTCCGGTGCTCATCGAGGAGAGAGTCCACGGTGAGCCCCTGGCCCTGGGGCGGGCCTACCTGCAGGCCCCGGAGGTGGACGGGCTGACGGTGGTTCGAGGCAACCACCTCACCGCCGGGGCCCCGGTTCGGGCCCGCATCCTGCGGCGCAACGGCGTGGACCTGGAAGCGGTGGCGCTTGCCGGCGGCGCGGAACCCTCGTGAGCGCGGCTCCGGGCTACCTGGAGGCGCTCAACCCCCGGCAGAGGGAGGCGGTCCTGCACTACGGGCCTCCCCTGCTGATCCTGGCGGGCGCCGGGTCCGGCAAGACACGGGTGATCACCACCAAGATCGCCTACCTGGTGGAGAGCAGCGGGGTGGACCCTTGCGAGATCCTGGCCGTGGCCTTCACGAACAAGGCCGCCGAGGAGATGCGCGAGCGGGTGGCTGCGCTCTGCCCGCGCGCGGAGGCGGTGACCATCCGGACCTTTCACTCCTTCGGGGCCTGGCTGCTGCGGAGCTTCCACCGGGAGGCCGGCCTGCCGCGCTACTTCACGATCTACGACGAGGAGGGCTCCCAGGGCGTGCTTCGCGACCTGTACGGCAGGCGCCTGACCGCGGGCTCGCTCAAGAGCTGCTCCGCCGCGCTGGCCAGGGCCAAGGACCGCTGCCTCGCCGCCGATGATCCCCTGGAGGCGCTCCCGGAGGCGCTGCTGCCGGCGGGGCTGTCCTTCGCCGAGCTGTACCGCGACTACCAGGAGGCGCTGCGCCGCTCGGGGACGCTGGACTTCGGGGACCTCATCCTGCAGGCGGTGCGGCTGCTGGCGGGCAGCACCGGGGTGCGGGAGGCGGTGCGCCACCGGTTCCGGGTGCTCCTGGTGGACGAGTACCAGGACTCCAACCCCGCCCAGTTCCGGCTCCTTGAGGAGCTGTACCAGCCCGAAGGCTACCTGTGCGTGGTGGGGGACGAGGACCAGTCCATCTACGCGTTCCGCGGCGCCGAGGTGGGCAACATCCTCACCTTTGCGGACCGTTTCCCGGAGACTCAGATCATCCGCCTGGAGCAGAACTACCGCTCCACCTGCAACATCCTGCGGGTGGCCTCCCACGTGGTGGCCCACAACCACAACCGCCTGGGCAAGAACCTGTGGACCGACAATCCCGAGGGGCCGCCGGTGGTGCTGGCGCTGCTGCAGGAGCAGGACCAGGAGGCCCGCTTCTGCGCGGACATTCTGCGGGACGGCGTCTACGGCGCCTCGGCCATCCTCTACAGGATGAACTTCCAGAGCCGGGCCTTCGAGACGCTCTTCACGGAGCTGGGGATCCCCTTCCGCGTCGTGGGGACGGCCCGCTTCTACGATCGTGAGGAGGTGAGGGACGCCCTGGCCTATCTGACGCTGCTGCTCAACCCGCACGACCGGATGGCCTTCCGCCGGGCGGCCACCAAGCCCCGCCGGGGCATCGGCGCCCGCAGCCTGGAGCGCATCGAGGCGCTGGCCGTCGAGCGGGGCCTGGAGCTGTTGGAAGCCTCGCGCGCGGCCGCGGGGCAGCTGGGCGGCAGGACTGCCAGGGGATTGGGCGAGCTCCTGGCGGTCATGGACGAGCTGGTCCGGGCCGTGGAGGTGGGGGAGGAGACCCTGTCGAGGGTGGTCCAGCGTCTCCTTCACTCCTCCGGCCTGCTGGAGCACTACCGGGAGCGGGATGAGGCGGAGGGCAGCGACCGGGCGGCCAACCTGGAGGAGCTGGTCAACGCCACGGCCCGCCACAGCGGCAACCGCGAGGGCCTCAGCCTCTACCTGGAAAGCCAGGTGCTGAACGCCACCGACGAGAACCCCTATCGGAGCGGCGGTGCGGTGACGCTGATCACCGTCCACAACACCAAGGGGCTGGAGTTCGACCGGGTGATCCTCACCGGGCTGGAGGACGGCATCTTTCCGCACTACGCGGCCACGCCGGGCAGGCTGGCGGCGGCCGGAGAGGATCTGGAGGAGGAGCGGCGGCTGTTCTACGTGGCGGTCACCCGGGCGCGGGAGAGCCTCTACCTGACCTCCTGCCGGCGCAGGCGGGTGTTCGGGACCTTCCAGGCAAGCGAGCCCTCCCTGTTCCTGAAGGAGATACCTCGGGAGGCGGTGCAGATCTACGGGGGGGCCGCCCCGCAGGAGGTGGACTCCTACCCTCTGGGCTGCGGGGTGTATCATGACGACTACGGCGCCGGCGTGGTGGTGAAGAGGTGGATGGCCGCCGGCCAGCCCATGGCGGTGGTGCGCTTCGACACCGGGCGGGTGGCCCGCTTTCCGCTGCGCTACAGCAGGCTGGAGCGGATCAGCCGCGAGCCCTGAAGGGGTAGGCCATGCACGCCCGGCACAGCGATCCTGCGGTGGATCGAAAGGTGCGCTCCAGCCTGAAGCTGTCCATCGCCGATGCGGCCTCCTTCTCGGTGATGCTGGGAGCGGCGGAGAGCTACTTCCAGGCTTTCGCCCTCTTCCTGAAGGCCACCGTCTTTCAGGCGGGGATCGTGTACAGCATCCCGGTCTTCACGGGATCGCTGGTTCAGCTGTTCTACCGTCCCCTGCTGCATCTGCTGCGCTCCAGGAAAACCCTCTGCGCGCTGGCGGGGCTGCTGCGGACGGTGCTGTTCGTACCGCTGGTCCTTCTCTACTTCGCCGGCGCCCCCAGGGTGTGGATCCTCCTGGCGGTGATCGCCCTGTACTTCTCCATGAACCTGCTGCCCGTTCCGGTCTGGACCTCCTGGATGGGGGACCTGGTGGACCCTTCCCGTCGAGGAGCGTATTTCTCGCGGCGCAACGGGCTGGCCAACCTGATCGCGCTGACCTCGATCGCGGGCGCGGGGCTGCTGCTGGAGCTGTTTTCAGGCAGGCCCTTCGTGGGGTTCGCCATGATCTTCGGACTGGCCTTCCTGGGAAGCCTGGGCTCCACGGTGAGCCTGTTTCTGAAGTACGAGCCGCAGTACTCGGAGCCCAGGCGCAGCGCCGAGCCCTTCCCGGAGTTCGTGGCGAGGATGCACCGCACCAACTACGGGCGCTTCGTCCTGTTCACCGTCATCTTCCACTTCGGCATCTTTCTGGCCGGTCCCTTCTTCGTGCCCTACATGCTGCGGCAGCTTTCCTTCAGCTACCTGCAGTTCATGGCCGCCACGGCCCTTCCCGTGCTGGTCAAGTTCGTGACCATGCGCCTGTGGGGCGACCTTGGAGACCGCCACGGGAACCGCAAGATCCTGACGGTGGCCTCGCTGCTGATCGCTCTGACACCCTTCACCTGGATGGTCTCCCGTTCCTTCTGGTGGATCTGCGCCATTCAGGCGCTGGCCGGCCTGGCCTGGGCGGGCTTCGACATCGCCGCGCTGAACTTCGCCTACGACACCATGGCCAGGGAGCGGGTGACTCGCTACACCTCCTACCTGGCCTTCCTGCGGGGAACGGCGATCCTCGCCGGCAGCGTGGCGGGAGGCTGGCTCATGAGCCACCTCCGCCTGGAGGGCTCGCCCTACCTGGCCATCTTCGCCGTGTCCGCTCTGGCCCGGCTGGTGCTGGCCTGCCCGTGGCTCCTCGTCCTCAAGGAGGAGCGCCCCGTGGAGCCCATCACCTACCGCCGCCTGATGCTCCGGCTGGTGTCCATCGGGCCGCGTCGCGGCACGCAGATGTTCCCTCTGGGTCGTGAGGAGCTTCCCCAGGGAGGAGAGCGGCGCGCGCAGCCCCCCGGTCCGGCGGGGAGATAGAGAGGGCCGGCCCGCGCAGCCTGGCGCCGGCCCGCCGCGGCGCCGCCGGAAACGCGGGAGGACCCCGCCGGGTGGAAAATCGAACGCCATCCGCTATAATGGGCGCCAATGCGGAGAAGCCATGAGTGACCTCCTGGGGCGGCTGCCGTCCATCCGGCGAGCCAGGGGCTACCGGCTCTACGATCATCGAGGCCGGCGCTACCTTGACCTGTACCAGGAAGGCGGGCGGGCGCTGCTGGGACACCGGCCTGCAGGCGTGGGGCGGGCGTTGAAAGGCGCGATCTCCAAGGGCCTGGCGGCGGATCTGCCCAGCGTCTATGCACGCCGGCTGGAAAAGGCGCTTCTGCGGTACTTCCTGCCGGGCTACCGGGAAGCCCGCATCTACTGCTGCCGGGAGCAGGCCCTGGAGGCTGCCGCGGCCTTTCTGGGGGGAGGCCTGGGGCCGGGGGAGGTGGCGGACCCGGCGCTGGGTCACTCCAGCGAGCGGGTCAGCCTGTGGCGTCCCCTCCTGGAAGAGCCGCCTCGGGCGCAGGTCCTGCTTCCGGTGCTGCCCTTCGCCATGGGCTCGGCTCCGGCGGTGGTCTGTTTTCGGGCGGTCCCGCCGCCGGAGCTGCCCCTTCCCGGACCTCTGTCGCCGGTCATCCTGGCCGGCGCCGTGCGGGCTCTCTACGAGCTGCGGCGGTGGGTGCAGCCCCCCTGGCTCACTCCGGACCTGCTGCAGGGGGCGCCGGCCTGGCGGCAGCGCGGCGTGTACCTGAGCTTCGAGTCGGGGGAGGAGGAGTACGCTGCCGTCTTCGACCGGTTTCTGGCAGCAGGGCTGCTCCTTGCGCCGGCCCGCGACACCCCCTCCATCCTGCCGGGGGAAGCATCCCCGGGGGAGCTGAAAACACTGACGGCGCTGCTGCGCCACACTGCGGGAGGATAGATCATGGAGCTTGCCGACTTCGTCCTCGTCCTGACGCGGCTGGCCGTCGGCGCCCTGGGAACGTTCCTGGCCATTCTGCTGTGGTCACAGACCAGGGAGATGGCCTGGGTCCTGGTGGCCATCGGCGTGCTGGTGAGCTACGTGGAGATCCTTCTCACCACTCTCGAGATGTTCGGCATCCTGCCTGCGGAGTTCTTCTACGTGTCGGGGCTCCCGGCATTGAAGCTGGTGCTGCAGAACCTTCCCACGATCCTCTACAGTGCCGCCTTCATCACGATCATCGCCCGCCGTCCAGGGTGAGCCCGAAGCCGGTGTGGCTCTGCGCGGCGGCCCTGCCAGGAGCTAGAGCTTCTTCTGCAGCTCCCGAATCTGGTCCCTCAGAGAGGCCGCCTCTTCGTAGTTTTCGGTCTCCAGCGCCTTTTCGAGCTGCTTCTGTAGATAGGCGATCTGGGACTGGACCTCGTCGTCCTTCGTGGAGCTCTCCGGCTGACCGGTGGCCGAGATGGGAATGCCCGCCTCGTCCACCACCCCCTCGTCGATGAAGATCGGGCACTTGGCGCGCACGGCCAGGGCCACGCAGTCGGAGGGCCTGGAGTCCAGGATCACCTCCTCGCCGTTGCGGTTCAACACCAGCCGGCCGTAGAAGGTCCCTTCCTTCAGCTCGGTGATCTCCACCCGGGTGACGGCGATGGTGAGCTGGTCCAGCACGGACAGCAGAAGGTCGTGGGTCAGAGGGCGCGGCATCTTGTGGTTGGCCAGCCCGATCAGGATGGCCTGGGCCTCCAGGGGCCCGATGAAGATCGGCACGGCGATCTGAGACCCGATGGGCTTGACCAGAACCGCGCTACCCTGCTCTGCTTTGGCGACTGTCCAGACCTCGGCTGGAACCAGCATTCACTCCCCTTTCCGCCGTGATCCCCCGGGGCGGCCCCCCGGTGACTACACTCTATAATAGGGAAAAGCCCGCGCCGTGGCAACCGGGCAGGCGCCGCCGCAGGCTGCTTCAGAACGGAGATGGGGGCGAGGGAGCGGGTGCCCCCTCAGGCGGTCTTCTTTTCGTCCAGCAGCACGATGTCCGCCTTGGCGGCCTCTTCCACCACCTCGCGGGTCACCACCACGCGCTTGCGCCCCTTCAGCGAGGGGATGTCGTACATGATGCCCAGCATGATGCTCTCTACGATGGCCCTGAGGCCCCGCGCCCCGGTCTTGCGGGCCATCGCCTTCTGGGCGATGGCGGCGATGGCGTCGTCCTCGAAGATCAGCTCCACGCTGTCCAGCTTCAGGGACGCCTGGTACTGCTTCACCACCGCGTTGCGGGGCTCGGTGATGATGCGCTTGAGGGAGTCCTCGTCCAGCTCCTCCAGGGTTACCTCGATGGGCAGGCGACCCACGAACTCCGGGATCAGGCCGAAGCGGATCAGGTCGTCCGGGTGCAGGTGCGAGTACAGCTCCACCAGGCTCTTCTCGCGGGTGGCCTTGATGTCGGCCCCAAACCCCATGGGATGGTCGCTCACCCGGCTTTCCACGATCTTGTCCAGCCCCACGAAGGCACCGCCGCAGATGAAGAGGATGTTGGTGGTGTCTATGCGCAGCATCTCCTGGTTGGGGTGCTTGCGGCCGCCCTGGGGAGGCACGTTGGCCACCGTTCCCTCGATGATCTTCAGGAGCGCCTGCTGCACCCCCTCGCCGGAGACATCCCGGGTGATGGAGATGTTTTCCCCCTTCTTGGCGATCTTGTCGATCTCGTCGATGTAGACGATCCCCCGCTCGGCGGCGGCGATGTTGTTTCCCGCGTTCTGGATGAGCTTCAGCAGGATGTTCTCCACGTCCTCGCCCACGTAGCCGGCCTCGGTGAGGGTGGTGGCGTCGGCAATGGCGAAGGGGACCTTCAGCTTCTTGGCCAGGGTGCGGGCGAGGAGGGTCTTGCCGGTTCCGGTGGGACCGATCATCAGCACGTTGGCCTTCTCGATCTCCACGTCTCCCTCCAGCTTGTGTGCGTTGGAGATGCGCCGGTAGTGGTTGTACACGGCCACCGAGAGAACGCGCTTGGCGTGCTCCTGGCCGATCACGTACTGGTCCAGGTACTCCTTGATTTCCCGCGGAACCGGGATGTCCTCCTCGAACTCGTGGGCGAGAACCTCGTCCTCCTCGTCCAGGATCTTCTTGCAGACGTTGACGCACTCGTCGCAGATGTAAACGCCCGGGCCCGCGATGAGCCTGCGCGCGGTGTCGGCGCTTTTACCGCAGAAGGAGCATACCTTCAGTCCTTCATTTCTTGTCAGTTTGCTCATTCCGGCCCCTCTCCAGGATCTTGTCCACCAGACCGTAGTCCAGCGCTTCCTGTGCAGACATATAGTAGTCCCTTTCCAGATCCTGGGCAATCTGCTCTTCGCTCTTTCCAGCATGCCGGGCGAAGTACTGGATGATGAGCTTCTTTACGCGCACGATCTCCCGGGCCTGGATGCCGATATCGGCGGCCTGCCCGGAGACCCCGCCCCAGGGCTGGTGAATGAGGATCCGGGAGGAAGGCAGCACGTAGCGCTTGCCGCGGGTGCCGCAGGTCAGAAGCAGCGCCCCCATGGAGGCAGCCTGGCCCATGCAGATGGTCTGCACGTCCGGCTTGATGTACTGAATCGTATCGTAGATGGCCAGCCCCGCCGTCACCGTTCCGCCGGGAGAGTTGACGTAGAGGTGGATGTCCTTCTCGGGATCCTGGCTCTCCAGGAACAGCAGCTGGGCCACCACCAGGTCCGCCGTAACGTCCACGATCTCACCATCGACAAAGACGATCCTGTCCTTGAGCAGGCGCGAGTAGATGTCGTAGGACCGCTCTCCGCGACCGGTCTGCTCGATTACTATGGGGACCAGGTTGCTTCCTTTGATTGTCATGAGACAACACCCTGTACACTTAAGAAGTTTAGCCTGGAAGCCGCCACGAACGGGCCGGCCTCGACTCGGGGCAGGCGCGGAAGCAGGGCTTCGATCAGCTTGAATTTACTGGTTTCCCTGAACCAAGTCCAGGAATTTTGTCTGCTTGCCCTTCTTCACCGTGGAGAGCTGAAGGAGGCGGTCGTAGAGCTTCTCGTTGCGCAGGTCGTAGCCCATCAGCTGCAGGTAGCCGCTGCCGGCAAGCCGCTCGCGCGCTTCCTCCACCGGGAGTCCCTCCGCCTCGGCCTGCCGTTTCACCCGCTCTTCCAGCTCATCCTGGGGCACCTCGATCTTCTCCTGCTCGGCAAGCTCCTGCACCACCAGCTGGAGCAGGATCCGCCGCTCCGCCGCCGGCCGCCACTCGGCCTGGACGTCTGCCTTGGAGCGGCCCTCACGGGAAAGCTGCTCCAGAACCGTCTTCTCCTCGCTGCGCACCCGGGAGAGGAAGCTCCGCCACTGGTTCTCCAGCTCCTGGTCCACCATGGACCTGGGCAGCGGCACCTTGGTGGCGGCGGCGATCTTGTCCAGCAGCTGGGAGATGCTCTGCTCGCGGATGCGTGTGCGGGCAAAGTCCTCCAGGCGCTGGCGGATGTCCTTCTTGAGGTCCTCAAGCGTCTGGTACTTGTCGCTGATGTCCTGGGCCAGCTCGTCGTCCACTTCCGGCAGCTGCTTCTCCTTGATGTTGTTGACCTTCACCTTGAGGCTCACCTCCCGGCCCGCCAGCTCCTTGATCTCGAAGTCCTCGGGGTAGCGTTTGGCGAGGGTCTTCTCCTCCGTCTCCTTCACGCCCACCAGGTCCTGGTCGATCTTGTACAGGTTGTAGCCGGTTCCCACCTCGAAGACGAAGGACTCCCGCCTGGTTTCCGGGACCTCCTGCCCCTGCGGGTCGAGCTCCACGTAGTCGATGTTGACGATGTTGCCCTCCTCGACTGCCCCCTCCTTCTTGTCCACCACGATGGAGTTCTGCTCCTGGAGGCTCTTCAGCTCCCGGCCGATGTCCTCGTCGGTGATCTTCACCACCGGCTCCTCGATCTCCAGCCCCTGGTACGGGCCCAGCTCGATCTCCGGGTAGGTGTCGTAGGTCACCTTGTAGGTGTAGTCTTTGCCCAGCTCCAGGCGGTCCTCCGAGTCCACTTCCGGAACCGTGGAGGCGATGGGTTTCTTGTCGGCCTGCTCCACCGCCTCTTCCAGGCTCTTGCGGATGATCCTCTCTCCGGTCTCCCCGATCAAGGCGTCCTGGAACTTGCGGATCAGCACCGCCGGCGGGACCTTCCCGGGGCGGAATCCCTTCACGCGCACCGTCTTGCAGTACTCGTTCACCAGACCGTCGTATTCCTGCTGGATGGCGTCCTTGTCCACCGTGACGGTCAACCGCACGGCCGCGTTGTCCAGAAGCTCCGTTTCTTTCTTGGCGATCACCATCGTACCTCTCGAGATAGACATCGACAGCTCAAAGCACTCGCTGTCAAGCGGCCCCGAGCCGGGGCGCATGCAAACAAAAGGCGATCCGGATCTTTGTCCAGATCGCCTTGGTGCGTCGAAAGAGCGGGAAACGGGATTTGAACCCGCGACATCCACCTTGGCAAGGTGGAGCTCT
>CAZBDU010000136.1:0-10804 GCA_964490725.1 uncultured Spirochaetaceae bacterium | reverse complement strand
CCGCAGTGGCCGGGGCTCGCGGTCGAGCACCTCGTGCAGCGGCCGGCCGGCCTGCCGGCAGCCGGCCTGGCGTCGCCGCGGGCACCGCTGGGGCGCATGCGGCGCATGCCGGTTGGCGCTTGACAAGCAGGCGCCGTTGTGGCTACGTATATGGTAAAGCTTTTCCAACTTTGGGGTGTTTTGGTGCCGACGATACAGGACGTGGCAGACCTCGCGGGAGTCTCCATCGCCACCGTTTCCCGCGTGATGAACAACAGCGCCCACCGCGTGAGCCGGGACACCCGGGCCCGGGTCCTGCGCGCCATCCGGGAGCTGGACTACCGCCCCAACGCGCTGGCCAAGGGCCTGCTCATCAAGAAGACCATGACCATCGGCATCGTGATCCCGGACATCTCCAACCCCTACTACGCCGAGATCGTGCGGGGCATCCAGGACACCGCCGACAACGCCGGCTACGCCGTGATCCTGCAGAACACGGACAGGAAGAAGGACAGGATCCTCAGGTATGTCTACCTGCTTCGGGAGAAGCTGGCCGACGGGGTCATCTTCAGCGGCGGCGCCATCCATTTCCCCGAGCTGCTCGCGGCCCTGGGCGAGCTGAGGGAGCGCGTCGTGGTGATCGGGCGCTACGATACGGACCTGCCCGCCGTGCGGGTGGACAACGAGGGGGGCGCCCTGCAGGCCACCGAGCACCTGGCCGCCCTGGGCCACCGGCGAATCGCGTTCATCGGCGGACCCAGCGTGTCCACGACCATTCAGGATCGGCTCAAGGGCTACCGCCGGGCCCTGCTTCAGAACGGAATCGAGGCGGACCGGGGCCTGATCAAGCAGAGCACCCTCACCCTGGAAGGAGGCTATCGGGCCGCCGGCGAGCTGCTGGCCCAGCCCGGGGCCCCGACGGCGATCCTGGCCGCCAGCGATCAGATGTCCTTCGGGGCGGTCAGGGCAGTCCGGGAGGCGGGCCTGCGGGTGCCCGAGGACGTGTCGGTGATCGGATTCGACAACCTGCCGCTGAGCGCCTGCTTCACCCCGCCTTTGACCACCGTGAGCATTCCCCGCCACGATCTGGGCGTGGCCGCCGTGGAGATGCTCCTGAACCTGATCGCCGGCGGCAGCCTGGAAACGGTGCGCTGGTTCAGGACCGCCCTGGTGGTGCGGGACTCCACCTGCTCTGCCGGAAGCCGCGCCGCGGGCAGCGGCGGGGCCTGATCCGGACGGCCCGCAAAAAGGTGTTGACAGAGCGGTGAGGCATCCGCTATACTTCACATGGAAAAGGTTTACCATACATCGACCGCGTCCGGGGACCCGGAAGTGGAACAAGACACGTTGACCTAGCAAAATAACGGCAAGGAGGCCTTGAATGGCACGGAGGAAAAGCTGGAATACCGCCGAGATGAGCTATGACGAGGTGGCCGAGTACCTGAAGCGCAACGACACGATCATGATCCCCATGGGATCGAACGAGAAGCACGGCGCGCACGTCATCCTGGCAACCGACACGGTGACCACCATGGGGGTGGTCCGGGAGGCGGCGCCGCTGGCCCAGACCCTGCACACGCCCATCATTCCCGTGGGCTACTCCCCCCACCACATGGGAGAGATGGGGATGGGCTCCGGCACGATGACCTTCTCGGGCAGCACCTACCGGATCATCGTGTACGAGCTGGCCATGAGCATGATCTATCACGGCTTCAACAAGATCGTGTTCGTCAGCCACCACGGCAGCAACTCCAAGGTGGTGGACGACGCGCTGCGCCGCATCCGCTACGAAACCAACTGTTTCGTCTGCTGGTACAAGACCCCCACCGAGAGGGACTACAGCCTGGTGGGCGACATCATGGAAGGGCCCCCGGAGGAGACCCCGGGCTGGCACGCCGGGGAGATGGAGACCAGCACGGTCTGGGCCTGGGACGAGACGCTCATCGACATGGACAAGGCCAAGCAGGACCGCACCCACGCGCCGGCCTGGATGGGGGAGAAGTTCCGCAAGAAGGACGGGACCGCCACGGTGGCCTTCATGGGGGCGGAGAACATCATGGTCCCCATGGAGCATCACGAGTACTCCGACAGCGCCACCATCGGCAATCCCTTCCGCGGCAGCAAGGAGAAGGGGGAGCGGTACTTCAAGGCCGCGGGCAAGGCGCTGGCCGCCTTCCTGGAAGAGGTGAAGGGTTTCGACATCCGCATCCCAGACGAGGCCAGGCTGTTCAAGAACCGCGCCTGAAGCGGCGCCCGGGCCATCCCGGCCGGCAGGGCCGGCCGGGAGCTGGGGCAGCCGGGCCTGCCCGACGGGCGGGCAGCTTGAGAGCAGGAAGCAGTGACGATTGCCGTGCTGGGCACCATGGACACAAAGGGGCCGGAAGCGGCCTATCTCAAGCAGCTGATCGAGGCGCGCGGCCACAACGCGCTCCTGGTGGACGTGGGTCCCCTGGGGCCGCCGGGGACGAGCCCGCAGGTGCAAAGCTCCCGGATCGCCGAGCTGGCCGGTTCCAGCCTGGAGGAGCTCCTGCGGGACGGACGGCGGGAGCGGATCATGGAAGCGATGGGCCGGGGTGCCGGCCGCCTCCTGGTGCAGCTTCTGGGTGAGGGGGGCCTGCAGGGAGTGATCGGCCTGGGTGGAAACCAGGGCACCGCCATCGCCGCGGCGGCCATGCGGGCCCTGCCGCTGGGGTTCCCGAAATTCCTGGTGTCCACCGTGGCGTCGGGCAACCTGCGCCCCTACGTGGGCCACAAGGACATCGCGGTGATGTTCTCGGTGAGCGACCTGTTCGGAGGGCCCAACACGGTGAGCGCCGCCATCCTGGCCAACGCCGCATCGGCGCTGCTGGGCATGGTGGAGCAGGGGGGGCAGATCTGCGCGGGCAGCCCCGAGCGGACCATCGCCATCACCGCCCTGGGCAACACCGAGAAGGCGGTGAGCCACGCGGCGAAGCTCCTCAAGGAGAGCGGCTTCGAGCCGGTGGGCTTTCACGCCTCCGGCGCCGGCGGATCGGCCATGGAGGAGCTGGTGGCTGCGGGGGCGATCGGGGGCGTGCTGGACATCACCCCGCACGAGCTGGCGGAGGAGGTGGCGGGGGCGGGCATCTACGCACCCGTGGTGCCGGGGCGCCTCACCGCCGCCGGGCGCAAGGGCGTTCCCCAGGTGGTGTCCACCGGGTCGCTGGAGTACCTGTGCTTCGGCCCGCGGGAGTCCATCCCACCCCGGCTGCGCAGGCGGCGGACCTACATGCACAACCCCTACAACGCCAACGTCAAGCTCTCCCGCGGGGAGATGAAGCGGGTAGGCCAGGTGATGGCGGAGAGACTGAACCAGGCCCGGGGACCCGCGGCCGTGCTGGTGCCCGCCAGGGGCTGGTCGGTCTACGGAAGCCGCGGCGGTCCGCTGCACGATCCGGGGGGAAATCGAGCCCTCCTGGACGCCCTGCAGCGCGGGCTGCGTTCCGGGATTCCCTGCACCCTGGTGGACGCGCACATCAACGATCCCGGGTTTGCAGGGGCCTGCGTGCAGACGATGGTGGGGCTCATGCGGGAGCACAGACGCACGGCATAAGGTCCGGCGAGTAGAGACTACAGGTGAAGAGGAGGAGCGAAGAGCCATGAACATATCCAAGACGATGCGCGCTGCGGTGCTGCACGGGCTGGATGACATCAGGGTGGAGCAGCGGCCGGTGCCCGAGCCGGGTCCGGGGGAAGTGCTGGTGAAGGTGGCCGCCTGCGGCATCTGCGGGACCGACGTGAAGGTGGTGACCCACGGCATGCCCAAGCAGCCCCCTTTCGGGGATTTCATCATCGGCCACGAGTACGCCGGGACGGTGGTGGCCGTTGGCCCGACGGTGGACGAGTTCGAGGCGGGGGACCGGGTGGCGGTGGAGATCCACAAGGGGTGCGGCCGCTGCAAGAACTGCATCATGGGCCATTACACCGCCTGCCTGAACTACGGCAACCTGGCCAAGGGGCACCGGGCCAACGGGCTGACCGCAAACGGCGGCTTCGCCGAGTACGCCGTCAACCACGTCAACACCCTCTACAAGCTTCCGGATCACATCTCCTTCGACGAGTCCACGATCATCACCACCGCCGGGACCTGCATCTACGGGATCGACACGGCCGGCGGCTACATCCCCGGGGACACGGTGCTGGTGATCGGCCCCGGACCCATCGGGTTGATGAGCGTGCAGCTGGCCAAGGCGCTGGGCGCCGGAAAGGTGATCCTGAGCGGCACCAGAGACGAACGGCTGGAGCTGGGAAGGAAGCTGGGCGCGGATGAGGTGATCAACGTGAAGCGGGAGGACCTGCACGAGAGGATCCTGGAGCTCAGCGACGGGCTGGGAGTGGACCTGGTGCTGGAGGCCGCCGGCGGCAAGGACTCACTGCAGCAGGCTCTGGAGAACATCCGCCGGGGCGGCAAGATCTGCATCCTGGCGTTCTACAAGGGCCCGGTGACGGCGGACATCTCCATCGCCGTGCGCGAGGGGGTCAATATCTACACGGTCCGGGGAGAGGGCAACATGAGCGTCGGCAGGGCCCTGGCGCTGATGAGCCAGGGCAGGATCACGGGCAAGCCCCTGGTCACCCACACCTTCCCCCTGGAGGAGATCACCGAGGCCTTCAAGACCTTCGTGGAGCGCCGGGACGGCGCCATGAAGGTGGTGATCCATCCGCAGAAGGACAGCTGAGGAGGGCCGGAGACGATGGGCGACTTTTCGATCTACAACTTCATGAAGCTGGGGATCGTCCACTTCAAGGCCTTCCCGGAGGTGTCCCGCGGGGAAGGTCCCATCGTGGAGACTCTCCGCAAGATCGTGGAGGACGACTTCTTCACCGCCGTGGAGGTGGGGATGATGCGGGATGTCAAGGTCCGCAACGAGGCGCGCAAGCTCCTGGAGGTTTCCCACCTGGAGGTCTGCTACGCCACCCAGCCCAAGGTGCTGTCCAACAAGCTGAGCCTGAACCACCTGGATCCTGCGGAGAGAAGGAAGGCGGTGGACTCGGTAAAGAGCTGCATCGACGAGGCCTTCGACCTGGGAGCCTCCTGGGTGCGCGTGCTGTCGGGCCGCGACCCCGGGGAGGCCAGGCGGGGAGAGGCCAAGAAGATCCTGGTGGACTCCCTGGCCGAGATCTGCGACTACGCGAACGAGCAGGGCCGCATCGGCCTCACCTTGAAGATCTTCGACCGTGACATCGACAAGAAGGCGCTGATCGGCCATTTCCGCGACGCCGCTGAGGTGGCCGCCCCCCTGTGCGCGAAGTATCCGAACTTCGGGCTGCTGGCGGACCTGTCGCACTTCCCCCTGCTGGGCGAGAAGGCCGAGGAGGCGCTCCCGCTGGTCAGCAAGTACCCGCTGCATTTCCACCTGGGCAACTGCGTGATGAGGGAGCGCCGCCATCCCGCCTACGGGGACCTGCAGCCCCGCTTCGGGATTCCCGGCGGGGAAACCGACACCGAGCAGGTGCGGCAGTTCTTCCAGCTGCTGCTGGACATGAAGCTCCTGGGCCCGGCCAACAAGCCCGTGGTGAGCGCGGAGGTGCGGCCGCTGCTGGCGGAGGAGTACTCGGAGGCAATCATCGCCAACGCCAAGCGGGTCATCCGGGAAGCCTGGGCGGGGGTGGAGGTTCCCCCGCGGCGTTAGCCGCGAATCGAAACTCATTTTTGAGGAGGTAGAGCATGAAGAGAACACTGACTCTGGCGGTGCTGACCGCCGTCCTTCTGGGAGGGGTCGCCGTTGCCGGTTTGGCCGAGGGTAGCTCGGAGACCACGGCGGCCGCCTATCCCACCAAGCCCGCGGAGTTCCTGATCCCCTTCGGGGCCGGCGGGTCCGCCGACGTCATGGGGAGGATCCTGGTGCAGGCGGGGGAGAAGTACTTCGGCCAGCCCTTCGTTCCCGTGAACAAACCGGGCGCCGGCGGTGGGATCATGTACCAGGCGCTCAAGAACTCCAAGCCCGACGGATACACCATCGGCTGGGACTCCACCTCGATCCTGACCGCCACGAACATCGGCAACGTCCCCTTCACCTACGAGGCCTTCATTGCGGTCTGCAACGTCGGCTTCACCTCCATGCCCATCGCGGTGCGGGCCGACTCCCCCTGGAAGACGGCTCAAGCGTTCGTGCAGTACGCCAAGCAGAACCCCGGCAAGGTCAAGATCGGCAACGCCGGCACCGGCAGCGCCACCCACCTCACGGCGGTGATCGCGGCCAACGCCGCGGGCATCGACGTGGTGCACGTTCCCCTGGGAGCCGGGCGGCGGGTACCCAGCCTGCTGGGAGGCGAGGTGGAGGCCATCTGCGTGCCCCTGCCGGAGATCCTCTCCCAGGTGAGGGCCGGACAAGCGCGCCTCCTGGCCATGCCCACCGAGAAGAGGGACCCCTCGGTGCCGGACGTGCCCACCCTGAAGGAGCTGGGCTACAACGTGGTGATCGAGCTGTTCCGCGGCATCGCGGTGCCGGCAGGCACGCCCGATCCGGTGGTGAACAAGCTGGCCGACGTGTTCCAGAAGGCCTCGGCAGACCCCGCCTTCGCGGACGTGGCGGCAAAGGCCGGGTTCAACATCGACTACAAGGGACCCAGCGAAACGGCGGAGTATCTGAAGGTTCAGAACGAGCTGATCGCGAAAGGGCTGAAGGACGCCGGTCTGGTGAAATGAACCGGGGCGGGGGAGGCGGCCTTATCCGCCTCCCCTTCCTCTTCTCCTTGACGGAGGCGACACCCCGATGCGAAGGGCGAACATCGTCATCTCGGTCTCTCTGCTGGCCTTTGTGGCCGGCTACGCCGCCATGACCATGCAGCTTCCCAAGCGCAACCTGCCCAACACCCTGGGCGCGGATTTCCTGCCCTGGGTGCTCACCTCACTGCTGGCCTTCCTCTCGCTGCTGCTACTGGGCAGGACGCTGGCCCGCAAGGGCAGCGCCGAGGAGAACCCGCGGCTCAGCGGGGCAGCCGTGCTGAGAATCGGCCTGCTGCTGGCGCTCTTCGCGGCCTACGTGGTCGGGATGGTGCAGCTGGGGTTTCTGCTGGTCACCCCGCCGTTCGTGGTGATCGTGATGCTGTTCACCGGGTCGAGGAAGTGGGGCGAGATTCTCATCACCTCCGTGGTGGTGACGGCGGTGGTGTACTTCGTGTTCCACCAGTTCTTCCGGGTCCCCCTGCCGGGGATCCCTTTTCTATAGGAGGAGCTCACCCATGCAGCAAGTGGCCCTGGCGGCCCTTGGGGACGTCCTGCGCATCCCGAACCTGTTTGCCAGCGTCATGGGAGTCCTTTTCGGCCTGTTCATCGGCGCCACGCCGGGGCTGACCATCAGCCTCGGGATGGTGCTGCTGCTTCCCCTCACCTTCACCCTCCCTCCGGTCACCTCCTTCAGTCTGCTGCTGGGGCTGTTCGCCTCGGGGATGACCGGCGGCTCGATCTCCGCCATTCTGCTGAACATCCCGGGCACCCCCTCGGCCTCGGCCACCGCTCTGGACGGCTACCCCATGGCCAGAAAGGGCCAGGCCGGCCAGGCCATCGGCACTGCGGTGGTCTCCTCCTTTCTGGGAGGGATCTTCAGCCTGGCGTGCCTGGTGCTGGTGGCTCCCACCCTGGCGCGGGTGGCCCTCAAGTTCGGCGCGCCCGAGCTCTTCTCCCTGGTGCTGCTGGGGCTCACCCTGATCTGCAGCTTCGGCCAGAAGTCGGTGATCAAGGGGCTGATCTCGGGGGTGGTGGGCCTGATCTTCATGACCATCGGGCTGGACCCGATTCTGGGGGTGCCGCGCTTCACCTTCGGCATCGTCGACCTGCAGAGCGGCATCTCCTTCCTGCCGGCCATGATCGGGCTGTTCGCCATCTCTCAGATCCTGGAGGCGGTGGCCGTGGGCACGGAAGTGATTCCCCGGCATCAGGCCACCATCTCGGGACTGCTGCCCAAGCTGGGCAGGCTGGTGAGTCTGCTGAAGTACCAGCTGCTGGGCGCGGTGGTGGGGACCGGGATCGGGGCCATTCCCGGCGCCGGCGGTCCCATCGCCGTGTTCCTCAGCTACGACTACGCCAAGAGGATCTCCAAGCATCCGGAGGAGTTCGGCAGCGGAATCCCGGAGGGGGTGGCCGCTCCGGAGGCCGCCAACAACGGGGTGAGCGGCGGAGCCATGATCCCCATGCTCACCCTGGGCATCCCCGGGGACCCGATTACCGCCATCCTGCTGGGCGCCCTGATGATCCAGGGGTTGACCCCTGGGCCCCTGCTGTTCCAGCAGAACGGCGACTTCGTGTACAGTGTCTTCTGGGCGTTCCTGGTGGCCAACGTCCTCACCCTGATCATCACCCTGCTGACGGTCAAGGTGTGGGTGCGGATTCTGCAGGTCCCCAAGCGGATCCTGCTTCCCGTCATCACGGTGCTCTGCTTCGTGGGCGCCTACGCGCTGCGCAACTCCCTCTGGGACGTGGCCACCATGGTGATTTTCGGGGTGCTGGGGTTTTTCATGAAGAAGTACAACTTCCCGGTGGTACCCATGCTCCTGGCCATCGTGTTGGGACCGGCGTTGGAGGAGCACCTGCGGATGTCCCTCATCATCGGTAACGGCGATCCCTCGATCTTCGTCAGGCATCCGATCAGCCTGGCTTTCCTGCTGATCGCGCTGTTCTCCTTCACGGCCCCTCTGGTGAGCCCCGCCATACGAAGGAAACTCAAGGAGGGCAAGACATGAGCCAAACCAGGCACGGAGTGAGACCTTGCACAGGCTGCTGAGTGGAATCGATGAGGTGCTGCTCATGGGGCCCGGCCCCTCCAGCGTGCCTTCGTCGGTGTACCAGGCCCTGGCATGCAAGACCCTCGGGCACCTGGACCCGGACTTCATCACCATCATGGACCAGATCAAGAGCCTGCTGCAGTGGCTCATGCGCACCGAAAACCCCTTGACCCTGCCCGTCTCCGGGACGGGCTCCGCCGGCATGGAAGCCTGCTTCGCCAACCTGGTGGAGCCGGGGGACCGGGTGCTGGTCCTCACGAACGGGGTGTTCGGCAAGCGCATGCAGGAGGTGGCCGGCCGCCTGGGCGCCCAGGTCGAGGCGCTGGAGTTCGAGTGGGGCACGCCGGTGGATCCTGCCCACGTGGCCGCAAGCCTCGAGAAAGGCAGCTACCGAATCGTGGCGGTGGTGCACGCGGAGACCTCCACGGGGGTTCGCAACCCGGTAGCGGAGATCGGCGAGCTGCTGCGCGGGCGGGAGGAGCTCTACCTGGTGGACACGGTCACCAGCCTGGGGGGGATCGAGGTGGCCCTGGACGCCTGGGGAGTTGATGCGCTGTACAGCGGCAGCCAGAAGTGCCTGTCGGTGCCGCCCGGGCTGGCGCCTGTGTCCTTCTCGCCCCGCGCGGTGGAGGTCATCCTCAACCGCAAGGGCAAGGTTCCCAACTGGTATCTGGACATGAGCATGATCATGAACTACTGGGAGGGTGCCAGGAGGGCCTACCACCACACGGCCCCCATCAACATGCTCTACGCCCTGCTTCAGGGACTGCACCTCATTCAGGAGGAGGGGATGGAGGCGGTCTTTGCCCGCCACCTTGCCGCCCACCGACTTCTGGTGCAGGGGTTGGCCGAGCTGGGGATCCAGATGCTGGTGAAGCCTGACTCGCGCCTTCCCATGCTCAACTCCGTGAGGGTACCCGCCGGGGCCGACGAGGCCGCAGTGCGCGGCAGGCTGCTGCGGGAGCACAGGATCGAGATCGGCGCCGGCCTGGGCCCGCTGGCGGGAAAGATCTGGAGGATCGGCCTCATGGGCCACACCGCACGGGAGGAGAACGTCCAGCGGCTGCTGGGCGCGCTGAAGAAGATCCTGGGACGCTGAGGGACCGGCGCCGGGGAGGCCGGCCGGCTCACCCGGGCGGCGGGGCGGGCCCCTCCGGCCTGCCGGCATCCTCTCGCAACAGCGCCTGTCCAACCCGGCGTCCCTGCCGGGCCAGGCGGGCGGTGTACGCGCTTTCCCTCAGGAAGAGCTTGCGCACCCCGTAGCCCAGAGCGGCGGCTGTCAGCAGGGACAGGGCCAGGCCAGGCTCGCGGGTCATCTCCAGGACCAGCGACACTGCGGTCAGCGGCGCCCCGGTAACCCCGCCACCAGCGCCGCCATTCCCGCCAGGGCCAGCACCCGGACCGGGAAGGCCGGCCCCGGAAACAGCCGCGCCAGAAGCAGCGCGCAGCAGGCTCCCAGGGTGGAGCCCACGTACAGAGCGGGGGTGAACACCCCTCCGGAGGCGCCGGTGCCCAGGGCCAGCGAGGTGGCCAGCAGCTTCAGCGCCGCCAGCAGGAGCAGGAGGAAGGGCCCCGAGAGAGCGCCCGCCAGCACGTCCCGTATGGTGGCGTAGCCCAGCCCCTCCACGTACTAGCGTCCCCACAAACGCTGCATCGCCACCATCGCCAACCCGGAGAGCAGCATGGCGGCGGCGTGGCGCAGCCAGGGGTTGCCGCGGGTCAGACGGCCGAAGAGCCGCTCCCAGGCGGCCGGCAGCCGGATGAACGCCACGGAGGCCAGACCCGAAAGCGCGCCCACCACTGCACTGGGCAGCAGCACGGCCGCGCCGGAGCCCCCGATGGAGGGGAGGCTTCCCCGCAGCGCTGTCAGCACCAGCTGGGAGCCCATCAGCAGGCGGGAGAGGAAGCCGGCGGCCGCGGCGGCCAGGAGCGTGGGCACCACCGTGCGCACGCTCACCTCCGGGAGGAGCACCTCCACCGCGAAGAGCGCCGCCCCCAGGGGCGCGTCGTACAGTGCGGCCACGGCCGCAGCGCCGGCGGCGGCCGCCAGGGTCCGCCGCTGCCAGGGGCTGAAGCCCAGCGC
>CAZBDU010000135.1:0-11036 GCA_964490725.1 uncultured Spirochaetaceae bacterium | reverse complement strand
CCCGGGCTCCTTCCGCGCCGCCGAGCGGCGGCTGCTGGAGGAGCTGCAGCAGGACCTGCCCTTGGCGGAGCGCCCCTTTGCGCTCCTGGGAGAGCGCTGCGGCCTGCCGGAGCCGCAGGTGCTGGCGGCGGTGAGCGGCTGGATCGGCGGCGGGCTGATCCGGGAGATCTCCGCCCTGCTGGAGCCCCGGCGGCTGGGCTACCGCACCACCCTGGCGGCGGTCCAGACGCCGCCCGCGGAGGTGGACTCCATCGCCTCGGCGGTGAGCCGGCACCCCGGGGTGAGCCACAACTACCTGCGGGACCACCGCTGGAACCTGTGGTTCACTCTGGCGCTGCCGCAGGGCCGCGAGTTCCAGGCGGAGGTGCTGGGGCTGCTGGCCGCCGCCGGCCCTCCCCCCTTCATGATCCTCCCCGCCGGGCGCACCTACAAGCTGCGCGTACGGCTCCCCTTCGCGGAGGAGGGGAAGGCGGCCCCGGGTGAGGTCAGGCGCTCCGCCGTGGAGGAGGAGGCGGCCCCGGCCGTGGAGCGCCGGTCCGCCGGCAGGCGCGGCCCGGAAAGCGCGGCCCCGGTGCGGCTGTGGGCCCGGGAGCGGCGGGTCCTGGCGGCCCTCCAGGAGCGCCTGCCGGTGGTGGCCGAGCCGTGGCGGGAGGTGGCCGAGCGGATCGGCCTCAGCCCGCCCGAGCTGCTTCAGACCGTGGAGCGGTTGAAGGCCGCGGGGGTGATCCGGCGCCTGGCGGCGGTGCTGCACCATCGCAGGGCCGGCTTCGCGGGCAACGCCATGGCCTGCTTCCGGGTGGAGGAGGGCGAGCTGGACCGGGCTGGGGAGGAGCTGGCCCGCCTGGAGGCGGTCTCGCACTGCTACCGGCGGCCGGCCCGCCCGGGCTGGCCCTACCGGCTGTACGCCATGGTGCACGCCCGCTCGCGGGGGGAGTGCAGGGAGGCGGTGGAGGGAATGGCCCGCGGCATCGGCTGCGAGGAGTACCAGCTTCTCTACAGCCTCAAGGAGTACAAGAAGGAACGCGTGCGTTATCTGGAGGAGTGGCGATGGGGGGCTTGAGGACAGACAGATCGGAGGCGCTGTTCGCGCGGGCGCAGCGGGTCATCCCCGGCGGGGTCAACAGCCCGGTGCGGGCGTTCGGCTCGGTGGGCATGGAGCCGCTGTACATCCGCAGCGGCAGCGGCGCCAGGATCCAGGACGCCGACGGCAACGAGTACATCGACTACGTGTGCTCCTGGGGCCCGCTCATCCTGGGGCATGCGGAGAAGCGGGTGCTGCAGCGCCTGGCCGAGGCGGCGGCCCGAGGCACCAGCTTCGGCGCCAACACGGAGCTGGAGGTGCGCTTCGCCGAGCTCGTCACCCGCACCTACCCTTCCATGGAGATGGTGCGCATGGTCAGCTCCGGCACCGAGGCCGCGATGAGCGCGGTGCGGCTGGCGCGAGGGTTCACCGGCAGGAACAGGATCATCAAGTTCGAAGGCTGCTACCACGGGCACGGGGACAGCTTCCTGATCAAGGCCGGCTCCGGGGTTCTGACCCTGGGCATCCCCGGCAGCCCGGGGGTCACCGCGGGCACCGCCGGCGACACCCTGGCGGCCCGCTTCAACGACCCCGGGTCGGTGGAGGAGCTGGTGGCGGCGCATTCCGGCGACGTGGCCGCGCTGATCGTGGAGCCGGTGATGGGCAACGCCGGGGTCATTCCCCCGCAGCCGGGCTTCCTGCAGCAGCTGCGGGAGATCACTGCCCGTGAAGGGATCGTGCTGATCTTCGACGAGGTGATCACCGGGTTTCGCGTGGCCCCCGGGGGGGCACAGGAGCTGTACGGGGTGAAGCCCGACCTGACCTGCCTGGGCAAGATAATCGGCGGCGGGCTGCCCGTGGGAGCGTTCGGGGGCAGGCGGGACATCATGGAACGCCTGGCCCCGCTGGGGCCGGTGTACCAGGCCGGGACCCTCTCGGGCAACCCCCTGGCGCTGGCCGCCGGCCACGAGACGGTGCGCATCCTCCTGGAAGAGCGGATTCACCCGCGCCTGGAGGAAAACGCCGCGGCGCTGGAGGAGGGCATCCGGGCCGGCCTGCGGGAGCTGGGGCTTCCCTACCAGGTCAACCGCGTCGGCTCCATGCTGAGCCTCTTCTTCACCGCGGAGGAGGTGCGGGACTTCGCCTCGGCTGCCGGCAGCGACGGGGACGCCTTCAAGGCCTACTTCCGGGGGATGCTGGAACGGGGCATCTACCTGGCCCCCTCGCCCTTCGAGGCCTGGTTCCTTTCCGCGGCCCACTCCGGCCAGGAGATCGAAAGGACCGTGACCGCCAGCCGGGAGGCTCTGGAGGAGCTGGGCCGCCGGCGGCGGGATTGACAAGTCCGTTCCGGCCCGCCTAGAGTGTTGATCTCTTGAGCCCTTCTACCTGCGCGTCCACGACATCCTGCAAGAGGCCGCCTCCCGCCGCCGGGCAGGCGGGCCGGCTCCTCCGCCTGTGCGCCGCCCTGCTGGCGGCGGCGCTGCTTTCCCTGCTGGCCGGCTGCCGCCTCTTCGAGGGCCGGCTGGTGGTGCTGGTGACGAACCGGCCGGAGATGGCCGCCTACATCGAGCTGTTCAACGGGCATTCGGAGGACCTCAAGGTGGAGCTCGAGTACCGGAAGGACCCGATCCAGGCGCTGGAGCCGGGCGGCCCGCGGGCGGACCTGGTGCTGGCGCCGTGGATGACCGGAGAGCAGGCGGCGGGCCGGCTGGAGTCGCTGGACAGGCTGTTCGGGGAGGACAAGCTGCACCGGGAGGGGTTCTACCGGGAGCTCCTGGACTCCGGGGTGCATGACCGCAGGCAGGTGGCGCTGCCGGTGTGCTTCAACCTGCCCACGGTGGTGTTCGCGCCCCAGGACGAGCTGCCCAGCCTGACCATGCCGTTGGAGCTGTTGCGGGAGCGGGCCGGGGAGTTCAACAAGACCGTCCGGGGCCGCTTCATCCAGATGGGCTTCTCCCCGCTGTGGGACTCGCAGACCCCTTACACCACGGCGGCCCTGCTGGGAGCCGGCTTCCGGGAGGCAACGGGAGGCGGGCTGACCTGGGACCGCAAGTCCCTGGAGCAGGCCGTCCGGTACCTGCGCGACTGGATTCGGGAGGTGGACGGCGGCTACGCCCAGGAGCGCGAGTTCTTCCGCAAGTACATGTACGAGCCCATGCCCAAGCTGGTGGACCAGCGGCGCATTCTCTTCTACCAGACCGACTCCTCCCGCCTCTTCGAAAGCCTGGCCGAGCACAGGGAGGAGGCCGATTTCCGCTGGCTGAGCGCGGAGGGCAAGATCCCGGTGGAGGACGACGTGCTCTACCTCGGGATCCCCAAGGGAGCGCACAACCGGCTGGGGGCGCGGCGGTTCCTGCTCTGGTTCTTCCACCCGGAGACCCAGAAGGAGCTGCTCCGTATCGATCGGCGCAAGCGCCTGCGGACCTTCGGCGTGGCGGGGGGGTTCTCGGCGCTCAAGGAGATAAACCAGCGGGAGTTTCCGCAGGCCTATCCCCTGCTCATCGGGCGGGTGGCGGGGGAGGAGTTCTTGCGCTTTCCCCGCCCCCTGCCTCCCGGCTGGGGAACGCTCAAGCGGGAAGTGGTGATCCCCTGGCTCACCGAGAGCGCTGCCGCCGGGGAGGAGGAAGAAAGCCTGGGGGAGCGGCTCAGCAGCTTCAGAGCCACCAACCCCAACCCGTAGGCCGCTGCGCCGCGTCGTTTTCCATTGACGGATGGCGGGAAATCGGCTAATCTCAGGAGCATAGGATAAACCCCATGGAGGTGCTCTGATGGCGACGGTAGAGCTCAAGAATGTGAAGAAGGTGTACGAAGGCGGCGTCCTGGCGGTGGACAACGCCAACATCACCGTGAACGACAAGGAGTTCGTGGTTCTGGTAGGGCCTTCCGGATGCGGCAAATCCACCACCCTGCGCATGATCGCGGGCCTGGAGGAGATCACCGCCGGGGAGCTGTACATCGACGGCAAGCTGATGAACGACGTGGCTCCCAAGGACCGGGACATAGCCATGGTGTTCCAGAACTACGCGCTGTATCCCCACATGACCGTCTATGAGAACATGGCCTTCGGGCTGAAGATCCGCAAGTTCCCCAAGAAGGAGATCAACGAGCGGGTGCACGAGGCGGCGGGCATCCTGGACATCGAGGAGCTGCTGGACCGCAAGCCCAAGGCGCTCTCCGGCGGCCAGCGCCAGCGCGTGGCGGTGGGCAGGGCCATCGTGCGCAAGCCCAAGGTGTTCCTCTTCGATGAGCCCCTCAGCAACCTGGACGCCAAGCTGCGGGTGCAGATGAGGGCGGAGATCTCGGCTCTGCACAACCGGCTGCAGGCCACCATGATCTACGTGACCCACGACCAGGTGGAGGCCATGACCATGGGCGACCGCATCGTGGTGCTCAAGGACGGCATCATCCAGCAGATCGGCACGCCCCTGGGCCTGTACAACAAGCCCGTCAACCGCTTCGTGGCCGGATTTATCGGCTCGCCGCCCATGAACGTTCTCAAGGCCACCATCAAGGAGGACAAGGGCAAGCTTCTGGCCGACGAGGGAGATTTCCAGATCGCCCTCAGCTCCGAGCTGGCGGACAGGGTGCGCTCCTACGCGGGGAGGGACGTCTTGTTCGGGATCCGGCCGGAAGACCTGGTGTACATGGAGAAGGAGGAGCCGGGCGCCACCATCACCGCCAAGGTGGAGGTCGTGGAGCCCCTGGGTGCGGAGATCCTGCTGTACGTGTCCACCGAGCAGCACCAGATCATCGTGCGCGTTCAGCCGCGCTACGAGTTCCACGTAGGGGACACGGCGCATTTCAAGCCGGACATGGCCAAGATCCAGTTCTTCGACCTGGAAACCGAGAAGGCCGTCGGCGGCTGAGCCGTACCTGGCAGGAAAATCGAGCCCGGGGCGCTCCCCCGGGCTTTCCTTTTCTTAAAGAGGGGCAGCGGCGCTCCCCGGGGGAGGGGGCTTCCCGGCGGGCGGCGCGGTCCTGGGGGATTTTCGGCCAATGTTGAAGTTTGACGGGCGAACGATATAATTGGGACTGCCATGGAGACGAGCCTGCAGGTGCGCCTGCATCACTCACTGGACCAGCTGATCGCGAAGACCGAGGAGATCTACCTGAACATGGCGAACAGGTTCCCGGAGCTCTTCAAGGAGCTGGAGGTGGGGTTCCAGGAGGCCAACGAGATCGTGGGCTACTTCGTGCGGGACGATCAGCAGGCCTCCGGCGGCGGGCTGGTGGGGGAGATCATCGGCGAAGCCAAAACGGTGGTGAGCAACGCCGGCGAGTTCTTCACCGACATGCGCGACCGCGACCAGCAGGTGTTCGACTCGATCAACCGCAGCATCGAGCGGCTTTCGGAGCTGGAGAAGGTCATCGAGAACATCCAGGAAGACTCCATCGAGATGGAGCTGATCTCCCTCAACGCCATGACGGCCGCTCTGAAGGCCGGCAAGGCAGGCCGGGCCTTTTCCTACATCACCGAGGAGCTGAAGAAGCTCTCCTCGCGCACCATCTCCTACACCCGCGAGCTGATCCACCGGGGCGAGGAGGTCCTGGGCTTCCTGGTGGGCTTCAGGCAGACCGTGGAGAACATCCAGAGCTTCCAGAACCGCTTCTATGGAGAGTTCCACGGCAAGCTCAGCTCCAGCTTCGAGGTGTACAACCAGGGAGTGAGCACGCTGGCGGACATCCTCTCCGGTGTGATCGAGGAGGCCAAGAGCGTCAAGACGCCCCTGTTCCGCATCATGGAGGAGGTGCAGCTCCAGGACATTATCCGCCAGTCCATCGATCACGTGATCATTTCCATCCGGCAGCCTGACCTGGACCTGGGCGGGGACGGCTCGGAGGCGGACCTGGATGCCCTGACCCTGATGGAGAGGGTCCCGGAGCTGTGCGTCTCGGTGCTGGGGGACGTGGCGGAGAAGATCCGCAGCAGCCACGACCTGTTCCGGGAGAAGTTCGCCGAGCTGCGCCGCATCCTGGAGCGCGTGGAGGAGGAGCGCAAGGCCTTCCTGGAGTTCGTCACCGAAACTACCGCCGGTGAGGTGGTGGGGGGGGCGCTGAACAGCATGTTCGACGAGTCTGTGGGCGTGCTGCAGGAGCTGCTGGCGGGGATCGACGACTCCGTGCGGGAGAAGAAGAAGGTCGGCAGCGGCGGCCAGCAGGTCGTGGAAGGCCTTCGGCTCCTGGAGGAGGCGTTCCGCACCTTCTTCGAGATCGTGGAGCGCTTCTACAGCATCGAGGTGGCCTCCAAGATCGAGGTGGCCAAGGAAGAGGGGCTGAAGGACCGGCAGGGCACGGTCATGGAGATGACCGAGCTCACCGCCAAGATCGAGAACGACGTCAAGGTGGCGCTGGCGGCCATCAAGGAGTCCCTGGTGCGCACGGATGAGACCGTGGAGTCCTACGTGCGGGAGGTGCTGCGCGAGCAGAGCGTGGTGGCCGAGATGCGGCGCAAGATCCAGGAGAGCTACGAGCGGCTCGTGTTTTCCAAGAACACGCTTTCGGAAACGCTGCGCTCCTTCTCCGTGTACACGGCGCGCTTCTTCGAGCTGATGGGCCAGTCGGAGCGGGACCTGGAACGGCTGGCCGAGCTGCTGGAGGTGATCGAGCAGACCGCAGCCGAGCTGGAGCGCATCCGTGGGGACGCCGGAAAGCGGAGGCAGCAGGCGCTGCAGGAAGCGGGGCTGGAAGATTGGACCATCCGGAACAACAGCATGCGGGAGATCATCGAGCGGTTCACCATCTTCACCCACAAGAAGGTTGCCGGCGAGCTGACCGGCTTCGAGGTGGAGGAGGGTGGCAGTCCCGGTGAGCTGACCCTGTTTTGACGAGCCGTTGAGAGGAGGGAAACCATGGCCAAGAAGGTCCTGATCGTGGACGATTCATCGACCCTGCGCGCATCCGTTGAGTTCACTCTTACCGACGGCGGTTTCGAGGTGCTTCAGGCCGCCGACGGGCACGAGGCGCTGAAAGTGCTGGAGGGTCTGGGAGGGAAGAAGGATGAGCTGGGCATGATCGTCACGGACATCAACATGCCCCACATGGACGGGATCACCCTCATCAAGGAAGTGAAGAAGACCCCCTTCAAGTTCGTTCCCATTCTGGTGCTCACCACCGAAAGCCAGGACAGCAAGAAGATGGAAGGCAAGGCCGCCGGCGCCTCGGGGTGGCTGGTCAAGCCCTTCAAGCCCGAGCAGCTCATGGCGGTGGTGCAGAAATTCCTCAAGTAGGAGGGCCTTGCGGGGTGCAGATCCGCTTCGACGCCAAGCTGGAGCTGGAGATGGTCACGATCCTTCCGGGGGAGTACCACGCCACCCGGGAGCGGCGGGTCATCGCCACGGTGCTGGGTTCATGCGTGGCCGTGGCGCTCTACGATTCCGGCAGCGGCGTGGCAGGGATGAACCATTTCATGCTGCCGGACACCATCAGCGAAGACCGCTTCTACCTCTCCCGCAGCGGCAAGTACGGGATGTACGCCATGGAGCTGCTGATCAATGACATGCTCAAGCTGGGCGCCGGCCGCAGGGGGCTGCGGGCGAAGGTGTTCGGGGGCGGCAGCGTGCTCAGCCAGGTGGATGGGTTCGCCACCAGGGTCCCCGAGAACAACGTGCGTTTTGCCCTGGAGTACCTGGAGGCGGAGCAAATCCCGGTGACGGCGCGGGACGTGGGGGGAAACGAGGCGCGCAAGATCTACTTCTTCACCGGGGACGCCAGGGTGCGGCTGAAGCGTCTGAGCAAGACCCTGGCCCAGCCGGTGGAAACCAAGGAGCTGCGCTACCTGGAGCGCATCCGCGCCCGGCGGGCGGTGGGAAGCGACGTCACCCTGTTCTAAAGCCGCCCCTGAGACTCCGCCCCGGCCCGGTCAGAACCCGCGGTCGCCGAAGAAGCTGTCGGCGTCCTGCGTAAACGGCTCCTCTCCCTCATCGAAGAGATCCGTGGGGAAACGGCCGCCGTTGCGGGCGGAGTACAGCTTGACCGCATAGCGCACCTGCGCCATCTTTGAGGCCAGCTCGCGGGCTTCCCCGGCGAAGCGGGCAAAGAACTCCTCCGTGCTCAGCCCCGGCCGCAGCTGGCCGTGCCCGTAACCCTGGCGATGGTAGCCCTGCAGCTCGGAGAGCCGGTAGTAGACCCGCTCGAACACGAACTGGACCTTGCGCAGCTGAAGCAGCGCTCCCACCATCTCCTTCTTCTCCCGCATGGCCTCCATGCGCCCGCCGGTTCGGCCCGTGCGGTCCTCCCGGGCCCACTTGGAGAGGATCTCCCGCCGGCTCATGAGCCGGGCGTAGGCCTGGCGGAAGCGCTCGCTCAGCTCCCCATAGCGCCCGGCGTAGGCGCGGATCGCCCGCAGGGCGTTCGCCTTGAGGACCGAAAGGCGCCCGGCGTACCATTCCCGGCGAAAGGTCTGAAGATCGCTCACCGCCACCGGGATGGCGCGAAACAGCTCCCCGGGAAGGTGCTCCACGGCGGTGCCGGGCCGGGCCATGAGCTCCCGGCCCTGCTGGTCCCGGCAGGCCACCTCCCCCTCGGCGGCCGTTACCAGCAGCTCTCCGGCCGGGCCGGTGACCACGGTGAAGGAGGTTCCGCGCACCCCCATGGTGGTGAGCTCGGTGCGGACCTCCAGAGTGCGCCTGCCGCTCACCTTCTGCACCTTCAGGGCCAGGGTGCCGGACAGCAGCCCCACGGTGGTGCTGCTGTCGGTCCCGAAACGGTCCAGCTCGAGGGTGAAGGCGGTGTTCGGCCACACCTTGACCGACCCGCCGGCGGCCCCGGGGCCCTGAAGCTCGATCTCCGCCAGTCCCGTGGCATCGGTGCTCACCACGTCGTAGTTTTCGATCTCCATGCCGATGCCCACCTCGGCCGGGGCAAGCCTCTCGCTGTCCCGCACCACCGCCACGCCCTCTTCCAGATAGACCACGCTGGCCACGCGGTCTGCGCCGGCCAGGGGGGAGGCACCCAGGAGGAGGATCAACGCCGCCCAGGTCGCTTCAGGCTTGCTCATGCTCTACCCTCCTGCGCCGGTGCGGGAACAGCTCGCGCACCCCGGGCAGCCCTCCGGGCAGGCTCCCGAACACGTTCTGCCACACCGCGGCGCTCTCCATGCACAGGTACACGGGCGTTTCGGGAAACCGCCGCCGCAGCAGCTCCCTGAGGGCGCGGTACATGCGGCTGCGAACCGGCTGCAGGTAGCGGTACTTCCCGTCGCGGCAGGGAACGAACTCCTCCAGGAGCAGCTCCTCACTGCCCAGTCTCTCGCGCAGCTCCCGGGGATAGCGGACCGTGCCCAGGCTGATCCAGGCCACCCGTTGCGGCGGAAGGTCCTCCATGGAGCGCACCACGGCGGCGTACTGCGCTTCCCAGTCGGGGCTCAGGATCAGGGGATCGAAGTGAAAAGCCAGGCGGTAGCCCGCCCGGGCCGCCCGCCGCGCCGCCTCCAGCCGCTGCTCCACGCTGCTGGCCGCGCCCTCGAAGGCGGCTGCCAGGGGCGCCGGGTTCAGGGAGAAGCCGATCACCGCCCGGCCCTTGGGGCTGACCTCCAGCAGGTGATCCACGAAATGCGTCTTGGTCTTCAGCTCCAGGGACAGGTTGGGGTAGGGGGCCAGGCCGCGGATGAGCTCCCCGGCCAGCGCGAACAGCGGATCGAGCCACAGCGAGTCGCCCACCTCGCCGGTGCCGGCCCTGATGGGCCGCCCCGGAGAGCGGGCCGCCAGGGCCGCCAGGCGGCGGATCGAAGCCTCCGGGTCCAGGTACACGGTGAGGGGCTGAAAGTTGAGGTAGCCGCGCATGATGCAGTAGGAGCAGCCCAGGGGGCAGCCCAGATACATGTCGACGGTCAGGTAACTGCAGCACAGGTGCCCGCGGGAGCCGGGACAGCGTGTGACCGTGCGCCCCCGGGGGCGGCACACGTAGAGGGTGTGCTGGTTCAGGTGCTCCGGCGGAATGGCCCCGGCCTGCTGCACCTCCTCCACCGGGACCCCCGGCAGGGCCTGCAGCGCCCGCCGCAGATGCGGGGAGCGCTCCAGCCCCGGCTGCACGTACACCCGGCGGAAGTGCTCAGCGTAGCAGCTCGAAGAGCTCATCGGCCTTCTCCTGCAGCCTGCCCAGGGCCCGCAGGCGCCGGGCCAGCACCGCCTTGCTTTCGAAGTCGAACTCCACGCGGAAGGCTCTGCCCTCGAACCAGGGCGGGCCCTGGAGCCGCACCCCGCTGCCGCCCAGCGTGGCCTCGCGAAGCGCCGCCAGCCGCTCCTCCAGAGCGGTCAACCCCGGCTGCCGGAGGCGCCGCAGCGCCGCCGGGGGGTCCGCCTCGGCCAGCAGGCGCCCGCACAGCTCCGACAGGCCAGCCGCGGAGAGCCCGTCCCTCGAGGCCACCTCCCGCAGCGTCACCAGGAACTGCCGCCGGGCGCTGAAGCTGAGAGGGGCCCGGGCGGAATGCCGGACCACTTCCTCCGGCAGGTCCCGGACGGCCGCGGCGGTCCTCAGATCCAACTTCCCCCCATGCACCAGCCGTCGCAGCTGCTCCGGAAGCCCCGCATACTCCCGCAGGTGCTCCTCCAGGCGCGGCTCGGCCTTGCCCGTGATCTGCGGGGCCAGGTGGCCCAGGTCCAGGGGCTCGCCCCGCTCCCGCGCCGCGGCGGCGAAAGAGGCCATGGCCAGACGCTCCTCCCAGGAGTAGTCGCCGCGGCGGCCCTCCAGGGCCAGCGCCAGCTCGAGCATCTCCCGCTCCGGGAGCGCTTCCAGCAGGACGCAGGGAAGCTCCCGCCCGCCCCTGCGGACCGCCTCCCGCAGAAGGGCAAAGCCCCACACCAGGACCTTCCCGCTCACCGGCAGCGGGGGATGGAGCTCTCGGCGCAGCCGCTCCTCCCCCAGGGGGGCCCCGTCGTCGAAGAGGTCCAGCCGGTGATCCAGGCCAACGAAGAAGGCCAGGGGGCGGGAGCACACCATGTCCTCCAGGATAGCAGAGTTACCGGCTCCTTTCCAATCGGCGGCGCGGGGGTTGCGGGGCTGCGGCGCGGGCCTGCGC
>CAZBDU010000134.1:0-11368 GCA_964490725.1 uncultured Spirochaetaceae bacterium | reverse complement strand
CAGCAGGAGCACGAGCCCCGCCCCCAGGGCGGCGACCGCCGTCCCGGCCAGGGCCCGCAGCGCCCGCGGCGCGGCCGCCTCCAGGGCAAAGGTCCACCACAGGTCGCGACTGTAGGCCGGCCGGCCGTGCAGGAACCAGGCCACCCCCGAGGCGCCGATCAACGCCAGCGCCACGGCGGCGATCCAGCCGAGACCGAGGGAGGGGCTGAGAAGAAGCGAGCGGCGGTAGAAGTGCCGGCGGCTGGGCAGCAGCAGCAGAAAAAGGAAGCCCAGAACCAGGGCCTCTTCGTAGTGCAGCCCCTTCAGCACAGAGAGCAGGGCCCCCGCCGCCAGCAGCGCCAGGCTCAGGTAGTAGGCTGCATCCAGCCTGCGGGCCAGCCCGCGCGCCAGCGCCAGCAGCCCAACCCCCACGACGCTGGCCAGAAAGTGGGAGGCCTCGATCACCGCCAGGGGCAGGACGCGGGACAGCCACAGAAGCCGGTGCTGCTGCGACGGGGTGACCCCCGAGAGCAGCAGCACCAGGCCGCCCAGAGCCGCGGTGGCGGCCAGCAGCGGGGGCGCCACCGCCGAGGACCAGCGCCCCACCGCCTGAGCCGCGCGCCTGAAGAAGGTGCGCCGCGCCAGCTCCTGCGCTCCCAACAGGAGCAGCGCCGCGCTCAGGGGCAGCAGGTAGAAGATGCCCCGGAAGGCCAGAAGCGATCCCAGCACCGTGGTGGCGGGAAGGCGCCCCGACATCAGCAGCACGAACACCGTCTCGAAGACCCCCAGCCCACCGGGAACCTGGCTGATGATGCCGGACAGGAGCGCCAGCAGGTACAGGCCCAGGAAGCGCGGAAACGCCATCTGCGCCGAAGGCAGGAGCAGATACAGCGCGGCGCCGGCAAAGGACCAGTCCAGGGTGGCGATGCCGATCTGCAGGGGCAGGAAGCGGGCGGGGGGAAGGGGAAACGCGTGCCCCAGCACGCGCACCGGATGTCTGACGAGCATAGCGGCCGCGAAGTAGGCCCCGACCACGGCCAGAAAGAGAATGCCGAAGGGACGGGCGGTGGCGAGCGGGAGGTGGAGGATCTCCGGAAGGGGTATGGGGTCCACCGTGAAGGCCAGCCCGCCCATCCAGAAGAAACCCAGCCAGAGGGTCAGCGTGTAGAAGGCCACCAGCCTGCTGATCTCCACCAGGGACAGCCCCCAGGCGGAGTACAGCCGCAGACGCACCGACCCACCGGTCAGGATCCCCAGGCCCATGTTGTTGGCGAACGCCGTGCCGATGAAGGAGGCCAGCGCGGTACGGCGGTACGGGAGGGGGTGGCCGAGGTAGCGTGCCCCCAGGGTGTCGTAGCCGGTGGCCGCCGCGTAGCCCGCGGCGGCGCACAGCAGGGACAGCAGCACCCGCGGCACCGGCAGGGTGGCAAGATGGTGCAGAATCTGCTGCGGCTTGTAGGTGCGCAACTCCCTCACCAGCACCCAGAGAGCCAGGGAGAAAACGGTCACTCCGACCACGGGCCCCAGAATCCTCAGGATCCTTCCGGCCCTGCCTCCCCGTTGCACCTGCTGCCCGCGGCGACTCATGACGCCGCCTATTGTACCGTCCGTCAGCCGGGCGAGGAAAGCAGGCGCCCGGCTCCGCCTCGCCGACGAGGGCGCTGCCGCCCGGAGGGTCAGCCCAGGCAGGCGATCAACCGGTACGGACGGGCCAGCAGCTCCGTGAGCGCCCTCAGGAAGCGCACCGCGTAGGCTCCGTCGATGAGACGGTGGTCGAAAACCAGCGAGAGGGGCAGCAGCCACCCGGGGACCACCGCTCCCGAGCGCACCACGGGCGCCTGGTGCAACCGTCCGATGCCCAGCAGCGCCACCTGGGGCGGCAGAATCAGGGGCCGGCCGTAGAGCCCGCCGATGCCGCCGTAGTTGCTGATGGTGAAGGTGCCCCCCCGCAGGTGGGACAGCCCCAGGGTCTTCTCCCGCGCCTCCCGGCGGCGCCGGTCGATCTGCTCCTGGATGCCGCGCAGGGTGGCCCTGTCGGCCTGGGGAATCACCGGCACCACCAGGCCCTCCGGCCCGTCCAGCGCGAAACCGATGTTGATCTCGGGGAGGGTCTCCACCTCCTGGGAGTCCGCGTAGAAGCGGGCATTCAGCAGGGGAAAGCGCCCCAACGCGAAAGCCGCGGCCTTGATGAAGAACGGCAGGTAGGTGAGCCCCGCCACCCCCTCGGGCTCCTGGCGGAGGGCCTCCCGGGCGGCTACCAGCTCGTCCACTGCGGTCTGCTCGTGGACCACCGCTGCGGGAATCTGCCAGCTGGCCTCCATGTTCCGTGCCACGGTACGCCTGAAGGTGGACAGGGCCTGCCGCCGGCCGGCCCCTGCGCTCTGGGAGGCGGCGGGACTGGCCGGGGAGGCCGTCCCGGCGCGGGGACCGGCGCCCGCGGCTTCATGGGAGCCCGCTCCCGGCCCGCCGTCGCCGCCGTGGGCCTGCAGCACGTCCTCCTTCAGCACCCGGCCGCCGGGTCCGCTCCCCCGGAGCGTCTCGATGTCGACGCCCTCGCGGGAGGCCAGCCGCCGGGCCACTGGAGAGGCCTTGGCGCGGTCCGGTATCCGGCGCGACCTGCCGTTGCCGCTCCCCTCCGGCAGGCCGGCCTCGCGCCCCTCGAAGCTCTCCGGCAGCACCATCCCCCCGCTTCCCTCCAGCCGGCCGACCACTCCGGCCTTCTCCTCCTCGACGGCGACCTCCGCAGGCGAGGGCTCCTCTCCAGCCGTTTCCAGGGTCACCAGCGGCTGGCCGACCTGGATCGTTTCCCCCTCGCCCACCTCCAGGCTCTCCACGCGCCCGGAGCGGGGGGCCGGGATCTCGGCCACTACCTTGTCCGTCTCGATGAGCGCCAGGGTCTGGCCTTCCTCCACCTCCTGGCCCGGGCTGCATCGCCACTCCAGCACCGTCCCTTCGTGGATGCCCTCCCCGATGTCCGGGAATCTGAACTCGAACCGCATTCCTTCTCCTCAGGGCCTGTAGCCCAGCAACCGCCTGGCCGCCTCCGCGATGCGCTCCCGGCCGATCACGTAGTGTTCTTCGCCCCGGGGCAGCGGAAAGACCGTGTCCGCACCGGCAAGCCGCACCGGCGGGGCCTGCAGCCAGGGATACGCCTCCTCGATGACCCTGGCCACCAGCTCCGCACCCACCCCGAAGCTCTCCGGAGCTTCGTGCACCACCAGGAAGCGGCCCGTGCGGCGAACCGAGGCCGTCACCGTCTCCAGGTCCGGAGGGTAGACCGTACGGAGGTCGATCAGCTCGGGCCGGATCCCCTCCTGGTGCAGCAGGGCCACCGCCTCCCGCACCTCCTTCATCTGCGCCCCGTAGGAGACCACTGTCAGCGCCTCTCCCTCCGCCACCACCTTCGCCTTTCCCAGCTCGACCACGTAGGGCTCAGCCGGCACCTCCTGGCGGACCGACCTGTACAGGCGCTTGGGCTCCAGGTAGACCACCGGGTCCGGGTCGCGGATGGCGGCCAGCAGCAGCCCCTTGGCGTCGTAGGGGGTGGAGGGGATCACCACCTTCAGCCCGGGAACATGGGCCAGGAGCGCCTCCGGGTTCTCGGAGTGATGCTCCGGCGCGTTGATGCCACCGCCGTAGGGCATGCGGACCACCAGCGGCACGGTGAGGGCGCCCCGGGTGCGGTTGCGCATGCGCGCGGCATGGCTCACGATCTGGTCGAACGCCGGGTAGAAGAAGCCGGAGAACTGGATCTCCACCACCGGCCGCAGGCCAGCGATCGCCATGCCCACCGCCGCGCCCACGATCCCCGCCTCCGAGAGGGGCGTGTCGAAGCAGCGCTCCTCCCCGAACCCCTCCTGCAGCCCCACGGTGGCCCGGAACACCCCCCCTTCCCGGCCCACGTCCTCGCCGAACACCAGCACCCGCCCGTCGGCGGCCATCTCGCTGCGCAGGCCGTCGTTGACGGCGGCCACCAGGGTCATGAGGCTCACCGGCGTCCCCCTGTACGTGCAGGGGAGAGCGCCGGTCCACCGGCGCTCGCGGCGCTCTCCGCCGGCGGCTCCAGGCTCACTCCACTGCGGCGCCGTTCCATCTGCCGCAGCAGCACGGCAGGCAGCTGCCGGTACATGTGGCGGAAAGTGTCTTCCAGGCCCGGGTCCTGGTGCCGTTCCACCTCCCGGAACGCCTCGCGGGCCTCCTGGCGGCACTCCTTCTGCAGCGCCCGCAGCCGCCCGTCGTCCAGCAGACCCCGGCGGCGCAGATAGGTCTCCACCCGCTTCAACGGGTCGCGGGCCTCCCACTGCCGGACCTCCGACTCCTCGCGGTACAGGCTCGGATCGTCCGAGGTGGTGTGAGCGCCCAGACGGTAGGTGCAGCCTTCGATCATCACCGGCCGCCCCTGCTCCCTGGCCAGCCGGGCGGCCAGAGAGACCGCGGCGTAGACGGCCATCAGGTCGTTGCCGTCAACCTGCACCCCTTCGAAGCCGTAGGCGAACGCCTTCTCCGCCACGGTGGCGCTGGCAGTCTGCCGGTGGCTGGGAAGGGATATGGCCCACCCGTTGTTCTGCACATAGAAGATCACCCCCACCTGCCAGACGGCAGCCAGGTTGAACGCCTCGTGCACCGCGCCCTCGGAGATCGCTCCTTCCCCCATGAAGGAAAGCACCACCCGTCCCGAGCGCGACAGCTTCTCGGCGTAGGCCAGACCCACCGCGTGCGCCGGCTGGCTGCCCACGGGAATGGCGATGGGCAGGGTATGAAAGGACTTCAGAGGCAGGTGGCTGCCCATCTCGTTTCCGTACCAGTAGAGGTACAGCTGGCTGAGGGGGATGCCCCGGGCCAGCAGGGCGCCGAGCTCCCGGAACGCCGGCACCAGCCAATCCTCCCGGCGCAGCGCCATGAGAGCCCCCACCCCGTTCGCTTCCTGCCCGGCGTTGGGCGGATAGGTGGGCATCCTGCCCTGCCGGTTCAGACTGATCGCCCACTCGTCGGCCACGCGCGCCAAGCTCATCAGCCGAAAAGCCCGCAGGAGCTCTGCGTCGCTCAGGATCGGCAACTGAGGATCCGCCTCCCGCAGCTCCCCCTCGGGGGTGAGCAGGCCGAGGCGCTGGCCACGACGCGGGTCATAACGCTCGAACACTGGGTACTCCTTGCAACGACCGGGTCTGCCCTATATATTACAGTTTTAGTCAGGCAACGCCCACTGAAAGATCTGAAAGATATCGACATCGACGCCGCGAAGGGGTTGCACGGGGTTGCGCGCGGCGGTTGACAAAAATACGGAAAACTGCATGCATATACGAGGTCGTCATAAACTTGCGGAACCGGGGGATCACGGACGCCTCATGATGCCGAAACCCAGCGGACTGTATCACCCGCGCTACGAGCACGACGCCTGCGGCGTGGGATTCATCGCCAACATCGACGGATCCAGGAGCCACAACCTCGTGGAGGAAGCGGTCCAGATTCTCTGCAATCTGGAGCATCGCGGCGCGGTGGGCGGAGACATGAAAACCGGGGACGGGGCCGGGATGCTGCTGCAGATACCCCACGACTTCCTGGCCGGCCAGGTGAGCTTTCCGCTACCCCCGGCCGGAGCCTACGGGGTGGGATTCTTGTTCCTGCCCCGCCGCGGGAAGGAGGCGGAAAAGGCGCTGCGGATGACCGAGCAGGTAGTGGCCCGGCAGGGCGGAAAGGTCCTGGGCTTTCGGGAGGTTCCGGTCCAGCCGAGCTGCCTGGGCCAGCAGGCGCGCCGCGAGATGCCCTCCTTCTTCCAGCTCTTTCTCACCTGTCCGGAAGAGCCCGGAGAGGCCACCGAGCGGCGGCTCTACCTCATCCGCAAGTCCCTGGAGGCCGAGGCGCTCAAGCGGGGGTGGAAGCTGGACCAGTTCTACATCCCCTCCCTGTCCAGCCGCACCATCGTGTACAAGGGGATGTTCGTCTCTCCCCAGTTCCGCACCTTCTACCCCGATCTGCAAGACGCGCAGTTCGAGAGCGCCCTGGCCATCGTGCACCAGCGCTACAGCACCAACACCTTCCCCTCCTGGTTTCTGGCGCAGCCCTTCCGCTTCCTGGCGCATAATGGGGAGATCAACACGCTGCGCCGGAACCTGAACAACATGCGGGCGCGCCAGTCCAGCCTGTCCTCGGAGCTGTTCGGTGAGGACCTCAGCAGGCTGTTCCCGGTGGCCAACCCGGAGCTGAGCGACTCGGGGATCTTCGACAACGTCCTGGAGCTGCTCACCCTGGGCGGGCGCTCGATCATGCACTCCCTGATCATGATGGTCCCGGAGGCGTTCGGCACCCGCTACCACATCTCCGAGGACAAGCGCGCCTTCTTCGAGTATCACGCCGCCATCATGGAGCCCTGGGACGGGCCGGCGGCCATTGCCTTCAGCGACGGGGTGCGCGTGGGGGCCATGCTGGACCGCAACGGCCTGCGCCCGGGCCGCTACGTGATCACCCGGGGGGGCAAGGTCGTGCTGGCCTCGGAGGTCGGGGTGCTGCCGGTCGAGCCCGAGGAGGTGCTGGAGAAGGGGCGCCTGCAGCCCGGCAAGATGCTCCTGGTGGACACGGAGAAGAAGCGGGTCATCAAGGACAACGAGATCAAGAGCGCCGTCTCCCGCCGCAGGCCCTACCGGCACTGGCTGGAGAAGAACCGCATATTGTTAAAGGGCCTCTTCGGCGTGCCCAGGCCGGTCTCGATAGACCGCGAACGGCTGCCGCTGGTCCAGCAGTCCTTCGGCTACACCCGGGAAGACCTGAACGCCATCATCGCCCCCATGGTGGAGAACGCCCAGGAGCCCATCGGCTCCATGGGCAACGACACTCCTCCGGCGGTTCTTTCCCGCCAGCCCCAGCTCCTGTTCAACTACTTTCGCCAGCTGTTCGCACAGGTCACCAACCCGCCGATCGATCCCTACCGGGAAAACCTGGTGATGAGCCTGATGAGCTTCGTGGGTCGGGAGCGCAACCTCCTCACCGAGACTCCCGAGCACTGCCACCAGCTGAAGCTCTCCCACCCGGTGCTCACCAACGACGACATGGAGATGCTCCGCAACTCGGCGATCAAGGACTTCCGCGTCTGCACCGTGCCCATTCTCTTCGACGCCGGAGTCGGGCCGGCGGGGGTGACCGCGGAGGCGGCCGGCCGCCCAGGCGTCCTGGAAGGCGCCCTGGAGGCGGTATGCCGGGAGGTGGAGCAGCGGATCGACGAAGGCTATTCCCTGGTGATCCTGAGCGATCGGGGCGTGTGCCGCGAGAAGGCGGCTATCCCCTCGCTGCTGGCCACCAGCGGCGTGCATCACCACCTGGTGCGCAGGGGCAAACGCCATCTGAGCGGGCTGGTGATCGAGACCGGGGAGGCCCGGGAGGTGCATCACTTCGCCTGCCTGGTGGGCTTCGGCGCGAGCGGTGTGAACCCCTACCTGGTCTTCGAGACGATCCGCGACCTCCTGGAGCAGGGACGCCTGACCGGGGAGATGAGCCTCCAGGAGGCCACCGAGCACTACGTCACCGCCGTGAAGAAGGGATTGCTCAAGATCATGTCGAAGATGGGCATCTCCACGATTCGCAGCTACCGGGGCAGCCAGATCTTCGAGGCCCTGGGCCTGAGCCAGGAGCTGGTGGACCGCCACTTCTCCGGCACCCCGAGCCGGATCGGCGGCATCGGCCTGGACATTGTGGAGGCGGAGAAGCTGACTCTGCACGCCAGGGCCTTCGGGCAGGAGGGCTCCGGGGAGGCGGCCTGGACCGTTCGCTCCGGCGGGCTGTACGCCCAGCGGCTGTTCTCCGACCAGCACCTGTTCAGCCCGGAGGCCATCGCGCTGCTGCAGAAGGCGGTGCGCGAGGGAGACTACGGAGTGTTCAAGCAGTACACCTCGGTGGTCAACGACACCGGCCGGAATCTCTGCACGCTGCGCGGCCTGCTGCGCTTCCGCGCCGCCGATCCGGCGCCCCTGGAGGAGGTGGAGGAGGAGGAGGCCATTCTGAAGCGCTTCGTCTCCTCCGCCATGTCCTTCGGCTCCATCAGCAAGGAGGCGCACGAGACCCTGGCGGAGGCCATGAACCGCCTGGGCAGCAGGAGCAACTGCGGGGAGGGCGGTGAGCACCAGGAGCGTTTCTCCGGCCCGGCCAACAGCCGCATCAAGCAGGTGGCCTCCGCGCGCTTCGGCGTCACCTCCAGCTACCTGGTGAGCGCCGAGGAGCTGCAGATCAAGATGGCCCAGGGGGCAAAGCCCGGCGAAGGAGGACAGCTTCCCGGCCACAAGGTGGACAAGACAATCGCCCGCGTGCGTCATTCCACCCCCGGGGTGATGCTCATCTCCCCTCCCCCGCACCACGACATCTACTCCATCGAGGACCTGGCTCAGCTGATCTACGACCTCAAGCACGCCAACCCCCGGGCCCGGGTCTCGGTGAAGCTGGTCTCCGAGACGGGGGTGGGCACCGTGGCCGCCGGGGTGGCCAAGGGAAGAGCGGACACCGTGCACATCGCCGGCTGCGACGGCGGCACCGGCGCTTCCCCCCTGTCGTCGATCATGTATGCCGGCACCCCCTGGGAGATCGGCTTGGCGGAGACGCAGCAGGTGCTGGTGAGGGCCGGCCTGCGTGACAGGATCCGGGTCCAGGTTGACGGCCAGATCAAGAGCGGCAGGGACGTGGTGATCGCGGCCCTCCTGGGGGCCGAGGAGCTCGGCTTCGCCACCACGACTTTAGTGGCCATGGGCTGCGTGATGATGCGCAAGTGCCACCTCAACACCTGTCCCGTGGGCGTGGCCACCCAGGACCCGGAGCTGCGCAAGCGCTTTTCAGGCAAGGCCGAGCACGTGATGAGCTTCATGCGCTTTCTGGCGCGGGAGACCCGCGAGCAGATGGCCGCCCTGGGCTTCCGCTCTTTCGAGGAGATGGTGGGCCGCGTCGACATGCTCGAGGCAGACCCCGGGGCGGGACACGCCAAGACCCGGGGGCTGGACTTCTCGGCCGTGCTGGCTCCTCCCCGGGTGCCCAGGAGAGGGGCGCTGCGCTGCCTGCGGGCGCCTGAGAGCGAGGCGGGCCAGGGGCTGGACAGCTACCTTATCGACTCCGCCCGGGAGGCCCTGGAGCAGGGCACGCCGCTGGAGATCGACGTGCCGGTGCGCAACTCCGACCGTGCCGTGGGCGCCACCCTCAGCTTCGAGGTGACCCGGCGCTACGGGCCGCAGGGGCTGCCACCGGACACCATCCGCGTAAAGGCAAAGGGATCGGCCGGACAGAGCTTCGCCGCCTTCCTGGCGCCGGGGGTGACCTTCGAGCTGGAGGGAGATGCCAACGACTACTTCTGCAAGGGGCTGTCCGGAGGCCGGGTGATCGTGTATCCCCCCAGGGGCTCCACCTTCGCCCCGGAGCGCAACATCATCACCGGAAACGTCAACCTCTTCGGCGCCACCGGAGGGGAAGTGTTCATCAACGGTATGGCGGGAGAGCGTTTCTGCGTGCGCAACAGCGGTTCGGTGGCGGTGGTGGAGGGGGTGGGCGACCATGCTTGCGAGTACATGACCGGCGGACGGGTCATCGTGGCCGGGGAGACCGGCATCAACTTCGCCGCCGGAATGAGCGGCGGGATCGCCTACGTGCTGGACCGAAGCCAGCTCTTCGACACCCGCTGCAACCTGGAGATGGTGGACGTGGAGCCCATCACCGAAGAGGAGGATGAGCGCTTCCTGCGCGAGCAACTGGAAAAGCACGTGCGCTACACCGGCAGCAGCCACGTTGCCCGGATACTGGACACCTGGGAGGAGATGCTGCCCCTGTTCGTCAAGGTGATCCCCCTGGACTACCGGGCCGCGCTCCAGCGCATCCGCGAGAGCGAGATGAAGGAGTCGGAGACCGTACGCATGACCGAGGAGGTGTTTTCCTGATGGGTAGGACCACGGGATTCATGGAATACAGGCGCCTGAAATCACGCTACAGGCCCGTGGAGGAGCGGGTGAAGGACTACCGGGAGGTCGCCCTCCCGGCTGCCGAGGAGGAGCTGGCCCGCGAAGGGGCCCGCTGCATGGACTGCGGGGTGCCCTTCTGCCACGCCATGGGCTGCCCTGTGTACAACCTCATCCCGGAGTGGAACGACCTGGTCTACCGCGGGCGCTGGCAGGAGGCCTGGCAGCGTCTGGAGATGACCAACAACTTCCCCGAGATCACCGGCAGGATCTGCCCGGCCCCCTGTGAGGCCTCCTGCACTCTGTCCATCAACTCCGAGCCGGTGTCCATCAAGGCGATCGAGCTGGCCATCATCGAGAAGGCCTGGGCGCAAGGTTGGGTCCGGCCGCGGCCGCGCCGGGAGAGCGGCAGGAGGGTGGCGGTGATCGGGAGCGGGCCCGCCGGCCTGGCCGCGGCGCAGCTGCTGCGGCGCATGGGACACCAGGTCTCCCTGTTCGAGAAGTCGCCCAAGATGGGGGGAATACTCCGCTACGGGATCCCGGATTTCAAGCTGGAGAAGCACGTCCTGGATCGGCGCCTCGCGCAGATGCGCGCCGAAGGGGTGGAGTTCGAGACGGACGTGGTGATCGGCGAGGACCTTTCGGTGCGCTACCTGCGGCGGAAGTACGACGTGATCCTCCTGGCGCTGGGCGCCGGCAAGCCCCGGGGATCAGGGGGCCCCGGCCGGCAATAAGAAGGGGTGGATTTAGCCATGGAGTTACAAACCCACCCCCACAAAGTGACCGGGGGAGAGATCGACCAGGAGGAGGCGCTGCACAGCTCCCTATCCGCCAGGAACAAGCGCGTCCTGGTGGTGGGGGGCGGGGATACCGGCTCGGACTGCGTGGGCACCTCCATCCGCCAGGGCGCCCGCTCGGTGCTGCAGGTGGAGATCCTGCCCAAGCCGCGGGAGTGGAAGGAGCCCTCCAACCCCGAGTGGCCGTGGTGGCCCCGCATCCTGCGCACCTCCACCTCCCACGAGGAAGGCTGCGAGCGGCGGTGGTCCGCCTCCTGCACCCAGTTCTCCGGGGGCTACGACCCCTGGGTGCAGAAGGCCCACTTCACGCGGGTGGAGTGGAAGCCCAAGGGCTCGGGAGGCTCCCCGGCGCCGGTGGAGATTCCCGGCACCGAGTGGGAGATGGAGGTGGACCTGGTGCTGCTGGCCATGGGGTTCGTCCACGTGGAGCACAGCCGCCTGCTGCAGGACCTGCGGGTGAAGCTGGACCGCCGGGGCAACGTGGCGGTGGACAGCCGGTACATGACCTCCGAGGCGGGGATCTTCTCCGCCGGGGACGCCCACTCCGGAGCCTCCCTGGTGGTGCGGGCCATCAACCACGGCCGCCGCGCGGCCGCACACATCGGCGAGTTCCTGAGCACGCCCTAGGAGTCCGTAGGGCATAGTTGACCGGTAGCCGGGCGTAGGCAAGGCGAT
>CAZBDU010000133.1:0-11561 GCA_964490725.1 uncultured Spirochaetaceae bacterium | reverse complement strand
GGCGGACCCCGCCGGGCGGTGGGAGGCGGCCCTGGAAGGAGCCGCGGCGCTGCAGGTCCCGGAGGAGCGCTACAACCGGCTCCACCGATGGGCGCTGCTCACGGTGGCGCTGCACACCGGCTCCGACGTCTACGCCGGGCCCTGCACCTACAGGCATCCTGTCGTAGAGCCATCTCACCCGATCGTGCCTCAGGGAGGAGACCGGCAGCCTGGGATAGACCCCGGCCTGGAAGAGGATCTCGTCGGTGTAGAGGTTTGCCAGGCCGGCCGGCAGCTTCCGGTTCATCAGGGTGGTCTTTGTCATGCCCCTGCCCCGGTCCAGAATTCGGGCCAGCTTCTCCCGGCTCACCTCCAACGCATCCGGTCCCGGCTGCTTGCCGCGCAGGTACGCTTCCTCGTCGCGCAGCAGGGCTACCTTGCCCAGGAGGCGCTGGTTGACGTAGGCCAGGTGGTAGCCGCCGGCAAAGCCGATCAGCAGCCGCTCGTGGCCGGGGGTCCCCCTGGGATCTTTGAAGTACTTGAGAAAACCGGTCATCCCGAAGTGCAGCAGCAGGCTGCGGCCGTTGTCCAGCCTGGCGAACAGGCACTTCCCGTGCCGCCGGGTGGACTGGAAGCTGTTGCCCCGCAGCGCCCGGCGCAGCGAGCTCTCCGAGCTTCCCTCCAGCACCTTGCGGCTGTCCACGCGCACCTGCTGTGTCCTTGCGCGCAGCGCGCTGGCATCCGGATACTCCTTGTAGACCTGTAGGTCCGGCAGCTCGGGCATGACGATCCTCCTTCAGGCGTCCGGGGGACGGCAGCAGGCCGGCCGGACCGCCTCTCCTGGAGTAGAGACGCAAGGTTAGTGCCACACGGCGGGCAGACGATTGCGGTGGACGCTCGCCGGTGTGAGCCGTAAATTGAAAATCAAGACATGGCAGCACGCGGCAATTCCCGGACCATCCCGGCAGAGTCCACGAACGGCCAGGAGCTCCGCACCCTGTTCCAGCTGTCCGCTGTGGGCATGGCGGTGGCGGACCCCCAGACGGGCCGCTTCCGCCGGGTGAACCGAAAGCTGGCGGAGATCACGGGCTTCTCCCAGGAGGAGCTGCTGGGCATGACCTTCACCGACATCACCCACCCCGACGACCGGCGGGAGGACCTGACCCTGGTGGACCCGGTGCGGCGGGGAGAGGTGGACAGCTGGAGGATCGAGAAACGTTGCCTTCGCCGGGACGGCCAGGTGATCTGGGTGCGGGTGACCGGGACGGCGGTTCGCGACGGGCAGGGACGGGTGCGGGAGACGATGGCGGTGATCGAGGACATCACCGGCTCCAGGAACGCGTCCCGTGCCCTGGACCGCTACCAGGACCGGCTGGAGCAGGTCCTGGCCGCCAGCAGAGACAGCTACTGGGATTGGGACGCCCGGCGCCCTCTGGTCTACCTTTTCGGAGGCCGCGGAGCGGTCCTGGGCGCCGGCCACGAGCAGCTCGACCTGGAGCATCTGGCCGCGCTGGTGCACCCGGAGGACCGCAGAAGGGCGCGGCAGGGGGTGGCCGTTATTCGCGGGCAGGCCGCCGTGAGGGACACCGTGGAGATGGAGCTGCGCGTGTGGCGCGCAGGCGGCTACGCCTGGGTTGCGGTGCGGGGGACCGTAGTGGAGCGGGACGAACGGGGCGCGGCCCTGCGGGCCTGCGGCTCCGTGACCGACATCTCCGACCGCGTGGAGGCGGCGCAACATCTGGCGGAGGCGAACCGCCGGCTGGAGCTGCGGGTGAAGGAGCGCACCGCGGAGCTGGAAACGGTGGTCCAGGAGCTGACCCGGGAGGTGGGGCGCAGAACCGCCGCGGAGCGGTCCCTGCGCGAGAGCTCGGCGCTGCTGGAGGCCTTCTTCCGCCACACACCGACGCCCCTGGCCTTCATGGACCGCGGCTTCAACTTCATCCGCGTGAACGAGGCCTATGCCCGGGCGGGAGGTTTCACTCCGGAGGAGCTCTCGGGCCGCAACCATTTCGAGCTCTACCCTCACCAGGAGAACCAGCGCATCTTCCGCCGCGCGGTTCACACCGGAAAACCCTACCAGGCGTTCGTGCGGCCCTTCGTGCATCCGCGCAACCCCGAACGGGGCGTGACCTACTGGAACTGGGCCCTCACACCCCTGCTGGACGAAAAGGAAAGAGTGTGGTCGCTGGTCTTCAACATGGAGGAGGTGACGGAGCGGAAGCGGGCCGAGGACGAGCTCAAGCGGCTCAACGCGGCCCTGGAGCAGCGGGCCGGCCAGCTGCGGGCCCTGGCGGCGGAGCTCTCCGACGCGGAGCAGCGGGAGCGGCGGCGGCTGGCAGAGATCCTGCACGACGACCTGCAGCAGATGCTGGCGGCGGTGATCATGCATGCGGACATGCTCTCCGGGGCGGTGAGCGGCGAGCAGGAGCGGGAGTCCCTGGAGGTGATCCGCCGGACCATGCAGGAAGCCATCGAGATCACCCGTTCGCTGAGCCACGATCTCAGCCCACCGGTCCTCCGCCGGGCGGGACTGGGCGTGGCCCTGCAGTGGCTGGCCGGACAGATGAAGGAGAAGCACGGTCTGCGGGTGAGCCTGCAGGTGAGCCGGGCGGCGGAGGCGGCCCCGGAACGCAGCCGGCAGTTCATCTTCGCCGCGGTGCGGGAGCTGCTGTTCAACGCGGTGAAACATTCCGGGGCGGACAGCGCGGCGGTACGAGCGGTGCGCTCCGGGGCGAACGTGAAGGTGGTGGTGGAAGACCGCGGGCGCGGGTTCGACACCGCCGCTCTGCGGACCGAAGGGGGCCTGGCCGGAGGGTTCGGGCTGCTCAACATCAGCGAGCGCGCGGCGCTGCTGGGCGGAAGCCTCACCATCGACAGCTCTCCCGGCAGGGGCAGCCGCTTCGTGCTCGTCTGTCCCATGCTCGCCGCTCCCGCGGAGCAGGCTGCCCGCTCCGCGCCGCGCGCCGCCGGCGACGGCAAGACCCGCTACCGGATCCTGCTGGTGGACGATCACCCGGCGGTGCGCCAGGCGCTGGCGGCGCTGCTGAGCCGGGAACCGGACGTGGCGGAGGTGGGACAAGCCTCCGGCGGGCAGAAGGCCATCGAAGCGGTGCGGTTGAAGCAGCCGCACGTCGTGTTCCTGGACGCCACCGTGCCGGAAGCGCACCTGGGGCTGGCCCGGTTCATCCGGCGCATGTGGCCGCACATTCGCATCTTCGCTCTGACCACCGGCGCCCGGGAGCAGACGGCGCTGCGCATCCTGGCAGCGGAGGTGGAACGGTTCCTCAGCAAGGAGGGGCCCGTGGAGCGGCTGCTGGCGGCCTTCAGGAGCGGCGCCCCGCAGCCCGGGGGGACGCCGCCGGCGGGCTCGGCGCCGGCCGGCAGGTCAGCGCCGGCCCCTGAGCATGAGGAGCCGCAGTAGGGTCAGCACCGAGGCGAGGGCCGCGGCCACGTAGGTCATGGCGGCGGCGTTCAGAACGCTGCGCGCCCCCTTGAGCTCTTCAGCGGTGAGGTAGCCGCCGCGGCTGAGGATACGCAGGGCGCGACCGGAGGCGTTGAACTCCACCGGCAAGGTGAGCAGGGAAAAGGCGACCGCGAAGCCGAACAGCACGATGCCGATGGTGATGAACGGCTCCCCGATGCCGAGCAGCAGCCCCCCGAACACGATGATGGGGCCCAGGTTGGAGCCGAATGAGGCCACCGGGTAGACGGAGTTGCGCACCGTCAACGGGAAGTACGCCCGGGAGTGCTGGATGGCGTGCCCCGTTTCGTGAGCCGCCACCCCCAGGGCGGCGACATTGGTTCCGGAGTACACCCCCTGGGACAGCCGCAAGGTCCTGGAGCGCGGGTCGTAGTGGTCTGTCAGGTCCCCGGAGACCATCTCCACCGGCACCCCCTTCACGCCGTTCTCGCTCAGAATCCTCTGCGCCACCTCGGCGCCGGTAATCCCCCCGCGGGTGCGGACCTCGCGGTACCTGGCATAGGTACTGCGCACCATCGACTGCGCGATGAACCCCAGCACGATCGCCGGAAGAAGCATCCACCAGTAGGAAAAGAAGTATCCGATCAAGGCCTGTTCTCCTTGCTCAAAAAATAACCACGAACCGCCCTTGCATGCAAGGAGGCTGCGCGGTGAGGGCCGCAGCCTGGGACGGGCGTTCAGAGCCCGCCTTCCACCTGGAGGGCCACCTTGCCGTGCACGCCGCCGCCCTCCAGCCTGCGGTGCGCCTCCGCCACCTCCCGCAGCGGGAAGGTGGAATCCACCGCCGGCTTCAGCGCGCCCCGCTCGATCAGGCTGCGCAGATGCACCAGCTTGTAGCGGGCCCGCTGGAGGAACATGAAGTGCAGCGTGACGTTCTTGTCGTAGGCCCTGCTGAAGCCGGTGTCGGTGTGCACGATGGAGGCGAGGCGGCCGCACGCACGGGTGACCTCCAGGCTGCGGGCCAGGTTGTCTGCCCCGATCGAGTCCAGAACGAAGTCCACGCCTTCCCCCCCGGTTTCGCGGCGCACGATTTCCACGAAATCCTCCGAGCGGTAGTCGATGACCCGGTCGGCGCCCAGCCCGCGGACGAACTCCGCGGCGTGGGCTCCGCAGGTGGCGAAGACGAAGGCCCCGGCCGCCTTGGCGATCTGAACGGCGAAATGGCCCACGCCCCCCGCGGCGCCGTGGATGAGCGCCGTCTCCCCCAAGGACAGCCCGGCGCGTGTCACCAGGGCGTCCCAGGCGGTGGCGCCGGCCAGGGGAACGCAGGCAGCCTCCAGGTGCGTGAGCGTTCCGGGCTTGCGGGCCACGATGGCCGCCGAGGCCACGTGCATCTCGGCATAGCACCCCGGAGCTCCGAAAATCTCGGCGGTGTAGTAGACCTCCTCTCCGGGCCGCAGATCCGTCACACCGGGTCCAGTCTCCTCCACCACGCCCGACACGTCGTAGCCGATCACCGCCGGCGGCTCGATGCCGGCCCAGGAGCCGGCGCGGCGTATCTTGTAGTCCACCGGGTTGACCGAAGAGGCTTCCACCCGCACCAGCACCTCCCCGGCGCCGGGCCGGGGCCGATCCATTTCCTTCAGCTCGAAGACCTCCGGGCCCCCGAAACCCCTGATCACCATCGCCTTCATTCTTTTCCTCCTCCGCCCCTGTTCAGGGCGTCACGGATCTCCGTGAGCAATGCCACCTCCTGGCTCGGCTGCGCCGGCGCTGCGCGCGGCCTCCAGCGAGTCGTAGGGCCCGGGAGGGACGCCCGCCCTGAGCGCCAGGAACAGGCGTGAGAAATCCACGCTCCCCACCAGCAGCCCCAGCGGCGGCATGATCAGGTCCGCCACCAGGGATGAGACCATCGCCCCGAAGGCCGCGCCCACGATGATGCCCGCGGCCATGGCCACCACGTTGCCCCGCAGGGCGAACTTTCATGCCCGTGACACGTGGGTTTTCAGTCTTCCAGGATAAGGTACTGCCGGGGCGGCGGGGGCGCCCACTTCGCAGGGCTCGGGTCCTCTCGCGTGAGGCGGCCTGGGGCCGGCCGTCCGTCATGGCCGTCGGTGCGGAGATGTAGACCTGCACTTGACATCTATATCTGCATTTTCTATGCCGGGTGTATGAAGACCGTCAACGCGCTCACCGTGCGCAACCGGCTGGGAGAGGTGCTCGACTACCTGGAACGTACCGGGCAGCCCGTGCTGGTCAGCAAAGGAAGACAGGTGCGGGCGGCGCTGGTTCCCATCGAAGATTTCCGGCGGCGCTTTCTGGACAGGCAGGCGGAGGACAGGCGCGCGGCGCTGCTGGCTGAGATACACGGCCTGCGCCGAAACCGCATCGGGGACCGGGACAGCGTCGAGACGCTTCGCGAGATCCGCGAGGGCAGGGGTTGAGGTACGTCCTCGACGCGTCCGTCGCCCTGCGGACGGCCGGAGCTGTTCGCCGTACCGGAGCTGTTCGCCTTCGAAGTCTTCTCCGCCCGTTGGCGTCTCCATCCCGAGCCCCATGCCGCTTTCACGTGGGCCATTCTGCCCGTGCTGAACTGGGGCCTGCTGCGCTATCCCATGACCGAAGGGCTTGCCGGGCGGGCCCTGTCGATGCGCCGCCCCGGCCTGACGGGCCACGATGGCTGCTACGCCGGGCTGGCGCTGGAGCTGGGCGCCTGCTGGCTGACCTTCGACCGGAAAGCGTACCGGATGCTGTCCTCTCCGGCGCTGGCCGCGGACCTGTGGAGCTCCCTTCCGCAGGACTGGGGGGATGCCTGAAAGCGGCCCGGGCGACAACGCACCCGGCTGGCGCGGCTCAGCATGCGGGTCGGTGGCGCTACCGGAAGGCTTCCTGCGGCATGGGTTTGACCGCGCGGATGGCCGGCCGGAAGCCCATGAAGTCCAGCACCTGCCTCTGGAGGTCGATCCCGGGGGCGAGCTCGGCCAGCTCCAGTCTCCCGGCCGCCAGGCGGAACACCGCCCGCTCGGTGACGTAGAGCACCTCCTGGGCGTTCTGCTGCGAGCGGCGCGCGCTGAAGGAGATCTGCTCCACCCGGGAGAGGAACTTGCGCACGGCCCCCTCCTTGAGGATGCTCAAGCGCCCCCCCTTCACCGCCACCTGCAGGCCGCCGGCTGTGAAGGTGCCGCAGAAGATCACCTTGCGGGCCGTCTGGGTGATGTTGACGAATCCTCCCACCCCGGAGAGCCTGGGGCCGTAGCGTGAGACGTTGACGTCTCCTCGCTCGTCGATCTGGGCTGCTCCGAGGGCGGCCACGTCCAGACCGCCCCCGTCGTAGAAATCGAACTGGGCCGGCTGGTCCACCAGGGCCTGAGGGTAGAGGGCGGCCCCGAAGCTCAGGCCGCCGGCGGGGACGCCTCCCACCGGCCCGCTCTCCACCGTGAGGGTGAAGCGGTCCAGCAGGCCCCGTTCCGCCGCTATCTGGGCCACTCCTTCGGGCATACCGATGCCCAGGTTGACCACCGCCCCGGCGGGAATGTCGGCGCAGACCCGCGAGGCCACGATCCTCCTGGCGCCGGGAGCCAGGCGCGCCAGCCCCGCCCCGAGCGCCTCCCGCGAAGGCTGGGGGGAGCAGAAGCCAGGGTTGAAGCGCTCCGCGAAGGTCTGGTGGTGCTCCTCGTCCCGGGCCAGAACCACGCGGTCCACCAGGATGCCCGGCACCCGCACGCTGTGGGGGTGCGCAGGGGCCTCCAGAAGGCGGCGCACCTGGGCGATCACCACGCCGCCGCTGTTTCGCGCCGCCTGGGCAATGGGCAGCATCTCGCCGAACACCGCCTCCTCCTCCATCACCAGGTTGCCCGCCGGGTCGGCGGCGGTGGCGCGGATGAGACCGACGTCGATGGGGAAGGCGTGGTACCAGAGCCAGGTCCTGCCGCCCAGCTCGACGCGCTCCACCAGACCCTCCGGGGTGCGTTCGTTCAGCCGTCCGCCCTGGTGGATCGGGTCGATGAAGGTGTCCAGCCCGATGTGGGTGATGCACCCCGGGCGGCCGGCGGCGATGTCCCGGAAGAGCTGGCAGATCACTCCCTGGGGCAGGTTGTAGGCTTCGATAGCGCCGGAGACGGCCAAGCTCCCCAGCCGCGGGGCGAGCCCCCAGTGCCCGCCGACCACACGCCGGAGCAGCCCCTGGTGGGCCAGGTGGTTGGCCCCGCGGCTCCCGCCATCCCCCTGGCCGGCGCCGTACACCAGGGTCAGCCCCCTGGGGCGGCCCGATGAGAGGAAGCGCCGCTCCAGCGCGGCGGTGAGGGCCTCCGGCACCCCGGCGCCCACGAAGCCGCCTGTGGCCACGGTCTGTCCGTCGCGGATCAGCGTCACCGCCTCCTCGGCGCTGCACACTCCGGGCCTGCCCCCGGCGGCCCCGCCGGCGCTGCCCGCCCGGGAGCTCATCCGATCCACCCCCCGTTCACCAGTACCAGCTGTCCGGGGAGGTAGGAGGCCACGTCGCTGGCCAGGAACAGCACCACCCGGGCGATCTCCTCCGGCGCGGCAAAGCGTCCCAGGGGGATGGAGCGCAGCATCTCTGAACGCACCTGCTCGGGAATGCTCCGCCCCATCTCGGTGAGCACCACCCCCGGGGCCACCGCGTTGGCCGTGATGCCGCGGCCGGCCACCTCGCGGCTCAGCGCCCTGGTCAGCCCCACCACCCCGGCCTTGGAGGCGGCGTAGTTGCTCTGCCCGAAGAAGCCCATCACCGCCGAGATGGAAGAGACCGTGATGATGCGCCCGCCGTCGGCAAGCCTGGAGGCGGCTGACCGGCAGATATTGAAGGTGCCGGTGAGGTTCGTGTCGATCACCTCCTGCCACTCCTGCAGGCTCATCTTCTTGATCGTCCGATCGCGGATGATGCCGGCGTTGCTCACGGCGATGTGGACCGCCCCGAAGCGCTCGATCGCCCGGTCGAACAGCCGCTCCACCGCCGCCGCATCGCGCACGTCCGCCTCCACCACCAGCGTTCGCTCGCCCAGCCGCCCGGCGGTCTGCTGGGCGCGCCTGCGGTTCTCACCCGAGGGGTCGGCGAAGTAGTTGACCACCACGGCCGCGCCGGCCTCCGCGAGCAAGGCCGCCATGGCGGCGCCCAGGCCCTGGCCGGAGCCGGTGACCACGGCGGTCTTGCCGCTCAGATCGATGGGGATCACCTCTGCGCGCCTCCTTTCGCTGTCCTCCCCCGTCCGCTCTCCCCGTTCCAGCCTGGCTCGGGCAGCCCGGCGCCGCGGGGCCGGGAGCCGTTTCCCGTCTCAAGAAGCCTGGGAAGAATCTCTCGAGGGTTCATGGAGGGCTCGAGTATACACCAGGGGCTTCCCTCCGGTCAGCCCGGTGCCCGCTGCAGCAGCTGCCGGGCAGCGGCCAGGATGCGCCCCGTTCCCGGCAGCACCTGGTCCTCCAGATGGCGGGCGTAGGGGATCGTCTCCTCCGTACAGACCCGGCCGTAGCCGAGGCGCAGGCCCGCTTCCAGCAGGCTGGCCGCCACCTCACCGGACAGCCCGAACTCCCGGTAGTCCTCGTCGATCACCAGGATGCGGCCGCTTCGCTCCGCCTCACTGCGCAGGGTCTCCCGGTCCAGGGGGCTGACGCTGCGCAGGTCCACCACCGAGCACTCCGTCCCTTCGGCCGCCAGGACGGCGGCGGCCTCCAGGGCGCGGTGCACCCCGACCCCCAGGCTGACCAGGCTCAGATCGCCTCCCTGGCGGCGCACCGCAGCCCTGCCCAGCGGCGCGGGTCGGATGCGCCGCGGCACCGGGCCGGCCGCTCCTTCCCGGGGCACCTCGAAGGCCACCGTCCGGCGGCCGCCCCGGCCCATGAAGTCCAGCCAGGAGGCGGACAGCAGCTTGTGCTCCAGGTACAGCACCGGCCCGTCGTGCTGGAGGGCGGCCAGCATCAGCGCCGCCGCGTCGGCGGGGTTGCTGGGAACCACCACGCTCAACCCGGGAATGTGGGCCAGCATCCCCCAGAGGGACTGCTCGTGCTGGCCGGCGTCTCCGTAGCCGCCCCCGCAGGGTGCGCGCACCACCATGGGCACCGTCCAGCGTCCCCCTGAGAAGGCCTCCACCTTGGCGGCCTCGTTCACCAGAGCGCTCATGGCCACCGGAAGGAAGTCCACCAGCATCACCTCCACCACCGGGCGCAGGCCGGCCATGGCCGCCCCGACGGCGGCGCCCAGGAAGGCGGACTCGCTGATGGGCGCGTTCCTGACCCTCCGCTCGCCGAAGCGGGCCAGCAGGTTGAGCCGCAGGGTCCGCACGTCCTCTCCCAGGACGATCACCCGCGGGTCGTCGGCCATGGCCTGGGCCAGGGCGCGTTCCACCGCAGCGTCGAAGCTGGTGCGGCTCATGACGGCCCCTCCAGCAGGGGAAGCGCCCGGTCCAGGGCCGAGCGGATCTCCGCGGCGGCCTCCTCCTCCAGCGCGGCCAGGCGTTCCTCCTCTCCGGCCAGTCTGGCCCGGGCGACCGCCAGGGGATCCCCCTCCCTGAGGCTGCGGTCCACCCCCAGGATCGGCTCGGCGATCCGGCGGGTTCCCCGGACCCGCTCGGGAAGCGGGGCCCCCCGGGGGGAAGCCACCGAGCGGAGGAAGGGACCGGCCCGCCTGCCGAGCTCGCCCGCCGGATGGCGGAGGATGCGCAGCACCGGGTCGCCCAGGAAGTGGCCCTCCGGGCGGGAGCAGCGCAGGAGGAGAAAGGCCGGTCCCTCCCCGGCGCGGATGCGCTCGATCTGCCGGCCCGCCTCCCGGTACACCTCCTCCACGTCCAGGCCGTCTGCCTCCGCGGCGCGCAGCCCGAAGGCCCGGGCGCGCTCGGGAAGCAGGCCGCCGGTGACGGCCGCCGACTCGGTGGTGATGGCCCAGCGGTTGTCCTTGCACACCAGCAGAAGGGGCAGCTTCCAGACCACGGCCAGGTTCATGGTCTCCATCAGCATCCCCTGGTTCGCCGCACCCTCCCCGAACAGGGACACCGCCAGGCCACCCGGCCGGAGGTGGGAGGCCGCCAGGGCGAACCCCGCTCCCAGAGGCCCGGAGGCGCCGACGATCCCCGAAGAGGCGGCCAGGTGGTCCCGGGAGAACAGGTGCATGTGGCCGCCCCGGCCGCCGCAGAGACCCAGCGGGAGCCCCAGGAGCTCCGCGAAGAGGGCGGTGGGGTCCAGTCCCCGGACCAGGAGCGGCGGGGCGCCGCGGTGGTCCAGCGCCAGGGCGTCCCCTTCCCGCAGGTGGGAGACCACCCCGGCCGCGACCGCCTCCTCTCCGGTTCCCAGGTGCATCTCCCCCGAGATTTCTCCGCGCTGCCACAGCTCGCGCACCGTCTCCTCGAAGCAGCGGGCGCGGAACATCTGCCGGTAGAGGTGAAATAGATCCGTCTCCATGGAACCCCTCCACGCCAGCCTACGCCTGCCCGTCTGGCCGGTCAAGCCAGCGCGCCCCGGAGCCCCGGGGCCGGCGGCTCACGGTTTGCGGCAGACGCACAGCCAGGCGGGGATGGACCCCTCCTCCCCGGGAGTGAACACCGTTTCCCTGAGGAGCTTCACCTCCAGGAAGGGCTCGCAGGCCTGGACGATCTCGGTGGCCGACCAGCGGGGCGGCCCGACGAAGGGAGCGTGGCTGTTCGCGCTGGCCGACACGGTGTACCAGTAGCCGCCGGGGACCAGAATCCTGGCCGCGGCCTCCATGAAACGCCTCTGCCCGCTCCGGTCGTGGCGAAAATGCTGCAGCAGCCCCCGCTCGATGGCCAGCCCGAAGGAGGCCGTCGGCAGCTCTTTCGGCGGGAAGTCCTCCGGAAAGGAGCCGGTCAGCCAACGGCAGCGCACTCCTTCCCGCCCGGCGTTCCTGCGGGCCATGTCGATGGCGATGGGCGAGAGGTCTATGCCCGTGCCGGCGAAGCCGCGCCGGGCCAGCCAGATCAGGCTCTTGCCCGTACCGCAGCCCACGTCCACCACGCGGCAGGGGCGGATGTCGAACTCCTGCAGCAGAGTGGGCAGGTGACCGTCGTAGGGGCCGGGGTCCCAGGGAACCCGGCCTCGCCTGTACGCTGCGTCCCACCAGCTCACCCTCAAAGGATACTAGCGCGGCAGCCGGGCGGGCGAGCCTCGTGGCAACGGCGCGAGCGCCCCGGGACGGCCG
>CAZBDU010000132.1:0-11610 GCA_964490725.1 uncultured Spirochaetaceae bacterium | reverse complement strand
CCGCTGCTGCGCCGCCTGGGGCGGCCCGAACGCCGCTCTGCCCCACCTCGACACGGAAATGCTGGCCGTCCACGTACACGTCGAAGGCCCGCCGTCCGGCCTCCGCCGGGCCGGCCTCCCCGCCCGCCGCCGGGCCCGCAGAGGCAGGCGCGGGCGTACCGGACGCCGCTTCGGCCTGTCGCTCCACCAGCTCCCCGGCCAGGGCCTTGCGGACCAGCTCCCGCTCGCGGTCCACCTCCTCGAGGGACTTCGCCCTCACCTCCGGGGGCGCCTCCTCCTCGCCGTACTTCCAGCGCAGGAAGCGCCTGCCGGTGATGGGAAAGAGGGCAAAGATCAGCAGGTCGTCCAGGTCGCGGGCCAGCGCGGCGATGTGCTCCCTGGCCGTGGGAAGCTCAGGCTCCAGGATCTCCCCCGGCCGGACCGTGGTGGGTTCCTCCCCCCGCGGGTAGCCCTTCAGGGCCTTCTTCTGTACCTGCGGATCCACGGGGCGGGGGGTCCTGCCATACAGGCCGTAGCACAGGTCCCTCACCTGCTGGGTGATCTTGCGGTAGCGCTCCCCCTCCCCGTCGAACAGCACGTTGTTCACCGTCTGGGTGCCCACGATCTGGCTGGTCGGCGTCACCAGGGGCACCTGCCCCAGCTCCTTCCGCACCTGCGGCAGGGCGTGGAACACCTCTTCCAGCCGTTGCAGCTCGCCCATGCTCTGAAGCTGGTTGACCAGGTTGGATAGCATCCCACCCGGGGTCTGGTGGAGGATCACGTTGGGATCGATCACCGAGTAGCGGCTCTGGTTGGCGTAGTGAAGGTACTTGGGGATGTGCCGCTCCATCTGCTCCGCGATGTCCACCAGTCGCGGCAGGCTGAGGCCCGTGTCGCGGCTGGTGCCCAGAAGGCTCACCACCAGAGGCTCCACCGCCGGGTGCGAGGTGCGGTAGGCGTAGGGGGAAAGGCAGGTGTCCACGATGTCTACCCCGGCTTCGATCGCCTTCAGCAGCGAGAGGTCGGCCATTCCGGAGGTGAAGTGGCTGTGCAGGTGCAAGGGAACCTTCACCTCGCCCTTGAGCGCGGCCACCAGGGTGTAGGCGTCGTAGGGGGCGATCAGCCCCGCCATGTCCTTGATGCAAATCGAGTCGGCCCCCATCTCCTCCAGGTCGCGGGCCTTCTCCAGGTAGTAGTCCAGCGTGTACACCTCCCCGCCCATGCGCATCTCGGTGAGGGAGTAGCAGATCGTTCCCTGGAAATGCCTGCCGTTCTTCTTGATCACCGCCACCGCCGTCTCGAAGTTGCGGAAATCGTTCAGCGCGTCGAAGACCCGAAAGATGTCCATCCCGTTGTCGCAGGCCCGCTGCACGAACGCCTCCACCACGTCGTCCGGGTAGTTGCGATAGCCCACCAGGTTCTGTCCCCGCAACAGCATGGAGAAGGGGGTCTTCACCATCACCTCCTTCAGCAGCCGCAGGCGCTCCCACGGGTCCTCGTTCAGGAAGCGGTGAGTGGTGTCGAAGGTGGCCCCGCCCCACACCTCCATGGAGTAGAAGCCCGCCTGGTCCATTGCCCGGGCCACGGCCAGCATGTCCTCATTGCGTCCCCGGGTGGCGAACAGCGACTGGTGGCCATCCCGGAAGGAGAGGTCCTGGATCTTCACCGGGTTCTCCGCGGCCGGCCGGTCCTCCTCGTAACGGAGCGGGCGCATCTCCACCCTGCCGTGCCTGTGTGCCTTCAACCTGTTACCCTCCTATACCTCGGCCTCGCCGCAGCCGGGCCCGCATCGCCTCGCCGGCGCGCATGATGCTCTGCCTGCCGTACAGCGCCCAGGGGCTCGGCCCGGGGAAATGCCTCCCGCGGCCGGCGGGGGCCGGACGGGTGCCTTCCTCTGGTCCCCCCTCCGCCAACAGCTGCATCACCGCGGCCACCGCCGCCACCGCCCGCCTGTCCATCGGCCGCCTCCTACAGCGGGATGTTGCCGTGCTTGCGCGGCGGGAGCGTCTCGCTCTTGCCGCGCAGAGCCCCGAGGGCAGCGACCAGCCGCTGCCTGGTTTCCCGGGGCGGAATCACCGCATCCACGTAGCCGCGACTGGCGGCGACGTAGGGATTGTACAGCAGGCGCTCGTACTCCTGTATCCGCGAGGCCCGCTCCGCCGCCGGATCGGAGGCGGCCTTGATCTCCCGCCGGTAGATCACGTTCACCGCCCCCTCCGCGCCCATCACCGCGATCTCCGCGCTCGGCCAGGCCAGCACGGTGTCCGCCCCCAGGTGACGGGAGCTCATGGCGATGTAGGCTCCCCCGTAGGCCTTGCGGGTGATCACCGTCAGCTTCGGAACGGTGGCCTCCGAGTAGCTCCACAGCAGCTTCGCACCGTGGCGGATCACCCCTCCCCACTCCTGGTCCGTGCCCGGCAGATACCCGGGAACGTCGGCGAAGGTGATGAGAGGGATGTTGAAGGCGTCGCAGAAGCGGATGAAGCGGCTGGCCTTGTCCGAGGCGTTGATGTCCAGGCACCCCGCCAGCACCCGCGGCTGGTTGGCCACCACCCCCACCGGGAACCCGCCCAGGCGGGCGAAGGCCACGATCAGGTTCTCGGCGAACAGCGGCTGCACCTCCAGCATCTCGCCGCCGTCCACCACGGAGCGGATCACCTGGTGCATGTCGTAGGACTGCCGGGGGGAGCCGGGAATCACCGCGTCCAGCTCCGGACAGGACCGTTCCGGCGGGTCGCCGGTGTCGTGGTGCGGCGGGTCGTCCATGTTGTTGTCCGGGAGGTAGGCCAGCAGCGTGCGCACCATGGCCATCGCCTCCTCCTCGCTCCCGCAGGCGAAGTGGGCGTTGCCGCTCCTGTGGTTGTGCGCCAGCGCGCCCCCCAGCTCCTCGTGGCTGGTCTGCTCTCCGGTCACCGCGCGGATCACATCCGGGCCGGTGATGTACATGAAGCTGGTGCTCTTCACCATGAACACCCAGTCGGTCATGGCCGGCGAGTACACCGCCCCTCCGGCGCAGGGACCCATGATCACCGACAGCTGCGGGATGACCCCGGAGGCGCGGGCGTTGCGGAAGAAGATCTCCCCGTAGCCGCACAGGGCGTCGATCCCCTCCTGGATGCGGGCCCCGCCGGAGTCGTTGAAGCCCACCAGCGGCGAGCCGGCCTTCAGCGCCAGGTCCTGGACCTTGCAGATCTTGCGGGCGTGCATCTCTCCCAGAGAGCCTCCCCGGGAGGTGAAGTCCTGAAAGAAAGCGAACACCGGGCGACCGTTTACCAGGCCGTGGCCGGTCACCACCCCGTCGGAGGGGATGCGCACCCGGTCCAGCCCGAAGTTGGTGCTGCGGTGCGTGACGAAGGCGTCCAGCTCCTGGAAGGTTCCGGCGTCGAAGAAGGCGGTCACCCGTTCCCGGGCCGTGGCCTTGCCGGAGCCGTGCTGCCTGGCCGCCTGCTCCGGCCCGCCCATGGCCTCCACCTCCCGCCGCCTGCGTTGAAGCCCCGCAATGCCTTCCCCCACCTCAGCCATGGCTCCTCCTCCTGCTGCTGCTGCTCTCCGGCCCGGCCGAAGCAGCCGGTCGCCCCGCACTGGCCTCACGGTAGTGGTCTTGGCCGGCTTGATCAACCCCTCGCCCTCTTGCCCCCCTTGCACAAGGTGCGCTTATAAGTAGAATAGATTGCCAACCGGAGTGTGGCGAGCGCCAATTCCCTGAAGCGACGCAAGTTGAAACGAGGTTCACTGATGAAGACACGCACCATTCTGATCGTGGCGCTGATCGTGGTCGTACTGGCCGCGGTGGCCGCGGTGGTCTATGTCGCGGGCAACCCCGTCGAGACCACCCTCGATTTCCAGGTGCGGGACGCGGTGAGCAAGGAGTGGGTGTGGGATTCCACGATCCATCTCCAGAACCGGCTGATCCGGGGCTACTTCCAGTCCGACCGCGGTCCCATCACCTATACCTTCACCCATCTGGAACCCGGCGAGGCCGAGCTCACCGTCTCGGCTCCCGCCTACGTGGAGCAGAGCATTCCCGTGACCCTCAAGAAGGGCAGGAACGCGCTGGAGTCCCCCATCGACATGGTGGGCTACGAGATACCCGGCCTGGACCATTTCATCATCTTCGAGGACTACGAGGGCAACGACATCGTACAGGAGATCCGGCCGGTCAGCAAGGACGGTCCGGCGGTCCTGAACCACCCCTGCCTCGATCTGTGGATCGGCGCCAGGATGTCCGTGCAGATCATGAACGGCATCCCGGTGCAGGAGCCCACCGAGGAGGGCTCCGAACGCGGAGAGCAGCTGTTCCGCGGCGAGATCAAGTGGGAGTGGGACGCCCAGCCGGAGACCACCTTCCGCTACAGCGCGCGCATCCCGGGCGCTAGAATCAAGGCGAACCCCGCACCCTTGAGGGTGATCGACTATCTGATCATCGTGCCGGACCCGCGCAGGACCAGCCGCCAGGAGATCGAAGAGATCATGGACAAGGCCTACGCCCTGGACCCGGTCGTCATCCAGGACTTCCTCAAACCCTACGAAGACCAGGGCAAGTTCAGCGTCTACCAGTTCACCTCCTGGAACGTCAAGAAAGGAGCCTCATCATGATCCGCACCAACGCCCTGGTGAAGAAATACGGGAGCTTCACAGCCGTGGACGGCGTCAACCTGAACATCCCTACCGGAGAGATTTACGGCTTTCTGGGTCCCAACGGCTCCGGCAAGACCTCCACCATCATGATGCTCCTGGGGATCGTCCGGCCCACCGGCGGGGAGATCTTCCTGTTCGATGAGCGCTACAGCCCCGCCAGGCTCGACCTCAGGCGGCGCATCGGGGTGGTGCCGGAGAAGCACCCCCAGGGGATGTGGAGCTGGATGACCGGCTACGAGTACCTGCGCATGTTCGCCGACCTGTTCGGCCTCAAAGATCCCGACGAGCGCATCGACAGCCTCCTGGAGCAGGTCAAGCTGATCGAGGTGAAGAACAAGCGCATCTCCCAGTACTCCCGGGGGATGCTGCAGAAGCTCTCCATCGTGAGGGCCCTGCTGCACGACCCGGACATCCTCTTCCTGGACGAGCCCATCTCGGGGCTGGACCCCATCGGAATCAAGCAGGTGCGGGACCTGATCCTGGCGGAGAACCGGGAAGGGAGGACGATCTTCATCTCCTCGCATCTGCTGAGCGAGATGGAGAAGGTCTGCCAGCGGGTGGCCATCATCTATCGCGGCCGGCTCATGGCCGAGGACCGCATGGCCAACCTGCTCAGCTCTCTGAGCAAGGATCGGGAGATTCACGTGGATCTGGAGCAGCTGCCCTCCGACCTGCCGCAGAAGGTCAAGGGCCTGCCCTTCGTGCTGGAGAGCTTCGCCCGCGAGAACACGCTGGTGGTCAAGGTTCCCAAGACCGGCGACCACCGCAAGTCGATCTCCCGCTTCCTGATCGACCAGAACCTGGTGCCCCTGAGCATCAGCGAGAAGAGCCTGTCCCTCGAGGAGGCCTTCGTCACCATCACCCAGGAAAACATCGACCTGTTCACCGGCATCGGAGGCCAGCAATGAACGAACGTCTGAACGCCACTGGCGTGATCGCCCGGCGCAAGATTCTGGAGACCCTGATCAGCCCGGGCTTCTACATCGCCCTCACCATCGGACTGCTGCTGGGCTACTTCCTGGTGGCGGGCTTTGTCCGCTCCGTGGACTCCAGCGGCTTCGACTACCGGCTCAACCCTGTCTACGATCTCATCGGCCGCTCCCTGGAAGGCGCCTTCGGGGCGACCTTCGTGGCCAAGCTGTTCGCCGAGGGGCCGTTCCTCTTCGCCCTGTATCTCTCCTTCCTGCCCGTGCTGGTATACCTGGCGGTGAGCTCGGTGTTCCACTTCGGGCTGGAGAAAAAGGTCGGGGCTCTGGAGCTGCTGGCCTACGGGCCGGCGGACGGAACTTCCTACTTCCTGGCCTCCCTGATCAAGGACATCCTCGTGACCGCCTTGAGCCTGGCGGCGCTGCTGGTCTTCCTCGGCGCTGCCGCGGCGATCAACAACCTCATCCTGGGTCCCGCGTTCCTCAGCTCGCTGGCCCTGGTGTTCGTGCTGTCCGTCGCGGTCTACGCCTACGGGATTTTCGCCTCGGCGCTGACCAACAACTCGGCCTCCGCCGTCGCCCTGTTCCTGGGGGTGCTGCTGTTCTTCCTGATCATCCTGATGGGCTCCTTCACCATCGTCAGCGGCTACGTGCGCACCCTCTCCGGCGTGTTCGCCTGGGTGCTCCAGTGGCTGTCCCCCTTCTTCTACTGGGACCTGGGCCTCAGGGCCGTGGAAGTGGGCGGCTGGGGCAGCTTCGCCGGGAGCATCGGGCTGCTTCTGGCGCTGAGCGCGGTGGTGCTCGCCGCCAGCCATTTCACCCTGAAAGCCAAGGGAGTCAGACCATGACCCGAAGAGTCATCCCCATCATTATCCTGCTCCTCCTTGCGGCGGGGGCCGCGCTTGCGCAGGTTCCGGTCCGCACCGAGCAGTTCATCTATTCCATCCTGGCCTTCAACGGCAAGGACTACGCCGGCACCTTTGCCCGGCAGGAGGCGGACACCATCTACATCGTCGCCGGGGTGGACAACTTCCTCACCGCCCGCAAGACCCTGGTCTACTTCTGGCCCATCACCCAGGACTGGAAGACCGACACCGAGGCGCTGAACGTGTCTTTCGACGGCACCCTGGAGCTGCGCGGCGGCAGCGGCCAGCCGCAGAACATCCCCGAGACCCGCTACACCTACTACAACGTGCGCGGCGAGTACGAGCTGAACTGGAAGGTGGCCAAGGAAGAGGAGGCCGACAAGGCCTGGCAGCACTACCAGGACCTCCAGAACGCCTACTGGAAGCAGGTCCAGGACTACTACCAGAAGCGGCAGGTCTATGAATCGATCCTCAACCAGCTGACCGCGACCATCACCAAGATGCGCGATCAGGGCAAGGACGTCTCCGGGCTGATCGAGGAGCTGAAGAAGCTCAGCCCGCCGCCGGAGCCGCAGTACCCCAAGGAGTATATCGTGCCGCCCACCCCCGTGCAGAAAGCGTTCATCCTGAACCTGCCCGTGGGGGAGTACACCATCCGCTTCCTGACGAAGGACGGATCGGTGATGGAGCACTCCGAGCGCAGGGTGGTGGTCTTCCAGAAGCGGCGGGCCGAAGGAATCGGCCTGGAGGTCATCCCCGGGGACAAGTGGACCCGCCCCGTGGAGTCTCGAACCCCGGCCTCGGTGCTGTACGTGGACGGCTCGGCGGACCTGTACCTGCGGCCGTTCTTCGAGCAGGAGTACAACGACCTCTACTACGAGAAGATGCGCAAGAACGACGCCAAGGGGAACCCCAACCTCATGAAGTGGGTGCGCATCCAGCAGGTGCCGAAGGCGCGGATCGAGGTCATCCGGGCCGCCGGGACCGAGGTGGTGCAGGAGGACCCCTACTACGTGGAGCAGGTGAAGGGGGCCGCCCTGGGCTACAAGATCGTTCCCTACGACCCCCAGGGTGCCCACAAGGACCGGGAGCCCAGCCTGCGAGCCTTCAAGGTGGCCATCAACCCCGCCGACACGCGGGCGCTGCGCCTGCGCGTCCAGGACAAGGAAGGGGTGTACCTGCCCACCGGAACGCGACAGATCCGCATCGTCGGTGCCAGCCGGGCGGGGATCGTCGTGTTCATTCTGGCGCTGCTGCCGCTGGCGGTCATGGCGGTGGTGCTGGGGCTGCGCAGCCGCCGGTACTCGAGCTGAGGTGGGAGCCCGTCCGCCGCGCGTCCCCCGGCGGGGACGCGCGGGGGAGGGCGGTCCCCCGAAAGGGCGGACATGGGGGCAAGACGGCTCTTCTGGCTCATCCCGGTTCTCCTGGCGGCGGCCGCCTGCATCGCCGTGATCGCCGCGGTCTGCTGGCACGCCGTGGAGGAGATCCACTACCTGAAGAGCTTCTACCCCTCGAGCTTCACCGTACGGGAGGCGTTCCTGGCCGCGGTGGTGGAGCTGATCAAGGTCTTCCTGATCAGCCTGCCCCTCCTTCTGGTGCTGGGGGTGTGCCTGTTCGTGCTGCGGCGGGTGTTCCGCCGCCCCTGACGCCCGGCCCCGCGTCGACCGCAACGCCTAACCGGAAAAAGGCAACACTATAATCCTCCTGGCCTATTCCTGGCTGCCCCGCCGCGGAGCTAACATAGCCGCGAAAGGAGCACAGAAACGCATGTCTGAAATCGCCGGCAAGGCAACAGCCCGCGCGCAGACCGGCGGCGCTGCGCTGTCATCGACAAACGGACATCTGCCTGTGGGATTGATGCTTGCGGACCAGGACGGCACCCTCTTCTTCACCACCGAATCCGCCGCCCGGGTGCTGGACGGAAGGGTTCGCCGGCTGCAGGACGCCGGCTACGTGCCTGGCCGCAGCAACGGGACGCCGCTGCTGCTGGATATCCTGCACAGAAACGGCGAGGTGGCCTTTGCGCAGCTCGCCATCGAGCCCGTCAACTGGGATGGGAAGAAGCTCTATCTGTGCACCGTCGATGCCCTCGAAAGGGGAGAGTGGCTCCAGCGAAGGCCCCGGCCCGCCTCCTGAGCTCCTTCACCGCCGCGGCCGCCCGGGCCTTCACGGGCGGGACCGGGTGGCTTTCCGTGCTGCTGGTGGTGGCTGGGTTGCTGGCCGGGTGGGGCGGCCCGCCCGCCGGAGCTGCCGGCGCCCGGGAAGGGCTTCGCCGCGGCGAGGTGCAGACCGTAGAGGCGTTCTGGATCTTTCCCCGCGACCAGGGCAACCCGGAGCTGCCCCTGGAGCAGACCTATCTGCCCGCCTCCCTGGGCGCCTGCATGTGGACACGCTTTGCGGTCGGCGGCCTCCAGGTGGACCTGGCGAGCGCCGCCTCCTACCGCGTCCTGTCCAGGCGTCCGCTGCTGGAGGAGAGCGTGGGAGCCTACCGGTTGCGCGGCTACGAGGTCAGGATACGACTGCTGGCCGACGAGGAGGACGGCCTGCCCCAAGCCCTGCGGCTGAGGCGGGCTCGCACCTACCGCGTGTCCTTCCGCTATCCCGGGGAGGCCCCGGGAGCCGCGCAGCAGCCGCTGCAGCTGGCCCTGCTCCAGGGCATCCGGGCCAGCGGTCTGGCGGAAGGAACCGGCAGGGTGGAGGCGCTTCGCTACCTGGGCAGGGGAAGGTTTCAGGCCGCCGTGGCGGTGCGCTGAGCGAGCACCGGGACGCCCGAAGGCTGCGTCCTGCCACTCCGGCCCCGTTGCACGGCAGGTCTAAACGAGCCGCTCGCTTACCTTGCCGCTCTTCTTGTCCTTCAGGATCAGCTTCCTCCTGCCGTCGGGCATCACCTCCTCCTTGATCAGCGTGTGCCCCTGGTCGTAGTCGGCGTGGGCGGAGATCTTTTCCTTGGGCGCACCCCCCCGCCACCCTGAAAGCTGGACCTGCTCCCAGCGTTTGGAGGCGATGGAGCGGTAGCAGGCGTCCATCACCGCGTTGACCACGTAGCCGTCGTAGAAGGTCTCCATGGGCTGGGCCCCTGCGTCCAGCGCGTCCAGCATCCGGGTAAACATCGGCGTATAGCCCAGCTCGGCGAGCTCGTCCCCCACCGGGAAGAGCCAGCCCCGGTCCCCTTCGGCCTTCTCCGCCACATATCCTCCCTGCCCCGCGCTGGTAAACATCTCGAAGCCCGTGCGCAGCCAGTGGTTGACCCAGATCGTACCCTCGGTGCCGGCCACCTCGTCGCGGAGGTCCATCCCGCCGCGGAAGCACCAGCTCACCTCGAACTGCCCCACCGCTCCGGTCTCGTAGCGGATGAGCCCTATGGCGTTGTCTTCCACATCAACGGGATGCACCTGCGTGTCCGCCCAGCAGACCACCTCCACGGGCCGCACGTCCTTGCCCACGAAGGCGCGGCTCAGCTCTATGCAGTGGCACCCCATGTCCACGATGGCCCCTCCTCCGGACTGCCCCCGGTCCCAGAACCAGGCGCTGTGCGGACCTCCATGGGTCTCCCGGGAGCGGGTCCACAGCACCTTCCCCACCGCCCCCTTGCGGACCGACTCGATGCTCTTCAGGACCTTGGGGGTGTAGACCAGGTCCTCCAGGTAGCCGTGAAAGACGCCCGCCTTTTCCACGGCTTCCAGCATCTCCTCCGCCTCCGCGGCGCTGACGGCCAGCGGCTTGGTGCACAGCACCGCCTTGCCCGCCCTGGCGGCCAGCAGCACTGCCTGGCGGTGCAGGTGGTTGGGAAGCCCCACCACCACCACGTCGGTCTCGGGGTCGTTGATGGCGGCGGCCATGTCCGTGCTCCAGCGCTCCACCTCCCAGGCGGCCGCGGCCTCCCGGGCGCGCTTCTCCGAACGGGAGAAGAGCACCTTGACCTTGTCGCGGCTGCGACCGCCGTGCAGCGTAAGGGTGTAGAACATGCCGATCAGGCCTGCTCCGAGCACCGTGATGTTGTGCATACGCTCCTCCTTGCTGGCCCTTCCGCGCGGGGGGCCGTCGGTAAGGAATCCAGGCGATACCGCCGGTGCCGCATCGGCGCCGGCGGTCCTACAAATCCAGCCTCCCGGGCAGCTGCGGGAACAGGGCGTGCAGCTCCGCCGGGCCCGGCTGTCGGCCGTACTCGCAGAGCTGGAAGGCCTCGTAGAAGTCGATCTTCCCCGCAGCCGCCTTGCCGTAGCGCCGTTCGATTTCCGGTCGCAGCGACTGGTCCAGGCGGGGCCGGAGGAAGAAATCACGGATGAAGGCCCTGCGCTCCGCCTCCCCCGCGGGCAGCTCCTCCAGCTTGTGCAAGGTCCAGGGCAGCCACTCGTAGAGCTGGGAGGGCATGCGGTGCAAGGCCTCGATCTTCTGCTCCAGGGCCTCATCGATCGGCACGATGAGGTCCGCCCGGAAGGGCTCGGGGCTGCGGAAACGATCCGAAAGGTACAGGTACACCGGGTTGTCGGGCAGCGCCGGCACCTCGGGACAGAACAGGGGCACGATCACCAGGTACGCGGTGTCCTGCACCGCCGCGCCGGTGGCCCGATGGTCCGGGTGATAGTCGTTCGGCCGGTGGCTGATCACGATGTCGGCGCTCCACTCTCGGATCAGCCTCACCAGGCGCTCCCGCACCTCCACGGTAGGCGCCAGATGGCAGTCGTGGATGTCCAGAACCTCGGTCTGCACCCCCAGCGCTTCGGCGGCGTGCTCGGCCTCCAGGCGCCGGATGCGCGCCAGCTCCCCGGGGGTGCGGCTCATGTGGCCGGCGTCCCCGCTAGTCACGGAGACGAACTTCACCGAGTGGCCTGCCCGCACCAGCCCGGCGGCGGTCCCGCCGGCGCTGAGCTCGCAGTCGTCCGGATGGGCGCCGAAAACGATCACGTTCATGAATACCTCCAGCAACGATCCCTCACGGACGCAGGGCGCCGTCTGGCGGCTGGCATGCTGCAGCCTACCCCCGGCTGCGGTTGCAGGAGGCGAACCGGAAACGGCGGCGGCGAGGACCCTCGTTTGCGTGCTTTCGTTTGCTAGTATAGTCGATGGCGGTTCCGCGTCAATAGCCATCCTCCGGGGCGGGCCGGTGCGGACACCGGCAGGCCAGGATCGCCGCCCTGGGCCGGTATGGGCGGCCCTGGCGCGGGCGGGCGCGGGCGGCCGCGGCGCGGGTGGGTGCGGCG
>CAZBDU010000131.1:0-12021 GCA_964490725.1 uncultured Spirochaetaceae bacterium | reverse complement strand
TGCGCACCCCCTGCCTCCTCCTCCGCCGGCAGGCTATGCCCTACGGACTCCTAGAGGGCCCCGGACCATGACGGCGCGGGAGCGGGTCCGCCGGGCCCTGCGCTTCCAGCAGACCGACCGGCCGGTCCGCGACCTGGGCTCCACGCGGGTGACCGGCGTGGCGGCCTGGGGGTACCGGGCGCTGCGGCAGGCGCTGAACCTTCCGCCCGTCGAGCCGCGGGTGTACGACCTGAGCCAGTTCCTGGCCGAGGTGGACACTGACGTGCTGGATGCCCTGGGGTGCGACTTCCTCATGCTCCCCACCCGGACCCTGCCGCTGGAGCTGGAGCGCGGCGGCTGGAAGAGCTTCCGCTTCTGGGACGGCTGCTCCTACCTGGTTCCGGAGCGGTTCCACCCCCGGCGCCTGCCGGACGGAACGCTCCTGCACGGGCACGGATTCCCCTGGACCGAGCCGGCCCGGCGCATGCCTCCGGGGTGCCGCTATTTCGAACGGCTGCGCTACCCGGATCTCACCTCCATAGACGGAGAGATTCCCCACCTGCCGGAGAGCCGGTGGCGGCTTGCCGAGCCGTTCGACCGGGAGCTCCTGCGCGTCGAGCGGGAAAACGCGCGCAGAGCCTACCAAGGGACGGACAGGGCCCTGGTCTCCAGCACCATCCAGGGCGTACCCGCCGGCTACTGCGGCCCCATCGGCTGGGCGGTCAAGCTGAGGACGGCCCCGGGTCACGCCAGAGCGTACATGATGGCCGAAGCCGAGGCGCTGGCCCGGCGGGCCCGATCGTACCTGGAGCAGGTGGGGGAGTTCCTGGAGGTGGTCGTGATCGGCACGGTGGATTTCGGCGCTCAGAGAGGCGAGCTGTTCAGCCCGGCCCTCTTCGGCCAGTTCTACCTCCCCGCCTGGGAGACCCTCACCGCCGCCATCCACGAGACCAGCCCCCACATCAAGGTGTTCGTGCACACCTGCGGCTCGGTGCGCGGGATCCTGCCCTACCTGATCGAAGCCGGGGTGGACATCTACAACCCCGTCCAGTGGTCGGCGCAGGGCATGGACCGCGAGGGGCTTGCCCGGGAGCTCGGCGGCAGGATCGTGTTCTGGGGCGGCGGGGCCAGCAGCCAGAGCACCCTGCCCTTCGGCAGCCCCGCCGCCGTCCGCCGCGAGGCGGAGGAGTCGCTGCGGATTCTGGGAGCGAAGGGCGGCTATGTCCTGGCCCCGGTCCACAACGTCCAGGCGGACGTCCCCGCGGAGAACCTCCTCAGCCTCTACGCGGCCGGTGGGGCCGGCCCCTGAGCCAGCGCCGGCCCCACCGCCTCAAGGCGCGAACTCCAGGGTCCCGAAGCGGTCCGGCTGGTGGAAGTCGAGCTCCTCGCCGACGGGGCACCAGGCGCCCCAGTGGGGGTGGGAGGTCCTGTCGCCGCACTTGTAGAAGTTGCACCGCCAGGGCCTGTCCGGATGCGGGGACAGGGGCCCCGCGTACGCCTCCAGCAGCGGCAGCGGGACGCTGTAGGCGAGGGTCCAGACCACCGGTTCGGCGATCTCCGGCTCCACGATGCGGGGAAGAGAGTGGTGCACCCTCATGCCGGCCAGATGCCGCCGGTCCACCGGGGTGAAGCGCGCAAAGCCCCTGGCGGTGCGCCTGGGGTCCTCGATGTAGTACAGCAGCAGCGTGCCGCCGCAGTTCATCTCGAAGTTGAAGTAGCCCGCCTGCTCCCGGGGGCGAACGAAGAACTCCACGCAGCTGTCTTCGCACACCGGTCCCTGGAACCCGGCCGCCACCGCCCGCACGTAGCGGTCTTCCACGCGGAAGAACACGTAGAGAGCTTCCCGGTCATAGAGAAGCTTCACCCGGGTTCGCGGCCTGTGCCTGGAGCCCGCGGGGTGAAACCAGGTGATCTCCGCCGGCGCGGCCGCCGCCCACGCGCCGGCCTCCCAGCAGCCGTCCAGGGGGGGAGGCGCGGAGGTTCGGGAGACTCTGCAGGTCATAGCCTCAGTGTTCACGGACTGCGGCGCCTGTCAACGCCAGGGCGCCCGGCGGGGCCGCCAAACCGCTCGCAGGCTGGCCTGCCCGGGAGACGATGCTTTGCGCGCACTCGACGGTACCATTGGCCATAGATATGCCGCGAAATTGGCTTTGGTGGCATCGCTATCGATCAAATTGGATCTTTCTCTGACAGCGCCACCAGGTTAGATTGGTATCAGGAGGCTCCATGGTCCTGGATCTGGATCCCCGGAGGAAAAACCCGCTGTACCTGCAGATCAAGGAAGGGCTCGCGCACCTGATCCGCGAGGGCCTGCTCCCGCCCGGAAGCCGGCTGCCCGCCAGCCGGGAGCTGGCAGCCTCCCAGGGGGTGAGCCGGAACACCGTGATGCTGGCCTACGAAGAGCTGGCCGCCGAGGGGCTGATCGAATCCCACGTGGGCCGGGGAGCCTTCGTGTGCCGCACCCTGCCCCGGAGGCCTTCCCGAAGACGCGGCGGCGCTTCCTCGGGCGCCTCCGAGCAGGCCCTGGCCGGCCTGTTCTCCAGCTCCTGGAGCAGGTCCAACGCGCCGCTCCTGGCGGCCATGGAGCACATTTCGGGGGACGACCTGGAGAAAGAGGGCATCTGCTTCGCTTCCACCCGGCCGGACAGCAGCCTGCTGCCCCTGGAGCAATTCCGGCAGAGCCTGGCCTCCTCTTTCCGCCGCTTCGGCTCGCAGCTTCTGGCCGCCGGTTCGCCCTCGGGCTTCGCCCCTCTTCTGGACTATCTGCCTTCCTACCTGGCGCGCAGAAACGTGGCCTGTCAGGCGGAGGACCTGATGATCGCCAGCGGCGTCCAGCAGGGCTTGAGCCTGGTGGGCAGGCTGTTTCTGGATCCCGGTGACACCGTCTTGCTGGAGAACCTCACCTACCCCGGCGCGCTGGCGGTGTTCCGGTCCCTGCAGGCCACCTGCATCGGCATCCCGGTGGACTCCGAGGGAATCTGCACCGATGTCCTGCAGACCGTGCTCAGGCGCCGCGCAGCCAAGCTGCTCTACACCATTCCGACCTTTCACAACCCCACCGGCTCCACGCTGCCGCCGCAGAGGCGCAAGCGCCTGATCGAGCTGTGCCGGGAGCACGGGGTGATGATCGTGGAGGACGACTTCGCCCACGAGCTGGCCTTCGAGGGCAGGGAGACCCTGCCCTTGAAAGCGTGGGACTCCTCGGGCACGACCGTCTACCTGGGAAGCTTCTCGGAAAGCCTCTTCCCCGGGATCCGGCTGTGCTGGATCCTGGCCCCCCGGCCGGTCATCGAGCGGCTGCAGGTGCTCAAGAGAATCTCCGACCTGTCCACCAGCTCCATCCTGCAGGGAGCCCTGCTGGAGTTCTGCCGCAACGGTCATCTGGACAGGCTTCTGAAGCGCAAACGGCGCTCCTATCGCGCCCGGCGGGACCTCCTCCTGGAGGCCATGAAGCGCCACTTTCCCGGGGAAGCGACCTGGAGGAAGGCATGCGGAGGTCTCTACCAATGGGTGGATCTGCCGCAGTCCCTGGACTCCCTCGAGCTGCTTCTGGAAACGCGCAAGCAAGGGGTGGTGTTCGCCCCGGATCGGATGTTCTCGGTGGAGGAGTGGCAGCGAGGCGGCTTCCGCCTGGGATTCGCCGACGTTCCCGAGCAGAGGATCGAGGAGGGAATCCGGGTGATCGGTGAAGCGATGAAATCCAAGCTCGCCCGCTCCAGGAGCGGACGGGCGTAGCAGCGGAGGAGAAACGTCATGGAGGAATCGACCCTGGCCACGAAGAAGGGACTGGCGCAGATGCTGAAAGGCGGGGTGATCATGGACGTGGTCACCCCCGAGCATGCCCGGATCGCGGAGGAGGCGGGGGCCGTGGCGGTGATGGCCCTGGAGCGCGTGCCCGCGGACATCCGCGCCGCCGGAGGGGTGGCCCGGATGAGCGATCCGGCCCTGATCCGGGCAATCATGGAGGCTGTGACCATCCCGGTGATGGCCAAGGTGCGGATCGGACACTTCGTGGAGGCGCGCATCCTGGAAGCCCTCGGAGTGGACTACATCGACGAGAGCGAGGTGCTGACCCCCGCGGACGAGGCGCACCACATCGACAAGCACCGCTTCAAGGTTCCCTTCGTCTGCGGCGCCCGCGACCTCGGGGAGGCGCTGCGGCGCATCGGCGAAGGGGCGGCCATGATCCGCACAAAGGGGGAGGCCGGCACCGGGAACGTGGTCGAGGCGGTCCGGCACATGCGCGCCGTCATGGACGCCGTCCGCCGTCTTTCCAGCCTTGAGGCGAGCGAGCTGATGGCCGAGGCCAAATCCCTGGGGGCCCCGTACGACCTGGTGCGGGAGGTGGCGGAGACGGGCAGGCTGCCGGTGGTGAACTTCGCCGCCGGGGGCATCGCCACCCCTGCGGATGCCGCACTGATGATGCAGCTCGGCGCCGACGGGAACTTCGTGGGCTCGGGGATCTTCAAGTCCGAGAATCCCCAAAAGCGGGCCCGCGCCATCGTGGAGGCCACCACCCACTTTCAGGATCCGGACATCCTGGCCCGGGTTTCCCAGGGTCTGGGGGCGGCCATGCCGGGACTGGAGGTCGCCGGCCTGCCGGAGGGACAGCGGCTGGCCGCACGGGGCTGGTAGGATGCGCGTAGGAGTGCTGGCGCTGCAGGGAGGGTTCGCCGAGCACGCCGCCTGCCTGGCCCGCCTGGGCGCGGAGCCGGTGGAGGTCCGCCTCCCCTGCCGGCTGGCGGGCCTCTCGGGCCTGATCATCCCCGGGGGGGAGAGCACCACCATCGGCAAGCTCATGGAACGCTGCGGCCTGATGCAGCCCCTTCACGAGCTGGCGCTCGCCGGACTGCCCATCTGGGGCACCTGCGCAGGAATGATCCTCCTGGCCAGGGGGCTGGAGGGCCCGCCGGGCGGCGCGGCGCGGCGGCTGCCGGTCATGGACATCGTCGTGCGCCGCAACGCCTTCGGCCGGCAGCTTCAGAGCTTCGAGACGGATCTGGAGGTCCCCGAGATCGGGAGGGAGCCCTTCCGGGCCATCTTCATCAGAGCCCCGCTCATCGTCCGAACGGGTCAGGAGGTGCGCATCCTGGCCCGGCTGCCGGACGGCCGGATCGTGGCCGCCGAGCAGGGCAACATCCTGGCCACCGCCTTCCACCCGGAGCTGGCCGCCGACGGGAGATTCCACGGCTACTTCCTGGAGAAGATCCGGCGAAGTGGGTTTGCCGTTGCCCCGGACGAACTTGCCTCTCCGATCGCCTCGCGTGGTGATCGGCACTGAAGCCGGGGCGTTCGGCCCGCGCTACCTCTCCCCCTCGATCTGGCGCACCAGCTCCGGAACCACCTGGAAGAGGTCCCCCACGATGCCGTAGTGGGCCACGCTGAATATCGGCGCGTTGGAGTCCGAGTTGATGGCCACGATGATGTCGGAGCCTTTCATCCCCGCCAGGTGCTGGATGGCGCCGCTGATCCCGCAGGCCACGTAGATGGTCGGGTTGACGGTCTTGCCGGTCTGACCCACCTGGTGAGAGTAGGGAATCCAGCCGGCGTCCACCGCCGCGCGCGAGGCGCCCACCGCCCCGCCCAGCGCCCTGGCCAGGGTCTCGATGAGGGCGAAGTTCTTCGGGTCCTTGATCCCCCTGCCCCCGGAGACGATGAAATCGGCGTCGGCCAGGTTGACCGTGTCGGTCTTCTCCTCCACGAACTCCAGCACCTCCAGCTTGGGCTTGGGCACCGGGTAGGCGAGCTCCACGATCTTGCCCTGGTGGCCGTTGCCCTTCTCGGCGGCCTTCATCACCTTGTGGCGCACCGTGGCCATCTGCGGGCGATGAGCCTTGCAGAGGATGGTGGCCATGATGTTGCCGCCGAAGGCGGGGCGCGTCTGGCGCAGGAGCCTGGCGTCCCCGTCGATGGTGAGCTCGGTACAGTCCGCGGTGAGCCCGGTGAGGATCTTGGCGGCTACCCGCGGCAGAAGAGAGCGTCCCACGATGGTGCCGCCGCCCAGGAAGATCTCCGGCTTGCGGTCCACCAGGATCCTGGCCACCAGCTCCGCCTGCACGTCCTCGGCGAAGTCGTTGATGTTGGGATGCTCCAGCATCCACACCTCGTCCACGCCGTAGGCCAGAAGCTCCTCGGCCAGGGGGCGGACCTCCGCCCCCAGCAGGATGGCGCTGATGGGCCGGTCCAGGTCGTTCTTCAGCTGCCGGGCGGCGCCGATGATCTCCGGCACCACCGAGGACAGGTGCCCGCCCCGGTGCTCCGCGTAGATGCAGATCCCCGAGTAGTCGGCCACCGGCTGCCCGGCGAAGGGACGGCGCTCGATCTCGATGGCGTCGAACTTGCACACGTTCACGCAGGCGCCGCAGACGGTGCAGCGCTCGTTGATGATGGCCTTCTTGTTCTCCACGGTCACCGCGTCGTAGACGCAGGCCTTCACGCAGAGCTTGCAGCCGGTGCACTTGTCCAGGATCACCCGGATCGGCTCAACCATGGCTCTGCACCTGTTCCTTTCCGCCCACCGGGATGCCCGCTTCCTTCAGCGCCTCCACCAGGGCGGCCACCGCGTCCTTGACCTCCCCGTCGAAGATCTTGCCTCCGGAGGGCCGCGGAGGAGTGAAGATCTTCATCACCTGGGTGGGCGAGCCGGAAAGGCCAATGCGGTCCGGGTCGATCTCCAGGTCGGAAGCGGTCCACACCGGGATCTCCGCCTTCTTGGCGGCCATCTTGCCCTTCAGGGAGGGCAGGCGCGGCTCGTTGATCTCCTTCACCACGGTCATCACCAGGGGAAGCTTCCCCTTCAGGCGCACGTACCCGTCCTCCAGCAGCCGCTCCACCACGATGGTGCCGTCCTCTTCGACGGACTCGATCTTGCGGATCTCCGTGACGTGGGGGATGCCCAGGTTTTCCGCCACGCCGGGGCCCACCTGCCCGGTGTCCCCGTCGATGGCCTGGCGGCCCATGAGGATGGCGTCCGCCCCCTCCAGCTTGCGAATCCCCGCCGCCAGGGTGTAGGCCGTGGCCAGGGTGTCGGCCCCGGCGAAGGCGCGGTCGCTCAGGAGCACCACCCGGTCCACCCCCATGCTGACCGCCTCGCGCAGCGCCGCCTCCACCTGGGGCGGCCCCATGGACAGGGCGATCACCTCGCCCCCGTGCCTCTCCTTCAGGCGGATCCCCTCCTCCAGGGCGTACATGTCGAAGGGGTTGATGATGGAGGCCACCCCCTCACGCATAAGGGTGTTGGTCTCCGGGTTGATGCGGACGTTGGTGGTGTCCGGTACCTGTTTGATGCAGACGACGATCTTCAAGACCTACCCCTTCTTGCGCACGCTTTCCTTGATCAGGCCCAGGGCGATCACCTCGCGCTGGATCTGGTTGGTCCCCTCGTAGATCTGGGTGATCTTGGCGTCCCGCATCATCTTCTCCACCGGGTACTCCTTCATGTACCCGTAGCCGCCGTAGACCTGCACGGCGTCGGTGGTGACCTTCATGGCCGTGTCGGAGGCAAACACCTTGGCCATGGCGGAGATCTTGGCGGCGTCCTTGACGCCGCTGTCGATGGTGCGCGCCGCCTGGTAGGTGAGCGCCCGGGCGGCCTCCACCTGGGTGGCCATGTCGGCCAGCATGAACTGCACTCCCTGAAAGGAGCTGATGGGCTTGCCGAACTGCTTGCGCTCCTGGGAGTAGGTCACCGCCTTCTCCAGGGCGCCGGCGGCGATGCCCACCGCCTGGGCGGCCACGCCGGGGCGGGACTGGTCGAAGGTCTTCATGGCCACCAGGAACCCGCCGCCCTCGCGCCCCAGGAGATTGGACTTGGGCACGCGGCAGTCCTGGAAGACGAGCTCCCGGGTGACGGAGGCGCGGATGCCCATCTTGTTCTCCTTCTTGCCGAACTCGAACCCCGGGGTTCCCTTCTCCACCAGCAGCGCCGAGGCGCCCCGGGGGCCGCGGGTGGGATCGGTGAGGGTGATCACGGTGTAGATGAAGGCCTCTCCCCCGTTGGTGATCCACTGCTTGGTGCCGTTGATGCGGTACTCCTCCCCGTCGGGGATCGCCCGGGTCTTCACCCCTGCCGCGTCGCTTCCCGCCTCCGGCTCGGTCAGGGCGAAGGCGGCCAGGATCTCCCCGGCGGCCAGGCGCGGGAGGTACTTCTTCTTCTGCTGCTCATTGCCGAACAGAATGATGGGAATGGTGCCCAGCCCCGAGGCGGCGTAGGCCAGCGCAATGCCGCCGCAGGCCTTGGACAGCTCTTCCACCACCAGGGACATCTCGAAGATGCCGCCTCCCAGGCCGTCGTACTCCTCGGGAATGAACACGCGGAACAGGTCGGCCTTGGCCATCACCTCGACGATCTCGGTGGGGAAACCCTGACTCTCGTCGTACTCCAGGGCCACCGGCTCCACCTTCTCCCTGGCGATCTGCGCCGCCAGGTCCTTGATCATCTGCTGCTCTTCCGTCAAGAAATAGTTCACCCTTGTCCTCCCGCTTGGGCAGTCGAATCCTGACCCGGATCGTCACAATAGATTGGTGCTCTATCATAGGGGAAAGAGGGAGGTCTTTTCAAGTGCCAGGCCGGCGGTTCGCGGGCGGCCGGCAGGGGCCGGCGTGCGGACTCTCAGGTGCGGCGGCGGCGCTTCTGGTCCTCGCGCAGGCGCAGGTCCCCATAGATCTTGTACACCGGGCCGTCGCACTCCACCCTGAGCTCGCGGCCGGGGAACTCCTTGGGCAGCTCGCGCCGCAGCAGCTCCGCCACCTCCTCCTCGATCTTCTGCCGCAGGAAGTAGGGGACGCGGCTCAGGGTAACCATGCGCACCTCCACCACGTAGCCGGGACCGTGCTGGGAGCCGTATCCCGCAGTGAAGCTGGCCCCCACGTTGAACAGCCCGTCCTGCTCCTTGCTGGCGGTGGTGCCGCGGGGCGGTCTGGCCGGGTGCAGAGGATACTTGCCTCCGTACCTGTCCTCCAGGTAGTCGTCGATGCGATCGAACACCCGGCGCAGCCTGTCTTCCCACGCCTCGGTAAGAGGATGTCGCATGCGTCCTTCCTCTCCTCTTTAGAGTATAGGGGAAAGCGCGGTTCGGGCAAAAGGCGGCGCCCTTGACCCCGGACCGGCAGAGGCCTAGAATTGCCTTCAGGCATGGAAGGACTCTCCATCCTCGAGCGGCTCTCACGCAACCTCAGCCCGGCGGAACGGAGCGAGTTCCTCCGACGCCTGCAGAAATCCGTCCCTTTCAACTCCGAGCCGCTGGCCGCGGGCGAGGAGGAGCCGGAGGTATTCGACCCCGACCGGGAGCTCCGGAGGCTCGGCTTCTGGCAGCGCCTGCTGCTGGCGCTGGCGGCGCTGTTCACACGCAAAGATCGGCGAACGCTGGTCAAGAGAATGCTCCTCCGCCGGGTACAGGAGCAGATCGCCGCTTCCGGGAAGGGGCTGATGGATTTCCGGCGCGGCAGCTTCACCGCCGGCATGTTCGATGCCCTGCAGATGCTGTCGCGGGCGGCGGCGGTCCTGCGGGAACCCCTGGCGCAGGCCCTGGGCAGGGAGCGGCGCGACTTCGTGGCCTGCCTGGCGGGAAGCGAGCTTTCGGATTTCCAGCAGCGCCTGGAAGCGGACACGAACCCCTACGAGCTCTGGGAGCGGAGGGGCTCCGAGGAGGAGGTGGAGGTCCGGGCCGAGATGCTGGCCCGCTTCGACCAGCTGTTCGAGGCCGTCCCGGCCGGGGACAGGAAGCGGGTGCAGCGGGAGCTCAGCGTGCTGAACGGGCTGCTGGCCTTGAGCCGTCAGCCCTACGACAGCATGCTGGCGCGCTTCACCGCGCAGCCCGGCAAGGAGGCGGGCTGCCCGTTTCGAGAGCTCACCGGAGCGCTGAAGAGTCTGGCCGTCTGCCTGCAAGCCGTGCAGCTCCCGCCCTCGCCGGAGACCCTCTACAACCTCTTCGTGTTCGTCCACCAGGCGGAGGACAGCCTGGCGGCGGGCGCCGTGCCGCTGAAACCGGATGAAGCCGAGCCGGGGCCGGAGCTCGGCGGCAAGGCGCAGGCCGTGGCCCGGGACATTGCCCGCGCCGAGGAGGCGCTGCAGAACATCCGCAGCTTCAACCGGCGGGTGCCCCTGGTGCTGGTGGTCCGCTACGTCACCGAGCAGCTCGATTTCTCCCCTTTTCGCGAGGGCGGCGGGGAAGACTGGTTCGTCCTGTATCGGGACTACTGGCGCACCCGGGTGGAGCGCTCCTACCGGCGCTTCCTGTCGGAGCGCAACCGCGAAAGGCTGGCCGAGCAGGCGGCGCGCCAGCTGGGGCGCATCCGGCTGCCGGAGCTGGAGACCTATCGGTCCAATCACTTCGGCAGGGACATCCTGGTTCGCCACGCCCTGTCCATGGCGTTCCTGCGCGGCTTCACCCAGGGCCCCTTCAGCCGCATGGTCCGTCCCCTGAAGCTCATCGTGATCAACGGCGACTTCTACAAGGAAGACAACCGGCATGCCTTTACCGACGCCTTCAATTTCGTGAGCAAGCTGGAGGAGACCATCGACGCGCTGGAGAGGCGGCTGGGTCCCGAGGGAGACCTGCGCAGTCGCATCCAGGAGGTCCGCAACCGCCCCGGCGGCGACGAGAAGAGGCGGCTGCGGGAGATCGAGGAGATCCTCAGCTGGGCCGACGTGGAGGCCAAGGCCATCGCCGAGCAGTCCGTGGAGCAAATGCGCAGCCTGGCCGTGCACCTGGACGGAATCCTCCATGGCGAGCCAGGCGCGCAGCACGACACCCTGGCCAACCGCACCACCCTCGGCGGCTCGGAGAACCCGGAGCTGCGCGCAGCCTGGGAGCGGGCCAGAGAGACGCTGGAGGCCTCCACCCTGGTGCTGGAAGAGATCCTGACGCTGGAGCTCGCCCCCCGCGAGTGAGTGAGCCGGCCGCCCCGCTGCCCTCAGTACCTCATGTGCATGCCCATGCCGAAGCCCCGGCGGCCCCACCCCATGAGCATCCACGGGGCAAGCGTCACCTTTCCCGAATCCAGGTTGTCCCGGGCCAGGCGGCCGGCGTGCGCGGCGGACAGAAACCTGAGACCCAGCTTGACCGCAGCCCCGCCGGCCAGCACGCCCAGGGCGGGAAGGCCGTCGACGAAGCTGTGGCTCTTCCAGCGCTCCTCGATGGTGGCCCACGGAGCGGTGAAGTAGTTGAGCCGATCGAAGCGCAGGTCCGCGGGCAGCACGAAGTAGGCGCCCACCAGCGCGCCCACGGTGAGGGCCACGTCGGCGCTCAGGAACAGGGAGCCCGACAGGGGATCGCCGTTCATGAACTGGCCCATCCCGGGAAGCCGGAACGAGGCACGCCGGGAGTGCTCGATGTAGGCCGCCCGCAGCCGGGCGGTCCAGATGCGCCCCACGATTCGCTCCAGCTGCCCCAGGGTGATGGACCCGATCTCGGTGTCGCGGTTGGCGGCCAGGGCGTCGCGCAGCGCGTCCAACGCCTGCGCCTCCCCGGCGCTGCCGTGAAAGGCCCCCATCCCCATATGGCCGCCCCCCATGGGATCGGCGCCCAGGGCCGCGCCCGCCGCAAGCAGAGCCGCAGCCACGAACAGAACGGTGAGTTTCTTCATTGCTCGCCTCCTATGAGCTGAATTCTAAGCCCATTCGCGAGCTTCTGCCCGGCCGGGAGCAGGCGCCCCGCGGCGCGACCGAAAGCGGGCGGCCTGCGGCCGGGATCGCCGCCCTCACACCATCTGCAGCACCGGCAGCACCACCCCTCGCAGCCCCACGTAGGGAAAGCGGGACTGCAGCTTCCGAACCTGATCCATCACGCTGTCCTGGCTCTCGGCGGCCACCACCGCCATCATCACGTTGTTCAGGGCGGGCCACACGTGGTCCCCCAGGTGCGGCCCGTTGGCGCCTACGCCGCTGACGTCGTGCCAGCGCGTGAAGCGCTCGATGCAGCAGCGGCCCAACGCCTCCCGGACCTCCTCGTCGATCGCACGGTCGTAGATCACGAACACCGCCACCTTACTCACGGTCCGCCTCCCGGCCCGCCGGCCGGCCCCGCTCCCGCCCGCCGGGGC
>CAZBDU010000130.1:0-12111 GCA_964490725.1 uncultured Spirochaetaceae bacterium | reverse complement strand
CACGGTCTCCTCCGGAAGGCGCCGGCGGGGTTCAGCAGGTGCAGCACCCGGGCCGCCAGCCGGTAGAGGGCGCGATAGGAGCGGCGGAAGGCTGCGAGGTCTCTCTCCGCGCTGCGCCGCTGCTCGGGGCCGAAGCGATCGGCGAACACCGCCTCCAGGTAGGAGGAGGTCCATCCGGCCAATCGCAGGCCCTGCTCCCCAAGACGCGCGGCGAACTCCAGGGGGGATTCATCGGGGCGCCTCACCAGGCCCGCTCCCTGAAGCTGGAGGACCGTGAACAGGTAGAGACGGCGCACCCGGCGGCGGGGGTCGCGGGCGGCGGAGGCGGAGACCAGCACCAGGGCCTTGGCGCCCAGAACGAGCGCCACGTAAAGCAGCGGCAGGGTGAGGTACCACAGCCTGGCCGCCCAGGCCAGACCGCGCACCACCCCCTGCACCAGCCAGCGGGCCCAGGGCAGCCCGCGGAGCTCCCCCTCCCCGGCCGGCGCCTCGGCCTCCCGCAGAGCCTGCTGGTTGCGGAGGATTTCCTCGATGAGGCGGGCGAAGCGCTCGGGGTCGAACCCGAACCGCAGGCTCATCTCCTCCCCGGGCGCGATGCTCTCCGAGGAGGGGTCGAACTCGATCCAGCCGTATTCTCCGAAGTAGACCTCCACCCAGGCATGGGCCTGAAAGGCCCTCACCTCGTAGAAGTTCAACACCTCCGCCTGGGGGTCCACGTAGAAACCCACCGCCACACGCGCCGGGATGCCCAGGCTGCGGCACAGCAGGGTCATGGCGAAGGCGAAGTAGGAGCAGTAGCCCTTGCGGCTTTCGAAGAGGAAGTGCCCCAACTGGTCGCCGTCGGCGGCCAGGCCCGGCTTCAGGGAGTAGTAGTAGTTGGACTTCAGGTAGTCCCGGATGAGGGTGGTCCGCCGGTAGCGGTCTTGCGGCGCTCCCGCCACGATGCTCTCCGCCAGCGCGCGGATCTGCTCGCTGCCCCCGTAGTGGGTGTACAGCTTCAGCTGCTCCTCCGGAAGGCCGCCGGCGCCCCCTCCGGCCAGCTCCGGCTCCCCGGCCTCGCTCACCCGCGAGCGCACCCGGTAGATGCGCAGGAACGAGGAGCCCTCCCAGTTGGTGAGGGGGGCCACCTCGGTGGGATAGTTCATGGCCACCAGCGAGGTGGGGTCGAAGTTGACGAAGAAGTACTCCTGCCCCACCGCCTGGCGGGCGGCGTAGCCGGGGTCCGGAAACCTCTCCGGCGCGTCTCCCACCGTGGTGGGGTACTGCTCCGCCTCCTGCCGCGGCGCCGCAAAGAAGCCGCGCCGCCGCTCGTAGCCGCTTAGCACGTAGCGGCGCAGCAGCATCCGCCGGGGCGAGCCCTGCTTGCGCAGCAGCATCACCAGGTCGTCGGACATGCGGATCTCGCTCTCCAGCTTCACGTACTGGGAAAAGTCGAAGCGGAAGAGGGTGGGCTTCATCAGGCCGCCGCCCTGCTGGACCGCCCCCTGGTTGAAACGTCCCAGCAGGAACAGCACCAGCACCGCCAGCATCGGCACCAGCAGCCAGAGAACGGCGGCAGCCGAACGCACTCTGCCGCGGACCGCCGCGGCAGCCCCGGAGCCGGCCTGCGGCTCCGGCAGCGCGGCCCCTCCCGGGAGACCGCCTGGCCCGCCCGCCCCACGCGGGTCGGCCAGCAGCAGGAGGCCCATCTGCACCAGCAGGAAGCCGAACAGCGAGGCAGCGTACAGGGAAGGGTGGGGATAGAGGGTCAGCCGGTAGTTGCCCTGGCTCCAGAACAGCCCCACCATCAGGATTCCGTTCAGGGCGGCCTCCAGGAAGACGAAACCGGGCCGGCGGCGGGCCAGGAAGTTGAACAGCCACACCACCACCAGGGGCCCCAGGTAGACCCAGAAGTTGCGGTCGAAGTGCACCGCCAGAAAATCCGCCCCCGGACCGGGGGCCAGGCGTCTCTGCAGGGCCAGCACCAGCAAGGCGAGCGCCCGCAGGACGAACAGGAGCGCCAGGAACGCGGGCAGCGCGGCCCAAATGCGCAGCCGCAGCCGCTCCAACAGCAGCGCCGCCGCCACGGCCACCAGGAACCAGGCAGCCAGCAGCGGAAGGCTCAGCTCCCGGCGGAAGTACAGCCAGGCGTTGAGGCACAGAAAGAGAAGGAGCAGATTGCGGGCGGCCAGCAGCAGCCAGGCGCCGGGCCGCTCAGAGCGTGCGGACATCCGCGAACCTCCCGGCCAGGCGCCGGCTTTCCTCCTGGAAGGAGCTCCGAAAGCGAAGCTCCTCCGCCCGGGCGGCGCGCCTGCTCCGCGCCTCGCCGGCCGCGGCCTCGCCTCCCCCCTCGGCCATCGCCGCCCCCGCGGGGACGAACAGCAGCCGCCTGAGGCGAGAGGGGCCCTCCCGGCCTTCAGATCCCGGCGCCGCAAAGCACAGGTGCGCCTTCCAGGCTCGCTCCGCCGCGGCGGCGGCGATCCCCTCCACCGCCGCGGAGCCGGGGGTGGAGAAGACCCAGGCCTCCACTCCCCGCTCCGCCGGCAGCTCCGGCTTGCATCTCTCGCTCCACCACAGCTCTGCCAGGCGGCCCAGCAGCTCCAGGCGCTTCTCCGGGGCGAACGCCCGCGGCGCACGCCAGGCGCAGGTGGCCAGCAGCACCTGCCGCCCGGCGAGAAGCAGCATCTCCGCCACCGCCAGGCAGCGCTCGATGAGCCGGTCCAGGTAGTCGGCCTCCAGCGAGGAGGGGAGCAGCGGCGAGAAGGAGGTGTCCAGAATCAGAATCGAGCGGGACCTGGGCGGCGGGCTCTCCTCACCGATGCGCAGGAACACCTGGCCCAGGTGGGCATAGAGCTTCCAGTTGATCCTCCGCGGGTCGTCCCCCGGGAAGTACTTCCGCGTCTCCAGCAGCTCGTCGCTGCGCACGCGGCGCCGCTGGCGGCTCGGCTCCTGCCCCCCCTCCTGCTGGGGGACGGCCAGCTCCACGGGCGCAGGCGCGGCGGGCAGCACCCGCACCTCTTCGGCCAGGGGCAGCAGGATCTCCGCGGCGGCCAGCCCCGCCAGATCCCCCACCGCCACGCGCGCCGCATGGGAGCGATAGCAGCCGCGCCAGCGCGGGCGGAACCCCGGCATCTGCACCCCCACGCCCGGTGCAAGCCAGGCCTGCAGGCGCAGCGGCGGCCGGCTCTGCCAGCCGAAGTCCGCCCGGAAGGCCAGCCGGAACCCGGGCAGGAGCAGGCGGGGCAGGTCGGCCTCCACCCGGGCCAGCGCCGGGGTGCCCGGGAAAAGCCCCCGCGCGGGAAGCCGGCAGTCCACCGCGTCGGGAGTCCGGCGCAGGTGCCGCCTCACCACGCCGCGCAGGAACAACGCGCCGGCCGCCGCGTACAGGCTCACCAGCAGGAAGGAGCTGCCCCAGAGGAGCGCCGCCAGCTCCATGCGGACCGCCCCGACGGCCGCTACCGCCAGGGAGAGCCCCAGAAAGGCGAGACCTCTGCGGGTCAGCGGGAACCGGCGGGCAGGGATCTCAGTAGCCGAGGCGCTGAAGCTCATGCAGGGTGATCTCCCGGATCAGGGCGCCGGGGTCGATGCGGATGTCCTTCAGCAGCAGCCGGTGGGCCAGCACCAGCGGGGCCATGTCCAGCAGGTCCTGGTCTATGCAGTAGGCTCTCCCCTTGACCAGCGCATGGGCGCGGGCCGCCTTCACCAGCATCAGGCTGGCCCGGGGTGAGCAGCCCAGCTGGATGCCCCGGTGCCGGCGGCTGGCGGCGGCCACGGCCACGGCCACCCGCATGAGCTTCTCGTCGCAGTACAGGCCGGAGGCGGTACCGCGGGCCTCGAGGAGCTCGGCCTTGGTGCACACCGGCTTCACCCGGGGCATCTCGGTGGCGGAGGGGTCCTCGCGGACGATGGCCAGCTCCGCCTCCTCGTCGGGGTAGCCCATGGCCAGGCGCATGAGGAAGCGATCCAGTTGCGCCAGCGGCAGCGGGTAGACGCCGTCGGTCTCCACCGGGTTCTGGGTGGCCACGACGAAGAAGAACGGGTCCATGGCGTGGGTGCGGGTGCCCACGGTGACCTGCTGCTCGGCCATCACCTCCAGAAGGGCGGACTGCACCTTCGGGGTGGTGCGGTTGATCTCGTCGGCCAGCACGATGTGCGCGAACACCGGACCGGGCCGGAACACGAAGCGGCGCCGGTCCGGCTCGAAGACGTCCACGCCGGTGATGTCGTAGGGCAGCAGGTCCGGGGTGAACTGGATGCGCCTGAACTCCACCGGGGCGCCGCGCTTGTCCCGGGCGATCAGCCGGGCGGTGGTCTTGGCCAGCGTGGTCTTGCCCAGACCGGGCACGTCCTCCAGCAGCACGTGCCCGCCGGCGAGAAGGCCGGTGACCAGGTACTCCAGCGCCCGCCTCTTGCCGCGGATCACCCGCTCCAGACCGTCGATCAGCCGCGTGGCCAGAAGGAAGGCGGCCTCCACCGCCTCCCGGTCGGCCACACCGGCCTGGCCGGCAGCCGCCGGAGGGAGGGGGGACTCCTTCACCGCTCTCTGCCTGTGCTGCCGTGGCATACGCGATGAGTGTAGCGGGTTTGCCTCGAAACTTCTACGCCGGGCTCTCGCGCCGGATGAGGCGGCCTCAGGCCACCGACAGAAATGGATAGGAGGCCAGCAGCTCCCGCCGGAGCTCCTCGGTGAGGGCGTCCAGACGCGCCAGGTTGTGGGGGAAGCTGTAGACCACCAGGCGCCGCAGGATGTACTGGACCTTGTCGCGAACCACCTTGTCCGGCGACAGCCACGACACCTGCAGTCGCTCCTTCAGCACCGGCAGGAGAAACCTGCGCACGTGGTGGATGAACTCCTCCAGCTCCAGCACCCCCTGGTAGATGGCCCGCTCGTCGCCGGGGTGGACCGACTGCAGGGACACCAGCTCGCGGATTTCCCGGACCGTACGGAAGCTGATCGGCAGACCGTCGATGATGATGGAGAACCAGGTGCGGTCGAAATGCTTGTCGAAGACCTCGCGAATGGCCTCGATGAGAGACATGATGCGCTCGCGCGCCTCGAAGTTGGGGTCAGGGCCTGCGGAGGCAGGGAGCGGACGGGAAGGGCTCTCTTCCATCACTTTTTTCCTTGCTGTAATGTTCGGCCACCCGGGCCTTTCCCTTGAAGCTATCGAGGCTTTCGCGGGGCCCGCGTTTGACTTTCCCCGGACCCTCCACTACGCTTGGCTGGTATGATCCGGGTAGTCGGCGCCGGGGGGGCGCCCCGGCAGGTCCCCTCGAGCGCGGCGCTATCGATCCTGGTGCTGCTCCAGCGGGCCGGAGTGCCCATCGACACGGTCTGCGGAGGCCGGGCCCAGTGCGGGCGCTGCGCCGTCCGGGTCCTGAGGGGGCAGGAACGGCTCAGCCCGATCCGGGATGCGGAAAGCCGCCGCCTGGCGAGCCTGCAGGCCGACGGCGGCACCCGACTGGCCTGTCAGACCTACGCTCGCGGAGACATCGAAATCCAGATCCTCAACCCCGACAAGGGGGGTGGGGCGTGATCCGCAAGGGCGCACGCGCGGCGGAAGCCCCTCCGGCCGTAGATTCCCGCCGCAGCAAGGCCAAGGTCGTCGTGGTCGGGGCCGGGCACAACGGCCTGGTCTGCGCGTGGTACCTGGCGCGGGCCGGGCTGGAGGTCCAGGTGCTGGAAGCGCGGGACCAGGTGGGCGGCGCCTGCGTCACCGAGGAGTTGATCCCGGGGTTCCGCTTCTCCACCGGCGCCAACGTCACCTGCTGGCTTCGCCCGGAGGTGGTCCGGGACATGCGGCTGCTGGAGCGGGGCCTCCAGTTCTCTGTGGAAGGCCAGGCGGTCTACGACTGTTTCCAGATCTACAGCTGGGTGCGTCCCGAGGGAGCTCCCTTTCTGTTCCTGCAGGACGCGGAGCGGATGGCCGCGCAGATCGCCTCCTTCAGCCGTGCGGACGTGCGGGGCTGGGAGCAGTGGACCCGCTTCTGGCAGATCGCCGGGAGCATCATTGGCCCCTTCGTGATGCGCGAGCCGCCCACCCTGGCGGAGCTGATGGCCAGGGCCGGGGCTATCGGCGCCGGGGAGGTGCTGGAAACGGTGCTGACCACTCCGGTTGGCCACCTGGCGGACCGCTTCTTCGAGAGCGAAGTGCTCCGCAACCACGTCAACGCGCCGCACGACCTGGGAAGCGTCCTCGACGTGGGCACCGGCCTGGCGGCGGCCCTTGCCCAGGCGGTGGCGGGCTGGAACGAGGAGGGCCTGCCCTGCCCGCGGGGCTACGTCAGGGGCGGCATGGGGGCCATCACCCAGGCCATGGCCGCCGCCTGCCGGGAGATGGGGGTGACGATCCGCACCGGCGCACCCGTAGAGCGCATTCTCACCGGCGACGGCACGGTCCAGGGCGTCCGTCTGCGCGGCGGCCAGACCCTGGAGGCGGCGCTCGTGGTCTCCAACGCCGACCCGCGGCGCACCTTCCTGCGCCTCTTCGCCGCGGAGGACCTTTCCCGGGGCTTCCTGCGCCGGGTGCGAGCGCTGCGCACCGACGTGGCCCCTCTGAAGCTGCACTGCGTCCTCTCGGAGCTCCCGGAGTTCCCCGCGTTCCGGCAAGCCGGGCTGGATCCGGCTACCCCCTACCAGGGAGCCTTAAGGATGTGCGCGGGCCGGGACGCCTACGAGGCGGCCTGGGAGGACGCCCTCCACGGGCGCCTGCCGCAGGCGCCCTACATGGACATGATGGTTCCCTCGGTGTGGGACCCGACGCTGGCTCCAGCCGAAAGGCACACCGCTTCGTTCTGGATTCTCTTCGCTCCGGTGCGCCTCAGGGAGGGGCAGTGGCCGGAGCGCCGGGAGGAGATGGCCGATCGGCTGATCGACCAGGTGGACTCCTACGCGCCGGGATTCCGGCGGGCGGTGACGGATCGCGTCCTGCTCACCCCGCACGATCTGGAGGAACGGCTCCTGCTCACGGACGCGAACATCCATCACGTGGACGTGCATCCGTCGCAGATGCTGTGGCAGCGGCCGCTGCCGGAGCTGGCGCGCTACCGCGGTCCGCTGCATGGCCTGTACCTCTGCGGGGCGGGGATGCACCCCTACGGCGAAGTGAGCGCGGCGCCGGGGCACAACGCCGCCGCGCGCATCCTCCGCGATCTGGGGGCGTAGCCCTCCCCCCTGACTACTTCTTCACGAAAAAGTACCAGAGTGCAGCCAGGGAGATGCCGGCCTCGCCCTTTATCGTGTCCTGGATTTCCTGCGCAGCGGCTATCTTGTTGCCCAGATCATCTTTCAGGCTCTTCCCGTCGAACTCGGCGACCTTCTTGCCGTGAGCGTCCCTGATGTTCTTGCGGTCGATCTCGCCGAGCCTGGCGCCGTTCCAGGCTCTGACGGATGTCCTGTCGATTTCTCCCATCTTTTGTCCGGAGCGGTTTCTCAGCCACCTTCCGTCGAAATCGTAATCCGCCATTCTCTTCTCCTTCCGGCATCTACTCTCGCCCTTCTATCTTGAGGATCTTGCCGTCTCCATAATCGAAGCGCTCGCCCTCCTCGGTGGGCACAAATGAGAGTCTGACATATCTGCCGGGGGTTAGATAGCCCCCATGGGCGAAGCGACCTCCACGCGAACGATATCACCCCCGGCGTGTCCGCCCTCGGGGATATCTGAGTGGCCGGCATCGCCGGCTGGGCGCCGTGACCGCCGCCGCTACTCGGCCTCCACCGCCGGCACCTGCTCGTCCTTGCCCAGCCGCACCCGGTAGGTCTCTGCGTTGCGCCCGGTGTAGCGGGCCATGAACATGATCAGCACCAGGGACAGGAAGAGGATGATCGTGGAGATGGCATAAATCTTGGGCGACAGGCCGAAGCGCAGCATCCCGTAGATGTACACCGGCAGGGTCATCCAGGTGCCGGTGAGGAAGAAGGAGATCACGATCTCGTCGAAGGACACCGTGAAGGCCAGAAGCCCCGCGCCGATGAGCGCCGTGCGGATCATGGGCAGGATGACGTACCAGAAGGTCTGCACCGGATTGGCCCCCAGGTCGTAGGCGGCCCACTGGTAGGTGGGCCCCAGACGCAGGAGCCTGCTTGAAACCTGGAACATCACCAGGGGTGTGGTGAAGGACACGTGGCCCATCAGGATCGTGAGCATGGACAGCTGGATGCCCAGGTTGCGGATGAAGATCAGGAGGGTCAGCCCCATGATGATCCCGGGCAGCAGAAAGGGCAGCATCACCAGGGCGCGGAACACCCCCTTGCCCGGGAAGCTCACCCTGGTCACGAAGAAGGCCCCGGCGGTGCCGAACACCAAGGCGATGGCCACCGCGGACAGGCCTACCAGCACCGTGTGCCAGAAGGCGGTGAGCAGCGCCCGGTCCTGGAACAGCTCCTGGTACCACTTGAGGGTCATCCCGGACAGACCCACGATGGTGCGGGTGGGGCTGAAGGAGAACAGCAGCACCACCACCATGGGGAAGTACATGAACAGGAACACCAGCAGGCCGTACATCTTGAGCCAGGTCCCCCGGCGGCGGAAGTCTCTGACCCTACTCACCCAGGAACCCTCCCTCCGTGGTCCCGTACCTGGAGGTCAGCCCAAGGATGGTCACGGCGATGATGAACAGAATGAAGCCCAGCGCCGCCCCCAGGGGCCAGTTGAAGGCAAAGCCGAACTGGCTCCACACCAGGTTGCCGAACATGATCCCCTGGGTGCCGCCCAGCTGCTGCGGGATGATGTAGTCCCCCAGGGCGATGATGAAGGCGAAGATGAATCCCGTCACCAGGCCGGGCAGCGCCAGAGGGACGATCACGTTCCAGAAGGTCCTGAGCTCCCCAGCGCCCAGGTCGTTCGACGCGTCCAGAAGGTTCCGGGGTATCTTCTCCAGGGCGGTGTACACCGGGATGAACACGAAGGGGATGCAGATATAGGTCAGGGTGATGGCGATGGCGAACTGGTTGTACAGGAAGAAGGTGATGGGCTCGCGGATCAGCCCTGCGCTCATGAGCAGCGAGTTGATCACCCCCCGGTTGCCCAGGATGGTGCGCCAGGCGATGATGCGCACCAGGTAGCTGACCCACAGCGGAATGATGCAGAGCATGAACAGGAGGTTGCGCCCGCGGCGGATCTTGAAGCTCACCATGTAGGCCACCGGGAAGGCCGCCGCCACCGCCAGGATCGCGATGAGCAGGGCCAGGCGGATGCTCTTGAAGAGGATGCGCGCGTACAGGGGATCGGTGAAGAAGAGCCTGTAGTTTTTCAGAGTCAGGCTGCGGTCGATCGTGACCCCCCCGCTGGAGTAGAAGCTCATCAGGAAGGTGAACACCAGCGGGATCACCACCAGGAGGAGCAGCCACACGGCGATGGGAATGCCCCTGAGGAGCTGCCTCGGTTCGGAAAAGCGGCGCTTCATCCCCTCCCCCTCACACGGCTTCCGCGCTGTACTTGATGATGTCCTTCTCCTCGGCGCGGGAGAAGACGATCACATCCGCGGTGCTCCAGCCCAGCCTCACCGCCTCTCCCAGGCGCAGCCTGGGGTCCCAGCCTACGGCGCTGACCACGGAGCGAATCTCCGACTCGCTGCCCAGCCTGCAGGTGGCCTCGTAGTCGGTGCCCCGGTAGACGATGCGGGTCAGCTCGGCCTCCACCCTGTTGCCCACCGCCTTTGCGGGGTTGACCTGGACGCGCTCGGTGCGGATGCAGATCAGGGCCTGCTGGCCCGTCGAGAGCTCCACCCTGCGCTCGGCGATGACCTCGGCGCCCTCCATGTCCAGCACGCACCTGACCCCGTCGTTGGCCTTCACCGTGGCGTGGGCGAAGTTCATGTCGCCGATGAAGGAGGCCACGAAGGCGGTGGAGGGGTTGTTGTAGATCTCATCGGGGGTGCCGATCTGGTGCGCCAGCCCGTCCTTCATCACCGCGATGCGGTCGCTCATGGTCATGGCCTCGGACTGATCGTGGGTCACGTAGATGAAGGTGATCCCCACGTTGCGCTGGATGTCCTTGAGCACCTTCTGCATGGCCACGCGCAGCTTGAAGTCCAGCGCCCCCAGCGGCTCGTCCAGGAGGAGGGCCGCCGGTTCGTTTACCAGCGAGCGGGCCAGGGCGATGCGCTGGCGCTGCCCGCCGGAAAGCTGCTGGGGCAGGCGGTTCTCGAAGCCTTCCATGTTCACCAGCCGGAGCACCCTCTCGATGCGCGGCCGCGCCTCGGAAGGGGAGATATGCTTCATCTTGAGGGGGAAGTAGATGTTCTTGCCCACCGTCATGTGCGGGAACAGGGCGTAGTCCTGGAACACCGTGTTGACGTTGCGGCGGTAGGCGGGGGTGCCGCTTACGTCCTCCCCCTCGAGCAGGATCTTGCCGGCGGAGGGAACCTCCAGCCCGGCGATCATCCGCAGCGTGGTGGTCTTGCCGCACCCGGAAGGGCCCAGGAGGGAGAAGAACTCGCCCTTGTGGATGTCGACGTTGAAGTCTTCCACGGCGGTCACCTGGTCGAAACGCTTGGTGACCTCCCGCAGCTGGATCGCGTTCTCGCCGTTCATGGCATCCCTCGAAACGTGGGTGTTTAAGAAAAAGGCAGGCTCTGCGCCGGCAGAGCCTGCCGAGCAGGCTACCTTGAAAGCCTGGGGCCGGGCAAACCCTATGGCCGGGCCTTCACCCGGTTCCACAGCTCCACGCGGCGGCCCGGGTCCTCCTCGGGCATCATGACATAGAGCGGGGCGGGGAACTTGCTGATGTCCTGGGCGTACCAGTAGGTGGAATCTTTCACCACCGGGTTGAAACCGCTGGCGCCGGCGGGGTTCACGATCCCGAAGCCTACCAGCGAAGCCAGCTGCTCCTGGCCCTTGTCGCCGATCATGTAGTCCATGTACTTCAGCGCCAGATCCAGGGAGGCGCCTTCGGTCGGTTTGGTGATCACCCAGCCGTCGATCCAGCAGATGGTCCCCTCAGTCATGGCGTACTGGGTGAAGTTCTGCCGCACCCCCGCCTCCTCCAGGCGCAGGTTGAGCAGCGCGTCGTTTCCGCCCAGCAGGATCAGGGCGTCCTCGCTGGTCAGCACGCCGAACTCGGAGTCCAGACCCGTGGTGAAGGTGCGGGCGTTCTGCTTCCACTCGTACAGGCGCTGGGCCACCCGGTCCCAATCGGACTGGCTGGTGAAGTTGAAGGGATCCTTGATGCCCACGTGGATCGCCGCGATGCTCACCACGTTGGTGGACTCGTCGAAGAAGGCCGTGTACCCCTTGGACTCCGGGGCGGTCAGGATGTCAAGGGACACCGTCTGGTGCATTCCGTCCTTGGTCGGGGTGAGAAACTTGGCCAGCTTGTCCTGCGGCACCAGCTTGGTGTTGATGGTGATGGTCTGGGTGCCCCAGACGATAGGGACGTGGAGCTTGCTGCCGTCGGGGCGCTTGCCGTAGGGATGCTCCCGGAAAAACTCGCCGATCTTGTTGTAGTTGGTCAGCTTGGAGGTGTCGATGGGCTTGATCAGCCCGGCTTCCTCATAGAGCTTCACCCGGCCGGAGTCGATGGAGACGATGTTGTACTCCGAGGGTGCCGCCTTCACCTTCGTGAAGTGCTCCTCCACGGTCCCGGCGTAGGTGACCTTTACATCGGCGTTGTACTTCTCCTCGAAAGGCTTGACCCAGTCGTCTTCGGCGTAGCCCTGGAAGCAGATGATGCTCAGGGTTGGCTTTGCCTTGGCAGATTCCGTGGCGCCTCCGGCCCAGCCGGCCAGCGTTGCAGCCAGCAGGAGCGCCAGCGCGATCAACCACACTCGTCTCATGCGATCCTCCTTGTTCTCTGTGGGGCCCGCCGCAAAGGTGGAAGGCGGGCCGCCCGTCTTCGCCCGGGCGCCTTGAGCGGCTCCGGCGCCGGCTGTGGCGGCCGGGACCGTCCCGCTAGGGGTTGACGGGCCCGGGCAGCGAAATTATAGGCGCCAGCCCGTGAGGTGTCAACTGCGGGTTGCATATTCATCAAAGCTTTGCTGTTATCTCCCGTTCTCAGGCCCGGTTTGCCGCACGTTTCGGTAAGTTTTTGCCTAACTGTCCCACCTTTCACCGCCTGGTGTCGCGATTTCCTACAAAAGCACCAAATTCGCCGGCGCGTGCGGGCGCCGACCGGTCGAGTGCCTGTATCCAGT
>CAZBDU010000129.1:0-12322 GCA_964490725.1 uncultured Spirochaetaceae bacterium | reverse complement strand
GTCATGGCCGGTTCGCCGCCGGACCCGCCGGCGGCTCCGGCCGGGACCGCGGCGCGCCTGCCCAACCCCGTGCTGGGGGGCGCGCTGGTGTCCATGAGCAACCCCTACTGGTGGGTCTGGTGGGCCACCATTGGCCTGGCGTTCATGAACCAGTACGAGATCACCTACGGCAACTGGCCGCTGCTGCTGGCCTTCTTCGCCGGCCATGAAGCCGGGGACCTGGGATGGTTTTGGGCGGTCTCCATCCTGGTGCACCTGGGCAGGGAGAGGTTGAACTTCCGCATCTACAGGGCCGTGCTGGTGGCGTGTGCTGCGGTTATGGCCGGTTTCGGTCTCTACCTGGGGATATCGCCGTTCCTCCCGTAGAACGGCGGGGTTGAGCCGGCCGCAGGGCGGGGCGTTCCTTCAGCGGGTCCCGGCCGGCTCCTTCACCTCCAGATCGTTCACGAGGTCGTACTGGTCGCCGGCGTGGTGCTGAGCGATTCGGGCGGCCTTCACCTTCTCCCGTTCGCTGCCCACCGAACCGAACAGGCGCAGGGTCTTGCGCCTGCGAAACAGGCCCTTGGAAACCACTTCGAGCTTGATGCCGCGCGCTGCGATGGAGCCGTCCTGCTCGATCTCCCGCATGATCATGCTCGTGATCTCTGCCATGGCCCACCTCCTGGTACCGCTGCGGCGGATTCCGAAAGCCGCAGCCGCTCCATTCTACTCCCACCCCTGGAGCCGGCGCAACGGGCTCATGCCGGCGGTGCCGGCAGGATGATGGAGAAGGTGCTGCCCTCCCCCGGAGCGCTCTCGGCGGCCACCCGGCCTCCGTGGGCAACGGCGATGTGCTTCACGATGGCCAGGCCCAGGCCGGTCCCGCCCAGGGAGCGGCTGCGCGCCTTGTCGACCCGGTAGAAGCGTTCGAAGAGGCGCGGCAGGTGCTCCGGGGCGATTCCGGGACCCCGATCGCAGACCTCCAGCACTACCTGCCCGTCGCGCCGGCTGCCCCTTACCTGGACGGCTGCCCCCCTGGGCGAAAACTTGACCGCGTTGTCGATCAGGTTGACCAGCGCCTGCTTCAGGAGCTCGGGGTTGTGATTGACCTCCAGATCCCGGGGACACTCCACCCCCACGGTGACCCCGGCCTTCCCGGCCGCCCCGGCGCGGGCCTCCACCGCCTGCCTGAGGACGGGCTCCAGGGCTCCACGGCTGAAGAGGATTTCCCGGCGCTCCCCCTCGTGCTCGATCCGGGCCAGGCTCAGCAGGTCCTCCACCAGCGACTCCAGCCGCTGGGTCTCGCAAGCTATCAGGGACAGGAAGCGGAGGCTGTCTTTCCTGTTCTCGAGCCCCTCCTCCAGAAGCGTCTCCGCAAAGCCTTTGATGGTGGTGATGGGAGTGCGCAGCTCGTGGGAAACGTTGGCCACGAAATCGCTGCGCACCCGCTCCAGGCGGCGCAGGTGGGTAATGTCGTTCAGCACCACCAGGTAGCCCAGAACGGCCTCCCCGCGGCCGCGCAGCACCGTCGCCCGGGCGCGGATCGAGCGGGGCTCGTCCAGGTACAGCACGATGGTCTGCTCTGCAGGCGTCCCCGGCTCACCGGTCATGGTGCTCTCGATGAAGGACAGCAGCGCCGGAAGGCGCACCACCTCCTCCATCCGGGAGCCCAGGGCTGCTTGCAGGTCGATCTTGAGCATGCGCGCCGCCGCCTCGTTCAGGTTGACGACGCGCTTTGCGGGATCGATGGCCAAGACGCCCTCGACCATGCTGTGCAGGATGGCCTGTTCCTGGCTCTGCTGGCGGCTGACGGTCTGCGCCTGCTCGCGGAGCAGAGTGTCGAGCTGGTTCAGGGCTTCGGCGATGGCGTTCGTCTCTTCGAACATTGGGAGCCGCAGGCGGTGCTGCAGGTTCCCGTGGAGGATTCGTTCGGTGCCATCCCTGAGCTCCCTCAAGGGACGTATCACGCTCCCGGAGAGCAGGGCCACCAGCCCGGCGCCCAGGAGGAGCGCCCCCAGGCCTACCCACAGACTGACCGCACGCCAGTTGCGCAGAGCCTCCTCGACGGTGAGCCTGGGCTGGGAGACCCGCAGGATCCCGGCGATCGCACCTTCACGGAACACCGGCACGGCCACGTACAGCATCTTCCGCCGCAGGGTCTCGCTGTAGCGCACCCGCACGCCGACCTCACCGCGCAGGGCCTGGAGGACCTCCGGCCGGGTGCGATGATTCTCCATGGCCGCAGGATCCCCCTCCGAATCCCCGATGACGGTTCCATCGGGAAGGATCAGGGTGACCCGGAAGCCGCCGCGCCGGCCAAGATCAGCGGACAGGTCGTCTGCCTCTCCGAGGCGCTCCTGCCTGGGAAGCCCGAACAGCCGCGCGATCTGGGGCTCGATCAGGCGGGCGCGCTGCTCCAGTTCCCCGGCTGTCTGCCGGTACAGATACGGGCTGAAGGACAGCACCGTGTACAGAAGCGTGGCCGCCAGGGTCACGGCGAACACCGCAAAGAAGCTTACGTATACGGTGGTCACCAGCCTTCGCGGGCGGCTCATCGCTTTGCTTTCCTGCCTCCGGCTGCGCTGCCCTCATCGCGCTCAGGCGCCGGTTCCGCCTCGCGCAGCCTGTAGCCGACTCCCCGCACCGTCTCCACCAGCCCGCCGTGCTCGCCCAGCTTCCTCCTCAGGCCGAAGACCGCCACGTCCACCGCCCTGTCGGTGACGTGGTAGTTGCTTCCCCTCACCGCTTCCACGATCTGCTGGCGGGTGAACACCCGCCCGGGCTGCCGCAGGAGGTGCCGCAGGATCCCGAACTCCGTAAGGGTCAGCTCCACCGGATGGCCCGCAAGCTCCACCCGATGACGTGCCGTGTCCAGGGTGACCTGCCCGAACCGAAGCGCCTCCGCCTGCTGAGCCCCCGCCTCTCCTGCCTGCCCGCGGCGTCGCAACACCGCCTGGACGCGCGCCCGCAGCACTCTGGGGCTGAAGGGCTTCACCACGTAGTCGTCGGCGCCGCATTCCAGGCCTTTCACGATGTCCGCCTCCTCTCCGCGGGCGGTCACCATGATGATCGGAACCTGCCGGGTGGCCTCCTCCTCCCTGAGGAGCCGGCAGATTTCCAGGCCGTCGATGCCCGGCAGCATCAGGTCCAGCAGAATCAGATCCGGAGGATCGCTTCCGGCGCGCAGGAGCAGCTTTTCTCCCGAGGAGTAGCAGGCGACCCGATATCCGTCCCGGGTCAGGTTGTGGCGAATCAGCTCGGCGATGGGCTCATCGTCCTCGACCACCAGGATCCGTTCCGCCATGGCCGTCAGACGAGCCACTCCTTGCGGGCGCCGGTGCATACGAAGATCACCTCGTCGCACACGTTGGTGGCGTGATCGGCAAGGCGCTCGAGATACTTGCACACGAACAGCACGGCCACCGCAGACTGGATGGTTTCAGGCCGCTCCTGCATGGCTTGCAGGATCTCCTGGAACAGCTGCATGTAGGTGCTGTCCACCAGGTCGTCGCGGGCCTTGGCGCGCCGCGCCAGATCCACGTCGCGCTTCACGTAGGCCTGAACCGCCTCGCGCAGGATGGCGTTGGCGGTCTCTGCCATTTCCAGAACCTCGGGGCGGGATATCTGTACGATGTCCCGGGAAACCACGGTGGCCACCGTCGCCAGGTGCTTGGCGTAGTCGCCGGTGCGCTCCAGGTCGTTGGAGATCTTGAGGGCCGCGATGATGATGCGCAGATCCAGGGCCACCGGCTGCTCGGTGGCGATCAGGGCGGCGCACTGGTTCTCGATCTGTCGTTCGATCTTGTCGACCTCGACGTCCCCGTCGATGACCTCCTGGGCCAGCTCGCGATTGCGGGAGCAGAAGGCGTCCGCCGCCTTGCCGACCGCCTCCTCGATCATCCCCCCCATCCTGACAACGGCGAGCTGCAGCTCCTTGAGCCGTTCATCGTAGTGCTGTCGCGGACTCAAACGTACTGCTCCTTGCCGGCCCGGATGGGCGTGCGCAAATCTCTGAACGTAGTCTACCGGAACTGAGCTCCAGGCACAACGGTCCCGCCCTCTCGGCCAGGCTTGCCAGGCGGGTTGATTCCCTGTATGCAGAGGAAGAATGCACAAGATGAGCCGCTTGACCCCCCCAACGGTGCAGGTCTTTGGTCTGGACCTGGGTGCGACCACGACGAAAGCGGTGGCCCTGAGGGAGGGCTCAGTGGTGGGGTCGGCCACTATCGGCGCCCGGGATCCGGCGGGTTCCGCACGCGAAGCATTGAAGCGGCTCCTTTCAACGGCACTCGCCGATCCCGGGAAGGTGCTCAGCGTAGGGGTCACTGGCGCTCGTGCGGCGGCTCTGCCGGCAGACGCGCTTCCCTTCACGGTCCAACGGATCGACGAGTTTCGGGCGATCGGCACGGGCGGACTGCATCTGTCCGGGTTGGAGGCGGCGCTGGTGGTGAGCATGGGAACCGGCACCGCCTTCGTGGCAGCCGCAAGAGGCGCCTTCAGGCATCTGGGCGGCACGGCTCTGGGCGGAGGCACCCTCCGCGGTCTGGCGCCGGCGCCTCCGCTCCTGATCTCGCCCTGGGGCTTGTCAACCTGGTGGTGCAGAATATCTGTCTGACTACGGCACGGCGATCGGTGCGGCATTGTGCGTTCTGGACGGATGAACCTGCCTCCATGCCTGCGCGCCTTCAGGGGATCATTCTCTCTTGTCTTTGAATCCAGCGAAGTGGAAATAGCGGCCCTCCACCCAGACGATGAACCCGTCGTCGTTGGGTATGAGCAGCATCGGCCGGCGCTGCACGCACCCCTGGGCGGTTCCGTTCAGTGCGTCCCTGTCGGTGTCCACAGCCAGGACCGGATACAGCCGTTTCTTCTGGAAGGCCTGGGGATAGAAAGAGGCGAAGCCTCGCGCGCGGAGGTCCGGTTTCATCTCTTGCTTGGCATCGAGATCCCGGCGCAGCCTGACGAAGAACGGCCTGAATTCCATGTTCCAACCTTCTGGTACCACACTTCGGTTTCCATCAGGTTAGGGTTTCATCAGGAATCAGTGTCCCGCCGTGCCAGGTCAAACCTAACCGTTTTCTAGCAGAACCCCTATGGCGTTCCACGCCGTCGTTTGGTATTTTGTTCGGGTGTCTGCGATCCTTCCGCGCTGGGGAGAGGTTCTCAAGATGAGCGAGCCGGAAACCGGCTTTGCCTCGCGCCCGGTCGAAGCCGCGGCCCAGGCGGCCGCCATCCAGATCAAGGACCTCAACATCTACTACGGTGAGTTCCATGCCGTTCGGGATGTCACCATCGACTTCTATCCCCGTGCTGTGACGGCGCTGATCGGGCCTTCCGGCTGCGGCAAGAGCACCGTGCTGCGGACGCTCAATCGCATGAACGACCTGATCCCGGACTCCAGGGTCCAGGGCCAGGTGTTGTTTCACGGGGAGAACATCTATGGAAGCGACGTCGATCCCGTGAACGTGCGACGCCGGATCGGGATGGTGTTCCAGAAGCCCAATCCGTTTCCGAGAAGCATCTACGACAACATTGCCTGGGGCGCAAAGATCAACGGATTCAAGGGGGACGCCGACGAGCTGGTGGAGACCTGCCTGCGCAGGACGGCGCTCTGGGAGGAAGTCAAGGACAAGCTGAGGAAGAGTGCATTGCGCCTCTCCGGCGGGCAGCAACAGCGCCTCTGCATAGCCCGGGCCATCGCCATCGAGCCGGAGATACTCCTGATGGACGAGCCCGCATCTGCGCTTGACCCGATATCCACCGCCCGCATCGAAGATCTGATCGATGAGCTGAAGGTGAACTACACCATCATCATCGTGACGCACAACATGCAGCAGGCCGGCCGGATATCGGACATGACGGCGTTCTTTCTCACCGACGAGCGCCGCGCCGGCTTCCTGGTGGAGTACGCCGACACGAAGGCGATCTTCTTCAATCCCAGGGATTCCCGCACGGAGGCCTACATTTCCGGCCGTTTCGGCTGACGCCTGCCTCCGCCGGGGGCCTCTCAGCGCGGGCTCCTTCTGAGACGCACCGCCAGATTGAGAACGAAAATCATCACGATCAGCACGAAGGATGCGCCCCAGGCCATCCTGATCCACTCCTGGTAGGGGCTCTTGGCGTAGTTGTAGATGATCAGCGGGATGGCGTCCATGGGCTTGAAGATGTTGACGTTGAAGAAGGGATTGCCGAACGCCGTAAACAGCAGCGGCGCGGTCTCCCCGGCCACACGAGCCACCGCCAGCAGAACCCCGCTCATGATTCCCCCGAAGCTGCTGGGCACGATCATGCGGAGCATCGTGAGGTGATAGGGCACGCCCAGGGCAAGGGAACCCTCCTTGATGCCTTCCGGGACGAGGTTGAGCACCTCTTCGGTGTTCTTGACCACCACGGGCAGCATCATGACGGCCAGCGCTACTCCGCCGGCGATCGCCGAATAGCCGCGCACGGGTCTGACGAGCCATGTGTACATGACGATGCCGATGACGATGGACGGCACGCTCTGGAGAACGTTGGCCCCCAGGCGCGTGGAGTGGCCCAGGCGTGTTCGCTTGCTCTCCGAAAGGTAGATTCCCGCCATCACCCCCAGGGGGACCGAGAACAGCGTCGCCAGGCCGATGATGACGACCGTGCCGACGATGGCGTTGACGATGCCGCCGCCGGCCTCGCCCACCGGTTTTGGCAGCCGGGTGAGGAAGCGCCAGTCGATGGCGCTGATGCCCTGTCTGGCGACGTGGAAGATCACGATGAAAAAGGGCGCCACCGCGAGAATTCCCAGCGTCATGACGAGGGTGCGAAAGACGGCATCCGCAGTGCGGCGTCTTCCGATGTGCGGCGCATAGCAGCTCATCGTGCAGCCCCCTCGCCAAGCCGCATGATGACCTGGTATGAGGCCGCGTTGATCAGGGTCGTGATGACGAACAGGACCAGCCCCAGCTCCACCATTGCCGCCAGGTGCAGGGAGCCGCTGGACTCCGTGAACTGGCTGGCAATGACGCTGGCCAGAGTGTTGCCCGGCGAGAAGATATCCTTCGGCAGTCTGGACACGTTGCCGATGACCAGGGTGACCGCCATGGTCTCGCCCAGGGCGCGGCCCAGGGAGAGCATGACCCCCGCCAGGATCCCCGAGCGAGCATAGGGGAAGACCACATTCACGATCATTTCCCAGCGTGTGGCGCCCACCGCGAATCCGGCCGCCCGCAGGTCATCCGGCACCAGCTTGATCACCTCCGTGGCGATCGAGGAGCTGTAGGGTACGATCATGATGGCCAGGATGAGTGAGGCGGTGAAGATGCCCACCCCGTAGGGCGTCACCCCCATGGCGCTCTCCAACCCCCGAACCAACGGGATCAGGACAGCGATTCCCCACAGGCCGTACACCACCGAGGGTACCGAGGCCAGCAGATCGATGAACACCCGCATGACCCGGTTGACCGGTCCGTGGCGGTAGTACTCGCCGAGCATCAGAGCCACCGCCAGCGAGAAAGGCAGCGATATGAGCAAGGCGAGGAACGAGGTCAGGAGCGTGCCGACGATGAAGGTCGCCGCGCCGAACACCTTCTGCACGGGGTCCCAGGTCGTCTCGAAGAGAAAGCCGATCTTGAAGGCGGTGATCGAGGGCCAGGAGTCAACGAAAAGCGTCAGAAACAGGGCGACGATCAGCCCCGTGACGACGAAAGTGCTCGCCGTGAGCGTTGCCCTGAAGGACAGCGAGCCGCGCGCCGAGCCGGTCTTCATGACACCCCCTCTGGATAGAGATAGGGAGCCCCCCTCACCTCGGGGAGGCTCCCGGTTTGGCGGTCATCTGCATTCCTGGTTTGCTTCACTTCAGCACTGGGGTCCCGTTGCAGGTGACCGACTGCAGAATCGCTTCGACCTTCTTGACCGCCGTGTCGGGAAGCGGAGCATACTCGAGCGGCTTCGCATACTGCTGGCCTTCGTGGGCGACCCACCAGAGCAGATCGACCGTCGCCCTGGCCTGGTCCAGCGAACGTCCGCCGTAGGCCTGCTCCTTGTACACGATCAACCAGGTGAAGGTGGAGATGGGATAGCCGTTCGCCGCGCCGGTGTTCCCCAGGGCAATGCGGGTGTCGTCGGGAAGATTGGTGTTGGCTGCAAGAGAGGTCGAGTCCAGGGAGGGCACGATCCAGTTGCCGGCGGCGTTGCGGATGGTCGCGTAGGGCAGGTTGTTCTGGTCGGCATAGGCGAGCTCGACATAGCCGATGGAGTTCGGGGTCTGCGTCACAAGAGCCGCGACGCCGCTGTTCTGGGCGCCTCCCAGGCCCACCGGCCAGTTGACCGACTTGCCGGTGCCGACTCCGGCCTTCCAATCCGCGCTGACGGCGCTCAGGTAGTAGGTGAAGTTGAAGGTGGTTCCCGACCCGTCAGAGCGGTGCACCACGATGATGTCCGCCTCCGGCAGGCTCACGCCCGGGTTGATTCCCGCGATGCGCCGGTCGTTCCACCTGGTGATCTTGCCGAGGAAGATGTCCGCCACCACCTCTCCGGTAAGCTTCAAGGTGGGGCTTCCTGCCAGGTTGTAGGTCACCACGATGGCGCCCAGAACCGTGGGGACATGGACCACCGGGGCGTCAAAGCTCGCCATGTCGGCCTCCGAGAGGTAGGCGTCCGAAGCGCCGAAATCGACCACCTTGTCCTTGATGTTCTTGATGCCCCCGGAGGAGCCGATGGACTGGTAGTTTACCTTGACGCCCGTCTCCTGGTAGTAGGCATCGAACATCTTGGAGTAGACGGGGTAGGGGAAGGAGGCTCCGGCGCCGGAGAGCTCGACCTTCGATCTGGAGCCCGCACCAGAAGCCACGGCGCTGCGGCTGGATTCAGACTTCCCGCCGGCGATGGCAAGCGCCGGAGGCAGCAGCGCCACCAGCGCCGCAACCGTGAGACAACTGACAGTCTTCATACTCTCTCCTTATGAGTAGATTTGTATTGCCGGGGACAAGTTAAGCCGCCGATGGTTAGGATTGCATGAAGGCGGCGCTAGGATTGAGTTAACTGCCCTGGGCGGCTTAGATGATCGAGCTGGCGCCCACCCCGCGCGTTGCGATCACTGAGCTGATACTCGCTGTCCCTGGCGGCCTCCGCCATCTGCCAGCGCTGGCTCATTTGTCCGGGTCCCGTGGGTGGAGGCGGCGAGCGCTTCAGGTGAGCGGCCGGATGCGGCCATGCGCTGGTAGACCTCCCGCTCACGGAGAAAGCCGCGCTCCTTCCGAGCCGCCTGGGCGGCCGTCGCTCCGGCATTGGCCCGCGGCGTCACGGACACCTGTCCCTCCCAGGTGCACCATCTGCGTAGACGGCCAGGATAGGATTACCGCAGCGCTGGAAGGCGGTCAGCCCCTCCGGTGGGCCTGAAGCCCCTCAGCGGAGGGAGCAATCGGGGCCCAGGAGCGTGGAGACGGTCTGCACCGCCTCCGGTTGGTCGGAGGCCTGGTTGCGGCCGGGCCAATCGATCCGCCCCTCGACGCTGCGGGAGGCGGTGCAGCCGGAGGCGATCTGGAGCATGAGGACCGTGCAGGCGGCGGCGGCCGAGCCGGGCCTGCGAAAGGAGAAGCGTGAATCGAAGGGATCGGCGGAATAGCGCCGCATCCCGGTCCGCCACTCCCGGAACAGGAGCTGCGCCTGGAAGGGCATCGTCCCCGCCGCCGGATCGTAGCGGCCCGGGGCGATGGCGGTGGCCCAGTCGATGAACCAGGAGTCCTGGGCGAGCCGCAGGCTGAGCGTGCACAGGCCAAGCACGGCCTGCCGGTATACGCCTTCCCCCGTGCCGCTGGCCGTCCGGTCGAGGGGCGGACGCCGCAGCTCGGTGTGGCGGTCCCAGCTGTAGGCGTCGGTTACCGGCACCTCGCTGGCGGCGCTGAGCGCCTCCGGGACCATCACCAGCAGCACCTCCACCGTGAGAGCGTAGTCGTAGTCGGCCCGCAGCTTGCTGCACTCCAGGGACCGGCAGTCCAGGTTCAGCGTCGCCGTCAGCACCGCCCGCAGCTCGCCGGCGGCGCGGTCCCTGAAGGGCTCCCCGACGGACAGCTCCAGGGTCTGCAGCTTGTCGGCCCTGCCCCGGGCCTGGAGATCGAAGCCGTTCAGGAACGCCAGGGCGCGCAGCCTCTGCCCGGGGCGCGGATCCGGCGCCGACACTTCTGCGGAAAGGGTGGAAGGCTCGCCGCGGCGGGCCCGCAGGTGGAAGCGCACGCTCTTCTGCGCCCACAGCAGGCCGGGCGCGTTCACCGCCGAAAAGCGCCCGTCGTAGCGGCCGATGTCGTCCCCCAGGCCGGTGGCGGCGGTCTGGACCACGGTTGCCTGGATCCCGTCTCCACGGGGCTCGCTCACCACGTAGTTGCCCAGCCGGTTCAGCCGGTGATTGTAGGTCCAGCTCAGCGTGAAGCCCTGCCACACCGCCACCGGCCCCGGCCGGAACTCCGCCTGCCCATTCTGCTGCCCCCACACCGCCGTCGCCGCCAGCACCAGCAGCGCCGCTACTGCCGCGGCGGCCGTCCCCTTGAATCCCAATGTGACACCTTCCTTAAGGGGTAAGATAGCGAAAAGACCTTTGCCTTTGGAAGCGCTGCTTGCCCCGGCGCGGCCGGACCCGGACGGCCCCGTCTGCGTGTGGCAGGTGGCCGGGAAAAAAGCGGGGATGGAGCAGGCCTCCATCCCCTTGCAGTGATGCGAACCTTCCGCCTGGCCTGTTTTCAGCCTGCTGACGCTTCGGCTACTTGCCCTCGACCGGCGACGGATCGAACGACCCACCCCCCTCGAAGGCTCCCTTGCGCATCTGCACCTTCTCCGACTTGAGGGCGGCCACCTGCAGGCCTTTGCAGGCCTGCGTGGACTTGCCCCCCAGCTTCTGGGTGTGGTTCGGATTGCTCACGACATAGCTGACCCCGGGTTTCCCCCCGGCGAAGGCCGACGATGCAGCAGCCGTCACGATCAACAGACAGATCAAGACGATAGCGATCGTTCTCATCCAAACTCTCCTCTCGCAGGCGTTGTGCACGTCTGGACGTTTGGACGACTGCCTGTGCGTTTGGTACGTTCTGTCTTTTTCATAGGCAGGCGAATCGCATCCCCCTGTTGAGTATAGCACCCGGCTGTCTGCTTTTCAGGCCGGTCGATCCGGTTCCCGGGGAGGCGGTTCGGTCAGATCCCGGAGCTCCTCCAGGCGCCGCGTGATGGCCGGATCGGCCTCCAGGCGCGCGGCGCTCTCCCTCAGCACCGTGGCGGCGGCCTGCAGGTCCCCCGCCATCTGGTGGCAGTCCGCCAGCTCGATCACCACCCGCAGGCTGGCCGGCTCCCGCCGCCGCAGCTCCTCCAACCGCCGGATCGCCTCGGGCCATTGGCCCCGGATGGCTGCGATCTTGGCGATTCCCAGCTCCGCGTAAAGGTCGTAGCCCAGCTCCAGGGCCTGCCGGTAGTAGGACTCTGCCGTCTCCAGGGAACCCAGACTGCGGCAGGAGTCCCCGGCGCGGGTCAACACGATGCGATTGCGCGGCGACAGCTTGAGCAGCTCCTCCCACCCTTCCAGAGCCGCCTCGTGGTCCCTCATGCCCCTGTTGCAGTCGGCCAGGCCGTACAGAACGTAGACGTTCTTCCTGTCCAGCCGGGCCGCCTCCTTGAAGTAACCCAGGGCGACGGCGAACTCCCCGAGCTTGCGGTAGCAGTTGCCCAGCGAGGTCAGGGTGCGAACGTCGGAGGGATCGATCCCGCGGAGCTTTTCCCACACGGCGGCCGCCTCCTCGTAGTGTTCGGCGTCGAACAGCAGGCTTGCCAGCCCGTTGAGGGCGTAGCGATTGAGGGGCTCTATCTCGAGGGCTTTCTGGTAGGCGCCGCGAGCCTGCACGTATTCTCCGGTCCTGCGGCGGGCGTCGCCCAGGTGAGTCAGGATGGAGGGCTCCCCGGCGTTCTGCTCCACGCAGCGGCTCCACATCTCGGCCGCCCGGGGATAGTCGCCCAGCTCCCAGAAGCACTCCGCCGCCCCCTTGAGGGCGTGAAAGTTGCGCGGCTCCTTCTGCAGGCAGCTCTGGAAGCGGGGCAGCGCTGCCGCCGTGTTCTTCCGCTTGAGCTCCGCTTCCCCCAGCCCCACCAGGGCGTAGCTGTTGTCCGGGTCCACCGCCAGCATCTGGTCGAAGTATTGGATGGCCTGATTCGTCTTGCCGTTGAGGAGCGCGCGGTAGCCGGCTTTGGACAGCGCGATCACCCGCGTCCTTTCGGCTTCCGAAAGCCGTCGCTTCTTGCTCATACCTGGCCGCACATACTAACTGACATGGTAACTCATCGCCGGAAAGAAAACCAGCGAAGCCCCCGCGCGGTTCGCGCGGGCCCCCCCGCGGCG
>CAZBDU010000128.1:0-12674 GCA_964490725.1 uncultured Spirochaetaceae bacterium | reverse complement strand
CGCGGGGCGGGCACGCACCGGGGGGCAGGACGGGCCGCGCCCCCGGCTCCGCGGCCCCGGCGCGGGGACGCAGGGCCCGGCAGCGGCCGCCTCAAGGGCTGAGCACGGTGCGGCGGACGCAGATGCGCTCCGCCCCATCGCGGGTCAAGGGCAGGGGCATCATCTGCCCGTTCATCCAGGGGCGGATCATGTCGTCGTAGTGGCGGTGTCCCGGCTGCCCGGACTGCCCCATCGGTGCGTTGACCATCGTGGCGTCGGGCGCGGCGAGGGAGCAGATGATCCGCAGCGAGGGGACGGTGCGGACCTCGTAGCGGTCGAGGGGGGCGCGTGCGTGGGCCGTGTTGACCGCCGCCACGTTCACCGTGGAGGCGCAGCCCCCTGCCGGGTAGCGGCCCCGGTTGAGCAGCCAGCGGGAGGCCGCTCCCCGGGCGCCCGGGTGGCGGTAGTGGAACGTGTGCAGCCGATCCCAACGCCACCCCCCGACCCGGGCGCCCAGGGCGTCCCGAATCGCCGCCGTCGCGCCGGCCAGGGCCTGCTCGCAGAGCCCGTCGAGGGAGCGGCCTCCCAGCAGCCCGGGGGGCGCTTCCCCCTCGCGGGCGGCTGCGAACAGACCGTCCAGGCAGTTGTAGAGGTACGGTCCCACCGACAGGATCACGCTCACCCCTTCGCCAAGGAGCGGGTCCAGCAGGCAGTGGGTCATCTGCTCCAGGAAGACGGCGAAGACCAGGGCGGCGGCGCTCCGTCCGCTCACCACGAAGTCCCAGCCTCTGAGAAGCTCCGCCGCCAGAACGGCGTCGGGATGCGCGTAGCGCAGGCCCAGCAGGACGGGCACGATCCGTTCGGCCCGCAGGGAATGCAGGTCCGTCTGGATGGCCTGGAAATCACGGACGGAGGGCGCCGGGGCACGCTCCAGGAGCTGCACGATCCGCTCCCGGCGGTAGGGCGCGCACCAGGTGTGGCTGACCGAGGAGGCGAATCCCTCCAGGGCGGACCGGTCGTTGGCGGTGGCGATCCATCCCTCCGGTGGGTCCACCCGCAGGGGCATCCGTTGGGGCGGCAGGAAGCCGCTCCAGTCATTGTCCCCCGAGGAACCGTCAGCCGGCAGGCGCCCGGAGTAGCCCTTCCGCAGGGGCAGCCGGCCGCTGGGGCGCCAGGCGATGCGGCCGGCGGTGTCCGCCATCACGAAGTTCTGGCCCACGGTGCCGATCAGGTCCACAGCGGCCAGGGCCTGCTCCACATTCCCTGCCCGGTTCAGCTGGAAGAACCCGCGGATGGTCGTGTCGGTGAGCCCGGGGCTGTCGCAGGTTCCGTACCACTTGAGGCAGGCCGCCGCCTCCACGCCCGGCTCCAGGCGCGTGATCACCGGTCCGTGGAGGGTCCGGTGGATCGTGAAGGTATGTCCCGAGCGGCCGGCCACGGGGATCACGGTTCGCTCCACCTCCATGTCCCTGTACTCGCCGCGGTACAGGTAGCGGGTGGGACGGCGCGGGTCCACGCAGACCAGGTAGAGGTCCGTGCAGTCGGCCATCAGGTTGGTCACCCCCCAGGCCAGGTGCTCGTTGCGGCCGATGATGACGCCCGGGACGCCGGGCAGGGAGCCGCCGCAGACGTTGAGCTCCGGGCAGTGCAGGTGGCAGAGGTACCAGATCTGCGGCACAGCCATGCCCAGGTGCGGGTCGTTGGCCAGGATGGGCGCCCCGCCTTCACCTCGGGCGGCCACCCAGTTGTTGCTGGCGCCCAGCGGGGTGGAGCCGCCGGGGAGAACCGGGCCGGCGGGGGGCCCGGGCGCACCCGGGCCAGGGACAGACCCCGCGGAGGCGGCGGCGCTCCCGGGCGCGAAGCCCTCCCCCGAGGCCGCCAGTCCGGCCAGCTCCGGGTAGTAGGCCAGGGCCTCGGGCAGGGGCGCGCCGATCCGCACGCCCCGCCAGCGGGGGAAGAAGTCCTCCTCCGGCAGCGCAGCGCCGGGCCAGGAGGGGAAAAGCTCGTTCCACTGGCCCAGGCTGAAGCGGCTGCGCAGCCGCAGAGCCAGCAGCTCTTCCTGGTAGTTGGTCTGCAGGAACCAGGCGTTGGCAGGCAGCGCCCCGGCCAGGTCCCGGAAGCCCCACGGCGTGGGCCGGAAGCCGAGGGCGCGGAACTCCAGGGGCAGGCGGCGAGCGGTCTCCAGGTAGGCGTTCACCCCAGCCAGGTAGGCCTGGCACGCCCTCAGGTCGCGGCCTGCCAAGGCGGCGAGCGCCCTGCGGCGCAGCGCGTCGAAGCCGGCCAGGCGGGAGAAACTGTCCAACCCCACCGCTTCGGCCCCCACCATCCCGGCCAGCGTTCCGCCAGCCAGCCTGCGCAGAGACTCCATCTGCCAGAGCCGGTCCTGGGCGTGCAGGAATCCCTGGGCGCACATCAGGTCCCCTTCGTTGCTGGCAAAGACGTGGGGGATGCCCCAGCGGTCCCGCAGCACCTCCACGGGCGCGGAAAGAGGAAGCGCCGTCAGCCGCCGCCCCTCACCCAGCCGGGCCGGGCGAAGCGGCCAGCCCGGAAACCACCCCGTCTGTCTCATGGCGCACCTCCGCCACAGCATACGTCCTACCTGGGCGGCGGAGCAAGAAATCCCCCTTGGCCGTCCGGCGTGCGCGCCAGCCCGGGAGGGCGGGAGGCCCGGGAGGCTCGGGAGGGCGGGAGGCCCGGGAGCGCGGGAGGCCCGGGAGGCTCGGAAGGGAGGAGGCCCGGAAGGCAGCCGGGAGACGCGGCGGCGCCTGAAGAGTGGGGATCCCCGCCTGCCGGCGTTTGACCCGGACCCGGCGCCTGCTTACCTTTCCGGCATGCGCGCGCGCAATCTGGTCATTCTGGGCCTCGGCCAGGCCCTGGGCGTGTCCGGGGTTTCCATGCTGCTGTTTCTGGGCGGAATCGTCGGCGCTTCGCTGGCGCCGGATCCGGCGTTTTCCACCCTGCCCATCGGCCTCATGGTCATCGGGCTGGCTGCCACCACCGTCCCGGCGGCGCTGCTGATGAAACGGATAGGCCGCCGTCTTGGTTTTGCCCTCGCGGCGACCGTGGCCTCCGCCGCCGCCGCGGTGGCAGCGCTGGCCGTTTCCCGGGAGAGCTTCCCACTGTTCTGCGTGGCGGCGGCCTTCGTCGGCGCCAACAGGGCGTTCGTGCAGCAGTACCGCTTCGCCGCGGCGGAGAGCGTGGAGCCGGCTCAGGCCGGGCGGGCCGTGTCCCTGGTGCTCATAGGCGGGGTGGTGGCGGGCTTCCTGGGTCCCGAGCTGGGAAGCCGGGGCAGGGACTGGATCGCCGGGGCGCCCTTCGCCGGCTCGCTGCTCGTGCTGAGCGGGCTGTACCTGCTGGTGGCGGCGGCGATGCTCTTGCTGCGCGAGCCCGAAGCGCCGCGGGAGCGGGCCGCCGGCCCCGCGCGGCCCCTGGGGGTCATTGCGGGGCAGCCGGCCTTCCGGGTGGCGGTGCTTGCCGGGGTGGTCTCCTACGGGGTGATGAGCTTCCTCATGACCGCCGCGCCGGTGAGCATGCACAGGATCGATCTCATCGGTCTGGAGCCGACGGCCCGGGTCATTCAGAGCCACGTGGTGGGCATGTACCTCCCGTCGCTGTTCACTGGAGTGCTGATCGGACGGTGGGGGCCCCTTCCCGTGGCGGTCGCCGGAGTGGCGGCCCTGGCGGGCTCCGCGGCCTTGGGGCTTTCCGGCCAGGCCCTGGGCTTCTACTGGACCGCCATGGTTCTGCTGGGGGTGGGTTGGAACTTTCTCTTCGTGGGAGGGACGACCCTCCTCACGGGAAGCTACCGCCCGGCGGAACGGTTCAAGGCTCAGGCCGCCAACGACTTCCTGGTCTTCGGGGTCCAGGCCGTCGCCTCCCTGTCCGCCGGGGCGGGGCTGTTCCACTTCGGCTGGAAGACGCTGAACCTGGCGAGCCTTCCCTTCCTGGTGCTGATGCTGACGGCGCTGCTGGCCTACCGGCGCCTCGCGCCGGCCCGGAAGGCGGCACCCGGCTCGCCCGCCGGCTCCTGAGGAGGGGGCCGCCTGGCCCGCGGGTCGCGCTCCCGCCTGCGCCTCTGCCGCAGCAGGCGAGATTGCGCCGCCCCCCGATCACTGCTACCCTGTCCCATGCCCGGCAGGGCCATGACGGCCGATCTCGCGGCTCGCTCAGCCAGACGGGCCCGGCGCGCCGCCCGTGCCGGCTGGAGCGCTGCTGATTCGGGAAGGAGGGAGGATGAGGGAAGGCACGGAACGGAAGGGAAATGAGGGGCGGCCCAACATCGTCCTCATCCTGGTGGACGACATGGGCTACTCGGACATCGGCTGCTACGGCTCGGAAATCGCCACGCCCAACATCGATCGGCTGGCCGCCGAAGGAGTGCGGTTCACCCAGATGTACAACGGGGCCCGTTGCTGCCCCTCCCGGGCGGCGCTGCTGACCGGGCTGTACCCCCATCAGGCAGGGGTAGGGCACATGATGGCCGACCTGGGCCACCCGGCCTATCAGGGCTACCTGAACCACCGGTGCGCCACTATCGCGGAGGCGCTGGGAGGGGCCGGGTACCACACCCTGATGTCGGGCAAGTGGCACGTGGGAGGAGGATACGACATCAAGCGTCCCGCGAGCTGGAGCCCCGCCGACCCGGGGCACCCAACGCCACTGGGCCGGGGCTTCGAGCGCTTCTACGGGACGCTCCACGGCTGCGGCAGCTACTTCCGGCCCCACACCCTGATGCGCCAGGAGCGCTTCATCGACGTGCAGCCCGACGAAGAGTTCTACTACACCGACGCCATCAGCGAGGAGGCGGTGCGGCTGATCCACGAGTTCGCGCCCCGGGGGAGAGCGGGAGCCGGAGGGGGCCCGCCCGCGGGCTCCGCCCCCGGGACCTCTCCAGGCGCCGAGCGCCGGCCCTTCTTCCTCTACGTGGCCTACACCGCGCCGCACTGGCCGCTTCACGCCCTGCCGGAGGACATTGCCCGCTACCAGGGGCGCTACCGCGGGGGCTGGGACCGCGTGCGCAAGGACCGCTACGACCGCATGGTGGCGCTGGGCATCCTGGACGGCAGGTGGCCCATCTCCCCCCGGGACCCCGACGCGCCGCCCTGGGAGGAGGCGGCCCACCGGGATTGGGAAGACAGCCGCATGGCCGTCTACGCCGCCCAGGTGGACCGCATGGATCAGGGGGTGGGGCGGATCCTCCAGGCGTTGCGGGACACCGGTGAAGCCGAGAACACTCTGGTGCTCTTTCTCTCCGACAACGGCGGCTGCGCGGAGCTCCTCCAGGAGGACGGTCCGGTGCAGGACCTGATCTACCCCACCCGCAGGGGTGAGATCGTCAAGGCGGGCAACTTCCCGGGCCTCATGCCCGGTTCCGAGCAGACCTACATGAGCTACGACCTGCCCTGGGCGAACGCCAGCAACACGCCCTTCCGCCTGTTCAAGCACTGGGTCCACGAGGGGGGGATTGCCACGCCGCTGATCGTGCGCTGGCCGGCCGGCGGCGGGGAGCACCGGCTGGTGCACGAGCCGGCCCACGTGGTGGACATCATGGCCACCTGCCTGGAGGCCGCCGGGGTAAAGGCCCCCTCGGAGCTGCGGGGCCGGGAGGTGGAGCCGCCGGCGGGGGAGAGCTTTCTGGCGGCGGTCCGGGGAGAGCGGTGGCGCCGCCCGGCGCCCATCTACTGGGAGCACGAGGGTAACTGCGCCCTGCGGGACGGGGACTGGAAGCTGGTGAGGCGCTACCCGGGCCCCTGGGAGCTGTACAACCTGGAGAAGGACCGCACCGAGCTGGACGACCGGGTGGAAGGGGAGAAGACCAGGGCGGCTGGGATGATTGCGCGCTTTCAAGCCTGGGCAGAGGGCTGCGGGGTGGTCCCCTGGGAGAGGCTGGAAGAGATCGCGCCCTGGTAGGTCCGGCCCCCTCCCGCCTGGCTGGTCGGGCCGGCCGTCCCCTGCGGGTCGGGACCGATCCCGCCGTCCGGCGGGTCAGGCCGTCCGCGCCTCACTCCCGCGGGCCGGGCCCTCAGGTGAACAGCGGCTCCATCTCCTGCCGGCGCAGCATCTCCTTCATCCGCGCGTCCGGCGGTGCGGAGCGGAAGGTCTCTGCGGCCTCCAGCGTCGCGGTGAGGACCTGTTCGTCCCCGGCGGTCACCAGGAAGATCCCCGGCCGGCCGAGCACCCACTGCACCGCGGCGCCCAGGTCTTCCGGGTCGCTGATGGGCTCGTACCAGGTGTCGTGGGTGCGCGGTCTTCCTCCCCAGAGCCTGCGGGCCGCGGACTTGATGGTCTGCACGGCGATTTCCCGCTCCCGGCAGTAGCCCGCCAGCGCCTCGAACCGTTCGGCGTACAGGGCGTCCTGCATGAGGAGGTAGCTGTACGGCAGCAGCACGCTGTCGAACCGGAAGCGCTCCAGGCTTTCCAGGTGGAACTTCCCTGCCTCGTGGCCGTGGCCGGTGACGCCCAGGAAGCGGGCCAGTCCCTTCTGCCGCGCCTCCACCATCCACTCCAGCGCCCCGCCGTCGCGCATCACGAGCTCGCGGGCGACCACGTCGGTCAGATTGTGCCACTGGAGCAGGTCCACGTGATCGGTCTGCAGGCGCTCCAGGGAGCGGTGGAACTGCTCGCGGCACTCCTGGTAGGTGGCGCGGTCGGTCTTGGTGGCCAGGAAGAACTCCCCGCGGTGGGCGCGCATCCAGGCGCCGACGCGCAGCTCCGCATCCCCGTAGCTGGGGGCCGTGTCGATGTGGTTCACGCCGTGCCGCTGGAGCAGGTCCAGCAGCGGGTCGGCCTCGGCCTGGCTCTTGTCCTTCAGGCAGGCGGAGCCGAAGATGGTCCGGCTGCTGTCGTGCCCCGTGCCTCCGAAAGGCGATCTCTGGATCATGCTGCAATGATAGGGGGTTCCTGTCGCTCCGTAAAGTCGCGGGCCGGCAACCCGCAGGGCTAGCGCTCGATGATGCGGGCCACCCGCGCCTCGGTGCCTCCCGAGGAGACGATCTCCGAGAACTCCAGCAGCTCCTCCGGGATTCCCGAGGCGTCCAGCATGAGAGGCGGGCCGTCGGGACGTACGATCCCCTGCAGCTCCACCTTGGTCTTGTGCTCACCCTCGATCGGGTTGACGGCGAACTGCCGCCAGGGGGCGAGCCGCCGTCTGCCTCCCTCCTGAATGAGGAAATCCCGGTTGGCCAACGGGCTGCAGGGGCCGCCCAGGTGATGCAGGTAGGCCGAGTCGGCGAAGCCGGTCAGGCCGAGGCGCTCCTCCACTTTGCGGAAGCGGCGGCCCACCTCGTGGTACAGCTCGGCCTCCAGGGCACCGGCGCGGTAGCAGTCGGCGTACTCCACGGCCGCCTCCTGCAGCGCCTGGTAGGCCAGCCGGGCGCCCTCCGGCGCCGGCCCGCCGAAGTGGATCATCACCGTCGCCGAGTAGATCAGCTCCGCGTAGCGGGTCCCGGCCACCAGCTTCACCCAACCGCGCTCCGGGACCCGGTAGCGCGCGTCGCAAAGGGGGTGGTAGTGGTGCTCCTGCCCCTGGAGGGCCACCAGGACGAGGTTGGCCTCCACGTCGCGGGCGGCGAGATTGCGGAGCAGGAGACCCCGCGCCGCCGTGCCGTTCATGCCGGGCTCCAGCTCGTGCGCGGTCTGCGCCATCACTTCCAGGCTGGTCTGCGCCAGCCACTCCAGCTTGCGCGCCTGGTTGCCCTCCAGGCCGCTCACCAGGGGGCAGACGATCTCCTCCACCACCTCGGTGTAGCCCGGATCCTCCGGCGCCAGGACTCCCTTGGGAATGGGCGGCATGCTGGTCCAGTACCCCGTCTTGATCTCGGGCAGCGGCGCGAACACCGGCGGGAGCTGGTCCGCCAGCCGCTCCATCTCGATGCGGCTGCTCACCACCGTGATGGAGGGGCCCTCTGCGTCGGCCAGCACCAGCGCCGACACCGGACTGGCGGCGTTCGGTGCGATGTCCACCACCTGATGGCGCAGACCGGTCAGCCAGCGCAGCGCTCCTTCCTGGGTAAGCAGGATGCCGCGGAGCCGGTGCTGTTCCAACACCACCGTCAGGTGTGCCAGCTTGGCCGCCAGCTCTCCCGGCGGGAGGGCCGGCGGCCTTGCACCGCCCCCGTTGTTGCCGTTCATGTTCCGCCCCCGGATGATTCGCACCCGTTGAATTGTACCGTAGATCGGCCGTTGTTGCCAGAAACCGCTCTCCGCCTGCCCCGGCTGTGCGGACCGGGCGGTGGGCCGGCGGAAATTACCTCCTGCGTAGAATCGTCAAGCAGGTGCATCCGTGTTATCTTGTAATAGAAGAGGAAAACAGATGGGTGGACTCGAGGCTCCACAGCTGTCCCGCTTCGTCGACATCGGCCGTCCGGCGCAGGTCTATGAAGAGGTCCGCGAGCTGTGGCAGCACCACTACGGCGAGGAATCCACTGGACGGTTGGAGCTGGCCTTTAACCTCACCTGCGATCTGTTCGAAGGGCGCTATCCCGGCTACCGGGCCTCCACCGCGCACTACCACGATCTGCGTCACACCGTAAGCGTGCTCCTGGCGGCGGCGCGCCTGCTGGACGGCTACGACCTGGGCACGCCCATGCCGGAGAAGACCGCCCGGAACCTTCTGACCGCGTCGCTGCTGCACGACAGCGGCTACATCCAGGAGGAGGGAGACACCGACGGCACGGGGGCCAAGTACACCCGCGGGCACGAGGAGCGCGGAGTGGCCCTGGCGGGCCGCGAAGCGGAGCGCTTCGAGCTGGCGCCGGCCGACGTGGAAACCATCGCCCGGCTCATCCGAGCCACGGATCTGCGGGCAGACTTCCGGTCCCTTTCCTTCGACGGCGCCCAGGAGCGGGATGCGGCGGCGGTGCTTGGCACGGCGGATCTGTTGGGACAGATGTCCGACCGCGAGTACCTGGAGCGGCTTCTGTTCCTCTACTACGAGTTCCGGGAGGCCGGAGTGCCTGGCTACGACACGGAGTTCGACATCCTGCGCAAGACCCACCAGTTCTACCGGACCACCCTGGCTCGGCTGGAGAAGGAGTACCGCGGCGTGTACAGGCTGGCAGAGGCTCATTTCCGGGAGCGCCACGGGATCGAGGACAACCTGTACATGGTGGCGATTGACCGGCAGATGGAGTATCTGCAGCTCATCATCGACGACGACACGACCAATTTTCGCCACAAGCTGAAACGCGGGGACCAGCGGCGGCTGCACAGCTCCGGGCGGATCTGACCCCCAGCGGAGGCGGCTCGCCGCGGGCCTGTTCCCCTCCGCCGCCGGGTGGTGTACAATCCGCGCGGAAGGAGCAGCCGTGGCCGTGCTGGACGGGCACATCCACATTCACCAGGGGCCGGTGGAGCCGGAAGCGCTGTTGCAGCGCATGGCTGCGGCGGGCGTGGAAGGGGGGGTGCTGATCTCGCTCCCGCCCGAATCCGTGTGGGGCACGGCGGTGCAGCCGGCGCAGCGCCTTTCGAACCTGCTGGCCTGGACCACCGGCTTCCCGACGCTGTTTCCCTTCTACTGGATCGACCCCCTGGACAAGGACGCCGCCGACCAGGTGGAGGCGGCGGTGGAGGAGGGAGTGGCCGGGTTCAAGGTGGCCTGCAACCGCTTCCTGCCGGGGGACCCCCGGGCGCTGGAGCTCTACCGCCAGATAGGTTTCCACGGCCGGCCCATTCTCTTTCACTCGGGCGTCCTGAACGACGGCAGGGCGAGCTCCCAGTACAACCACCCGGTGCACTTCGAGGAGCTCCTGGAGGTGACCTCCCTGCGTTTTTCCCTGGCGCACGCCGGCTGGCCCTGGTGCGAGGAGCTGATCGCCGTGTACGGCAAGTTCGTGCAGGCCTGCGGGAGCCAGCCGTTCCTGGCGGTGGAAATGTACGTAGATCTGGCTCCCAGCGCACCCCCGGGCTGCCGGCGGGAGATCCTGGCCAGGCTGTTCGGGGCCGGCTGCCGGGTGGAGAGACACGCGGTGTTCGGCTCCGTCGGATCCAGTGCCGGCTACGATTCCGCCCGGGTCTCGGAGGCCATCGCCGCAGACAGGAAACAGCTGGACTCCTTCCCGCTGGGCCCTGAGGCAAGCCGGGAGATCTTCGGCGGCAACCTGCGGCGCTTCCTGGGGCTGGCGCTCTGAGGGCGCTGCGGCTCCTTCAGCGGGCCAGCGCTGCCGCCAGGCGTTCGCGGCTGTCCGCGTCCAGCCACACGGCGCGCACCATGACCCCGCGGATGTCCCTGATGCAGGCGATGTCCCGCAGGGGATCGCCCCCTACCAGCAGCAGGTCGGCCCGCTTGCCCCGGGCGATGGAGCCGAACGCTTCCGCCCTGCCCAGGCACTCCGCTGCGGTGGTCCTGGCCGCCTGCCGCCCGCCGTCCCATCGATGGGGCCAATGTGCGTCCCCCCTGCTGGAGGGCCATAGGGAATCGCCCCTGTTCTGTGCCCCCGGCGGCGAGGAATCCTCCCCGTCTGCGGGTGGGTGTGGGGCGAGGAGGTGCCTCCACCCTGCCCCGGAACTCCGCGGCGGACGCCGGGCTCAGGGGCCCCGGTTGGCCTGCAGCAGGTTGAGCAGCTGCAGGCGGTTCCTCACCCGGGTCTTCTGATAGACGTTCTGCACGTGGTTGTCCACCGTCTTGTAGGAGATGAACAGGTCGTCGGCGATGTCGTTGTAGCTCTTGCCCCGGATGAGGAGGGCGATGATCTCGGCCTCCCGGGGGGTGATGCCGAAGCGGTGGGTGAAATGGTCGGTGAGCCGCCTGCCCGCCAGAAACGGAGGCTGGCCGAGGTAGCGGAAGCAGAGCAGGACGCTGAGAACGTTGATGGCGAAAAAGTAGCCGGGAAGCGCGAAGAGCTCGAACAGGTCGTTGAGGCGGAGGAAGGCCAGGCGCTGCCTCAGGACCTCCAGCACCATGGCCGGAAAGAAGAACAGGGAGATCAGCAGGAACGCTCTCAGCACACCCCTCAGGGTGGCGTCCCCCACCCGGTGCAGGTTCACCGCCACCAGCACCAGACAGTAGGCGGTCATGCCGTACATGAGAAGGAGCGAGGCGGCGAACCCGGGCACCGACCGGCGGACCAGCGGAAAGGCCAGCGCCAGCGCAGCCGCCGCGCCTGCCACCGCCAGGAACGCCACACGCCTGCCAGAGGTCACCTCCAGGGCCAGCAGGCGGTGGAAGAAGAAAGGGCCGGTGAAGAGAAACAGCAGCGCCCCCACCTTGTCCAGGGCGTAGGAGGCGGCGGGCACAAAGGGGGGAGCCGCACCCAGGAGCTGGGCGTACAGGTTCAGGATGAGCGCGCTCAGGATGAGGGCCAGGGAGGTGAGGAACAGCGCGTAGTCCCGCACCACCGCCTTGCGGTGCTGCGCGTAGATCAGCAGGCACAGCCCGATGGACACGCAGCCGCTGGTGAAGGAGAGTCCGTAGAAGAGGAGCCCCAGGTGCCTCACGATCGCTTCCCCAGGTGTTCCATGATAGCAGAAGGTTCGGGCGCGGCAAGGGGCGGGCCTGCCGGCCCGCGGGCGGCGACGCGGCCCGGGCAGTGGGCGTCGCGGGCGGTGGGCGTCGCGGGCCGCGGAGGGTTCGTATCTTATCGTTCCGGTGAGGATACTTCCCCCGCCGGGGGCCATGACGGTATATTCTTTCTCGATGAAGCGACTGTTCGGGATGATGCTCACCGTCATGATCGCCGCGGCGGCGCTGGTGGTAGGCGAGGCCACCGGAGGCGTCTCCCCCGCTGCGGCTTCGGGCGCCGCGGCAGGCTCCGCCGGGGCGCCCGCCGGGAGGGCGGAGGGAGCCTCCGGCGGGGCAGTTGCCGCTCAACCGACGGATCGGGAGGACGGCGAGCAGGAGATGCGGGCGCTGGCCGCCGGCTACCACGGCCTGGTGCAGGAGCTGCGCTACCGCGACGGGGATTGGGCGCTGCGGGTGGGGCAGTCGTGGTTCTACTGGGCGCATGGGAGACTCCTGCCGGAAAGCCTGCGGGAGCGGTGGCGGGAATACGCCTCGTATCGCTTCTACCCCTATCCCCGGGAGCTGCCCCCGGTTCCGCGTCTGGACGAGGAAGCGAAGGCGCGCCTGCAGGAGCGCCTGGAACGCCAGGAGGAGGACCCGCCACGCCGGTACAGCGGATTTCTGGACACCCTCTACGGCGCCGCCACCCGGAGAGCCACCGAAGCTCAGATCGTCACCGTGAGGCTGCTGGGCTTTCAGGTGCGGGTTCACCGGCAGGTGGCCGAACAGCTGGCCGCGGTGGACGGCGAGCTGCGGCGCCTGTCCCAGAGCGACCCCGAGGTGCGCCGCTTCTTTGCGGCCATCAAGGGGATCGCCGGCTACAACTGGCGGCCCATCGCCGGCACGCGCTCCAGGAGCTATCACGGCTACGGGATCGCCCTGGACCTGATTCCCCGCAGCTACGGCGGCAGACACACCTACTGGCGGTGGGCCATGCCCTCGGTGGAAGAATGGTGGTCCATACCCTACTCCCAGCGGTGGATGGTGCCGCTCCGGGTGGTGCGCGCCTTCGAGGACCACGGCTTCATCTGGGGCGGCAAGTGGTTCTTCTTCGACACCATGCACTTCGAGTACCGGCCGGAGCTGCTGGTGCTGTCCCGCCGGCGCGCCGCCCCCTGAGCGGCCCCCGGGGCCGGTGGAGCTGCGGCCTAGGAGTCCGTAGGGCATAGCCTGCCGGCGGAGGAGGAGGCAGGGGGTG
>CAZBDU010000127.1:0-12956 GCA_964490725.1 uncultured Spirochaetaceae bacterium | reverse complement strand
GGTCGAGGCGTTGTCCACGACGAACAGGTCGAAGCCGCGTTCCGGAAGCGCTTCCTCGCCCTCGCGGACCGGGCCGTGGCCTCCGAGAAACCCGGGAAGTTCCTCACCGTACTGGCGCAGGCGGCGCGCCTGTCGGGGAAGGCGAAGTACCGGGATGCCCTGGAGCGGGCCCTCTCGGCCCTCGACTTCACCGGCTCCCTCGCGGAGCTTCCCGTCGAGCGCTGGCCCGGCCACGCCGGGCCCCGGGAGCCGCCGGGCCCCGGCGCCGTCAGCCGGCCGGCGGCGGGCGGCCGGTGGCCGTGGCGCTCACCACGCTCTCCAGGAACAACTCCTCGTCCCGCGCTCTGGCCGTCCGGTCGCGGCGGTCCACCGTGACGCGCGGCTCCGGCGTGCCGGCTCGCCGGGCCAGCCCGCCGGCCTCTTCGAGGGCGCGCTGGGCGGCGAACTCCGCCGCCTCTTCGAGCCCCTGGAAATCCTGCACTCCGCCTGAGTGGTGCACCCGGAAACGTTCCCCGGAGTCCACCGGGGTGATCAGCACGCGGGCGGTCTGTACCACACTGCCCGCTACCGCGCCGATGGCGTTGGCGATCTCCGCGTGCGGGGGCACCACCAGGCGCGTCCCCAGGCCCCGGGCAACCTCGGGGTAGTAGGTGGCCACCGGAGCGCCCAAGGCCACGATCTGCCTGCCCAGCCGCAGCGCAACGGAGAGCAGCCAGCCGGAAGCCTCCCCCTCCCCTGCGCCCCCGCGCCCCGGCACAAGCGCGCCGTCCACGAACACGCGCCTGAAGCTCTCGTGGCGGTCCACGTGCAGGCCGTGCTCCTCCTCCAGCACCGCCGCCACCACGGCGCGGGCCGATTGCAGCACCACCCGCTCCATCACCTCCCTGCAGAGCAGCTGCGCATCGGGGCTTCCCGGCAAGGCGCGGGCCGCCAGCGCCGCCCCCAGCCTGGCCGCCTCCACGGACCAGGTTTGCTGCCGCCCCAGCACGTGGCAGGCGTCGGTGGGGGTGAAGCCGGCCGCCATCAGGATCCCTCGCTCCACCAGGCGGCGAAGCTCCAGGTCCACCAGGTACTCCGACTCGGAGAGCCGCAGCACGGCGCCCAGCGGCACGGGACCGGCCCCGGGGGCGGCGAAGGCCTCCAGGATGCGCCGCTGCATGTCGCTCAGACCGCCCCGGATCTGCTCCGGCGGGCAGCCGGGCAGAAGAAAACGCCCGTCCCCGGGAGCCGGAAGCTTCCTTGCCAGCTGGCGCGACAGCTCCTCCACGGTTCCGGGATGCTCGGCGCCCAGCAGGCTCAGGGGCTGGAGCCTGCGCGGCCCCAACAGCAGCTCGCCTCCGGGATCGCGGTGCACCTCGCTGTCACCACCCAGCCCCGAGGTGTGCACCTTGATCGCCTCCACCATTGTCTGCCATTCCCCCACGATGGCACCCTTGCGGTTCAGCTCGGGACCGCCGCCGGCCAGCAGCGCGATATCCGTGGTGGTGCCGCCCATGTCCACCACCACCGCTTCACGCTCCTCGGACAGGTGCATGGCCCCAACCACGCTGGCTGCCGGACCCGAGAGAATGGTCTCGATGGGATACTCCAGGGCGAAACCTGCGTCCACCAGGGACCCGTCACCCTTGACCACCGTCAGGGGAGCCCGGATACCCCGCTCCTGGAGGAGCCCGCGCACCGCCAGGATGAGCCGCTCCAGCAGCGGCACCAGCCGCGCATTCAGCGCCGCCGTCACGGCCCGGCGCGGGGCGTGAAGGTTCGAGGTGAGCTCGTGGCCGCAGGTTACAGGCAGGCCGCAGCTTTCCCGGATGAGCCCGCGGACCCGATTCTCGTGCTCGGGGTTGCGCACCGAGAAGTAGCCGGAGACCGCGAAAGCGCTCACCCGCGAGGCGTGCCGCTCCACCGCCTGCCGCGCCGCCTCCAGGTCCACGGGGGCGTTCTCCTGGCCCTCGGCGTCGTGGCCTCCCTGGATGAACACCACCGGGTCGCCGGCCATCACCCGGCGTAAGCCGGACTGGGCCAGGGACTCCGGGGTGTAGCCGATCAGCAGCAGGCAGATGGGGCTTCCCTGCCCCTCCACCAGCGCGTTGGTGGCGAGCGTCGTAGACAGGGAGACCAGCTCCACCTCCGGGAACCCGCCCGCCGGAGCGCCCGAAGCGGCTTGACCCGCAGGCCGCCCGCCGGCGGAGCGTGCCACCAGGCCGTCCAGCGCGCGGCGGATGCCGACCACCAGGTCGTAGCGTGTGGTCAGCGCCTTGGAGGCGGCGCGCACGCCCTTCTCGGGGTCGAACAGGACCGCGTCGGTGTAGGTGCCGCCGGTGTCGATACCAAGAAGCAGAGACATGCGCACACACTAGTGAAAGCGCCGCTGCTAGTCAAGGAAGGCCCGGGCCCGGACCGGGCGGCAGGCCTGCAGTGGCCGCGCGCGCCTTTTTGTACTAACATACGATTCGGAATCCGTCATGGTCAGGGCAGACACGTACGGACGGGGCCACGGGGAATGGCTTCTGCGGACCTGATCGTCATCGGGGCCGGACCGGCGGGCTGCGCGGCCGCCGCCGCCGCCGCCCTTCAGGGGCTGAAGGTCCTGCTCCTGGAGAAGGCGCGCCTGCCGCGCTCCAAGCTGTGCGCAGGGGGAGTCTCCCCCCGCTGCCGCCGCGCCCTGAGTGCACTGGGAGTGTGGAGCCAGGTGGAGCGGGAAGGGTACCCCGTCGAAGGGGCACGGATCACCGCGCCCTGGGGGGGAGCGTTCACCCTGCGGGGTCCCAGCTCGGCGGTGGTGCTGGCCCGCTCCCGCCTGGACTCCCTGCTGGCCGGGGCCGCCCTGCGCGCCGGGGCGGAGCTCCGCGACGGGGTGGAGGTGGAGTCCCTGTTGATGGGCGACGGGCGGGTCTGCGGCGTGCACGCGGGGGGCCGGCGGCTGCCCGCCGGCTTCGTGGTGGCCGCCGACGGGTCCAGGTGCCGCTTCGGTGCCGGACGGCGGTGGCGGAGGCTGACCCTGGCCTGCATGGCGCGATTCCGAGGGATCGCCTTCACGCCCCACTTGGTGGAGCTCTTCTTCGACCGCCTTGTCACGCCCCACTACGGCTGGCTGTTCCCCGAGAGCGCGGAAACGGTGAACGTCGGCCTGAGCGTCTCCCCCGGGCGCCTGGCCGGGCGGCGACTTTCTTTCCTCTTTCAGGAATTCCTGGACAGGGCGCTGGGGGAGCGGATGGCGAAGGCGGAGATCCTCGAGCCCCTTCGCTCCCATCTCATCTCTGCTTCCGGCAGGGTGGCCCATCCAGCGTGGCCGGGAAGTCTCCTGGCCGGGGAGGCCTGCGGGCTGGTGAACCCGCTCACCGGGGAAGGGATCTACTACGCCCTGGAAAGCGGCCTGGTTGCAGCCGGGGTGGTGGCGCGCGCTCTGGAGGAGGGGTGGAAGCCCGAGCAGGCGGCGAAGCGCTACCTGGCCCGGCTGCGCCGGCGCCTGGAACCCAGCCTGAGGCTGGCGGAGATGCTGCGGGGCCCGGGACGCCGCATTCTGAAGGGCGCCGCCCGGCTGGCTTCCTGGCGGACGGTCCAGCGCCTGACCTACCGGGCGCTGGTGGGCAGGGTGCGCTGAGCCATGAGCGGCGGGCTGGAACGCTACCGCTCGAAGCGGGACTTCGAAAGGACGCCGGAGCCGCGCGGAGGCAAAGGAGGCGGGCGCGCGAGCAGGCCGGACCGCAAGCCGGGCCACGGCCGGCAGGAGCGGCGCGAGGAGGCCGTCTTCGTGGTCCACCGGCACGAAGCGCGGCGCCTGCACTACGACCTGCGCCTGGAGGCCGGGGGCACTCTCAAGTGCTGGGCCGTCCCCAAGGGCTTCTCCTACGCTCCGCGGGACAAACGGCTGGCGGTGCGCACCGAGGACCATCCCCTGGAGTACACCGGGTTCTCCGGAATCATCCCCAAGGGCCAGTACGGCGCTGGAACCATGATCATCTGGGACCGGGGCGCCTACGCCCTTGCCGGCGCCTCTCTGGCAGCCGGCCTGGAGAAGGGCGAGCTCAAGCTGGTCCTGCATGGCTTCCGCCTCAGGGGGGAGTGGCACATGGTCCGCACGGGCGGCGAGCCCGAGGAGTGGCTGCTGTTCAAGGCGCGGGACCGCTTCGCGCGCGAGGACGGAAAGCTGCCTCCGGTGGACCCGGCGGGAGCGCGCCGGGCTCCCTGGCCCGCACGGCCGCGGCTCATGCAGGCGCAGAGCGCCGAACGGCCTTTCTCCGATCCCGGCTGGGTGTTCGAGATGGGCTTTCGGGGTATGCGCCTCCTGCTGGGAACCACCGGCGGACGGACCGCAGCCTGGGGATCCTCCGGGCGGCGGCTCACCCTCGAGGCGCCGGGGATCCAGACGGCTCTGGGCCGGCTGCGGGCCGAGCACGCCCTGCTGGACGGGGTGCTGGTGGCCGTGGACGGCGGCGGCCGCCCCTCCAGGGATCGCCTGGAGGCCCTGCTGGCCGAAGGCCGCTTCGAGGGCATCAGCTACTACGCCTTCGACCTGCTCCACCTGGACGGCTGGGACCTCCGCCCGCTGCCCCTCCTGTCCCGCAAGGCGCTCCTGGCCTGGACCCTGCCCGATTCCGGGCCGCTTCTCTACGTGGACCACGTGGCCGCCGAAGGAGAACGGCTGGCCGCTGCGATATCCGCGGGCGGCCTGGGATGGCTCATCGCCAAGAAAGCCGGCAGCCCCTATCGAGCGGGCGCCACCGGGCTGTGGCTGGAGATCCCGGTAAGCCCCGCAGCGGGCAGCCGCCGGGAGGCTCTGGGCGAAGCGTTGAAGCGCAGCGGGCGGAGTGTGTCCGCCAGGGACCCCCGGGTGCGCCTCAGCAACCCGGACAAGGTGTTCTGGCCCCGCCAGGGCTACACCAAGGCGGATCTGCTTGCCTGGTACGAGGAGGTGAGCGGCCTGCTGCTGCCGCACCTGGCCGAACGCCCGGTCCACATGCTGCGCTACCCGGAAGGGATCGGCGGCAAGTCCTTCTACCAGCGCCAGGCGCCCCAGCATCTCCCCGCCTGGATCCCCACGGTGCCCATCGACACCGATGAGGGGACGGTGCCGCACATTCTCTGCAACGAGCGCTCGGCGCTCCTGTACCTGGTCAACCTGGGCAGCATCGACCTCCACCCCTGGCTCTCCCGCCGCGAATCGCTGGACTCGCCGGACTGGGCGGTGCTGGACCTGGACGCCAAGGAGTCCGATTTCGCCACGGCGGTGCTGGTGGCGCGCGAGGCCGGCAAGCTGCTGCGGGGAGTGGGCCTGCGGCCCTACCTGAAGACCTCCGGCGCCTCGGGGCTGCACGTGTACCTGCCCCTGGCGCCCGGCTACGGCTACGACCAGTCGCGGCTGTTCTGCGAGACGGTGGCGCGCCTCCTGGCCGGGGAGCACCCCCAGCGGGCCACGGTGGAGCGCAATCCCGCCCACCGGAGGGGCAGGGTCTACCTCGACTTTCTCCAGAATCGCAGGAGCCAGACGGTGGTGCCGCCCTACGCGGTCCGCCCCCTGGACGGCGCCCCGGTGTCGATGCCCCTGGAATGGGACGAGCTGGACCGGGACCTGCGCCCCGGTCTGTTCACCATCAAGAGCGCGGGTGCGCGCCTCAGGGAGCGGGGCGACCTGTTCGCCCCGGTGCTCACCGACCGCCAGCGACTGGAGCCGGCCATCCGCGGGCTGGAGGAGTACATCCGTTCCCGCTGAGCGCTCACCGGCCAGGGCGCCTCAACGGAGACGGCCGTGTTGCGATCCGGGAATTCTCCGCGGAGACCACGCAAGGAGTGTCGAGCGTTTCCCAGGCCTGCGCCCGGAAGAGCGCAGGCGCGGGCCTCGGTCCGCGACGGGAGCGCCGCCCCGCAGCCGCGCGCCGCCTCCGGACCGGCGTCATCCTTTGTCCACCGGACCTTTAGGCCAGTCTGGAGACAAATGATTACCAGGAAATAAAATAACCGCCAGCCGTCCGTGCGAGCCTGCCGGCGGTTGCCTCCGATCCACCTGGGAGACGGCGGGTTGCCGCCCGCAACTCCCTGCGCCACCAAGACTTGGCAGCTTGCGCGGTCCGTTTGCACCGCTGGTACGAGACTTGCAGTTTCACCTGCATGAGCGCTGTCCTGAACATACGAGGTGGCCGGCGATGATCCGCTCCAGGATCCTGATCACCGGCGGGGCCGGCTTCCTGGGCATCAACCTCATCCGCCACCTGCTCGGGCAGGGATATGCTGGTCTCATCTCCCTCGACGTCGCCCCCTTCGACTATCCGGAGAGAGATCGGATCATCCCCATTACCGGGGACATTCGAGACAGAGCCGTTGTCCAACGCGCGGTCGCCGGAGTCCGCTGGTTGGTCCACGCGGCGGCGGCTCTCCCGCTGTACAGCCGCAAAGATATTCTCACCACGGAGATCGACGGGACCGGCAACCTCCTGGAGGCTGCCGAACGCGCCGGGGTAGAGCGCTTCATCTACATCTCCTCCACCGCGGTGTACGGTATGCCCAAGGTCGTCCCGGTGGAGGAATCCGCCCCCCTGATCGGAGTTGGCCCCTACGGGCAGGCCAAGATCGAGGCGGAACGTCTCTGCGAGCAATACCGGGGCAGAGGGATGTGCGTCTCTATCCTGCGCCCCAAGAGCTTCGTGGGACCGGAGCGCCTCGGGGCTTTTGAGCTGCTCTACAGCTGGGCGCGGGACGGGCTGGGCTTCCCCGTGATCGGCAACGGCGCCAATCGGTATCAATTCCTCGACGTGGAGGACCTTTGCCGGGCGATCCTCCTGTGCGCCACCCTGGAGGAAACGCGGGTGAACGCCACGTTCAACGTCGGCGCGGAGGATTATCGGACGCTGCGGGAGGACTTCCAGGCCGTGCTCGACCAGGCGGGCCACGGGAAGCATGTCGTGCCGATCCCGCGGTGGGTCGCGATTCCCGCCCTCAGGCTGCTGGAAATGCTCCGTCTCTCCCCTCTGTACCGCTGGATCTACGAAACCGCGGGAAAAGACTCTGCGGTGTCCGTGGAGAAAGCTCGCCGGGAGCTCGGTTTTCGCCCGCGCTGGTCCAATCGGGAGGCCTTATGCAGAAACTATCGCTGGTACGTTGGTTCCCCCCACCGGGGAGGGGATGCTCCGGGCGTCAGTCACAGAAAGCCCTGGAGGCGGGGCTTTCTCAAAGTGATCAGGGTGTTCTTCTGAGGCGGGAGTCCATGCTCAACACTTACGTAAGGCTGTGCAGGATCAAGCACTGGGTGAAGGACGCATTCATCCTGGCCCCATTGGTCTTCTCCCTCAACTTCGACAAGCCGGCCCTTGTCCTGCGCGTTCTGTTGATGTGCGTTTCATTCTGCCTGGCCTCGTCGGTGGTCTACATCATGAACGACGCCGTCGACAGGGACCGGGACCGCCTGCACCCAAGGAAGAAGCACCGGCCCATCGCCAGCGGGGAGGTCCCTGTGCGACGAGCCCTGATCCTTGCGTCAGCCCTCCTTGCCGCCTCCGCGGCACTGGCGGCGGCGCTCCGACCGGCGGCGCTCGCAGTAGTTCTGGCATACGTCGGAATGAACGCCGCCTACAGCCTGGCGCTCAAGAACCACGCGCTCATCGATGTGATGACGATCTCCGGCGGCTTCATGCTGCGCCTCCTGGCCGGAGCGGTAGCGATCGGCGTCGGGCTGTCGCAGTGGATGCTGCTGACGACGTTCTTCCTCTCCCTGTTCCTCGGTTTCGGCAAGCGCCGCAAGGAGATGATCGTGGCGGAGGGCTCCGCCGGGCACCGCCGGGTGCTGGCACGGTACTCGCTGGAGCTGCTGAACTGCCTGATCATCGTGACCGCCTCTCTGACCATCATCACCTACGCGCTGTATGTGGTCAGCACGCCGGGCACGATCGCCCCGGCTTCGGCGCGCTTGATAGTCACGGTTCCCTTCGTCGTGTTCGGCGTGTTCCGCTACCTGCATCTGGTCTACACGAACAACAGCGGCGGGGACCCCGCGGAAGTCTTGTTGAGTGACCGTGCCCTGCTGGCGGACATCGGTCTGTGGGTCCTGGCCGTGTTTGTTGTGCTGATGCTGGCCCGCCGGGGAGGAGGCGGCGCGTGAACGTGGCTCAAACTGCGCCCGGTCACGGTGCGGAAGAACCGCTGTTCCAGCAGCCACGGGGCTCGCGGAAAGCCATGCTCTACGCGGGATTCGCCCTCGCTGCCTCCGGCACGAACCTCGCCGTTCAGTGGATCGTTTCGGCGCCGCTGGCGGGGAACGGCCGCCACCTGATTGCCCTGGCAGCAGGCACCGCAGCCGGCCTGGTCCTGAAGTACGTCCTGGACGCGCGTTTCGTTTTCGGCTCGCGGGTGAGGGTGGCCCTAGGCGAGACCGCGCGCTTCCTGTTGTACTCCGCCACCGGGGTGGCGACCACGGCGCTGTTCTGGGCAGTGGAGATCCTGTTTCTGTACGGTCTGGGTTTCCCGGGCTCCAAGTACGTCGGAGGAGGGATCGGCCTGGCGGCGGGATATCTGTGCAAGTACTTGCTTGACTCCCGGCTGGTCTTTTCCACGACGGGACGCTCCGGTCTTCTTCAACTCCTGAAACACGGGTCCGCGCTTTCCCGCCTGGCTGAGACGTTTGCCGTCTTCCTCCTATCGGCCCTTCTGTACTGGCTCACCTCCGCGCGCAGCCCCGGCTGGGTCGACGCGACGCTGCTTCTGAACGGGGTGAGGAACCTGGAGCTGAGCGCCTGGGTCAACACGCACAATCTCTTCAACCTGCTTGGTCACCTCTGGCTGCGCGCGTCCCCGTTTCTCGACCCGCATCGCTCCCTTGTCCTTCTCTGTGCGCTGCTGGGCAGCTTGACAGTCATGGTGCTGTACCTGACGGCGCTGGAGGTCACGGGCAGCCGGGCGGCAGCCAGGCTCACGGCGGTGACCATGGCCCTTTCCCACTCTCTGTGGTGGCATTCCACGACGATCGAGGTGTACACCCTCAACGCGCTCCTGATCGCAGTCCTGCTCCTGCTGGTGTTCCGCTTTCTTCGCACGGGCAGGAAAGCGGCGCTGTACCTGGCGTTCTTCGCCTGCGGCCTGGGGGTGAGCAATCACGTGCTCATGGGGCTGTACGTCTTTGCCCTTGCGCTTCTTCTCGTCCTCCTGGCGGCTCGGGAGAGAACAATCGGCGGCTGGGACGTCGCCGGCCTCGTCCTTGCCTTCGCCGCCGGGGCCTCGCTATATGCGATCCTGTTCGTGGCCGAAGCGGTGGAAGCGGCGAAGAGGACGATGGTCCCGGCCGGCGTGCGCGCCCTGCCGCGCGCCCTGGTCCGTGGGTTCGGCGCGGTTCTGGGATATGCCACCGGCGGAGGATTCCGGAACATGATGTTCCCTCGGGGTCTTTCCCCGTCGATGCAGCTGTTCTGGCGCCTCAACTACCTGTTCCTTCTGGTCTGGAACTTCCCCTCGGCCGCGCTCGCGTTCATAGCCGCCGGCTTCCCGGGGTTGTGGAAGGCGTCCGTGCGGCGAACCGGCGCCTGGTTTTACCTCGCCGGACTGGCGGCACAGCTGATCTGGTCGGCCAACTACCTGATCTGGGACATGTATGCCTTCGCGCTCCCGGTGTACGTCATGCTCGCCGTTCCCCTGGCGCTGGGAATCCATCGATTCCTGCGCCTGGAGCGGCCGCGCCTCCTGCGGTGGGCGGCGCTCCTGACGCTGCTCGTACCGCTGGCGCTCTACCCGAGCTTCTCCCACTGGCCGCACCGCGAGCGCACCGTCGACTGGTACATCTCCCTGTACCCCGAATCCGCCAGAACGGCAGGTTTCTGGGACCCCGCCGAGTACGTGTTCAACCCCATCAAGAGGAACTACCGCGCCGTCGATCGGTTCGCGGCAGGGTTCGTCGCCCGGATGCCGGCGGGCGCCCACTACTGGGACGATGAGAGCAAGGCGGCCTACCCCCTGCGCTTCTACTACCAGGACGTGAAGAACCTCCGCCCGGACGTGCGCATACACATCGTTTTCGGGCTGCTGATGCGCGACGCCGATGCGCGGCGGCACGCCCGGGATATCGCCGCCTGCCTGAGCAGGGACGAGCCGGTCTTCGTCTCCGCGCTCGTGGAGCCCGAACGGGAGATCCTGAACCAGCTCTTCGTGCTCCGGTCGCCGAAGACGCCGATCGGGACGGTGCGCTCAATGAGCGCGGAGCAGCTCTGCCGTTTGTTCCCAGGCATCGAGATCCGCCGGTTTCCCCTCGATGACCGAGGCCGGTTCGTGATATATCACCTGCGCGCGCGACCAAGCGGCGCGAAGCGAGAGACGGCGGCGGGCCAGGGCTCCGGCGGCCCGGGGAATCCGGCACACGAGGAATAGCGCGTGGAAGCAAAACGAGAGGTTGCGGCAGGAAAGACGGCAACAGTGGCCGCGGTGTTCCTGGTATCCTTGTCCACACTCACCTACGAGATGCTGATCACGCGCGTGTTCAGCGTGACGCTGATGTACCACTTCGCTTTCATGGCCATCTCCATCGCTATGTTCGGAATGACCGCCGGCGGGATCGTGGTGTATCTGGCTCCCCGCCGGTTCGCCCCTGAGCGCACAGGGCAACACCTGGCCGTGGCGGCCCTGCTGCTCGGCGTTGCCATCGTTGCCAGTTTCCTGGCACACCTGCTCGTTCCGATCTTCACCGTGGGCTCGCTTTTGTGGGCGTATCTGGCCTTGACCTACGTCCTGGTGTCGATCCCCTTCTTCTTCAGCGGTATGTGCATCTGCCTGGCGCTCACACGATACGCCGGAGAGGCGAGCCTGCTCTACGCGGCTGACCTGACCGGGGCGGCGGGCGGGTGCCTTGCTGTCCTGGCACTGCTGGAGCTCACCGACGGACCGACCGCAGTTGTGGCCTGCGCGTGCAGCGCCTGCCTGGCTTCCTTCTTCTTTGCCCCGAAGGCCAGCCCCAGGACGCGCCTGCTTGCCGCGGGCACGGCGGCACTCCTGCTCGCCTTCGTCGTCCTCAACACCGCGCTGGTGCACCAGTCCAAACCGCTGCTGCGACTGCGCTGGATCAAGGGCAGGCCGCAGCCGGAGCTCCTCTACGAGAAGTGGAACTCCTTCTCCCGCATCGCCGTCTGGGGCTCTCCGGACGTCCCCGAGGAGCCGGCGGGCTGGGGGGTCAGCCGGGCCTATCGCGGCGGGCGCAGGGTGCGGCAGCTTCACATGGACATCGACGCGGCCGCCTACACGCCCATTCCAGGGTGGAGCGGGCAAACCGGCGAGCTGGATTATCTGAAGTACGATGTCACCAATCTTGCCCACTACCTCCGGCCCGGGTCGGACGTGCTTGTCATAGGCATCGGCGGGGGCAGGGACATCCTCTCCGCCCTCGCCTTCGAACAGGCCTCCGTCGTGGGGGTGGAGATCAACCGGGACATCATCGACGTGACCACCTCCCGATTCGGGCAGTTCACGGGACGCCCGGACCTGGACAGCCGGGTGACCTACTTCAACGACGAGGCGCGCAGCTATATCGCCCGTCAGACCAGCCGCTACGACATCATCCAGGCATCGCTCATCGACACGTGGGCCGCCACGGCGGCGGGCGCCTACGTGCTGTCAGAGAACTCGCTGTACACGGTCGAGGCCTGGGCCATCTTCCTGCGGCATCTCACGCCGCGGGGAATCCTGACGTTTTCGCGCTGGTTCTTTCCCCGGATGCCTGGCGAGACCTGTCGGTTGATCTCTCTGGCGGGATCGTCACTGAAAGAGGTCGGGATCACCAATCCCCGCGACCACATCGCCGTGGTCACGACCATGATGGGCGGCCAGGTCGGCGTGGCGACGATACTGGTCGCGGCGCAGCCGTTCGCACAGACGGATCTCGACAGGCTCGAAGCGGTGGCCGGCGAGCTCGGCTTCTCGGTCCTGCTCAGCCCGCGTGCGGCAGCAAGCGGCCTGCTGCCGGTACTCGCCAGCGGCGAGGGCGACCACCCCCTGGTGCGGTCGTTTCCGCTGCGGATTGCCGCTCCCACGGACGAGTCGCCCTTCTTCTTCCACATGCTCCGGTTCCCGGACGCGTTCAACAAGGATATGCAGGACCAGGGGGTGACGAGCTTCAACATGAACGCCGCGGCGATGGTGGTCCTGCTGCTCCTGATCGTGCTGGCGTTGACGCTTCTTTGCATCGGCGTTCCCGCCCTGATCTCCCTGAGGAGAGTGCGGCTGAAAGGGTCCCTGCCGCATGCCCTGTTCTTCTGCGCGATCGGCCTTGGATTCATGTTCATCGAGATATCCCAGATGCAGCGGCTCATCGTATTCCTGGGGCATCCGGTCTACGGTCTGGCCACCGTGCTGTTCACTCTGCTCCTTTCCAGCGGTCTGGGGAGCCTGTTCTCCCGCCGTCTGCCCGCCTCCGGCAGCCGGATGCGGGACGCCGCATGCCTCCTGGCGCTGCTCGTCGTCGCCGCCGTGTTCGGCGTCATGGTCCCACGCATCGTACACACCCATGACGGTGCCTCCACGGCGCTGCGCGTCGCGATCGCTGCGGGCACGCTCTTTCCGCTGGGGTTTCTCATGGGAATGCCGTTTCCCCTGGGGTTGCGCGCCGCTGCCCGGCGCTCTCCACAACTGATGCCGTGGCTCTGGGCCATGAACGGCGCCACCTCGGTGTGCGCTTCGGTACTGGCCGTCGCAGTGGCCATGGAGCACAGCATCTCCGCGTCGTTCTGGACAGGTTTCGGATGCTACGTGGCCGCCGCCCTGGCTCTGACCGGCTCAGGCAGGAGACCCGCCGGGGCGAGCGCCCCTGCCCCCGGGAGCCTGCGGGAGACCGGGGCCCAGGGTGCGAGGAACAGGGGCCCGCGGGACGAGCGCGCAGGCGGTTCCTCCTGCTGCCGGGGCCGCTAGGCCGGCGGCCTGTCCGGCGGTCCCTCCGGTTGTCGCGGATGGGGCTCCCCCGGACCGCGCACCAGCCTCAGCCCCCTGCGGCCGGGCCC
>CAZBDU010000126.1:0-13000 GCA_964490725.1 uncultured Spirochaetaceae bacterium | reverse complement strand
CTACACCATCTCGGTCACGCTGAGGGACGACGACGGGGGACAGGACAGTGCCACCGCCGCGGTCACCGTGACCAACCTGGCGCCGAGCCTTGGCGGTCTGGGGCTGGCAACGGAGACCGTTGCAGAGACCGGCCTGGTGAGCCTGGCCGGCAGCATCACCGATGCCGGTGCCCTGGACACGCACACGGTGCTGGTGGACTGGGGCGACGGGGAGAGCGGGCCGCCTGAGGTGGATCAGCTTACCGGAGCGTTCGCGGCCACCCACCGGTACCTGGACGATGATCCCAGCGGCACCCCGGCGGACAGCTACACGATCGCCGTGACGGTGAGGGACGACGACGGGGGACAGGACAGTGCCACCACCGCAGTCACTGTGACCAACATGGCCCCGGAGGTGACCGCCCTCAGCCTGAGCGAGGCGGAGATCGACGAGAACGGCTGGATCACCGTGAGCGGGGTCTTCGTGGACGTGAGCCCGCTGGATACGCACACGGTGCTGGTGGACTGGGGCGACGGGGAGAGCGGGCCGGCGGCGGTGGACGCGGTGGCGCGCACCTTCACGGCGAGCCATCAGTACCTGGACGACGATCCCAGCGGCACCCCGGCGGACAGCTACACGATCGCGGTGACGGTGAGCGATGACGACGGGGGTGCAGACGGCGCCTCCGCTGAGGTGACGGTGCACAACGCGGCGCCGGTGCTGGGGCCGCTCAACCTGAGCGAGGCGGAGATCGACGAGAACGGCTGGGTGACGCTGTCGGGCAGCTTCACCGACGCCGGTCTCCTGGACACGCACACGGTGCTGGTGGAGTGGGGCGACGGGGAGAGCGGGCCGGCGGTGGTGGACGCGGCGGCGCGCACCTTCACGGCGAGCCACCAGTACCTGGACGACGATCCCAGCGGCACCCCGGCGGACAGCTACCTGATCGCGGTGACGGTGACTGATGACGACGGGGGTGTGGACGGCGCCTCCGCTGAGGTGACGGTCGCCAACGTGGCGCCGGTGCTGGGCGCGGTGACGTTGAGCCAGGCGGAGATCGACGAGGACGGCTGGGTCACCGTGAGCGGGGTTTTCACTGACGTGAGCCCGCTGGACACGCACACGGTGCTGGTGGACTGGGGCGACGGGGAAAGCGGGCCGGCGGTGGTGGACGCGGTGGCGCGCACCTTCACGGCGAGCCATCAGTACCTGGACGACGATCCCAGCGGCACCCCGGCGGACAGCTACGCGATCGCCGTGACGGTGAGCGATGACGACGGGGGTGTGGACGGCGCCTCCGCTGAGGTGACGGTGCACAACGCGGCGCCGGTGCTGGGCGCGGTGACGTTGAGCCAGGCGGAGATCGACGAGGACGGCTGGGTCACCGTGAGCGGGGTTTTCACTGACGTGAGCCCGCTGGACACGCACACGGTGCTGGTGGACTGGGGCGACGGGGAAAGCGGGCCGGCGGTGGTGGACGCGGTGGCGCGCACCTTCACGGCGAGCCATCAGTACCTGGACGACGATCCCAGCGGCACCCAGGCGGACAGGTACACGATCGCGGTGACGGTGACTGATGACGACGGTGGTGTAGACGGCGCCTCGGCGGAGGTGACGGTCGCCAACGTGGCGCCGGTGCTGGGCGCGGTGACGTTGAGCCAGGCGGAGATCGACGAGGACGGCTGGGTCACCGTGAGCGGGGTTTTCACTGACGTGAGCCCGCTGGACACGCACACGGTGCTGGTGGACTGGGGCGACGGGGAAAGCGGGCCGGCGGTGGTGGACGCGGTGGCGCGCACCTTCACGGCGAGCCATCAGTACCTGGACGACGATCCCAGCGGCACCCCGGCAGATACCTACCTGATCGCGGTGACGGTGAGCGACGACGACGGGGGTGTGGACGGCGCCTCCGCTGAGGTGACGGTCAACAATGTGGCCCCGGTGATGGAATCCCTGTGGGCCGAGCCGCCGCTGGCTGCGCCGACGCAGGTCGTGGTGCTGAGCCTCGTCTTCTCCGATCCGGGAACCGTCGACACTCATACCGCCGCGATCGACTGGGGAGACGGCTTCCAGGAGACGATCGCGGCTCAGGCCGGTGTCGTGAACCAGAGCACCCATGCCTACACCAAGGGCGGGCTCTTTCCCGTCACCGTGAGGGTCACCGATGACGACGGCGGCTGGGCCGAGGCGGGCATCGAGATACTCGTTTCGGGAGTGGTGGTCAAGGACGGGGTGCTGTACATCGCCGGCACGGCCGGAGACGATACCGTATTCGTCAGCAAACCGGTGGACCCGATCGCCTACTGGAGCTTCGACGAAATCGTCGACGGCGTGGTGGCCGATCTGGCCGGCGAGCCCCAGGACGGTACTCTCGTGGGTTGCGCTGCCGATCTGGACCCGAGCGATTTCTTCCCGGGCTACGATGCGGGGCAGGCTCTGGAGCTCCATCACCGCCACTGGGAGTACGTGGTGGTGGAGCACGACAGCGTCTTCGAGGTGGCCTCCGGCACGGTAGCGCTGTGGTTCAACACGGACCGCACCTCCGGGACGCAGACGCTGTTCAGCAGCGATGGCTGGGGGTATGGGACAGGAGGCCATCTGAACATCGCGCTGGATGGATCCCGCCTCGAGGTGCGGCTGCAGAGCGAGAGCGACAGTCACACCATCTGCACCGACAGGCTGATCGAGGCGGGCACCTGGTACCACCTGGCCTTCACCTTCGGCCAGGAGGGGATGAAGCTGTACCTGAACGGGCAACTCGTGGGGGAGAACCCCTACACCGGTGGCTTGGCCGGCAACCAGGAACCGATCGTGATCGGCGGCTCGCTGGAGCGCAACCACCACGACGGGGACGATCCCGGGCATCTGAAGGTCAGGGAGCCCTTCGACGGGCATATCGATGAGGTGGCATTCTTCGGCCAGGCCCTGGACTCCGCCCAGGTCGAGCAGGTGATGCACGGCGGCCCTGTGACAGTTACCGATCCCGAAGGGGCAACCGTGCGGGTGTATGCGGACTTCCTGGAGGATCCGGGGCATCTGCGGGAGTTCGACGCCGCCGATATCTATGCAGGCATCATCGTCTACCTGGGACCGGGGAACGACACGGTGGTGATCGACGGCAGCATGGGGCTGCCGCTGTTCATGGACGGCGGGGAGGGGGATGACCGCATGTCGGCCGGCAACGGTCCCGCGGAGATCCATGGCAGGGAGGGCGACGACATCCTGATTGGAGGTCCCGACGACGACCTCCTGGACGGCGGAGAGGGAGGCGACCTGATCAGCGGCGGCGCCGGAGACGATATCCTGCTGGGCGGCGCCGGGGACGACAGGATCGACGGCGGACCGGGAACGGACATCGTTTCCGGCGACCTGGTCCTGCCGGTGGCCTACTGGAGCCTCAACGAGACGGGTGGAAGCGTGGTGGCGGATTCGGCAGGCTGGCCGCAGGATGGGATCTTCCTGGCCAGCCATCCGGACCTGGACGATCCGGGCCCGCCGGAGACGCTGGCGCCCTTCGGGGCGGAGACCGGGGCGGATTTCCACGGTCGCAGCAACGAGTACATCGCCGTGGCCCACGATGAGGGCTTCCAGGTGGCGGAGGGCACGGTGCAGCTGTGGTTCCGGGTGGACTGCAGCAGGGAGACCCTGTTCAGCAAGGACCACCTGGGCTACGGGGACGGTGAGCTGAACATTGCGGTGGTGGGGCACAGGCTCGAAGTAAGCCTTGAGGGCGGGCAGGAGACCCACACCATCCTCACAGGGGAGCTGGTGGAAAGCGGCCGCTGGTACCACCTGGCCTTCACCTTCGGTGCGGTGGGGATGAAGCTGTACCTGAACGGGGAGCTTGTGGGGGAGAACGGCTACACCGGCGGGCTGGCGGGCAACCGGGAGCCCATCGTGATCGGAGGCTCCTTGAGATGGAACCGCTACGACGGGGATGATCTGAAGAAGCTCGAGGTCAGGGAGCCTTTCGACGGGCAGATCGACGAGGTGGCCTTGTACGAGGTGGCGCTCGACGCCGCTCAGATCCGGCAGCTGATGCTCCGCGGCCCCCTGGGCGTGGGGGAGGGCATGAGCCCGGCGGGATTCTCCGGCGGTCTGGGCGACTACCGGATCGACTTCGAAGAGGGCGCGCTGGTGGTGGCCGACACCCGTCCTCTCTCACCGGTGGCCGTCGCCTACTGGAGCCTGAACGAGGAAAGCGGCTCCGTGGCGGCCGATACTGCCGGCGAGCCCCAGGACGGCGCCTTCTACGGCGGTCATCCGGACCTGGACGATCCGGGCCCGCCGGTGACGCTCGCGCCCTTCGGGGCCCAGACCGGGGCGGATTTCCACGGTCGCGGCAACGAATACATCGCCGTGGCCCACGATGCGGCCTTCCAGGTGCAGGAGGGCACGGTGCAGCTGTGGTTCAGCACCGATCGTAGCCGGGGGGAGCAGACCCTGTTCAGCAAGGACGGTCTGGGCTACGGGGACGGCGGGCACCTGAACATTGCCCTGGACGGCTCCAGGCTGGAGGTTCGCCTGCAGAGCGGGAGCGGCAGCTACACCATCCGCACCGGCTTCCTCATCGAGAAGAACACCTGGTACCAGCTGACCTTCACCTTCGGCTCCGAGGGGATGAGGCTGTACCTGAACGGGGAGCTTTCGGGAGAAAACGCCTACACCGGCGGGCTGGAAGGGAATCGGGAGCCCATGGTCATCGGCGCCTCCCTGAAGTGGAACCGGTACGAGGGGGAGGAGCTCGGGAAGCTCCAGGTGAGGGACCCCTTCGATGGACGCATCGATGAGGTGGCCTTCTACGCAGAAGCCCTCACGGTGGAGCAGATCCAGCGCTCGATGGCGGAGGGTCCCCTGGGTGTCCGCAGCCGGCAGCAGGCCGAGACGATCGACGGGACCGACCGGCTCCTGGGCGTGGAGGTCCTGGTCTTCGGCGATGGAACCGTCGCCTCCGTGCTGGGGGCGCAGAGCGAGAATGCGGGACGCCTGTCCGCTGCGGAGATCCGAGAGCTGGCCGGGCCCAAGCCCCTGGTGGTCCTGGGCGCCGAAGGGCAGGCGCTGAGCCTGGAAGGGGGCTGGGTCAACCGCGGTGAGGAAGTCATCGGGGAAACGGCGTATGTCCGCTGGGTGTGGGGTTCCGGAGAGGCCGCAGTGCTGGTCCTGGCGGGGGTGCAGGTGGTTCCGGATGAGGAGCTTGCGCCGATCCTGCCGGTTGCCTGGTGGAGCCTGAACGAAACGAGCGGGCGGTTGGTGGCGGATGCAGCCGGAAGCGCTCAGGATGGCTGGCTTTTCGGCCGCCATCCGGACCTGGACGATCCGGGCCCGCCGGTGACGCTCGCGCCCTTCGGGGCCCAGACCGGGGCGGACTTCCGCGGCCGCCGCGGCGAGTACATCGCCGTGGCTCACGATGAAGCCTTCGAGCTGGAAGAGGGCACGGTGCAGCTCTGGTTCAACCCGGACGGCACCTGCGGCCGGCAGACCCTGCTCAGCAAGGATGGCTGGGGGTACGGTGACGGAGGGCACCTGACCGTCTCCCTGGTGGGCAGGCGAATCGAGGTGCGGCTGCAGAGCGCAAGCGGAAGCTACTGTATCCAGACCGCGAAGCTGGTCGACAGAGGTGAATGGGCGCATCTGGCCTTCACCTTCGGTTCGGCGGGGATGAAGCTGTACCTGAACGGGGAGCTTGTGGGGGAGAACGCCTTCAGCGGTGGCCTGGCCGGGAACCGGGAGCCTCTGGTGATCGGCGGCTCGAGCTGGGGGAGCCGGAAGGATTCGGGGGACCTCGGGAAGCTCTGGGTCAGCGATCCCTTCGACGGGCGGATCGACGAGGTGGCGATCTTCGCGGTGGCCTTGAATGCCGGACAGATCCAGCAGCTGATCGCTGCGGGGCCTCTCGGGGTGCCAGCGGCCGGCCCCTAGGCCGCGCCGGCGGCGCGCCCGGAGGGAGCACGCGGCCCGGGTGCCGCCCCACCTGTCGCCCCCGCGGGCTACGAGGCGGCGCTGCTCACCAGAACGATCCCCGCCGCGGCGGTGGCCACGCCGCACCCCTCCAGGGCGCTCACCCGTTCTCGGAACAGGGCGAAGGACAGCAGGAACACGAACAACAGGTTCACGATGGTGCGCAGGGGAAAGGCCAGCGCCCCGTCCATGCGTTGCAGCGCCGCGATCAGAAAGGCCGGGACGAGCAGGCCCATCAGCCCCATGTGCGCCGAGATGAGAACCAGGCCGGGGTTGAACGTGGGAGCGGGGCGAGGGGGGAGCAGGCGCAGGCGCACCAGGAGGAGGGTGCCGGTGAGCAGCGTCATGCAGGCGCCGCGGTAGAGCAGCAGCGTGTAAGGACCTGAGTGCGGCTGGCCCGCGGCAAACACCTGGGGGATCACCATGCTCAAACCCGTGAAGAGCGCAGACAGGACGAGAAAGACCCCGGTGAGGAGATCGGGGATCATGGGTCCGCCGGTCCGTTCGCCCCGGCCCAGTCCGAAGAACAGGATCGACAGGAAGATCAGTCCGGTGCCCGCCAGGGGTCGGGCCCCCGGCCGCTCTCCGTAGACCAGCACGCCCACCAGGAAGGGGATCAGCACGCTGAACTGGATCACCGTCCAGGTGACGTTGAGCTTTGCCTTCCGGGTCACCCGAAAGTACAGGCTCATGGAGACGACCATGGTCAGGCCGTAGGGCAGGCCAAGGCGCAGGGCCCCAGCGGAGATCAGGTGCTCACCGGAGGCCAACGCCAGGAGGAAGGAGAAGAGCATGGAGAAGGCGGAGAACAGGAGCAGCATCAGCTCGATGGAGTAGCCCCTGTTTTCCCGCACCTTGTAGGACAGGCCGTACAGAGCCCCCGCCACCCCCGACAGAAACACCCACACCAGCGGCGACATGCGCGAAGTATAGGGGGATGCCCCTGGATTTGCCAGCGGGCTGAGCCCGGGGACTACATGCTGTCCAGCATCTGCTTGGCGGCCTTCCCGTACTCGGAGCCGGGATCCAGGCGCCAGGCCCCTTCCAGGGTCTGCCGCGCGTCGGAGGTCCTGCCCAGCTGCTGCTGGCACAGTGCTTTCATGAAGCGGACCACCTGCTGGGTTTCGTCGCTGCCGGGCTGGCGCAGGTACTGGTCGAACAGCGCCAGGGCTCCCTCGAAGTCGAGCCCCTCGATCATCAGCCGCCCCTTCAGCAGCACGTAGTCGCCAAAGAACGGCATTCCCGGCCTGCCGTCGACCTGCTCCAGCAGGGCCAGGGCCCTGCCGTTGTTGCCGGCCTGGTTCTGGCTGTAGGCGGCGTAGAACAGATACTCCTGGCGCTCCTCCTTGCTGAAGGCCAGCTCCGCTCCCTCCAGGAGGACGTCCGTGGCGGCCAGATACTCGCCTTTGCCCAGAAGGTCTTTGCCTCGTTTGAGGTACTGCTCGCCCTCGTCGACCCATTCGAGCTGCTGCTCGCCCTGGGCCGCGCCGCGCACGCCCATCACCGCGGTCTGCCCTTCCTGGGACGGTGCGACCAGCTTGTTGAGCTTGGAGTTGACGATCCCGCCCAGGTTCCACCCGGCCACCTGCTTGCCGGATCGCAGCAGGTCGGCGACGCTGTAGGTGCCATCCCGATCCAGGGTGATCGTCACGCTGCCGGCGCTGAGCTCGGCGATACCGTCCTCGGACAGTCGCAGCACCGCCTGTTCCGGCACGGAGTCGCCGATGTAGACCTCCTGCCAGGCATTGCCGCTCCGCATCTCCAGGAGCCCGTCCACGTACTCCACCGAAAGCGGCTGCGCGCCGGCCAGGGCGGCCGCAAGAAGAGCGACCCCCACCAGTATTCCCATTCTTTTCATATACCCCCCCTGCCGGACGTCTGGCGGCTCGTCCGGGTACCTTACAATAATAGCCGCTTTTGGATGGGAATTCCACGTAACGGCGCGTTTCCACTGAGAACCGCCTGGCAGCTGCGGCGGCGCGGGGCGGCCCGGAAGCAGGCGATGTCCTGGCGCTGCGCCGGGTTTGAGGGCTACACTGCAGGGACCATGGGCGGCGCGGAGCTTGGAGGAGGCCAGCAGGGAGCAGGCAAGCGCTGCCGCAGCCGGCGGAGCGGGTGGGGCCTTCCCCGGGCGGCGGCCACTGCCGTTGTGATGCTCCTGCCGGGGTGGGAGCGCGCCGGCGCCTCTCCGGCCACCGCGGGGGTGCTGCTCCCGGGGCCGGCCTCGGTGGCGGCGAATCCCGCCTACGCGGCCTACCCGCAGAAGGAGTGGACGCTTACCGGAACGGCGTTGCCCGTGGGGCTGCTGGGACTGCTGCGTCAGGAGAGCAACCCGCTGCTGTACCTGAGCGATCGCGGTCGATTCCGCGCTTCCTTCGATCTGTTGAGCTTCTACGAGCAGCTGGCCCACCCGACGGAGTTGCTGCTCGATCCGCCCCGCAGCCCGGACCTGGTGGTGCGGACAGGCGCGGGGCGCGGTCTCCCTCCACACCGGGCCGGAGGCAGTCCTCGATGCAGCCGAGGCCGAGCGTAGCGCGGAGATTCTGATCCCGGCGGCGCCGGGCAGCCTGACCCTTTACGTCCTGCCGGGTGTACAGGTGGATCCCTCCGGGCAGCGGAGCGGGCGTCCAGCGTCGCCGCGGGATCGTGGTGAGGCACCCGCTGGAAGCGCCGCCCCCCTCGGTGGGACTGGCGGCGCGCGTCAGCGGCCGGGTGGCCATCACCAACCGGCACGCCACGGAGGCCATTCCCGGCAGCGCTGTAGAGGTGGTCCTGGCGGCCGTTTCGGCGGCGGACATCTACAGCGAGGGGGCGGTGCCGGGCAGCTTCACCCTTCCGGCCACTCGCGCCGGCCAGGAGGATTCCCTGGAGTTTTCCGCGGCCGTCGCAGCCGGGGACCCCTTGTACGACGTGATTGCCTCGGGGGGCTTTCGCACAGGGGTGCGGGTGGTGCTGGCAGGGGGCGCGCCGGCGTTGTTGCCGGCCTCCTACCGGATCGAAGCGCTGACCGTGGAGGTGGAGGGCTATCCCTTCCGCCTCATCCCCTGAGGGTGCCGTCCGCGCCCGCCCGGCCGAAAACAGAAAAATAAAGGCGCGGCAGGGGGAAAAGCCCTTGACGCCGCGCCTCAGCGATCCTATAATTAGGATAAAGTGGATACTAAATATCCACAATACCCGGAGGGAAGCAGGCGGAACGATGCAGTTTTCCAACAGTATCGAGTATGCGATCCACGGGCTGATGTACGTGGCCGGGGCCCAGGGGGAGAAGGAATCCTCCCCGCGGAGCGCCTCCACCCGGGAGGGGCGGCCGGTTCTGCTCAGCGACATCGCCGAGGCGATCCGCGTGCCGGAAAGCTACCTGCGCAAGGTTTTCCTGCTGCTCGCCCGGCAACGGCTGGTAAGCTCCCAGCGCGGGGCGCAGGGTGGGTACAGCCTGGCCCGCGACGCTGCGGAGATCAGCCTTCTGGACGTGGTGGAGGCGGTGGAAGGCTCGCTTCCCATGTACAGCTGCCTGAAAGGCCGCCGGGCCTGCGCGCCGCAGCTGCCCTGCCCCGTGCAGGAGGCGTTCGACCGCGGCCGGGACCTGATGGCGGAGGAACTGCGCCGGGTTTCGCTGCGCCAGCTGGTGGACCAGGTGGCGCAGCGTCCCGACGGCTCGCGGTGGCTCAAGGTGACCGCCTAGACCCAGGAGCCGGCCGCGCCGGCGCACACCCGGTCCTGCAGGGGCGCGGGGGCCGGCGGGCGTTCGAGAGGAGATGACTATGGACCACAGCTTCTGTCCCGGATCCAAGCTGCTGCGGCAGCCGGCACCGGAGATGTTTCCCTGCCCGGGCTGCGGCGAGGAGGTAGAGATCTGGACCGACGAGGTGAAGGGCACCTGCCTGCACTGCGGCCGCGCGGTTCTCAGAGACGCGGGGGCCATGAGCTGCCTGGATTGGTGCAAGTACGGCAAGGACTGCGTCGGGGAGGTGATCTACGAGAAGTACATGCAGAGCAAGGCGGTGGGAATCAAGCAGAAGCTGATGGATGCGGTGGAGGAGCACTTCGGGGAGGACCGCCGGCGCATCGATCACGCCCTGGGGGTGCTGCGCTACGCCGAACGGCTGATGGAGGCCGAGGAGGGAGACTGGCACATCGTGCTGCCGGCGGCCCTGCTTCACGACGTGGGCATCAAGCCGGCGGAGGCCCGGTACGGCTCCGCCGAGGCGCGCTACCAGGAGCAGGAGGGCCCCCCGATCGCGCGCAAGATCCTGCTGGCGTTGGGCATGCGCATGGAAGACATCGACGAGGTGTGCGCCATCATTGCCCACCATCACTCCCCGCAGGCCATGGACACGGCCAACTTCAACATCGTGTACGACGCCGACTGCCTGGTGAACCTGGAAGAGCAGCTCGCGGGTCTGGCGGAGGAGGAGCGGCGCCGCCGCATCCAGGAGGTCTTCCGCACCAGGCGAGCCCGGGCAATCGCCGCGGAGCTGCACCAGCCTTCGGGCGCCCCGAGAAGGTAGATCGGATGCACTGCAGGCGGCGCAGCGGGCACTTTCGCCGCTGAGGCGTGGCGGACTATACTGGAGGCGAGCCCTGTTGCGGGCTGAACGCTTTCCAGGGGGCCGCGATGCCCAACGTCCTGTTCGTCATCGTCCACGACATCGGCCGCCGCCTCGGAGCCTACGGGGATGGGCAGGCCAGAACACCTCACCTGGATGCCCTGGCGGCCCGGTCGATGCGCTTCGACAACCACTTCTGCCAGTTCCCGCTTTGTGGTCCCTCACGGGCCAACCTTTTCTCGGGCTGCCGGCCTCCCACAACGCGGCGTTTCGACAACGAGCCTTTCTTTCCGGAGTTCCGCAGGCGGATGGGAACGGGATTCCGCAGCCTTCCGCAGCACTTCCGCGAGGCAGGCTATCGAACGCTGGGGGCCGGGCTGGTCTATCACGACCTGCCCGATCCGCCCTCCTGGAGCGAGCCGCTCTGGCGGCCCGATCTGATGCAGGAGGTGGCCGAGTGGGCGCGTGCCGCGACTGCCAGCGCACCGAACCTGTGGCGGGCCAGGGAGTCCCTGGCCCTGCTGCGCGGCCGGCTGGAGAACCTCAGGAGTCAGGGCTTTTCCGAGGAGGAGCTGCTCAGCCCCCGGGTGCTGCGCAAGGCCAGGGGACCCGCGGTGGAGGGGCCACCGGTGGAGGACCGCGCCTACCCGGACGGCCGGGTCACCGACAAGGCCGCAGAGTGGCTGGAGAGGGGCCTGGAGGAGCCCTTCTTTCTCGCCGTGGGCTACATAGGCGGGCACCTGCCCTGGAACGTGCCGGCGCGCTACTGGGAGCTGTACGATCGTGCGGAGCTGCGGCTGGCGGAGAATCCGCTGCCGCCCGCGGGCAGTCCCGAGTGGGCCATGGGCGACTCGGAGCCGGCCCAGTACTACACGCAGAACGACTACCAGCTGCCCTGGCGTGCCGACCGGGCTCAGTCCCGGGAGCTGCTGCACGGGCACCTGGCCGCGGTGAGCTACTTCGACGCGCAGGTAGGGCGCCTGTTGGAGGCTCTCCGGCGCGGGGGACTGGAAGAGCGAACCGTGGTGGCGGTGACCAGCGATCACGGCTATCACGACGGCGAGCACGGGTACTGGGGGAAGCACAATCTCTGGGAGCGCTCCCTGGCGGTCCCGCTTCTCCTGCGGGTGCCGGAGCTCACCGACGGCGGGGCGAGCACCTCTGGGCTGACGGAGCACGTGGACCTGTATCCCACCCTCTGCGAGCTGTGCGGGCTCGAGAGGCCGGCCTTCCTGGAAGGGGACAGCTTCCTGCCCCTCCTGAGCCAGCCTCGACGTCCCTGGAAACCGGCAGCCTTCGCGCACCGCAGGCATCAGTTCCACGACCGGCTGCAGGTCTACGACGCAGCTCACTCCGTGCGCACCGGGCGTTTCCGGCTGAACGTGTACAGCGACCCCCAGGGCCGGATCCTCGCCGAGGAGCTGTTCGACTACCAGGAAGACCCTCTGGAGCTGGCCAACCACGCACAGGAGCAGCGTTTCCGCGGCGAGGTGCGGGAGCTTGAGGCCATGATCGAGAACGGCTGGCGGCGGTTCCGGCCCGGCTGAGGGCCGGCCCCGCCGGCGGCCTACCGGCGAAGGCTCGCGGCGCCGGGGAGGGCTTCGTTCATGCTCCCGGTGCGGTATCCTTCCAGATCCACGGTGGTGTAGGTGAAGCCCAGCTCGCGGGCCTTCAGCAGGCAGGACTGCCTCACCTCCTCCCCCAGCAGGGCGGGAAGCTGCGCCGCCGGCACCTCCAGGCGCACCAAGTCGCCGTGGTGCCTGGCCCGAAAGCCGCTGAAGCCCAGCTCCCGCAGGTGCTCCTCCATGGCTTCCACCTGCCCGAGCTTCTCCCGCGTGATCGTCGAGCCGTAGGGGAAGCGGGAGGCCAGACACGCCATGGCAGGCTTTTCGGCGGTGGGCAGTGCATAGCGCCGGCTGAGGGCGCGGATCTCCTCCTTGCCCAGGCCGGCTTCCTGCAGGGGACTGATCACGCCCAGCTCCCTGGCGGCCCGCATGCCCGGCCGGTAGTCGCCCAGGTCGTCGCTGTTGCTGCCGTCGGCCACCGAGCGCAGTCCTCTCTCGGCGGCCAGGGCCGCGATGCGGCTGAACAGCTCGGTCTTGCAGTGGTAGCAGCGGTCGGGGGGGTTGTCGCGGAAGCCGGGGATCTCCAGCTCCTCGGAGCTGATGGTGGCGAGAGGGATGCCGCGGTCTTCCGCAAAGGCAACCGCCTCGCGGTATTCCCTGCGGGAGTAGGTGGAGGAGGTGGCAATCACCGCCAGGCAGCGTTCGCGCAGCACTTCCCGGGCCACGGCGAGGAGGAGCGAGCTGTCCACGCCGCCGGAGAAGGCCACCGCGCAGCCGCCCGTGGCGGCCAGGATGGACTTCAGGCGGGCCAGCTTGGCCTCCAGCTGGGGCGCGACGGTCCCGGGCGTACGCGTGCCGCCGGCCTGCGCTGCAGGTGCGGTCGACGCGGTGAAATGGTACTTAAGGGAATCACTCATCTTCACTCGCCATCATACGCGAATCCGCTGCGA
>CAZBDU010000125.1:0-13144 GCA_964490725.1 uncultured Spirochaetaceae bacterium | reverse complement strand
GTTTGACCCCGTACCAGGGGCCGCTTCCCCCGGGCCCGGGGCCGGCCGCGCCCCGCAGGGCCGCGGGGGTGGAGCCGCCCGGAGAGCCGTACTTCTTGATGCTGTTCTCCCGCCACCAGGTGCCGGACATCGACGAGACCGGAGGGGTGGACTCGGAGGCGGCGGTGGCCAGCATGTGTTGCGAGGTGCTTCGGGAGGCCGGCAGGGGCTTCACTCTGACCGGCGAAGGCGGGCAGCTGGCGGCCCTCCTGTGGTTGCCCGCCGGCGGGGAGGCGGGGCCGGCGCAACAGGCTGCGGCGGCGGTCTGCCGCCGCATGCAGGCTACCCTGGAGCAGCTCTTCGACACCCGGGCCGCAGCCGGGGTGAGCGCCTGCCACAGTGATGTGGAGGAGATGCCCCGGGCCCTCGCCGAGGCGGAGAAAGCGCTGGAGGGGGCCTTCTTCGACGAGCCGCCGGCGGTGCGCCTGTACTGCCCCCGCTCCGAGGCGCCGCAGGAGCTGCCGGCGGAGGTGATGCGGGTGCGGGATCGAATCTTCGATGTCCGGACCCTGGCGGACCTGGAGGGTGTGGCGGCGGGCGCGGCGGCGCTGGTGCAGGCGCTGCGGCACGCCGGTGCGGGGACGGTGGCTCCGGGGCAGGCCAGGGAGGTCTGCCTGGAGGTGGTCCATCACCTGGTGGAGCTCCTGCACCGCGAAGGCATTCCGCCGGAGGGTCTGTGGGAGGGCGAACGCCCCCCGGTGGAGGCGGTGGGCGCCGCAGCCTCTCTCTCCGAGGTGGAGGGATTCCTGGGCAGAATGCTGCAGGGGGCCGCCTCCCGCCTGACGGAGCGGCAGGCGGACGGGCACGGCCACGCGGTGGAGATCATCAAGAAGCACGTGGCGGAGAACCTGCACCGCCGGCTCAGCCTCCGGGAGGCGGCGGAAAGCGTGGCCCTGTCCCCCAACTACGTCTGCCGCCTGTTCAAGAAGCAGACCGGGGAAACCCTGGGCGCCTACGCTCACCGCCTCAAGGTGGAGGCCGCCAAGGAGCTGCTGTTTCAGGGGCTGCGCAGCGGGGAGGCAGCCGAGCAGCTGGGCTTTTCCAGCGAGAGCCACTTCGTCAAGGTATTCAAGATGGTCACGGGGATGACCACCCGGGAGTACCTGCGCGCGGCGCGTGAGGGGGAGGCGGCGCGGGCAGGGCAGACCGCAGGCCCGGAGGAGCGGCCCGGCGCGGGGCCCTCCCTCCCGCCCCGGACGGGGCGGCCGGCAGGCCAATAAATTGCCAGGGGAGGATAATTTCCCGCAATCTCCGGCCCGGTTCCGGCAGGTACTGGCAAGAAACGCGCCAGAAAAGGGCAATTCTCTCTATTGAGCGGGGTTTTCCCATTTACTACAATTACGAAAAATCCCATGGACCAAAGGAGGGTCTAGATGCAGCTACGACGTATTGCCATTGTTGCGCTCGTCCTGCTCGTGGCCGCGGCGGCCGCCTTCGCCGGCGGCAAGCAGGAAGGCGGCGCGGCACAGGTCATCAAGATGACCGTCTGGATCAACGGGGCGGACAGCCTGATCGGTCCCACCGAGCAGCAGAAGCCCCAGGATCAGTGGTACATCTCCCAGGCCTTCAGGCGCTTCGAGGCCGCAAACGCCGGCGTGCAGCTCGAGCTGGTGGTGCCTCCGGACCAGGGCGCGGCCCACACCAACTTCAAGACCGCCGGCCTGGCCGGCAACGCCCCGGACGTGGCCAACCTCTGGACCGGGCAGCCGATCTTTGCCCTGAAGGACGTGATCCTGCCCCTGGACAACCTGGTTCCCAAGGAGGATCTCGAGAACATCTGGGGATGGGAATCGGTGCGGGACGGCTTCAAGCCCGACGGCACCATCCTGGGCTACCCGGCCGCCCAGAACCAGATCTGCTTCATGATGTACAACAAGGCCATCGCCAGGAAGGCGGGTCTGGACCCCGAGGCCAGGCCTCCCAGGACGCTCGACGATTTCGACGCCGGTCTGGCCAAGGTGAAGGCCACCGGCACCATCCCGATCGTGGTGGACGAGGCGGCCCAGGGGGTGCCCTGGTTCCTGGCCTGGATCGCCGACTACTGGTGGGCCCAGATGACCGGCAACCCCACGATCATCGAGGAGGCCTACGGGCGCAAGAAGTTCGCCAATGACAAGGGCCTGCTGGCCACCCTGGACTACTACCACTCGCTGTACACCAACGGCTTCTTCCGCCAGGACCTGCTGACGGCCAACGACTCCTTCAGCCTCTTCCTGCAGGGGCGGGGGGCGATCTGGCCTTCGGTGACCAGCTTCCTGGCCGACGCGGAGAAGAGCCTGGGAGCCGACCTGGGCGTGCTCATGCCCCCGGAGATGGATCCGGGCGCCAAGCTCACGAACTCCACGATCGGCGGGCCCGGGCAGAGCCTGGTGGTGGCCAAGAACACCAAGTACCCCGAGATGGCCGTGAAGCTGATCTCCTTTCTGAACTCCAAGGCGGAGGTGCTGGAGGCGGAGAAGATCAATACCTACCCGGTGGTGCGCAAGGACATCACCCTGGCGGAGCTGGGCTGGAAGCCCGGGTCCAACATCGCCAAGCTGTACCAGTACTCGGGAACCTACAACTACTGGGTGGACAACCTGCTGACCTCCGGCCCGGCGGAGGTGTACTACACCCAGGGCGGACTGGTGTCCGTGGGGAAGCTCACCCCCATGCAGTTCGCCCAGGCCATGGATGAACGGGCGGGTCCCTAGGGCGGCCGGCTCGAAAGACGCAAACGTCCCGGACACCGCGGCCTCGGCGCCGCGGTGTCCTCTACTTCGGCGCCTGCCTCCAGCGCCCGCGGCGGAAAGACGCTGGAGGCTTGCACCGGCAGGCATCGCGGCGCTAGAATGCCTGAGCTGAACATGCGCAGGACGCCCAAGAACTTCTGGCCGATCTTTCTCTCTTTGCTGCCGGTGGTCCTCATCCTGGCGGTGCTGCGGGTGTACCCCATCGTCGTGGCCGTGATGAAGAGCTTCACGAACTGGGACGGCCTGTATCGCAGCGACTGGGTGGGTCTGGCCAACTACGTGAACTTTATCAAGGGCGGGCCCTTCTGGATGGTGCTGCGCAACACGCTGGTCCTGCTCATCAACGTGCCGCTGCAGGTGTTCATCGGTCTGGTGGTGGCGCTGCTTCTCTACGAGAAGGTGAAGGGCTGGAAGTTTTACAGGGCCATGATCTACACTCCCCAGATCATATCCGCGGTGATCATAGGGTTCCTGTTCAAGATCTTCTTCGGGTTCAACGGTCCCTTCAACCTGATCCTGAAGGGCATCGGCCTGGATGCCCTGGCCATCGAGTGGTTCGGCAACAGCTACACCGCCCTGGGGGTGATCGTCTTCTCGGTGGTCTGGTTCTCCGTGGGCTGGCAGGCCATCGTCATTCTGGGGGGGATGTCCACGATTCCCCCTTCGGTGTTCGAGGCGGCCATCATCGACGGGGCCGGCTACTGGCAGCGGGCCTTCAGGATCGTGGTGCCGATGCTGGTGCGGGTGCTGGAGTTCGCGGTCATCGCCTCCGGCGTGTGGACCCTGACGCAGCTCTTCCCCTTCCTGTACTCCATGACGCGAGGGGGGCCGGGCTTCGAGACATCCACGCTGGACTACATGATCTACCTGAAGTCCTTCGGCCTGGGCTTCGGGAGGGACTACGGCACGGCCACCGCCATCGCCGTGATGCTGCTGGTTCTGGTGCTGGCCCTGACCCTCATCGAGATGCGGGTGGCCAACCGGGCCGACGACTGGAGCTGAAGGGATGGCGCGACGCCTCAAGGTGAGGGGAATCCTGATCTCGGCCCTGCTGGCCGTGCTCACGATCTCCTTCCTGTATCCGCTGTACTTCATGCTCATCAACTCCCTGAAGAGCCGGACGGACTACTTCACCAACCAGTTCAGTCTGCCCTCCGCGCCGCTGCAGTTCGTGAACTACTCCACCATGATCAGTCAGTTCCGGATCCTGAACCTGTTCAAGAACTCATTCGTAGTCTCCGCCTCCACCGTGGTGGGGCTGCTGATCGTCGGCACCTTCGCCAGCTTCGTGTTCGCCAAGTACCGCTTCAAAGGGCGGGGGGTCCTGTACGTGGCCGTGCTGATGACCATGTTCATCCCCAGCCAGGTCACGATCATCCCGCTGTACGTTCTGTTCTCGAAGATCGGGCTGGTGAGCACCTACTGGTCGGTGGTGCTGGCCTATCTGGCGCTGTTCCTGCCGGAGGCCATCCTGTTGATGACGGCCAACTTCCGTTCCATCATCGACGAGCTGCTGGAGGCCGCGGAGATCGACGGCTGCAGCTATCTGCAGAAGGTCTGGAACGTGGTGATCCCCATGGGGAGGGCGGCCATCTTCCTGGCCATCATCTTCTACTTCATCATGGCCTGGAACGACCTCTTCACGCCGATGATCTTCCTCCAGAGCATGGAGAAGCGCACCGTCATGGTGGCGCTGGCCGCCCTGATGGGGCGCTACACCGGGGCGCCGACCCTGCAGTTCGCGGGACTGCTGCTGAGTGCGGTGCCCGCGCTGGTGGTCTACGTCATCTTCCAGCGGCACATCGTCCGCGGTCTGTCCCTGGGGGCCATCAAGTAGCGCCGGTCGCGCAGGCGTTCAGGCAAGGAGGAGCAGAGGCGTGCGCAAGGTAAGAGCAGGATTCGTGGCCTTTGGGGAGGTGAACACCCCCCGGGAGATCATCGAGCGCAAGGCGGCGGCGGCCAGGAGAGTCCTGGAGGGGCTGGACATCGAGCTTACGGCCGCCGCTCCGGTGAGCGACGATCCGCAGGGGGCCGAGGCCGAGCGGGCCATCGACGAGCTGCGGGTCGGGGAGCCGGACCTGCTGGTGGTGTGCGTTGCCGGCTGGATCCCTTCCTGGGCGGTGGTGAAGGTGACCGACGAGTTCGCCCACAAGCCGATTCTGCTCTGGGGCCTGAGCGGCTGGATGGAGAAGGGCCGCCTGGTGACCACCGCCGACCAGGCGGGCACCGCGGCGCTGCGCAAGCCCTTGCAGGACCTGGGCTACCGGTTCAAGTACGTCTGGGAGAGCCCCGGGGCGGCCCCCAGAACCGTCCATGTGGAAAGCTTCGCCCGGGCGGCCCGGGCCGCCTCCCTGCTGCGCCACGCGAAGGTGGGCATGATGGGCTACCGGGACATGAACCTGTACGGAACCATGTTCGACGGGGTCTCCCTGCGGCGCCAGGTCGGGGTGGAGGTGGAGTTCTTCGAGATGCTGGAGATGGCTCAGAGAGCCGAGAAGCTCGATCCCGCCGAGGTGAAGGGCGTGGTGGAGCGGGTCCAGCGGGACTGGCGCTTCCAGAAGCCCGCCCCCGAGGAGATCCTGCTGGCCGGGGTGCGGCACTACCTGCCCATCCGGGACAGGGTGAGGGAGCGGGGCTATCAGGCCGTCTCCCTGATCGACGTGGACGGCATGAAGAAGCTGGCCGGATTCCCTCCGGCCATGGTGTTCATGCTCCTCGCCGAGGAGCTGGGCGTGTGCACCATCCCCGAAAACGACGCCCTGGGATCGGTGACCCAGCTCATGGTCCATTTCCTCACCGGGCAGATCGCACCGTACTTCGAGTTCTACGAGTTCTTCGAGGACCGGCTCCTGGTGGGGGTGCCGGATTTCGTGCCGCGGGAGGTGGTGGACGGGGAGGTGACCGTCACGCCCACCGCCTTCGGGGGCTTCGGCGGCGGGCTGCTGAACGTCTCCAGGGTGAAGACCGGCAGGGTCACCCTCTGCCGGCTCACCAGCACGGGGGACCGCTACGCCATGCACATCCTCACCGGCCAGGCCGAACGCCCGCGCGGCTGGGAGGAGGCGGGCTGGCAGCCTCCGGCGCCACAGCTTCCCAGCCTGGAGATCGTCCCGGACGTCCCCGTGGCGGAGTTCGCCGCCAGGGTGCTCTCCCAGCACTACATCCTGGCCTACGGGGATCACACCGAGGCGCTCGTGGATCTCTGCGGGCTGCTGGGGATCGAGCTCTACTGAGGGGGCTTCCATGGAGAGACCGGAGGGATGACTCATCTGCTTTCTCTCACGCGGGATGCGGATTTCTGGCGCAAACGCTGGCTGGAGGCCAAGATGCGCTCGCCGGCCAACCGCCGTTTCCGGGGAAGCCGGAGCGAAGAGATCGCTCTCTGGGACCGGCGTGCTTCCTCCTATGCAGAGCACACCGCCGGGGAGCGCAGCCGCCAGGACCGGGAGAGCCTGCTGGGCTGGCTCTCCGGGGCCGGGGCGCTTTCCGCGGAGGCCCGGGTTCTGGACATCGGCGCCGGGCCGGGCAACTTCGCCCTGGCCATGGCGGCGCGGGTCCGGGAGGTGGTGGCCCTGGAGCCTTCGGAGGGGATGCTGGCCATCCTGAGGCGGCGCCTCGCCGAGCAGGGGTGTGCCAACGTGCGCGCCGTGGCGGCCGCCTGGGAGGATTTCGACCTGGAGGAGGAGCTGCGGGCCGGGCCCTTCGACCTGGTGTTCGCCTCCATGTCGCCGGGGGTGAGCGATCCGGCGGCTCTGGCTCGCATGGTCCGCGCCTCGGGGCGCTTCTGCTTCTGGAGCGGGTGGAGCGGCGGCCTCTGGGGCAGGTGGGGGCGGGCCCAGGCGGAGCTGTGGCCGCGACTGTTCGGCGAGGAGCTGGGCGAATACCCCAGTGACGCGCTGTATCCCTTCGGGCTGCTGTACGCCCAGGGATTCCGGCCGGATCTGCGCTTCAGGGGCCGGGAGATGCGGATCGAGGAGGACGCCGAAGAGGTAGTGGCGGCGCTGTCGGAGCACTTGAGCCGCTACGCCGTCATCACCCCTTCGATACGAAGCCTCATCGAGGACCACGTGGCTGCATACAGCAGGCAGGGATTGTTTCGCCAGTCCTTCACGGCCTGGCAGGCGTTCATGCTCTGGCGGGTGGAGGGGCCATCCCCCCTGGAGCGCAGGGAGCCGGGCGCCGCAACCGGGGGCCCCGCGTGAGCGCCGGCGGGCAGGCGTTCATGCGCGCGGTGCGCCTCACCGCGGTGGGCGCGAGGCTGGAAGAGGAGCTGGTGCCGGTTCCCGATCCGGGCGCCGGCGAGGTGCTGGTGCGCGTGAAGGCCGCCGGCATCTGCCACTCCGACGCCCACTACCGTTCGGGGACTTCCCCGGTGGGACCCCTTCCCCTCACCCCGGGCCACGAGGTGGCGGGAGTGGTGGAGGCGGTGGGAACGGGGGTGAGCGCGCCGGCGGCGGGAGACCGGGTGTGCCTCCACTACCTGGTGAGCTGCGGCAGCTGCGTGTGGTGCGCCTCCGGAAACGAGCAGTTCTGCCCCCAGGGGCAGATGATCGGCAAGCACCGGGACGGCGGCTACGCGGAGCTGGTGCGGGTGCCTGCCCGCAACGCCGTGCCCATACCCCCGGAGCTGTCCTTCGAGCACGCGGCGGTCCTGATGTGCTCCTCCGCCACCAGCCTGCACGCCCTGCGCAAGGCGCGCCTGCAGCCCGGGGAGCGGGTGGCGGTGTTCGGGGCGGGCGGGCTGGGAGTCTCGGCGGTCCAGATCGCGCGGGCCTGCGGCGCCCTGGAGGTGTACGCCGTGGACGTGCAGGCGGACAGGCTGCGGCTGGTCGAGAAGCTGGGCGCCGTGGCGGTGGATGCCTCTGCGGGCGATCCGGTGGAACGCATCCGGGCGGCCACCGGCGGCCGCGGAGTGGAGGTGGCGGTGGAGCTGATCGGCCTGCCGGAGACCACGCGCCAGGCCCTGGCCTGCCTGGCGCCCCTGGGGCGCTGCGCCGTGGCCGGGATCGGGGGGCAGCCCGTGGCGGTGCACACCTACACGGAGATGATCGGCCGGGAGGCGGAGCTGATCGGCGTCTCGGATCACCTGCTGGGGGAGATCCCGCTGCTGCTGGAATGGGCGCGCCGGGGCATCCTGGAGGTGGGAAGGGCGGTGGAGAGGAGCGTGGCCCTGGAGGCGGAGCCGATCAACCGCGTGCTGGACGAGCTTCAGGGTTTCCGCGCGGCGATCCGCACCGTGATCGTCCCGTAGCGGGGGAGCGGAGACTCCGGCGGCGCTTGCGGGCGGGCGCGGAAGCCCAGGCCGCCCGCCAGACCGGCGCGGCCGGGCCCGGTCACGGTTTGCCTCCACGCCGGCTGCTGCGGCCCAGCCGCTGGATCAGGGGGCCGGTCACCACCAGGCACAGCGCCGCGACCTGCAGGGGCCGGATGGGTATTCCCCCCAGGAGGTACAGGTAACCCAGCGCCACGAAGGGGACCAGGTAGACCAACGCCGAGACCCGGGCCGTGTCGCCGGTACGCAGCGCCAGGGTCCAGAAGACGTAGGCCACGCCGTTGGCGCCGCCGCCCAGGAGGACCGCCAGGAGCCAGTCCCGGGGCGAGGGCCCCCGCAGGCCGCCGGCCAGGAGCGCCGCGGCGGTGAAGGGCAGCAGCGCCCCCAGGTCGTAGAAGAGCATCGCCGTGAAGGGCTCGAAGCGGTGGCGCTTGGTGAGCACCGAGAACAGGCCCCAGAACAAGGCGCCGGCGCCTGCGGACAGGTAGGCCGGCAGATGCAGCGGGTCCGGCCGCAGCAGCCTTCCCCCGGAAATCACCAGGTAGACCCCCGCGAAGCTGAGGAGAACGCCGAGCATCTTCCTGGCGGTGAGGGACTCCCTCAGCACCGGCACGGAAAGGATCACCACCCAGACCGGCCACAGGTAGTTCACGATGTTCACGCTGCCGGCGGCCTGGGGCGCCAGCGAGAAGGCCAGATAGTAGAGGACGGTGTAGGGGAAGATGCCGGTGGCGCCCATGAGGAGCATGGTGGCCCACTCCCGCGGCGCGCGCGCGGGGAAGCGGGACCAGCGGCCTGTGACCGTGGTGATGGCGGCCATCACGACCGTACTGGAGCCGGTGGCCATCCAGGTGATCTGGAAGACCGAGAGCGTGCGGGCCATCTCCGTCACCAGCACGGGCGTGGCCGCCCAGAGCAGGATCACGGGCAGCAGGTAGAGGGTGGAGGCCAGCGGCCTGTCTGGCTCGTGGGTGCTCGCCATGTGTTTCCGGATGCGTCCCGGCGGAGGTCGGACCGTCGGGTTCTCTCGATTCGGGCATGTTAGCACAGCGGGAAAGGCGAAACAATCAACTCGTGATCGTGTCGCTTGACTGTCCTCCCACCAGTTCGAGAGCCCCAAGATGATCGCCTTCGACAACGCGAAGTACTTCGTGCCCTGGCAGGCCAGCCCCTACATCACCGAGGCCAACTGCACCGGCCCGTTCTCCGCCAACATCGACGACCCGGTGCTGGGGAAGATCGGCTTCAACACCTTCATCACCAAGGTGTACGCGGATCTGAACGAGGTCATGAAGCTGGGCTGCCAGGAGAGTCAAGCTGGCCCGGGGCTACACGGACCAGAAGGAGCAGATCCTGGTGAACATCGGCATGGCGGGGGTGGTCTGCTACGCTCTGCCGATCGTGATCCTCTTCTTCGCGCTGCAGCGTCGTTTCATTGCGGGGCTGCTCTCTGGAGGCCTGAAGGGCTAGGGCGGGTCCTCCCCCGCCTCCTCCAGCAGCGTGATCCGGCCGCTGCCGCCGTCCAGGCGGATGCGCGTCCCGCTGGGCAGGCGTTCGGTGGCACGGTGGACCCCCACCACCGCCGGGATGCCGTACTCCCTGGCCACCACCGCGCCGTGGGTCATCATGCCGCCCACCTCCATCACCAGCCCGCCTGCGGTGAGGAAGAGGGGGGTCCAGGCGGGGTCCGTGCCCGGACACACCAGGATCTCCCCCGGTTCCAGCCGGGCCTCGCGCGGGTCGTAAACCACCCGGACGGTCCCGGTAACGGTCCCCGGGGACACGGGGCTTCCGGCCAGGACCGCCCCGGAGCCGCCGGCCGGCGCGAGCCCCTCGTAGAAGGCGCGTCCGTCGCTCAGCAGGACCCGCGGGACCTGCCGGCGAAGCTTCTCCCGCTCCACCTCCCGGCGGCGCCCGCGGATCAGCCCCCGCCAGCCCCGCCCTTCCCGGGCGGCCAGGGAGGCGAGCTCCGCGAAGGTGAGGAAGAACAGGTCCTGGGGCTCCTCCAGCACCTCCGCGCGGACCAGCTCGCCGCCGATTTCCAGCAGAGCGCGGCGCAGGATGTCGAACATGCGCACCGCGAAGAACTTGGGGCTCTCGCGCATTCCCAGGAGCTCTCGGATCCGAGCTGAGAAGAAGCGGGCCTGCGCCGCCAGCAGGCGTCCGCCCCGCAAGGTGCGCAGCTGGGTGCACAGCTCCTCCCGGGCCCGCTCCGCCGCCTCCGCCCCGCGAGCGAACACCGCGTCGGGGGCCAGCGCGGGGTCCTCAATCCTGAGATAGCCGGCCAGGACCTGGAAGAGGGATGTGGGATCGTCCCGCCAGCGCGGGCGGCCAATGTCGATCTCCCCGACACCGCGGGCCCCGTAGGCGGCCAGGAACTCCGCCACCTCGCATTGCGTCGCCTCCGCCAGCCGCCCCTCGCGGAAGCGCCGCGCCAGCTCGGCAGCCGGGCCGGCCAGGAGCTCCGCCCTGGAGCGTGGGTGGCGCCGTAGCCTGCGGGCAGTCTCCCAGAGGGCAAGGTCCATCTCCGTGGTGGGGTTGTGCGGCAGGCCGCGGGTCATCTCCAGAATCACGCTTCGCCACGCGCCGGAGGAGGGGTCTTCCCCTGCGGAAGGGCGGTCTCCCGCAGCGGAAGGCAGCCGGCGTGCCAGCGCGGAAAGCCGGGCAAAGCCGAGCATGCCGCTTGCCACCCCGGAGACGAACAGCACGATCGTGCGGCGCAGCTCTCTTCCGGCCACCTCGGGGAGCAGGCGCGCCTGTGCGGCCAGCCGCTCCCAGGGGTCCCCGGTGACGGCGGCGCTGCGGGCGCGCATCTCGCGGAGAACCCGTTCGCCGTGGCTCACGATCCTGTCCCGGCGCGCGGCGGGGGCGGCCAGGTTCAGCAGTACGTTCCAGGCCAGCGGCAGAAAGAAGCGTGCCAGCCGCAGCGCCGCAGGCAGGCGGATCCCCGGCCGCGGCGGCGCCAGCTCCGGCTCGTCGAGAACTCCCTCCAGCGCCTGCCTCACCGCAGGCTCCACGAAGCCGAGCGCCCCCGCGAAGACCCGCCGGCCCACCGTGTTGCCGAGCAGCGCGGTCACGTCCACCCAGAGACGCTCCCCGGCGGTGCGGAGCGCCCGCTGGGTGTCCAGGGTGGCGCGGATGCCGAACAGCCCGGCGCCGGTGGCGAAGAGGAGCTTCACGACCTGGCGCCCCAGGGGAGTCATGGGGTCCAGCAGCCCCTGGACCGCACCGAAGGAGAACATCACCCGGAGGGGTCCGCCGGCCGGGCCGGCCGGCAGGGGATACAGCGAGGTGATCGGCCGGGACTGCAGGAGCTGGAGGCCGTCGCCGGTCCAGGCCCACTCGACGTCCTGGGGCGCTCCGTACTCCCGGCTCACCCGCTCTCCGAGCCACGCCAGCTCGAGGATGCGCTCCTCCGGCAGCGCCTGCCGGTCCCCGCGGTGCTCCGCCACCGTCCTGGTGCCGCCTCCCTGGCGCGGGTGGATCGACAACGTCTTGGCCCCGATGGACTTCGAAGCGACGGTGAGGGTGCGCGCGTCCACCACGTAGCGGTCCGGCTCCACCGCGCCGGACACCAGGGCCTCCCCCAGTCCCACGACGGCCTCGATCACAGTTTCCCGCCGCAGCCCGGTGACGGGGTTCGCCGTGAACAGCACGCCGGAGGCCCGGCTGTCCACCATCCTCTGCACCACCACCGCCAGCGCCAGGCCCTCCTGGGACACCCGGTTCCTGGCCCGGTAGGCTATGGCCCGGGCGGTCCACAGGCTCGCCCAACAGTCCAGCACTGCCGCCAGCAGCAGGTGGTCCCCCGCCACGTTCAGGTAGGTGTCCTGCTGCCCGGCGAAGGACATCCCGGGGGCATCCTCGGCGGTGGCCGAAGAGCGCACCGCCACTGGCGCCTCACCCAGCAAGTGCCGGGCCGCCAGGATCTCCCGGCCCAGGCGCGACGGGAGGTCCGCGGCGGTGAAAGCCCTGCGAATGGCCGCAGAAGCGGCCTCCAGCGCTGCGGGTTGCTCCGCATCGGTTTCCGCGAGGGATGCGGCGATCCGCGCCTCGAGGCCTTTGCTGCCCACGAAGGCCCGGTAGGCCCCGGTGGTGACCAGGAAGCCGTCCGGGACCGGGAAGCCGGCGGCGGCCAGGCGGAGCAGGTTGACGCCCTTGCCGCCGGCCAGGGACACCCCGACCCCGGCGGGGGCCCGGCCGCGGGCGAAAGGGAGAATCCAGTCGGAGGGGGCGTCGGTGGCTTCGCCTCTCACCGGCCGCTCCGCGACTGGCCCCAGCCAGGCCGGCGGCGGACGGAGACAGGCTGTTCGTGTCGGCATGTCCTGCGCGATCGGGCTTCCATTGGCGCCTTCTTGTGGCGATATTTCCCTTAGGGGAGAGATGCCACGACTTTCCGGTTCCAATGTGAACCTTTTCATAGCGAGACGGCAACCGCGTAGGGGTGCCGTCTGCGGCAACCGCGTAGGGGTGCCGTCTGCGGCAACCGCGTAGGGGTGCCGTCTGCGGCTTCCGCGTAGGGGTGCCGTCTGCGGCAGCACCCGGGAGGGTGGGACGGCACGTGAGGAGACGTCCCGGGCGCGGCGCCCGCGGCGGTGAGGCCCCTCGCGGGGTGATCGTTTTCCTATTTCCCCGTGACACTCTGGTGACATTTGCCCCGTAGCTTCTCTCCCGTAGGAACAGTGGAAAATGCCGCAGGACCGTTCGTGACGGCCCTGCCGGACGTGGAGGAGAAGCTTCGAGATGACGGTATTGCTGGCCTTCGCTTTCCTTTCGGGGGTGATCACGATCCTGTCCCCCTGCATCCTGCCCCTGCTGCCGATCGTGCTCTCCGGCGGGCTGGCGGGTGGCAAGGCGCGCCCCTTCGGCGTGGTTGCCGGGTTCGTGGTCAGCTTCACCGCGTTCACCCTGGCCCTTACGGCGATCGTGCAGGCGCTGGGCGTGTCCGCGGACCTCCTCAGGCTCGTGGCGGTGGTGCTGATCGTGCTGTTCGGTCTGGTCCTGCTGGTGCCGCCGCTGCGGGCCGCCTTCGAGCTGCTGGCCTCCAGGATCGCCCGCCTGGGGCAGCCCAGGGGGGCCGCGGTGCCGGCCGGCGCAGGCG